>PXYW01000037.1 GCA_003023695.1 Sulfobacillus benefaciens | reverse complement strand
TCAAGGCCGGCGTCAGCCGCCCTCTGGGGGCGCCTTGACCGCGCCGTCGCGGACAGCGAAAATCTGCCTGCTTCCCAAGGATGGCACTGATACCAAAAGTTTGCGATAACCACGAGTTTTTCGTGTCTATGCTATTGACACAAGTCCACAGAATCTAGACACCGGTTTTTCAGACCCTGAACGTCGCACACTTCCCCTATCGCCCGTGTTCGTCTGGTCGCAGCACCTCTTTTAGCACCCGATAGGGCTTTGTCACCAACCGCAAGGGCACGGTCGCCAAAAACAGCGATAAATCCTCTTCGAGTTCGCGCGTCATGCGTTGTGGTTTTGACAAAATACGTTGCAAGAAGTCCTCAGTATACAAGCGTTCGATCTCGTGCAAGGTCACCTTGTGCTCTGTATTCTCTCTGGGCACGCCTTCGCCCAGTTCCGTCCGATGATGACAGACGTCACATTCCAAAGACACGAGGCGTCGGTCCCTATACGTCACGGTGTGCCCGGTGGAGTGCATACACGGGATGCACAATAGTTCGACTTTGGTCGGCTCGATCATTGGCCTCTTCACCCCCGTTATGGAATGGCCCTACAATAACAATCCCGGCACCTCCAAAAACTCTTTGACCTGTTTTAGCGCTTCGGCAGCCGGAGCCCCATCAATCACCCGATGGTCAAATGTGAGACTCAAGATCAACCGCAGCCGAGGTTCTTGTTGTAGTGCTCCTACGCCCAATATTCCCACCTGTGGCGGCATCAGCAAGGGATTAAATGTCTCGACACCCAAGGGCCCCAAATTGGATACCGTAAACGAGGGGGTTCCTAAATCGTTTAGCGTCGCCCGCCCATTGATGACACGCGCAGTCAACTGCTGGCGTTGCTCCGCCAGTTGGGCAAGCCCCAGTCCCTGCGCCTGGCGAATGGTGACCACATAGAGTCCCTTCCCGGCAACATCCACAGCATACCCTAAATCCACACCGGAGGCGGCCGTGTAATGATGGTCTTCCGCCCATCCATTTAAAGTTTTATGGGTCACCAACATCCGGCTGACCGCCAACAAGATGAAGTCCGCCACGGAGATTTTCCTGCCACGCTCTGCCCACTGGGTTCGTAGATCCATAATAGGTTGCATATCCACCGGCATGGTTAAGGTCACTTGGGGAATGAGCGCCGATTGGCTCATCCGTTGGGCGATAAGGGCGCGGGGTCCATCCCACCGCCCGCTATCCCGCAGCTTGTCGTGGGGTTGAAGCGCGTCCGGCGGTGTCGCGACGGATAAGCGTTGTGCATGGGTTTCCACGTCGGTTCGTGTAATTCGTCCACGCGGTCCTGACCCAGCAATCTTTGTTAGATCTACTCCCAGGGCACGCGCCTGCTGCCGCGCGGCAGGGGACGCCCGTACGGCGCTCACAACACCCGCAGCATCGGCCATTGGCGAGGACTGGGTCACCAGCCCGGGGTCTGGGCGAGAAGCACGGGGCGTACGGTCGTTGTCCTCGGGAGGTTCTTTCATGGTCGGTCGCAACGACTGTTCCGGTGCCGTCCCCGCGGCTATCGGGAGCGCCCCCTCCGTATCGGATTCGACGAGAGCGACCGTTGCCCCCACCCTGACGGTTTCCCCTGCAGCGGCCACGATCTGAACGATCGTCAGCGGCTTATCGGCCTCCACTTCCATATTGACTTTATCCGTCGTCACTTCGTATAACACGTCGCCCGTTTGCACCGTGTCGCCGACTGCGACATGCCACTGGATAATCATCCCTTCATCCATGGTGGATCCTAACTTTGGCAGCGTTAACGGCCTCATGCGGAGACCCCCTCATGGACTAGCCAGGTCGCTAACGATTGCGCTATGCGGTCGACACTCGGCATAAACGCCGATTCTAATGGAGGGCTGTAGGGTACTGGGGTATTCAATCCGGTGATGCGAAGCAAAGGGGCTTCCAGATAGTCGAACGCCTCACTTTCGAGAATGCGGGCCGCGATTTCTCCGCCGATGCCGCCCCGCCCGACCGCTTCATGGCAAATTGCCAACCGCCCGGTCCGCTTGACCGACTCAATGACCAATGGTATGTCCATGGGAACCAAAGACCGTAGGTCAATGACTTCCACGTCCCATCCCTTCTGTTCTAACTGCAACGCAGCTTCCAGTACACGATGCACCATCAACGAATACGTAACCACCGTCGCGTGCGTCCCATACCTCCGAATCAGCCCGCGCCCCAAGGGCACCCCCTCATCAGATTCGGTGACCTCTCCCTTGATTTTGTAGAGTAACTTATGCTCATAAAACAACACGGGGTTGGGATCGCGAATGGCGGTTAACAACAAGCCACGGGCATCGTCGGGAAACGCGGGCATCACGACTTTCAGTCCCGGCACATGATGAAACCACGCTTCAAGACTTTGGGAATGCTGGGCCGCTGCTCCCGTTCCTGCGCCCGCGGGTCCTCGAATAACTAAAGGTACACTCATGCGGCCCCCAAACATGAAGTGAATTTTGGCGGCTTGATTCACAACCTGGTCCATGGCGTTCATAATAAAATCAGAAAACTGCATTTCGACAATCGGGCGCATCCCGACTAAGGCCGCTCCGATCCCGGCACCGACAATGCCTTCTTCTGCAATCGGCGTATCGCGTACGCGATCCTTGCCAAAACGATCCACCATCCCCATGGTGACGCCAAACGCCCCGCCGTAGACCCCAATATCTTCACCCATGACAAACACTCGAGGATCTTTAGCCATCTCCCACTCCATGGCCGATCGCACGGCTGCAGCATATGTCATTTCAGGCATGGTCACCCTCCTCTAGAGCATACACGGCGTCATCGAGCATGCGGACCTCGGGCCATGGGGAATCCTCGGCATATTGCAAGGCTTGGGCCACCGCTTGCACTTCTTCTTGCCGTATCCGATCGAGTTCCGTGGGATCGATTCCTTGATCCGCAAGATAGCGACGCAAATGGTCGATGGGATCGCGCTGACGCCATTGTTGGATTTCGTCACGCGAGCGATACCGATTAGCATCACTCTTGGAATGCCCTTTGTACCGATAGGTGACGGCCTCAATTAAGTGGGGGCCTTGCCCCTTCCGCACGGCTTCGACGGCTCGAGATGCGGTTTCCCACACACTAAAAATGTCCATGCCATCCACCATCGTGGCAGGAATTCCGTACCCCGCCGCCCGGTCCGCAAGGTGCCCAATAGCGAACATCTCTTTGACCGATCCACTCATACCATATTGGTTATTTTCGACGACAAATACGACAGGAAGGCGCCATATTGCCGCGAGGTTGGCGGCTTCGTGAAACGCCCCTTCATTCAGCGCCCCATCTCCCGTGAATGCGACGACCAAATGGGACTCGTGCCGCATCGCAAAACCTAAGGCGGCCCCTACAGCAATAGGCAATCCAGCGCCCACAATGCCGTTGGCCCCCAAATTGCCTCGGGATTGATCGGCGATGTGCATGGATCCCCCTACCCCGTGACAATAGCCGGTTGCGCGTCCGAGCAACTCAGCCATCATGGCTTGGATGTCCCCGCCCAGCGCGATATTATGCCCGTGTCCACGGTGCGTCGAGGTAATAACATCCCCTGGTTCTAACGTGGCAATAACTCCGGTGGCCACTGCTTCCTCGCCGATATATAAGTGCGTGGTCCCATGCACCTTGCCTTGCGCGAACAGTTCGTCAATCGTCTCGTCAAAACGACGAATGCGATGCATCGTACGATACCAATCCAACGCTGTGGCTGTGGTAATTGGTGTTGTCGTGTTCTCTATCTGTTGCATCCTGCTTTGCGATCCCTCCTTAACCCGCCTGTCGCATCCACCTAGGCCTGGTCCGAGCGATGCCCGTGGGGTTTCGTGAGGCTGGACATCTCACTAGCCTCCTTGCCTTTGGTGTCTGAACAGAAATATTTGCACGTTTGTGCAATTATGATATAATGTGCTCCTGTAAATGATTATACTCGTAACGCATCACAATGCCAATCATTTGGTTGCGCTCGATCAGCAATAGGAGGCCCTGACGTGGATGATCGCTTGGTCATTAAAGTGTCCAAATGGTATTACGAGGATCAAGTTACGCAAGAGGAAATAGCCCGACGAGTAGGCATCTCGCGGTCGACGATTTCGCGGATGTTAACGTATGCGCGCCGCCAAGGCATTGTCAAAATCACGGTGGAATCCCCACCATCCGAATTGTTTGATTTCGGGTTGGAGACATTCCTGGAATCGCAATTTGGACTCTCCGAAGTATTGGTTTGCAACTGCGACCCGCAGTCCTCCGGCAGTGTGTTAGGGGCCATGGCTGCCGACCTCTTGTTGCGCAACCTGACGTCGGGCCAGTCGATTGGATTGTCCTGGGGGCGGTCTGTAGCGGCCGTAGTCGATGCCGTGCCGCGCACACGAGACGTTAACGATTTAACCGTCGTGGCTCTCTCCGGCGGCGTCGGTGCAGTCAAGCAAGGGTATTTAGGCAACACCTTAGTCTTGAAACTGGCCGAACGCCTGAACGCTCAAGCCATAACGTTAGATGCGCCGGCCATCTTGCAGCAAGAAACCTATCAACGTCTGGTCGCTGAACCGGCTGTGGCGCGTGTACTGGAGTGTGCACAGACGGTCGACATTGCGTTGGTCGGGATTGGAGCCGTGGGTGTGTTTTCGACACTAACCGCGACGGAGTATTTGGCACCCCATATGGTCGCCACCTTAGAATCCATGGGGGCGGTAGGCGATCTCTGCTCCCGATTTTACAGTGCCGATGGCCAATTGATCGACAGTGACCTTGATCGGCGGACTATAGGCATCACTTTTGACGCCTTAAAACGGGTGCCGCGCGTGATCGGCATCGCCTGGGGTCAGGAAAAAGTGCTGGCAATTCTGGGAGCACTGCGGTTGGGCGTGCTCAACGTACTGGTCACAGATAAAATGACGGCTCTATTACTCAAACACTCTTTGGAGGCATGAACGATGTTAAAACATACCGTCACTTTAACCAACCCTTCGGGACTTCATGCCAGGCCAGCGGCCGTCTTGGTGGCCACCGCTAAAGCCTATGTTGCCCAAATTACCTTGCAGTATGGGGACAAGACGGCAAACGCCAAGTCTATCCTGTCGGTGCTTTCGTTAGGAGCAGCGCAAGGATCACAAATCGACATCGTCATCGATGGGTCGGATGAGGTGGCAGCAGCAGATGCATTAGGCACGATATTCGGGAACAATTTAGGCGAGGACTGAGACCGCGCCGCGTATCCCTGACATTGCCAGTTCAGAAAATTTCTTACCGAAGGAGATGGTAATCGTGAAATTAGTCGGTTTAGCGGCGTCTCCCGGAACCGTACAGGGTCGCGTCTTATGGATGAATCGTACGTCAAAGGATCCTTCGTCCCCTTTCGAAACCCTGTCACTAACAACTCTGCGCGAACGATCGCTACGCACCCTGGAAGACCTCAAGCTTGCGTCCGATTCGCCCATCTTGCGCGACGTGCTGCAAGCACAGTTATTAATGGCGGAGGATCCCCTCTTATGGGATGCCATTGCGGAGCGGTTAGCCACGGGGATACCGCTCACCGACGCAATTCGGCAAAGTATTGACATGATCGCTGAACAATTTAGCAAGATGGATGATCCTTATATAGCGGGACGAGCCGACGATATTCGCGATGTGGGCCAACATATCCTCGCGCAATGCGAGTCGACGCCTCCTGCTCAGCTGTGGCCTGCTACCGAACCTCGCATTTTGGTTAGCGACACCCTGTTTCCCTCCGACACAGCAAAAATTGATTTGACGCGGGTCTCAGCGATCGTGTTGAGTCAAGGCAGCTTGACGTCTCATGTCACGATTTTGGCGCGATCTCTTCAAATTCCGGCGGTTATCGCCGGGGATATCCGACGATGGCTACACGACGATGATGTTATTACCGTAGATGGATTTCATGGTATCGTCACAGACGAACCCCCGCGCCCGTCAGTTGCCACGGCACCCCCTTCTCGAAGCGCACCGATCGTGCATCACATGGTGTACACCAAAGATGGGATTGCTATACGGGTCGAGGCCAATGTTGGATCGATCAAAGATGCCCAAGAGGCGAAGTTCTATGGGGCGGATGGGATCGGATTACTGCGCACCGAATTTTTTTTCGGTGGGGATCATTTCCCGTCTGAAGACGAACAATATGCCATGCTCCGAGCTATTGCCCAAGAGGCGCCCAAAAGTCACCCCATCACGGTGCGAGCCGCCGATATCGGTGGAGACAAACCACTCTCCTATATGGATCTCCCTAACGATCCCAACCCATTTTTAGGAACTCGGGCGTTACGATTGTTAGACCGCTACCCCGACTTGTATCTCCACCAGTTGCGCGCGGTCTTGCGAGTGAGCCAAGAGTTTCCAATCCGCCTCATGTTTCCCATGATTGCGACGATCGATGACTGGTTCCGGTGCGAAGCCGAACTTCAACGTGCGTTAGTCTCCTTGAACATGCCCTCATGTCCCATTCCCGTAGGAATAATGGTAGAAGTACCCTCCGCCGTGTTTTTGGCACCGGAATTGGCGCGTCACGCGCAATTTTTTAGTGTGGGAACCAACGATCTTATTCAGTACCTTTTTGCTGCGGACCGGTCGGTGAGTGCCTTAGGATCGTATTATCGCCCAGGAGATCCAGCGCTCGTACGTGCCCTGCGGCAGATCTTTAACGCCGCAACAAACGCCGCGATTCCTGTGGGACTTTGTGGTGAAATGGCAGGCGACACGGAATATACCGCCCTGTTGCTGGCCTTAGGTTTGCGCGAATTTAGTGTTTCCGCCCCATTAGTACCGGTACTAAAATCGCTCATTACCACTCTAGCCATCGCTGACTGTCAGATATCTTACCGTGAAATGCTAGAGCCCCATTCAGCCTAAACGCGTGCTTTTGCCCCAACGCCTAGGAGAGGCGTGATACGCTCCCCTGGGTATTTGAAACAGATAGACTGTTGTGATGCGATCGTCGCCGGAAGGACCCCACCCAGGTGCATCGGCCGTTGTTCATGTCGCAGTAGATACGCTATTAAGCCCCCTAAAGACCATGGGCGAAACGAACCCACGAAGGGTGTTGACGAAGCTGGTGGCGGAAAACGGGGCACGATAGGCCAGACTGTGTTTGGCCCCTATCCTTGGGCCGTGTTTTCCGGCATCGTGCCCCAAGAGCTCTGAGTTCAGCGATCTATGAAGAACCCAGAGTTAGGGGAGCGTTTCTAAAGCGAGATCCACACAGGGTCGTTCAACTTTGAGATATTCGGCAAACAACGCCTGTGTGGTCAATTACTTGTCACTGGGCAAGCGTTTGGCTATAGTCTTGAAACACTTGAAGGACCTGAGAGGGCTGGCCACACTGGGCTATATCCTCAAGAAAAGGTTGGTGCTGTATCAGCGAGAGAAGCCATTGCAGAACGTTTACCTGAGCGGTTTGTTGTGCTAGGGGCAAGGCAATTAAAATCGCTAATTTGACACCAATCACATTCTGCGGGTTTCCCATTTCACGAAATGGCACCGCCCGTTTCAGTGTGCAGACGGCGAGTCCGGGCCGAAGCACATACTCTCCATCAGCGTGCGGTATCGCCACGCCATAAGGTTCCGTCGGCAACCCTGTCGGAAATGCTTGTTCTCGGTGGATGAGGGCTTGCGTATATCCAGGACGGACATCGACATTTTCCTCGAATAACCCACCCATGGCATCTAGAATTTCCGTGGTCGAGGTATAGGGTCGTGCTATCAAAATGCGCTCTGGACGCAACCATGGTATCCAATTAAGCAACTTGTTGCGAATCTCCTTTCCCGACCTTACGATGGGTAATTTGTTGGCGCACCGCCCACGCAAACAATAACGATAGGGCAAATAAGCCTGTAAGTCCGAGGACTCCGTAATTCCCCGCTTCCCGAATGATATAAGGCAACAGATTCCCACCGTCTACCAAGGATGTAATATGCACTGCACCGGGAGGAAACTTAAAGTGCACCTGACGCGCCGCTGTGGTGAATAAACCTGATAATGCCGTGGCAATATAGAGTGTCGGAATCATCGCCAGAGCTCCCCCGATGATAGTTCGGATTACATTCCCATTAAACACCGGCGTCATCAAGGCCAAAATAAAGGGAATAGTCCCTAGGTCCACAAACGGCAGCGTGTGATTACCTGGTAATATAAAGGCCAGTCCCAGTGTGATGGGGACCAGGACCACCGAAGCCGCTATGGTGGCAGGAGCTCCCACCAACAGCGCCGTATCCATACCAATAAACAACTTCCGATTGGGAAATTTTTTCTGTAATAGCGTCGACGCCCCATCCGCCACGGGCACTAAGCCTTCCATCAAAATCGATACCATCCGTGGCAGGATCAGCATAACTGCGGCGACCGTAATGCCTAAGATAAGGACTTGTGCGGAGGGAAGTCCCGCGACCACGCCAATAAGGAGCCCAAATATTAATCCCAGGATCATGCTATCGCCAAAAATGCCAAACCGTTTCTGCAAACCCTCCGGTGACGCATCCCATTTGTTTAACCCCGGAATCACATCAAACACTTTATTGAATACGAGCGCCATAAAAAAATAGGGAGTTGAGGTGCCATGGGGAAACGAAATATTGTCAAATCCAAAATAGCGTTTGACCCACGGTTGGCTCCAATCCGCCAACGCCAACACGAACGTCATGGAAATAATTTCCGCAAATAGACCCAACGCAAAATTATGGGTTAAAATCTCCACCAATGCCCCCGCAAAGGCAAAATGCCAGTAATTCCACAAGTCAATATCCAGGGTATTGGTCAATCCTATGGCTCCTAACACGATGTTGTAGGCCAGACACAAAGGAATGGCTAATGCGCCAACCACAGACCCGTACGCAATGGCCGCAGTGGAAGGCCAACCCACATCTAAATCGGTCAGATGAATGCCACTATGCTTAACCATCGCTTCAGCAGCTGGCCCCACAGTATTCCCTAGCAATCCAATGACCAAATTAATGCCGACAAATCCCACGCCAATTATCACGCCCGCGCGAAATGCCTTCCCGACGGGCATGCGGATAATCAACCCAAAAATGAAGATAATCACAGGCAATACGACATCAGGTCCAACATTTAAAATATATTGGATGATGGCGTTACTATGCATTCAGATCCCCCTCTTTCACTGATGTTGGCGAAATAAATCTTCAATTTTATCAAATACAGCCTGGGTGCCCATGCCAGTTAGTAGCGGAATCGCGTTGATGACCGGTATCGTAATCGAGTCCGGTACTTGGGTAGTGGCGATAATTACATCCGCATCGGACGATTTCAACAAATCCATTACTTTGCCTTGGCGAACTTGTATGGGTGTGAGTCCATGGGTTTCGGCGTATTCTTTCACTTTGGTTGCGACCATGGTCGAGGTAGCAATACCCGTGCCACAAACGACCAAAATAGAAAAAGGTTTCGTCATGGGCCGCTCCTTTCTATTGCACATTTGTGCATAATAGCACATCCGTGTTCTAGTACTAGTGTACTGTGACTGCTTCTATAATGCAATAGTGAAAATAAGAGGAATCTTTGGTTGTTGTCTTAATTGTCGTGAAAATCTGTTGGTAAGCGGATTTTTGTCACCTCATTCACACTCCGATGCCAACTAATCTTCCAAACTTCACGGTCCACCTCCGGGAAAAATTGGTGCTGAACGGCTGTCTACCCTGTCAGGTAGCGGATCCTCTCTAACCACGGCGGCCTTCTAACCTTCCGTCAGGCCGCATCACTCCGGATACCCCCTGGTTGTTGACATGTTAACCACTGGGCCCACTCTTAATTTCTTAACACAACCCATAAGCAATCACCTTGAAAGTAGAACCCTCTCCGGCCTGAAGGCCGAACCTTGCACCACACATCGTTGTGCCCTGGGGCATCGCACCCTGCGGACGCCGGAGCCGCTGCATCCCCCCTTGAAAAGGGGGGTTTTAGCAGACAGGCGCCCTGGATAAAACAAACTGCCGGTAAACATTTTTCTCACAACTAAAGTTGAGACTTCCGCCCAAAAGTCCGCGTTCTGTGAGGGACTTTGCAAGACTACACCACTAAACCCCGAAATGAATTCCGGAATATCGCGTAGTCGGTTTTTTTGATGAAGCACGCCTCAAGCCAATAGGTGCTAAAGGCAGATATTTACACCATCACGCCGACGCCCACAGTAAAAACGCAAACTCAAAAGGATCCACCGTCTCACCGGTCGAAACCTCACATCCGTACGTTGTCACCTATTAAGCTCCCTAACAGCTATAGATAACCCTAGTCTCGGCCGAGCGTTGGTTAACGTCCCGCCGAAGACGGAGAACGGGGCATGTTAGGCTAGACGGCTTGGACGATAACCGTTCGGCGTGACCCGCCCCGAGAGACTCCGGGCCCAGCCATCACTGACTTGTCTAGGATTAGGAGGTTAAACCGCTTGAGATCATCCATCACTGTGTGTTCACCTCAACAGTCCGGTTATTATCGAACTACTTTCACCGTCAATCCGTGAAAATCGTGTATGCTTACAAAGTTATCGTCCATGGGGCCTGCCCCATCATCTACGTAGCCTCGCAGCAGAACTGCGGTAGACATCCTTGCCTTGAGACAACGGTTAGAACGATCATTCCTCGTTCGGGACGGGCGCATAAATGAGAGACACGCTATTGACCACAGCGTGTCTCTCACTTGTCCCGGTATGCGTTGGTAAAGGTTTAGATTACCAACTTTAAGCCTCGCTTGCTTCCACGCCTGGCATATGCGCTTTCAATTTAGCAAAAATCATTCGGCCAGCCGCCGTTTGCAACACGGAAGTCACCACCACGGAAACCGTCTGTCCAATGAACTTACGTCCTCCGTCGACGACAATCATGGTACCGTCGTCCAAGTATCCGATACCTTGTCCAGATTCCTTACCGTCTTTGATCACGTGCACCACCATCTCCTCACCGGGCAACACGACAGGTTTTACCGCATTGGCCAGTTCGTTGATGTTCAGCACTGGTACCCCCTGCAATTCTGCAACCTTGTTTAAGTTAAAGTCGTTGGTGATGACCTTGCCATCCATGATCTTGGCCAGTTTCAACAACTTAGAATCCACTTCTAATGCCGGGTCGACTTCTTTCTCGTAAATTTGCACTGAGGTCTTGAGCTCTTTTTGGATATGATTTAAAATATCCAATCCCCGCCGTCCTCGGTTTCGTTTCAAAACATCCGCGGAGTCTGCGATATGTCGCAGTTCTTCCAGTACAAACCCAGGAATAATCAACGGACCTTCAAGAAACCCACTTTGGCAAATGTCAGCTATCCGACCATCGATAATCACAGACGTGTCCAAAATTTTTGGTTTGGAGACGTCCCCAGTGGCCGCTTGTGAAACCCGTTCCCGATGCTTAACCCTTGGCAACCAGTTTTGGGGCCGCATAATTTCATCTTTTTTCCGCAGTCCCACCAAGAGCCCCAAATATCCCAGCCCCACGGTGATGGCTACACGAAGTAGGTCTCCATAGAGCCCTAGGCCTCCCAACTCTGCCGTCAACAAAAAGGCAATCACCAGACCAAGCACCAAGCCTACAGACCCAGCCAACAAATCTTGCATTGGCGTTCTCTGCAATCGCCACTCAGCCCAGGTAATGCCACGACTAGCCCATTTAACCAGAATGGGTCCCAGCAAGTAACCAATAAGCCCTCCCAAGACCAGACCCAGGGCTAGAAAAATTTCAGTTCGCATTGACCCCAGCGTATGAAGATAGGGCCAGGCGTCTAAGGCTGCTAAGTTTTGGAACATAATACCCAGACCCAGCAGGGCCCCAACGATGGTGAGAATCTGTCGCATGATTCGGCCCATACACCAAGCACCTCCCTCTTCTCGTAAGAGACGTCACCTTTATCCAAACGTCCCATAATTTAGTCTTCCCGGAGGCGTCCTTTACAATACTTAAGAATTAAAAGTGCTAAAACATTTTTCCGCCTCTCGCGCGATCATACCATACCTCACGACGAGCTAGAAAGCATTCGCTGATCCCTGTTTGACATAGTTCTTGTCCCACTCCTACAATAGGTCCAAGAGTTATGCAGGAAAAAGGGGAGATGCGGAAGTGTCTCAGGATCGAGATGTCCTCAAAGAGTCATTGGTGGATCGATTTCAAGAGTTGGTCAATGAGGTACTTGTCCGCCACCATAGTGTATTAGATGTATTGAGCAAATTAGCTGAATCGGAAACCCGCATCAACCGTGCCGTGGCAAAATCGGTGACGGGGTGTGGGTGCATTCAAATCCAGGCGTCTCGCCAACAATACGATAACGATCTTCCCTATGACGCGCTTCATCAAAACGTTTCCTCACATATTGTTGGCAAAATATGTGAAAGGGACAGGGAAATCCTCGAAGAAGAAATGGGGCAGCTTTTGTTTTACCTTACGGCGCTGGCCAACCTATTGGACATCAGTCTATATGACACCTTAGTGAAGAAGTACAACGCAGCCAACACCTTAGGCCGCTTCTATCTTAGTTGACCCAATTTTCGCCTTCGTTATGAAACATACTCCAAATGGCCCGAGCCCGTTGTGGCCCCACTTCACGAATCCGGTCCAGGTCAGCTGTTGTCGCACGCCGTAGTCGGGTCAACGACCCAAATTCTTCAATGACAGCACGAATGATGCTTTCGGGCAATCGAGGAACCGCATGGAGAATACGAAACCCGCGCGGTTCCATATGCTCTGGTATATGGCGATATCCTAAGGCCTTGGCCCATTGATCTGGGCCCCACTGCACCGCATCGGTGGTTTCCGGATCCAATATCGGTACCGTCGCATGAGCGCGATAATCCATCCAAATCCACTGCCATTCCCGGCGCAAATCGGGGTACTCTTCGAGTTGCAAATCCACCAGATGTCCATCTTGGCCGAGTTCCACCACATATCGGCGAATCTCGGCCCGAATTTGAATCGCTATGAGAGTCCGGCGCAAAAGCTCCGCAACATCATCTAACTGTACTTCGTCCCGGATCTCTGCTTCGGTGAGTCGACGTGCACCACTACGGTACAATCGGTCATATCGCGATAAGGATGCTAGTGCCCCGGTAGCCTTGGTTAGAATGAATGCCAGATCATGGAGCACATACCGTGTCTGCTTCCAGTATACGGTTACCACACTGCGTCGCTGGGATACGGTCACCACGATGGCGTCACGAGTGCGAGCCACCCTCTCTGCGGTACGGTGCCGCATCCCGGTTTCCGATGACAATGCCCCAATTTTCGGGACAAGTTCAACGTTTGCACGTACGATGCGGGTAAGATCACGATCAAGCAATATGGCTCCATCCATCTTGGCCAGTTCGTATACCTGTGCTGCATTAAACGGTACGTTCAAAACAAAGCCACCCTGGCAATCAAGATCGATATCGGGCTCTCCCCCAATCACCAACAAAGCCCCAGTTCGCGCTTTAATGATATTGTCGATAGCTTCGCGCAAACCCGTGCCGGGAGCTACCTTGGTGAGAATTTCCAACATCGGATCCATTGCCATCGTCTCCATAAACCCTGCTCTGTCATGAGTTCTCACCCACGTCAGGATTCAATCCGAGGCGAATCGCCGCCTGGGCAACGGTGACCACTCCGGTCGCGGCTATCCCGGGATAAATCTCTGCGACTTTGCCGGGAATAAGGCCACGTTTGAACCCCAAACTTTGTGCTTCCTTAAGCCGGTCGGCAATACGCCCTACCCGCCGTAATTCGCCCGTCAAGCCTACTTCACCGGCCACCACCCATTCTGAAGCCACGGGTATGCCGCGAATACTTGACAACGCTGCACATAAGATGCCTAAATCCAATCCTGGGTCATCTAAGGATACGCCACCGGTTAATTTAAAATACGCATCCATTTCAGAGATCCGAACGCCCAAATGACGCTCCATGACCGCGAGGACCAGAGCTGCCCTATGCGGGTCCAGGCCCGAAACCACACGTCGCGGGGTTCCGTAAGATCGCACCAGAAGGGCCTGCACCTCTACCAAAATCGGCCGAGTTCCTTCAATCGCGGCCACCACCGCTGATCCCGCAGCATCCAGCGGTCGCTCAGCCAGCAAGCTGCGAGAAGGATCCTCTACCGCAACCAATCCCTCGCCTTCCATTGCAAACAAACCCAGTTCGTTTGTGGCGCCAAATCGGTTTTTAATCCCCCTCAGGGTACGAAATGGATGTTGTCGGTCTCCTTCAAACATTAAGACAACGTCAACCAGGTGTTCAACCACCCGAGGTCCTGCTAGCGCTTAATGGACAATGTCTTCATCCTGCCGTGCCAATTCTTTTGACCACAGGTATCCAATACCTTTAGGTGTCGTGACCGTCCGCAACCAACCGTAGCGTCCAGGCTCGGGAGTCCACCCTGGTATCACCTGGGGCACTCCCCGATGGCGCCACAGTTGAGCCAACGGTGCCAAATCCTTGCCACACAATGGTTGCAGGCGGCCATATTCCCGATCCATCAAGGTCAGTACATCGATGGCAGTATGGATCGATGACCAAGATATGCTATTATCTCCGGCCATCTTGCGCGCTAATCGCAACAGTACATTCCAGTGGCGGTTCCCTAAACGCACCGCGCAGTCATAAGACAAGCTGATATGGTCCGACCACGTCATGGCCGGTGTCTCCAAGTGAACCACAACTACGCGAGAGAACACCTCAGGCCAAACCTGTTTCGGTGTCACTAAAACCAACCATTGATCCTGTTTATTTCCAAGACCGCCTACCACGATGACCGGTTCCGATCCAGGAAACATTTGTGCGACCAGGCCCCGTTCAGTGAGTCTCCGCGCTAAGTTCCACCACACCTCGAATATGCTCCACGGCGCATATTCTTCACGATGGAAATGTTGCCATCGGCGAAATATTTTGTTTCCCTGTGCCCACACGGTTAGGAGCTGGGCGTGTTGTCTCTGAGGATCCAAGTTCTTGCCCTCGTTTCCTGCACATCCGGTTGCCACGGTGGGCTCTCGCGCACCGCATCTCCAACCATTCATGCATATAGCCCAGTGCCTTAGCCCAAGTTACCTTAGGCTACGGGCCGCAATGACCCTTCTTTAGTAACATGTCCCACCAAAAATATCGGACAGGCTTGCGACGCTTCCCCCTTAGCAACCCGCATCAGTCGCGAAGCGACATCTCTTACCTGTCCCACACTGCCAGGTGCCGACTCTAGTTCTGGATTGAAGACCGTTTGCAAGGAATCCACTACCACTAGCCGCCAGCGACGAGCAGTCATCGCTTGTACAATGCGGTGGATTTCTCCCTCTGCCAACACAAACAAATGGTCTCCAGCCATTTGCAGCCGCTCTGCGCGCAGTCGCGTCTGCGAGGCAGACTCCTCGGCTGTCACATAAAGGACAGGGCCGTTTTGGCTAGCAAACGCTGCAATTTGCAACAACAGAGTGGATTTCCCTATTCCCGGATCTCCCCCGAGCAAGGCAAAACTTCCCGGTACAATACCGCCCCCCAGCACGCGATCGACTTCAGGCAATCCGGAGGAAAACCGGGAAACCGTTTCGGCTTGGATCCGGTTTAAGGCGATCGGTTCACGGGCTGGAGCACCACCAACTGGGGCGGATGGTTCCTTGACGATTTCTTCCTGCATCGTGCTATAGCCCCCACACCCAGGGCACCGGCCGATCCACCGCACACTAGTTGTGGCACAAACTTGACAAACATAGCGTCGTTGTTCTCTAATGGTGCATCACCTCCCGTGCTCTATCACAGAATCGTCCAGTCGCGTAAACTCCATGCGGCCATCAGATGCATCGACTAAGATCCGCACCCCTTGAGGAAAGTGGCCTGCCAAAATCTCTTCGGCGAGCTGGTCTTCAACCAGCCTTTGAATGGCACGACGCAGTGGCCGGGCTCCGAACACGGGATCAAATCCTTCTTTAGCAATCAAATGCTTCGCATTTTCCGTCACTTCCAAGTGGTAGCCGCTCTGCGCAATCCGCTCCTCCACTTCTTTCAACATAATCCCCACAATGTGCGCGAGTTGGTCCTGACTCAATTCGTGAAACACGATAATGTCGTCGACGCGGTTAAGAAATTCCGGGCGAAAGGTCCGTTTCACTTCATCCATCAAGCGATCTTTCATTTCCCGGTATTGACCGTCTTCACTATCACGTCGAAAACCAATGGTTGCCTGACGCTTGATGACTTCAGCGCCCACATTGGACGTCATGATAATCACCGTGTTACGAAAGTCCACCGTTCGTCCTTTCGATTCGGTAAGACGACCTTCCTCCAACACCTGCAACAAAATATTGAAGACCTCCGGATGGGCCTTTTCAATCTCATCCAAAAGCACCACAGAATAGGGATGACGGCGGACTGCCTCAGTCAATTGGCCCCCTTCTTCATAGCCGACATATCCCGGAGGAGCTCCCATTAAACGCGATACAGCATGCCGTTCCATGTATTCCGACATGTCAATCGTAATCATGGCATCCTCGTCACCAAAAAGCGACGAAGCCAAGGCTTTGGCCAGTTCCGATTTTCCAACACCGGTCGGCCCCAAGAAAAGAAACGAACCAATAGGGCGCCTGGGATTTTTTAAACCCGCACGTGCACGACGGATTGCTCGACTTACCGCCTGCACTGCTTCATCTTGCCCCACCACCCGCTGATGCAATTCGGTCTCTAAATGCAAAAGCCGTTCGGATTCCTCACTGGCCAATTTCTCCACCGGAATGCCCGTCCATGACGACACAATGTGAGCAATATCCTCAGGGGTCACATTTATCGCTTCTTTTCCCTGTCGAGCATGCCATTGCTGCGTTTGTTGGTCCAGTTCTTCTCTCAGTTTTTGTTCTTCGTCTCGCATTTGAGCAGCTTTTTCAAATTCTTGAGCCTGAACTGCCGCCTCCTTTTCTTTTCTCAATTCCTCTAGTTTTCCAGCCAAATCTTTGAGATCGGGAGGAGCGACATAACTCTTTAACCGCACCCGAGACGCAGCCTCATCAATTAGGTCAATCGCTTTGTCGGGCAGAAATCGGTCCGACACGTAACGGTCCGATAGACGCACCGCTGCTTCAATCGCTTCTTGAGTAATGTTCACCCGATGGTGGGCTTCATAGCGATCGCGCAATCCCTCGAGAATCTGAACCGCTTCGTCAGCCGACGGTTCTTCCACCATAATGGGTTGAAAACGCCGCTCCAGCGCCGGGTCGCGTTCAATATATTTGCGATATTCATCCAAGGTGGTGGCACCAATGGCTTGCAATTCCCCGCGGGCTAAGGCTGGTTTCAGTATGTTTGCCGCATCAATGGCACCCTCGGCAGCTCCCGCACCAACAATGGTGTGCATCTCATCGATGAATAAAATGACATTTTTCGCTTCCCGTATTTCGTTCATCGCCCTTTTCAGTCGATCTTCAAATTCGCCACGATATTTAGACCCTGCTAGCATGGCACCAAGATCCAAAGCGACCACCCGTCGATCCTTTAAGATTTCCGGCACTTTGTTTTCAACAATCCGTTCCGCCAACCCTTCTACTACCGCGGTTTTCCCAACTCCCGGCTCCCCAATTAATACGGGATTATTTTTAGTGCGCCGACTTAAAATTTGAATGACCCGCTCAGCTTCCTTGTCGCGACCAATGACCGGATCCAGTTTTCCGTCGCGGGCCATCTGCGTAAGATCTCGACCATATAAATCTAGCGTTGGCGTATTGACCGGGGTCGGAGTTTCAGAAGTTTGAGCCTGGCCTCCTCCCTGCGCACCGTTACTGTGAACCAGTTGGTGCCGCACCTTATTCAGATCTGCCCCTGCAGACAGCAACACTTGTGCCGCCACACCCTCTCCTTCGCGAATCAATCCTAAGAGAAGATGCTCTGGTCCAATATAATTTTGATTCAACGCTCGCGCTTCCTGACCTGCCAACTCCAAGACTACTTTTTTAGCGCGCGGGGTGAAGGTCACTTCATCATTAGGCCCAATAGCCGGACCGCGTCCGGTCGCCTTCAACACTTCAGCGCGCACCGTATCCAAATCTAGCCCTATCGACTGCAACACTTTAGCTGGCAATGAATTGCTTTCTCGGATGAGTCCCAACAATAAATGTTCGGTGCCTACGAAGTTATGTCCCATGCGCCGGGCTTCGTCCTGGGCATGAATCACGACTCGACGCGCTTTCTCGGTAAATTGTCCAAACACCATAATCCCCCCTATCCTGTTATACCCGGTTTTGCTCTCCAAGTAACCGTCTAAGATAATCTGCTCGTAATTGGTCTCGCTCTACAGGGTTTAATTCGCGGCCTGCTTCAACTTGTAGGAAACCAGGACGCGTCGCCACAATCAACTGGGCGTAGGTCGCCGCATTTGGAGCCTCAATCAGCCCAAGGTCGGCACCCAATTTCACTTCAGACAGCAGCCTCAACGCCTCTTCAGAGGACATAATGCGGGCATGAGTCAATAGTCCCCAAGCTCTTCCCACCCGGTCTGCCAATGCGGTACCAGCATTTTGCAATAGGTGTTGCCGAGCGTGACGCTCTCGGCCAACTATTTGCTGGGTCACCACGGTGAGATTGTGAATAAACTCTTCTTCGCTTAACCCTAGTGAAACCTGGTTGGAGATTTGAAAGATATTGCCCAGGGCTTCTGACCCCTCTCCGTAGAGACCGCGCACCACCATTCCTAGCTGGGCAAGGGTGGTGAAGACCTGCGATGCTTGATGGGTAAGCACCAGAGCAGGCAAGTGAATCATGACCGATGCCCGCATCGCGGTACCGATATTGGTTGGGCAAGCCGTAATATATCCTGATTTGGGGTCAAACGCAAAATCAAGATATTGCTCCATTGCATCATCCAATTGGTTAGCCACTTTCCAGCATTCATTCAATTGCAGGCCCGGTAAAACCACTTGAATTCGCAGGTGATCTTCTTCGTTAATCATAATACTGATGCTCTCCCGATCATCGATAGCTACAGCTTCATAACGTATCGGATCCTGGGCTAAGAGCGGGCTCACCAGGTGTTTTTCCACTAAAACCTGCCGTGTGATAGGGGTCAAATTGGACAGACGAGAAAATGTCAAATGCCAACCCGTTTCCAAATGATGCACTGCTTCTTCCACACGAGCTAACATGGTTTGCGCCTGCCCATCATCCATTCGGTGGGGAAATGGAGTAGCCAATAAATTGCGGGCAAGACGCACACGACACGACAATACAATATCTGCGTCCGGTCCTGTACCATCCATCCACTGGCTATATTTCATGGTCATTCCCCCTATCGGACTCCATGCCAGCTTCTAGTTGCCTTATTTCGTCACGTAATTTTGCAGCCTCTTCAAAAGCCTCTCGCTCTACGGCCTTCTTCATCTGCATACGCAAATTCGCCAAGTTTTGTTGTTGAATCCACTGACGCCCACCCCGCACCGGTACTTTGCCATGGTGGTCTACACTGCCATGCAGTCGGCGCACCAGAGGTTCTAGCTCCGGAGCAAATGTTTGATAGCAGTAATCACATCCTAGGCGTCCAGATTCCGCAAATCTCTGATACGTATAACCGCAATGGGGACAGCGTTTGGTCGAAGTCTCGCTACGCTGAGACCCCAGTGGTTCCTGCCCAATCAATCCGCCAAGCACATGCTGTACCGTGAACTGGGGGCCCAACATGAAATGGTAGGCCCCTTCCTCCTTAGCACAGTCTTCGCACAAATAGCGATCCGTCTTTTCGCCATTGACCACTTTGCTAAAATGCACTAATGCAGGTTTTTGGTTGCATCGTTGGCACAACAAATTTTTACTTTGTGCTTCGTCACCATCGTGCGACATAAGCCTATGCTCCTTCGGGTTTCAAAATTGCGGTAACCATGGCTTTCAGCAGTCGTGCTCGTACTCTGTCTCGGTGCGGCAACTCGAGCTGAATGTTGTCGCGATGCAAAACTGCCCTCATTAAAGAGGCTTCGCGTTCGGATATGAGTTCCGCTTGAAACAGGCGAAATACAATATCCAATGCTCGCGCTTGATCGATGCTTTCCACTTGATTTATAGCATCCAAGAGCTCCTGGGGCGCCGTATTTAATTGATGTACGCGAATTCCCCCACCGCCGCCCCGACGCCCCTCCACTAAGAACCCACGATCGGGGGTAAACCGGGTCATTAGTACGTACGTCACCTGAGAAGGAACACAATCAAAACGATCTGCCAGATCCGCCCGTTGCAGGTCTACAATGCCATTGCTAGACTGTTCCAGCAACTGGCGAATATAGAGTTCGATTTCATCGATGATCCGCGCCATAGACATCTCCTGACTTTGACTGTTTTTGTTGTTATTATACTATATCTCTCCTAGGATGTGTCAAAATATTAGGTTGAGCTTTTCCGACAATAATATTATTTGTATGTCATGCCCGTCCTCTTTAAACGGTAACTTAAGCGGAAGGGACTTTTCTGACTTTGCGATAATGGCGATAGCTTTTTTGACGATTCCCGCAGGTTTCCATAGCACACCATTTGCGCCGGCCGCTAACGTTGAGAAAGTAGGCCATACAATGGGGATTTTCGCATTTTTTAATATTTAAGTAATCGACTGGCTTTAATTTTAACCAGTCGTAAGCCAGAAGCGACAACAGTCCCGCGGTCCCTCCCTTTATGGGTATGGCCACCACTCCCTTATGACCATTGAACCGAAATGTCAATGGGCTTTGGTCAACGAAGTGGGCCATCCAAGAGACCATTGGCTCAAATGGCTGATGCAGATGCAAAAACCTTCGGCATTCTAGACGAAACTCTCGCAACTGATCCAGCGAAAACCCTTGGTCAGTTAGTATTTGTGCTTTTTGCACAGGAGCTAATTTTTGACTTGCAACCATGAGATCTAGCCAACGAACAACATCAGCCTGTGTCTCTAGCAAGTCTACTTGTTGTCCTTGTTGCATTTGAAAGGTATTTAAGAAGTCAACGGTTAAAGTGCCGCCTAAAGTCGTAAACGGTGTATGAGACATCTGTTATCCCCTCTTGATCCTCATATTACCACCGGTGGCTTGCATGCTATAATATAACCTGTTATGCGCATTTTACAGGTTATATTGTGAAAAGGAGCATGCGCCGTGGGTATTATGCTACCGCTAACCTTTACAACGCTTTGGGCTTCGGCCTCTGTCGCCACCAAGTGGGGGCTCACCGCCGCTGCGCCTCTTACATTAGCCTGGACAAGGTTTGCCGTGGCGGGTATTTTGCTATCCGTCGGATGGCGTTTATCGGGAAGAGGTTTGCGCCCGCCCGCTGGCTATTGGGGTCCCCTAATGCTTTTGGGTTTTCTGAACACAACGTTATATCTTGGGGCGTCCTTTGTGGCACTTCAGGTGGTTCCTGCCGGCTTGTTCAATTTGTTCGTCGCTGCCAACCCTTTTTTAGTGTTGCTATTATCACGGTTTTGGTTGAAAAGACCGCTCCTGTGGCAACAATGGAGTGGATTTGGCATTGCTGTAGCAGGTCTTGGCATCGGTGCTTGGCAATCGATGACCGGTCAGCATGCCCCTTTATGGGGATTGGTCTAATTCTAGCGGCAATGAGTAGTATGGCCATGGGCAGTGTATATTTTCAACGAATTCGCCTGCCCTTGCCGGGACCCTTGATCAATATCTGGCAATTGGTATTTGGAGCAGTATTCCTGCTACCGGCAGCCCTATTAGCAAATGGATCCCAACCGATTCGATGGACCATTGCCTGGTGGGGATCGTTAGCCTGGTTAGTTGGGGCAGTATCAATTGGAGCTATGTTGCTATGGTTCCGATTATTACGTTCCGGAGCCGATCGCGCCAGTCTTTGGCTGCTATTAACCCCACCAATCGGATATGTATTAGCCTGGATTTTTCTTAAGGAACGCCTCACCGCGTTGGATGGCGTGGCGAGCCTTTTGGTAATCGCAGGTCTTCTTTTGGCTCAACGCAGCATTAAAATCCCTATCAACACTCTTGAAGTTAAAAAGTCGTGAACACGCATTTGGTGGCCATTCCCATCCATAAATGGGAGTCTAGTGGTGGCAGTCGCTTGGTTCGACGTCCATGGTGATTCTATCCACGTCGAATTGCCCTCGGTTGATAGCATCACTTTCAATATCTCGTCATCCCCTGGTTAAAAAAACCTACGATAATCTCTTTCGGCTTTTCTCGGTTCCTAACGGAACCCGCAGTCCTCACAGGATTCGTCTGCTTGGGGGTGGCTTC
The DNA here is from genome assembly GCA_003023695.1 of Sulfobacillus benefaciens. GTDB lineage: Bacteria > Bacillota > Sulfobacillia > Sulfobacillales > Sulfobacillaceae > Sulfobacillus_C > Sulfobacillus_C benefaciens_A. The sequence continues at coordinate 667 of PXYW01000037.1, read as the reverse complement.
CGCCCCATGGAGCCGGGATGTGTTTCCCCGGCTCCCCGCTCAAGATCCCAGCAGGAGAAGGATGGCAGGAAACACCCATCGGTGTCCCGTCGGTGTCCCGTCGGTGGTGCGCTGAGCCCCAGTGTTACTGGGCCCTCATCAAGATGTCCCGTCGCTCCTTTCGCCCCGTGGTGGCGACGGGACGCATAAGAGATGGTCATTCCGTCAATAATGTCTTGCGATACCCTAACCACGCATTCCAATACTGCTGTCGTTTTTTCAAGGCGGCAGTGAGGGCCCGTTTGGGGCGATTCCATGCGCTCCAGTCGGTTTTACGATAGGTCGCGTCATTCCACTGACCCTGCGCTTGCATCCACTGCCGCAGGTCTTTGGGGATGTTCTCCCGCCAACCTTTGAGGCCGCCCCGGCGGCCAATGACCAACGCCGCCGCATGATGGACACTGATGCCATAGTGGGTTGATATTTGACACGTCCAATCAGTGAGGTGTAAGCGGGCTTGACCTTACGGAGCGCCACCCCTTCCCGCGTTGCCTGCCGTTCGACCGCCGTCAGCAAGGCTCGGTAATTAAACTGGTGCATCACCCGGTTGAATTTGGCGCTCACATCCCGGTAAATCTTCCACAACGAGTCCTGCCCCGCGGTCCTTCGCCCACTGGACCGTCTCGAT
>PXYW01000036.1 GCA_003023695.1 Sulfobacillus benefaciens | reverse complement strand
GTCATGGTCCCATCCGTGAGGGATTGCCGCATCACTCATTGCACGTATAAAACGCTGCTGCTCCCCGAAGCGTTACGGGGAATTCCCCACATATGCCATAGAAGTTTTCTCTCCCTTGATGGGCCTACGAAAGGCAATGTCCGTGTGTATGGGGTATAGGAGAGATTGTCATCGTCCCGAGCGCTAGCTCACGCTCCCTGTCCTTCGTACGTGTCGTCGGTGATGTTTACCAAGAAGAGGTTCCCAATATCGATTAGGTGGAAGGCGCGTGTCCGTTGACGTACCGGAAGATGATGTCGAGGTGAACCTCAATATTCAGTCTCCGGGCTTCGTTGAGCCCATTGTCGTCGGGAGGGGCCTGTTACTGACCGTATTAATTGTGGCTTTAGCAGGCGGCGACATAAGACGTAAAAATCGCGAAAGACGAAGTAAGCGTAAACTTTCGGACGGAAGGCCTCTTCAGGGGCTTAACCGACTTCTTGGAGGCGCAACGTCAGCGCCACATTGTGCCAGATGTGCCATGGCAATAGAATCAAATAAATAGTCTTTTGGAGCAGTTGGGAGCAGTCTCCCCGCCAGAGCGTGCGAATGCCCCTACTCCACCCGTCCTAGGCCTGGCGCATCGTCCAATCCAATCTGCCATCCATGCAGTCAACGTTATGGGGGGACCCAGGCCGCGCCTTGAGCCGCCCTCACAAAATCGCCAGCAGCGACGGCCACAGGGGTGTCGACAAACGTGGGGTACGGCAACGATTCGTAAATATGGCGCCATAATCCAGATGATGGGAAATTTCACATGCCGAGTGCTGTCAAAAGGGCTCGTACACTCGGTCTGGATGTCAGAACATCCCTCGTATGGCCTTCCGATTGGGCATCGTCTCTCATTTATTACCACCAAGACCTTGGAATCATTATGGAAAGACCATTGTGAGAGCTGGGGAGTACCAATATATGGCTTGTGATCGTGCTAGAAACGAATTGTTGCCATGCCCCCTGCTACGTTCTCGGCTCAAGATCATGCAGAATGCCCTAGTACCTACAATGGCCCACAAGGATTTGGGGGTATTACACCAAATCTTTGGCAGTACTATGGATCTAGTGCGTTGGTCTTGATATAGCTAATGCATTGCTATCCTGAGATGTTATATCGAAAAGCGGAGTCCAGTGGATCCGCTGCCCTTAATTCTCCTTATAGAACAATGCTGATTATCTGAATGACCATCCCATGCTGTTACAGATTAAGAACGCTGAATTAATTATATTTTCGCATGAGAATAGCGGTTTCGAACGCGCCGAGCCATCCTTGATGGTCTGAGGCGTTAACAACTAGACTGCCAGAATTCCATGAGATCTTAGTCGTCGTGTGTTTGCCCGTCAACAAGATGATTCCATCACCTTGAGTTGTTGGTGGGGGAAGAAAATGATGTTGGCAAAAGAAGACGATGTTTTGCGCTGTAGCTAACCCCTTCGTGTACGAGGCGTGTTCATACATCACTGCCATAGTCCAGCGTCCTTCATGCCATATTATCATAGAGAGTCCGTCCATAGTGGTAACTGTTCCCGTCAAACCCACTGCTAAGGTAATAGACGACCCCGATGGATGGCGCGGGGGAATGATCGGTGTAGGTGTTCCGTAAAACAAATGCTGGCTGGCGATCTGGGCACTGGGCCACTCGCTGACTTGATATCCCCCGATAATATCCTGAGGGCTTACAGTGTGCAATTGAGAACTATTAGGTTTGATTGACGTTTGGGATCGATAAAATGTCATGGCGTATGACGGTGCCGGGTGCGTTTCGGGCGAAACCTGTCCCGCTGCAGAATAATACGGTGCCGCTGTAAAATCTTCAATATGTGTAGGTGCATATAGAGGAACACGAGTATTTCCTACAACCGCTTGCATAGCGCCCTGGATGATGGACGAGAATGTTGCCGCCGACGGGGATGTAACAGGCGATGGATGCACCGTTTGCGAACGATGCGTCGGCGCCGTGACTGAACCTGACGATGGTGACGGCGATATAGGACTTGATGACGGTGTGATCGATGGGGATGTAACAGACGATGGACTCACCGCGTGTGAATGATGACGAGGAGGAATAGCTACGGGATGTCCGCTCGTGCCACAACCCGCGAGAACCATCCCGCCTAAAAGAATGGCCGAGCCGACTACCCCTTGTTTTCGTTTGATCATGGGATGATGCCTCCGTGGGTGTGAAAAAGTTTGTGGTGAGCCTCATGCGCGACTGTGGCGAACAAATCTGTGGTCATGATAACGCGGTCGATCCCTGGTAAGTTACTGGGACTCACTGACATATGCCGCGGTTCTCTCCATAGACCTGCCTGCGAAAGACCCGTCTGTGGGTATGAGGTATTCTCTATTGAAACATGAGTGCCATACGAGCCCCCTTCTTTTGTCACGTTGAATAGACCCTGGTTGCCAATTGCTTTGGCACTATCATTCAATAGCCCTCTCCAATCGGAGGCAATAATGCGCGACCATCTGTCCTGCATGCTCTCCCGAGGCTGTCGGCACCCGAATCAGAATTAATCTGCTCTTTTCCAGTGCCTTGCGGGACGCCACATTGGATGATAGGTACTAGCTATTCAGGATTTGAAGTCCATGGACCCAGGCGTGGAGCACCACATCGCCGACTGCACGGGTCGCGACGCCTTGGCCCCAAAAGGGCGGGTAGGTCAAGGTGCGATCGATGTGGACACGGCAACCCTCGATTCCGGGGATCGGACTGTCTCTTCGTTCTCACTGCCAAGAGTGCGGTGGGGCATCTCGGGCTTCTGAGCCTCCGTGCGATCCATCCTCTTGCGGCTTCACCGCGATCGATATCCTTAAATTTCACTCATAGACTCGGCAATTTGCTCGATTTGACTCGAGGACAACGTGGTCGATAGGAGGTCGCAATATAATCCGTCGGGGGCGCGAAATGTGAGAACCACGTGGGGGCCACTGTGTTGGATGCCGTCGACGGTTGTCATCGTCCCCGTAATTGGCGTGGAGGACCCAAACCCTGGGATGGTTAACGAGACGGCCGACGTTTTAACAATGTCGCCCCCAGTGCCAAAGGAGTTCGCGGTGCCGGTCTCCTGCAACAGGAAGTTGCTATACGTGAGCACCAACACTTTACCATGAGAAGTCGCTGCGGTAGCCGTGTTGACCCTGACGTAATGGGAGTTAAATCCTTCGCGAGCTACCCATGCTTGGGGTTGAACCTGCGCAATGGAGGCTTGCTGGTTGACTGTGTATTCAATCGCAGTGGGGCTTGTCGGCTGGCCTGCAGGCACTGTTGACCCACCAGTCGAAGAGGTCGATGGGGAATCTGTGTTACCGGGCACAGATGAGGCACTAGGTTCACCGGATGCCGCCGTGGTGGCCGAGGAACTTGGTGACGTCGAGGTTGAGCTGGGTGCCGGTGTTTTACTACTCGTGGATCCTGAGGCGTGAACGTGAGTGCTGGGGGTGTTTGCCGCGGTGGGGTGAACTTGCCCGCTGAGTCCACACCCAGCCAACATTAGGCTTCCTAACAGGGCACTACTAGACACAAATAGTCCAGGGTATTTCATGTCGAGTCCTCCTCCAAAATGGCCGTCCTTCTGTCAGTGTGGGTAACGCCAAAGGGGAGGCTTTGGTTACGGTACAAGACCTCACCATAATATTGGCAGTAGTCCCCTTCACCAGGGATTGGCGTCTTCGTAATACCGGTCACCCTTGGCTGATGCCGTTTGTCTACGAAACGTTAAATGCGCCCATAGCACGGGAAATTCTTTCCTGCGGCTGTAATTCTCGCTTAAAAATTAGCCGTTTGCGCCAACACCCCTTTGATATTCCGTTATGTACACGAGACCACGCGGCATGGTTCGAATAGGTTAACGAAGGGGCCGATAACAACATTAGGCGTTTTTCGCAGACGTATGTTCGGTACCGAAAACTGGCAGAGGATATTGCCCCTGCCCAAAAACCCTTATAGCAACTTTCTCAGGTAGTCCAAATCCTTAATGACCGGTCGACCATTTTCTCATCTCAACGTGTTCTTCTTAATTAGCGATTGGCTGATTTTGGCGCGCAATATGGGACGCATCGGCGCGACGAGCACACTTCCGCCTACGGCAGTTTTCGTTCCGTTACTGCCCGAACCCCATATTGTCGCTTGTCTTTGCACACCCCACACACCACGTGGAGGGCAACGTTTTTGACCGGCCAGCACATGGGACGCCTGCCGCCCGTGCTGGACCACCCGCATGACCATGGAAATTGCTTGGGTATTTTGTCCTGGGCGCATTCCTAGCGCCGGATGGATTCGGGGTGGTAGGCTTTCCGATAATAAATCGCAGAGCCCCACATTGATCAGAAATCCACGAATTGTCCGCATACAGAAAGCTATGATGACCGAAAATTTATGCAAGACATATTTGCCATTCGTAAATTGATGTGCTACAGTAATCTCATATTGTGAATGAGTTCACATAAGGAGTGTTGATTATGAAAGTCAACCGCCATGAAAAAAGCTTGTGCCCACGGTGTCGAGCCTATCCTGTTGAGTATCGGGTTCTTGCAGTGACCGGGGATATCTATGGATATTGTGCGAACTATCCCGAGTGCACATACGTGACGCATTTGCTGGAGCAGGATAGCGTCCCCACGGTCTCGCACTCCGCGTAGCAATCTGATGGCACGACTTGTCACATACGGATCCGTTTGTGACGTTGGGGGATCGGTTTTAGGACAGGGTCGCGAGTCTTGTCTCTGTTTGTCTGCACGGATGGTGCGCCATTCCTGTGTGTGATGTACTATTTTGTTTGGCATTTGCGGACATAATCTACACGATGCGCTGAATGGTCTGAAGAGGATCCCTATTGAGCAGGATTGCCTTGCGGCCAAATCGGTGCATACCGGCAATGGCTTGTGGAGCACTGGAACGCGCTTATGAGCCTTTACCATGATCGAAAACGCCCACGTGACCGAGTCTATTGCACGGGAGGCTGGGCGTATAATATTCCGTAGCCTTTACTTTACGCGGGCTATTGGCGTTACTTCACTTTGGTAAGGGCTTGGTCACTATAGGGTTCCGGAATCGGTGGTTCTGCCTTGCATCGCGCCGCGTGACGCACGTGCCTTAGATCTCTCCTTGGTGAGTGTTTTGGAGAGGCCGATGTGTGAATAGCGCACGTTCGGCGGTGAAGGGGTTCGCGGACCAGGAGACACCCGCCGTGACGGCTACGCCTCAGAGTTGCATTCTATCTACTCTATGGTAAAAACCGATAGGTTAGAATATGCGACCACACTCGCTTCGTAGCATCTGTTTACACAAAATCCTTGACACTCCCCTCCATTCCCGTCCACCCGCCATGACACAGTATGTTGCGAAAAATAACAGGGTGACCATGAATGTGCAGCCACTGAACGCATAACAGCAGGCTATCCTGGGTGATACGTGAATCAATACACAATACATGTAGTTCCTCTGCAGATCTGCCAATGATAGGTATGGATTGGACTTGTTTCAATAACGTGGACACCAGCAATTCGCGGTAATGTCGAATTCGTGGAACCGAATGGGGCTTGGAGATCACTGGGACTACGATCCCCTCGGCTAATTCTCCACGAAAAATCCACTGCCACCACGGAAATCGACTTGGGCGCCTCCGGCAAAAATCCCGTCGATATAAAATCGACGGGATAGGCGACGTGAGCCTATTGCGATTAGCGAACGACAATGGGAAAAGTCGCGTTATAGTAAATGCCGTTAAGCACATATTGGGCGCTGATGTGATAGGACCCAGCCACGTCGGGGGCTTGAAAGCTGGCTACATTGGTTTCGGTTCCCGTATTAGAGCCCACTGTTTGGATTGGTGTGAAATCGGGTGACGCATAGTTAATGGGAAACAGATTGGCACTGAAGTTGGCCGTACAGAACAATATTTGTCCGGGAGATACCGTATTGGATGTGGCTGTGCCATTGCCCGTTATCGTGGTGCCCGCGCAGGTTACCGATGGGTGGGCTACCGTCGGAGCCAATGGTCGCGGGCCTCCGATATTGAGAATGTGGAACAGTGCACCCTGGGATATAACCAAGGGCGCATTACCATTATAAATGCGCTGGTTCGAATAGTGAACTTGGACGGACGCGTTCTCCGTTCGAATGTATATATCGTGGCCGCCGAGCCAAAAGGCAGAGGGGGTAGGACGACCTAAGCCCTTAAATCCCCTTGTTATCGGTATCGGTCGGCCATTAACTAGAACGGTGGTCGGATAGCCATTGCTGGAGCCGTTCCAGATAGCCAAAAGAGCACTATGGCCTTTTGGCAGTCCAGACACCGTGTAGTGGATCGTAGTGCTCCCGGATTGTGCCGACGAGTTAGCGACGAGGTTCATGGGGCCCATCCATGAGGAACGATTTTTCCCCGATTGCCGAATCGCAATGACCCCGTAAGCATTTTGCCCGAGTTGGTAGCTGGGGGATACTTTGGGAGCATGACTGAACATGCGATAAAAAGTCACGATGCGTTGCCCCGTAGCGGTCAGTTGGCCGGTCGGGGAATAGATCGCTTGGTCGGGTTCCACTTCAAAGACACGGCCACCATAACTATATTGATAAGCGAAATAGAAGAAGTAAGGATTAGCGGGCACTTGGTCATGGAAAATATCTGTCAACGACACTTGAAATTTGCTCAGTGGTAAAATGAAAAACGTTTGCGTGGACCACCCCAGCGTATGGACTGCATGTTGCTGGTATAAAGCCGTAGCCCATTGCCAATTGGAATCTAAGGCACCAATCCAATTGTTATTAACCAACGGTATCGCGAGGTGAGGATGCTGTAAAATAAACGGCTCCCATGTGTCATTCCAGTTGGTGGGACCCCCATTGATGTAGACCGGGATTTGGTGTTTGGCCACCCACTGGACTACGGCCATCGCTTTAGGGTTGGAGGCGCGGTAGGGCACTTCATGGAATCGAATTCCGACAAATGTTTTCGGTGCGACATGCGCCACTACGGACAGTTGTTGCGGGGATAACGGAATAGCATACGGTTCATGATAAGGCGGTTGCAATTGTAGGGGCTGCGACGGCTCCTGCCAATAGTATCCCCACGTGGTGGTATAGTGCTCAATGTCACTGGTATAGGCGTCGACCCAAAATTTAACGTGGTCGGTATTGAGCATCTTGATCACTTGGAGGAACTGGGTAAAACTGCGAGCGTCGCCTGGATTGAGTAATACGGCCCAGTGTGATCCAAACTCTTGATTATTTTTCCGAATGATTGTGTTGATAAGGGATTGGGATCCGCATTGTGGGCATGAGAATCCGCTGGGCGATGCATCCCCTGCCTCCACATTTCTCAGAAAATAATAACTGAGATGAAACACCATCATCGGTCGTGCAGGGGCCTGTGATGCTGTGGTACGGGCAATTGGCGCAGGAGGTGTCAGTGACTGGGCCTGGGTCATAGACACATTGACACCGAGGGCAAGTATTACAGCGGTGAACGCACCACCTAATGTTCTGACAATACGCGGTAAATGCACAAAGCATCCCTCCACAGAGATATTCTATAGCATGTAACATGTTAGATAATACCATTGACAGTGTAACATGTCACGTGTTACATTCTGATTGTCTCTCGATCCCAGATAAAGGGGAAAACTATGGTGTTGGATCAAGAAGCGTTATCCTCGCAAATTTATCGCATCATCAAAGATCGGATTACCAGTGACTTGCTCAAGCCTGGTGATCGGTTATCGGTCGAAGAGTTAGCGATCGAATTCGGTGTCAGCCGTAGTCCGGTTAAAACTGCTATTGACCTCTTGCGCGATGAAGGGCTGGTAGCCATTGCTCGAAACCGTGGGACGTTTGTTAATACGCTTTCCGAACAGGATGTCTTAGATATTTTGGGCGTACGCGAAATGATGGAACAGTACGCTGCCGAAATCATCCCGTTACCGGTCACGGATCATATTGCGCTAGAACTCCGTGAAATCCTTGCTGAGGAACGTCAGTTGCTCGATACGTTGAGTGATGACGCGAGTTTTTTGCGCCGCAACGAACTCAACGCGCTCTTCCACGAACTGCTAGTGGAGGCGGCGGGCAACCGTCATTTGACCGCACTCTATCGCAAACTTAATGTGCGTCGAGTGATTTTGCGATCCTATCGTGTCAGGCCGCTGCGTAAACCACATGATGTCCATCAAGAACACCTGCGGATTTTAGAAGCGGCTGAAGGAACCGACCATGCCGCCCTCAAAGACGCGGTGACTACCCATACATCGCAAGCACGGGAGGCATTCTTGCATTCGGTGCATCCAAGCCAAGATCCCCGCCATGATTCTTTAGGATAGTGCAAGACTTACGTGTCCAGGGTACAGCCAACAGAAGTGACGATTATAACGTCTCGGTCGGTAAATTTTCTAGGGGGGCGTCTCCCTAAAGGACAAGGAGGAGAAGTAGTGAACAACCAACGGAAACGCCGGATTGGTGTAGGGGTGGCTCTGGCACTTGGCACGGCCGGATTAACCGGGTGTGGATCTACGGCCAGTTCGCCACCTCATTCCGTCACAAACGTCGTGGTGTGGTCTGAAAGCCGGACCGGTGTTGTCCCTATAGATAACGCCACCGATAAAGCGATGGAAGCCGCGTTTGATAAGGCATATCCCCAATATCATTTGGAACTGAGTCGATTGCCGAGCTCCACCTACCGCACCAAAGACTTTGCGGCATTGCAAGCTAATCAACCTATTGATGTCATTAAGATGGATAATGCGGACCTCGCGACCTATTGGTATGATGGCGCTATTACCCCTCTTAACAAATATTTGCCGCAATGGTCTCATCATCTCCGGATGAATCTTTTTACCACCACGAGTGTGGACGGACATATTCTGGGAGTTCCTGACAACAGTTACGCATTGGCGTTGGTAGTCCGCAAAGATTGGCTACAACAATACCACTTGCCGCAGCCAACGACCTGGACAACATTTCTTCATGATGCGCAGGTGTTTGAACAACACGGTCATATCGGGTTTGCCGAGTCTTATCAGATTAAAAATGGAGCCTTTGGATGGCAATATGAAAGTTGGCTCTATGCAGCCGGGGCAACCTCGTTTGTGCCGGATTCGTCGGGCCAAGGGTGGAAGCCAACATTTCAACAAGCCCCAGGGATAGCCACCGCGCGTTTTCTGCGAACATTACAGCAGGATCATGTGATTTCGCCCAATGCGACGACGCTACCGTGGATTGAAACGTGGACCCAGTACACCGACGGTCAAGCCGGGATGGTCATTGCGGCCAACAGTATAATTCCCGCGATTGAGCAAGCTGGTCTATTGAACAAGTCTGAGGTCATTCCGATCCCTTCTCCCACGCACCCCTATGGGAAACCTGTGGCGTTGGCAGGAGGGTCGTTCTATTTCCTCAACAGTCACGCTCCCAACAAGGCGGGTGGCCTCGCCTTTTTGCATTGGCTACTGACAAAGTCTGTTCAGATCAAACAAGTGACGGGATCGTGGGCCAAAGGGGATGTACCGATTGAACTGTCGGCACTTACTGATGTCAATGCGGCTGCTTTACGCGGCAATAATCCCCTAGACTTAGGGTTTCAGCGGGTGTTAGAAGGCCCCATTCGCCAGGAACCCGCGATTAAAGGGTATACCGCGGATAAAACGGTGTTGTCGGAAGCATTGGTCAAAATCATGGTCGATGGTGCGCCAATTTCCGCCACATTATCTCAAACGGCGAACACATTAGCTGCGAGTACGCAGTAGATGGTTCTGCGTAATTGAAGGAAGTGGCACTGGTGCACCCATCAGTCATATCTGCGTCCAGGGACTTACAGGACAGCCGAAATAGGGGAAGACTGTGTTGGCTCGGTCAAGGGGGCTTTGCAATAGTAACCATGTCAGGGACACGGTTACTCATCGATCCGTATCTCACGACATCTTGCGAACACCTCGGGCTGTCCCGATTGTGGCCTCCACCATTCTTGACCACGTTGACCACCGATGCGATCTTGGTTACGCACGATCACGCCGACCATTTGGATGTGGATTTGACGGCGCGACTGATTGCTCAGCGGTGGATTGGCCCGCCTTCAGTCACCGCGTATTGGCAAACGGCGGGTGTGGCCCCGGCCCAGATCCATCTCCTCCAGCGGCGCGATCGGATTGTCGTAAACGATGTGGTGGTCACGGCCATTCACGCCGAACACGCGGAGGATTCCTTGGGATTTTTGGTACGGTGGGCAGACATCTCGGTTTATGTTACCGGAGACACCTTATGGTCGCCAAAGATCCTAGAGGACATCGGCACCACACCGGTGGATCTCTTAGCCGTCTGCATCAATGGACGCTTGGGGAATATGGGCTTCGACGAGGCCATTGACATGGCCGTCGCATTAACACCCCGGACCGTCGTGCCCATGCACTATGGCATGTTCCGTGAAAATACGGCGAATCCTTGGGAATTTGGTAACCAATTGACGCATCGTTACTCTCAAGGGCTCTTCCGTGTCATGGAACCCCTGTGCTGGTATGACCTGTCTCGGACGGCGTTGATAAAAGAAGAACCCGTCGAGCGTTTCCCTCAGCGGTGGGAGCTTTCTTTAGGGTCCTGACGAGCCCAAGTCCCACGGAAATTTCTACGGGTCACGGCCAGGGGCCAGTCTTGCATGTGACCGAGGTTACCGACAATACGGCTGAAAACAAGGGGGCTGTAATGCTGAAAGATATCACAGGAATCTGGGGAATTCTTTTGACACCTTTTACGGATCAAGGAGATATTGATTGGGAAAGTTTTGACCGGGAAATCGAGTATTGTATCACCTCTGGCATGCAGGGGATAGTGGCACCGGCAGTAGCCAGTGAGTTTTATACGCTAACGGATCGCGAGCGCCAACAAATGGTACACACCATAAGCCAGCGCACTCAGGACCGTCTGCCGTTTGTCATCGGAGTGTCGGCCCCGTATGCGCGCCAAGCGGCTTTTTGGGCGCAGGACGCCTCAAACGAAGGAGCGGCAGCGGTGATGGCCATGCCACCATACGTGGGCCATGTTCAACGGCCAGGAATACAGGCCATCATTGAATACTTTCAGGCAATTGCGCAGGCCGCCGCGTGTCCGGTGATTCTTCAAAATACGCCGTCGTATTTTTCTGGATCGATGAGCCTGGATGTGTTGACACGGGTCATTGAGGATGTACCGCGGATTACCTATGTTAAAGAAGAGGGCGTTGCCGCAGCGTTTCGTATGCAGGCCATTCGCGAGGCCTTTGTGTCCCGGACCCCCGCTTTAATCGGGGGCATTGGCGGATTATATCTTCTAACGGAGGCAGCATGTGGGGCGCAAGCCTGGATGCCAGCCTGCGAAGTGGGCGATGTGTTAGCGAAAGTCGTGGGAGCGCTAGATCGTGAAGACCAGGACGCCGCGCAGTTATTGTACCATCGGTTGTTGCCAGTTCTGGTTGCCGAACAGTTGATGGGAATGGTGTGGGCTAAAGCGGTGCTACGCCGACGCGGGATTTTTCGCACAGTAACTATGAGGGCCCCTTCTATGGCTTGGGGTCCTATTCAAGAAGCCGAGCTGAATCGGTTGTGGCCGATTATTGAGGACCTCGTGAGTGTCCCCTTGACATGACCAACCCGTTGAGGACGATGGTGGGTGATGATAATACGACAGGTTGATGCACACGCATATTCGCGAGGAGGGAAATTCCGATGCGCATATTGGTGACTGGGGGTCGAGGACTCATCGGTCGTGCCATGACCGAACGCCTGGTGGCAGAAGGGGACGAGGTCGTAAACTTCGATAGATTGGCCCCGACTGTTGCTGCCCCAGGGATTATCAAACAAGGCGAGACGACCTGTTTAGGGGATCTCTATCAAGCTGCCCAAGGAGCGGACGCTATAGTGCATTTGGCCGCTATTCCTGAGGCCGGAGTACTGGGGGATGACACGGTGTTTTCCAATAACACGTTAGGGTTGTTTAATGTGTTAAAAATTGCCGCCGATTTGAAAATCTCGCGGCTGGTGTCCGCCAGCTCTGCCACCATTTGGGGATTGGGAGCGGAAACCTGCTTTGCTCCGCAGTGGCTGCCGTTGACGGAATCGTATCCAGACAATCCGCAAAATGCCTACGCCTTGTCTAAAATGGTGGGGGAAGTCTTGGTGACCGCGGCTTGCAAAACCACGGCGTTAATTGCCTACTCGTTAAGGCTAACCTTGGTGTTGAGTGAGGCCAATTGGAAGGTGGAAGGATTGCCGCGCTTGCAGCATCCAGAACGCGGGAAAGAGATCGTATTTGCGTATGTCTGGATCGATGACGTAGTAGAGGCGATTAGCCGGAGCCTCCGAAGCCCAGGATCGCCGGGCAGTCACCAAATTTTAGCTATTAACGGACCCGACGTTCTCGCAGATGATTCCCCGGAAATCCTTTACCACCGCTTCTATCACGGCGTACCATGGAATGGCGGCACAAGCTTTATCGACACCCGACGGGCTTACGAGACGATTGGTTTTGTGCCGCAGCATTCCTGGCACCGGATGGCGCCGTCTCGGGAGAATCGCCATGCATGATGCCGCGAACCGTAAGCGCGAGGGGTGGATCTTTAGACCCGCCTTGCTAAAAATTTCTCGGCGCGTCGTGATTGGATGGGTATTGGCCACTCCGGCCATCGTGGTGTTTCTCGTGTTCAAGTGGTACTTAATCGTCTCCTTGTTTTTGAACAGTTTCCAGCAATTAGGACTTTTTAACCAGCATCACTGGGTGGGATTTGCGAATTATGTCGCCCTGTTACACAATCCAGGATTTGTTCATTCCTTCATCGCAACCTTGATTTGGATCCTGGTGGGGACAGTAATGACCGCCTTTCCGCCATTATTACTCGCACTGGCATTGCAAGGCGCTCCCGGTAAGGCGTTTTGGCGAGCGGTTTACTTTCTCCCGGGCATTTTTTCGTGGGCGATGGAGGGGCCGATTTGGATTTATCTTCTTACGCCTGATCAAGGCCCTATTGCCAAGCTTTTTGGCCTGTTGGGCATTAGTGAACCGAACTGGCTGAATAATCCGCACGACATCTTTTTTGTGCTCGGTGCATTGCTCTTGTGGCAACAAGCGGGATTTTTGGCATTGTTCTATTTAGCGGGTTTAGCCAACATGGGAACCGACGTATTGGAGGCAGCGTTGGTTGATGGTGCTAGTTCACTGCAGCGATTTTTTCGGATTATCTTGCCTTTGACCTTGCCCACCATCGGGGTTGTCACGCTCATAGTACTGTCGCAAACCTTTAGTGGCTTTAGCGAAATTTATGTGGTGACGGGCGTTGGGGTTTACCAGACCACGCAGGTGTTGACACTATGGATCTATTCCAATGGTATTGTCGCTGGCGATATTGGGTTGGCCTCGGCAGCCTCGGTGCTATTGTTTTTGATGACCATTGTGGCGACCTATTTTGGGTTGCGCAACAGTGAAGGGACAACGCCATGATTGAACATGGCCACAAGACCAATCGGATCATCGTCCTAGGATTTTTAACGATTGGGGCCTTATGTATGGTAATTCCCATGATGTCGGCCCTAGCCGTTGCGCTCACGCCACCCACGGCACCTTTGACAGGACGTATCTTGTTTGTCCCGACACATTTTTACTGGCGGAATTTTGTCTCCGCGTGGACGGAATTGGGCATGGGCCCCTTGTTAGGAAACAGCGCATGGGTTGCTATGGGCACCGTAGTCGGGCAAGTCGGGATATCCACCATGGCCGCCTTTAGCATTAGCCGCCTGCGAATGCCGGGGAGTCGGTTTTTGCTGTACTTCTTTGTTACGACCATGTTTTTGGCAGATACCGTGATATTGTTACCGATATTTCTCGTGGTCCGATCATTGGGACTTTTAGACACGTTGATCGGCGTGGTGTTGCCCCATTTGGCATGGGGATTGAGCGTCTTGTTTTTAGTCCGGTATATGGACGGCATCCCGAGAGACTTCGATGAAGCAGCCCGCATTGATGGGGCGAGCGAATGGCGCATTTTATTTCGGGTAATCGGTCCGTTATCCATGCCAGCCATTGCGGTGATGATGATTGAAACGTTTGTTGGCACTTGGAATGATTTTATTTTACCGTTAGTGGTCATTAGTAGTACCAACAAATACACGGTGGCGTTGGGCTTAGTCGAACTGACTGGCCGTAATGTGGGCGTGTTGCCGCAAATCAGTATGGCGGCTACAGTCACAGCCATGTTGCCAGTCCTCTTCATCTTTTTGATATTGCAGCGATATTTCGTGCGTGCTGTAAGTGCTGGTGGGGTAAAAGCCTAAAAGCCTAGATTGTCCAAGGGGTTGTTTTGTGAGTTGTGAGAGGGAGAGAGGATCCGGGGCATGAAGGTTGTGCGGATTGAAATGTTTTTAGTGGCACCCCGTTGGCAATTGTTGCGAATGGAAACCGATGAAGGGGTGGTCGGATGGAGCGAAGCCATGTTAGAAGGACGGGCGGCGACCGTGCGCACCGCAGTGAATGAACTCATGCGGATCGTTATGGGAACGGATCCTCGGCGTATCGAAGACCAGTTTCAACGGATGGTGCGACGTCCATTTTACCGATTCGGTCCCGTATTTTCCAGTGCACTAGCGGCGGTGGAAATTGCGCTATGGGACATCAAAGCCCGCGCTTTAGGGGTGCCCATTTACGATTTGATGGGGGGTGCTGTCCGCGACCGTCTGGGTGTTTATGGGCATGTGGAAGGGGATACACTGGATGCGTTGCGACGTGAAGCGCAAAAAGCGCGCGTCATGGGGGTGACCATTGTCAAGTTACCCGTGCAACCGATGCTGTCGACGACGCGGATCGGGTCATACATCGATGCGCAAATAGAACGGTACCAGTGTGTACGTCAAGCGATGGGAGAAGACGGTGACGTAGCCGTAGACATTCATGGCCGTCTGTCTCCTGCTGTCGCGCGCATGTTATGTCGCGAATTGGACCCCATGCGCCCCTATTTTATTGAAGAGCCGGTGCTGCCGCAGATGCCTAGGGCATTACGACAACTTCGTAACAGTGTAGAGTCTCCTTTAGCCGTGGGCGAACGGCTTTACATGCGTGGAGATTTTCGCGACATTATCCAACAGCGCCTCGTCGACATTGTGCAACCCGATGTGGCGCATGCGGGCGGACTGTGGGAAACGCGGAAAATCGCTGCCATGGGCGAACTGGAAGACATCCAATTGGCACCGCATTGCGCAATCGGCCCCATCGCGTTGGCCGCAAGCCTGCAACTGGCTGTGTGCACACCGAATTTTTTGTGCCAAGAACTGGGAGAGAGTCTGGGGGATAATATTTTAAAACAACCGTTGCATATCCATAACGGCTATATTGATCGGCCCAGTGGCCCGGGGTTAGGCATAGAGATTGAGGAGCAGTGGGTGCGGCAGCAAGACCGAACCCAGTTTTGGGATCCGCCCCAAATACTACACGAGGATGGCTCAATTGGCGAATGGTGAGAAGGAGGAAACAGGGATGCACATTACAGACGTCGGCATTTGGATTATCCGTATGCCCTGGCCTGAATTAACCATAGGGGACAAAAGCACGAATCCTCCGCCATTTCTTCCGCAGAGTCGGTATTTTGTGCGGCCAGAAAATGGATGTTTGTACGCGGGCGACTTGGAGTCGGTCGTAGTGGAAGTGCGGACCGATCAAGGCATTTCAGGATGGGGAGAAGCGCAATCACCGATTGGGGCAACTGCCACGGCATCTTTGATTCAAGAAGTCGTGGTTCCTCAAATCCTAGGGCAGGATCCTTTGGATCGCGAGGTGATCTGGGATAATTTGGGGCGGAGCATGGCGACGCGGGGCCACTTCACCGGGGTCTATCGTGATGCCGTGGCGGCCGTGGATATTGCCTTGTGGGATCTTGTCGGGCATGCCCTCAATGTGCCCGTTGCCACGTTGCTGGGAGGCATCCGGCGGACACGATTGGAAGCGTACGTGTCGGGTGTGCCTGGCAGCACGGCGTCACGACGGACGGAACGCGCACGTGATCTGATGGAAGCGCAGGGTTTTCGGCATTTCAAACTGGCTTTGGGTTACGGCGTATCAGAGGATGTGGATGAGGTTCGAATGATGCGCGATGCTGTGGGCAACCGAGTGGGCCTCTATGTGGATGCGCACTGGCATTATACGGCGACGGAAGCGATTCGATTAGGGAGCGCCCTGGACGCATTGCATGTAGGGTTTTTAGAAGCTCCGGTGCCGACGGAAAATGAAGAGGCCTTTATCCGTGTCGGAGAAAATACCCAAATTCCTCTTGCGGTGGGCGAAGAATTTCGTTCGGTGCGCCAACATTATCGATTGCTGGCGACTGGTCTTGTCGGCGTATTGCAACCCGACGTTGGCCGCTGCGGAATCACGGGTTGTCAAGAGATTGTTCATCTGGCGAAATTATTTGGGATCCCCGTGGCTCCCCATGTCGGCGTCGGGCTGGGCATTTATGTGGCTGCCGCGTTGCAACTGGCTGCCGCATTGCCGCAATTCTATTTAATGGAGTGCGATCCCGATCCGGGACTTATTCTGGCGAATCAATTGTTAGAAACCCCGCTGGTGATCGACCATGGGGCGTATCTATTGCCCGATGGTCCGGGACTAGGCGTCACGGTGAATCGAGAATGCCTGCCCTCACCGTTTTCGGGTACGGAGGAGTATCAAGAGAGATCGGGTGTGGGCGATCTAAAGCGATGACAAGGAGGAGATGGCACATGGTTCGGGATCCAGACCAGGCACCCAAGGTCATTGTCACTGGCGGAGCGCAAGGAGTGGGAGCGGCCATCGTTGTGCAACTGGCCACCCAGGGCTACCCAGTGGCGATCTTTGATCGCGCTGCATCGGAAACGCGGTCGCTTGTGCATACGTTACGCAATCAAGGATTAATCGTGCAAGGAGAGGTGATCGACGTCAGTGAACCCGGCGAGGTGTCGGAGGCCGTCGATCGGATCCACCGACAATGGGGCACGGTGGACATTTTGATCAATAATGCTGGTATTGAGGATCCGATAGATCGTCTGACCTCAGAGATTTCCTTTGACAGTTGGCAACGGATTATTGCCACGAACTTGACAGGCCCCTTTTTGCTCATGAAACACGTGATTCCCATCATGGTAGCTCAGGGGCGGGGATGCGTTGTGAATGTGGCTTCCGTCAAGGCCTTATTGCCTTTACCGGGATCGGCAGCATACAATGCCGCCAAAACGGGTTTGGTGGCATTGACCCGATCCGCAGCGCTGGAGTATGCAAGCGCTGGTATTCGCATCAATGCCGTGTGCCCTGGAGCCGTGGAGGGCACGGTCATGACGCAAGCGTATTTGGCCAACGCAACCCAGCCGGAACCCCACCAGGCATTGAATGTCCTCCATGCTATGAATCGTATGGCATCCCCCCATGAGGTGGCCGCAGTGGTGGCCTTCTTAGCATCGTCCGATGCGAGTTTTGTGACAGGAGCGGTGGTGCCTGTGGATGGAGGCTTTAGTGCAGGGATCAGTCCCTCTTTGCTCGGAAGTGTGGGGTAGCGGAAAATGAGCGTGTGTATCGATATCTGGGATGACGAATTGCTGACGTTGCTCGATCCGCAGGCGCAATGGGAACCCCTTGCGGGAGGCTTTCGCTTCACGGAGGGGCCCGTGTGGATGGCAGCCGAAAACGCGTTGTTTTTTTCGGACATCCCTGCGGACACGATATTTCGCTGGGAAGCCCCCGAAGGCACTGTGCGGCAATTTCGTCGCAGTAGTCGAAAAACCAATGGGATGACACGGGATCCCGAAGCGTACCTCATTGCTTGCGAGCAAATTACACGCCGGGTGGTGCAATTGGATCGTACAGGACAGACCAGGGTTATCGCAGATCGCTACCACGGTCGACGCTTGAATAGCCCAAATGACGTGGTCGTGCATGAGGACGGCGCTGTCTGGTTTACCGATCCGGATTATGGGTTGCAGTCTATTGACGACGGGTTTCCGGGAGATCCGGAATTGAACGTGCGCGGCGTTTATCGGATCGACCCCATCACCGGAGGCATTGCCTTAATGATTGATGATTGCGTGGAGCCGAACGGATTGGCTTTTAGCAAAGACGGCACGGTGCTGTATGTGAGTGATAGTGATCAATATCATGTGCGCCGATTTCATGTGCGAGGATCACGACTGAGTGATCGGGGCATTGTCGGGGTGATGCCAGCCAGTATGGGGTTAGGTCCTCCAGATGGGATGAAAGTGGATCCCATGGGACACCTATGGGTGGCGGGTCCTGGAGGCATATGGGTCTGGGCGCCCGATGGACGCGCTTTAGGAAGAGTGCGCACCCCGGAAGTCGTGGCGAATTGCGAATGGGTCTCGGGATGGCCTCCAATGTTATACATTACCACAACGTCATCAATTTGCAGGATCGCGATCACTTGCGAAACAACGGGAGTCCGCTTGTCACAGGAGGAGAACACGTGAAAATTGTCGATATTCGTACGCATATTTTAGTGGATCCAGACTATCAGATTGGAGCCACAAGTTCTGCCCAAGACGATTTCATTGTCGAAATCGTGACCGACGAAGGCGTGACCGGGATTGGCGAAGTCGATTTGAATCCTTGGATTGCCAGGGCGTGCGTCGAGGCCCCAGGCACTCATACCATGGGGCGCGGCCTTCGGGAATTGTTAATCGGCCAGGATCCCCTGCACATTGACGATCTCTGGAATCGACTTTATATCGGATCCGCAATGAATGGGCGACGAGGCGCGGGCATTCACGCTCTGGGGGCGTTGGATATGGCTCTGTGGGATCTTAAGGGGAAAATTTTGGGGCAGCCGGTATATGCCTTGCTGGGCGGAATAAGCCAACCAGAGGTTCATCCGTATGCCTCGTTGCAGCCTGATGTATCGAGCTTTGAGGCGTACCGCGACTCCATGGTGCAGTGGGCTCAGGAAGCGCAATCGCTGGGATTTCGCGCGGCCAAGGTGGAGTGCACTCTGGATGGCCCGTATCGTCATATGGGACTCCACGAATCCATGACGCGGGCGACTGAGGTCTTGGCCGCCGTGCGCGACAGTGTAGGATCGGACTTCACGTTGATGGTCGACGTACAATATGCTTTTGCCAATGCCCAGGACTGCCTGGCGGTTATCCGGGATTGGGTCGACTTCAACTTGTTTTTTATCGAAACGCCGCTGCCGTCCGATGATCTCCCAGGGTACGCCACACTTTCGGCATCGCAGACGATTCCTATCGCCGCCGGTGAGTGGCTGGCCACGCGCTATGAATTTTTAGACTTGATGGACCAGGGGCGTGTGTCCGTGGTGCAACCGGACCTCGGCCGGGTAGGCGGGTTAAGCGAGGCTCGCCGAGTCGCGCAATTGGCGGCTGATCGGCAGTGTCGCGTGGTTCCACATGTCTGGAAAACCGGCATTTCGGTGGCGGCGTCCCACCATTTTGCCACGGCCACGCCGAATTGCGTTTACATTGAGTTTTTGCCGCGAAACTTGTGTACCTCGGCGTTACGCCGGGAATTGGTTCAAGAAGAGCCGTCCATTCATGAGGGACATTTGGGGTTGCCACAAGGTCCGGGATTAGGGGTCACCCTGGATCGCTCCGCACTCCAACATTTTGAGGCATTCGCGGCCAGAATCCATTAACTGAAACATGACGGGGGATGATCCCGTCCGACCTCGGGATCAATGTGTGCGCTTTCGTAGCCCAGGTAACGCAAGAGGAAAACGATGATGCGCGAAGGCATCGCAAGAATGGAGAGACGAACCACCATGGCCTTTTTTCAACAACTATGTCAAGAAGGGGTATTACCCATTATTCGCGCCGCGAATCCACAAGAGGCTCTCACATTAGGACAACGGGTACAAGAGGTCGGTTTTGGGCTGGTGGAGGTCTCATGGACAACACCAGGCGCCGCCTCCGTGGTCCGACAACTGGCTCATGCACGGGAGGGGGTGGGAGGGGGCACGATCTTGACTGCGGCGATGGCTGAAGCGGCTATTGTTGCAGGATGTCAGTATCTCGTGGCGCCTAATTTTTCACCGGAGGTATGGCGTGTGGCCCAAAACCGGCAGATACCCTATTTACCGGGAGTGATGACCCCATCAGAAGTGGCGGTGGCACTAGATGCCGGGCTCACCTATCTGAAGTTATTTCCTGCATCATTCGGGGGTGTGGCGCATTTAAAAGCCTTGTGTGCGGTGTTTCCCCAAGCAAAATTTGTCCCGACAGGTGGCATTGTGTTCGCTGATCGTGCGCAGTGGCTGAATGCCGGAGCGGTCGCCGTGGGTATTGGCTCGGGCATCCATGGTGTCGCGAGCAAGACTTAAGCAAGATGTGACGTGACCCATCGTGTTAAAGGAGGCCAGGGAAAATGCCCGAGGTTGTCGCTTGTGGTGAAGCGTTGATAGCGGTTACTCCGCAAGTTAGGGGACGCTTGGATGAAACGATGGATATTAAATTGCATGTTGCGGGTGCCGAGTCCAATGTCGCCATTGGGCTCTCGCGACTAGGCGTCTCCACAGCATTTTGGGGCGCAGTGGGAACGGATCCCTTTGGATCGATTATCCGGACGCGCTTGGCCGCTGAAGGAGTGGACGTCACCCATCTTTTGCAACGTCCCGAACCCACGGGATTGATGTTCAAGGAGTGGTATGGATTAGGCGAGGATCCGCAAGTCTATTATTATCGGGCGGGCAGTGCAGGCAGTGCATGGGACTGCGGCGCCAACATCACCAATGACCTCAGAGAGGTACGGTGGATTCATTGTAGTGGCATTACCGCCATGATTGGATTGGCATCACGCCGAAGTATACAAGCTATCATCATGGCAGCCAAGCCGCTGGGCATTGCGATCTCGCTGGACGTGAATCTTCGCACCAAGCTAGCCCCGGCGGCCGAGTGGCGCCAGGTGCTGGATGCCCTCATTCCGTATAGTGATGTCGTGTTTTGCACAACACGGGAACTATCTCAACTCTGGGCCATCCAAGACCCGATGGATTGGTTTGCCCCCGAGTCAAAAAGGGAGCAGAGCGTTCTCGTGGCGAAAGACGACGCCCATCAGGTTTCTGCCTATAATGCGTCAGATCCCATTGCGCGAGCGCATCCATGGTCAGTGACAAAGGTGGTGGATCCGGTGGGGGCGGGAGATGGGTTGGCGGCGGGGATAATTGCTGCACGTTTGAAGGAATGGGAATGGCGCGACGCCTTGCGATTAGGAACCTTAGTGGGGGCTTTGGCAGTCAGTCATCCCGGAGATTTTGAGGGCTATCCTTACTGGCGAGAAGTCGAGGCGCTTTGGGAAGACCGGTGGATTGATCGCTAACGAGTTACTGCACAGAGCGCCATTCCCACCATCTTTCGGACTATTGGAGCCACGTCAAACCCGCGGGATGCCCAATGGGTTTAGAGCGGGCAGTTGCCTTAGTGCAAGGGAATACCGTGCGAAGATTTGTCAAAACGCAAGGGAGAGGAGCAAAGGATATGACGACAGACAACTCACCGCCGCGTACCGCGTTAGTTACAGGAGCGGCGTCCGGGATCGGGCAAGCGATCACCGAAACGCTGGCACGTGCAGGTTACCAGGTGATCGTTGCGGATATCGCGGAAGATCGGGCCCGTGCTATTACCCACAACCTGCGAGAGCAAGGCCAAAAGGCGGAGGCGGTATTGTTGGATGTAACGCGCATGGAGAGTGTGCAGGAGGCCGTCACTACGGTCACTCAACGCACGGGGCCGATCGATATCCTGGTCAATAACGCGGGCATTGGGATGGCCGGTACGGTTTTGACTACCACCCCGACGGAGTGGGATCGGATGCTGACGACAAATGTCACCGGCATTTATCATGTGTGTCGCGCAATAGTACCCAGTATGATCGAACGGCAAACGGGCGTGATTGTCAACATGTCGTCGATAGCCGCGATGGTTGGGTTAAGAGAACGGGCGGCCTATTCCGCGAGCAAGGGAGCAGTGCTTGCCTTGACGCGGGCCCTGCAAGCCGACCTGCTGCCGTATCACATTCGGGTCAATGCCGTGTTGCCCGGCACCATCGCCTCGCCGTGGATCGACCGGATTACGGCAGATATGCCGGACCCGGAGAAAACCCGAGAACAAATGGCCGCGCGTCAACCGATTGGCCGGATGGGGAGTCCGGAAGAAATTGCCGCCGTGGTCGCCTTTTTGGTCAGTGATGCTGCCAGTTTTGTGTGGGGGGCTCAGTGGACCGCAGACGGTGGACTTACGGCGTTTTAACCCCCCTTGGGATCCTCTCAGCAAAGGAGAACTTCACGATGCGTCTGAGCAATGTGTGGTATCAAAAGACCCCCCGAGTTGCCGTCGACACGGGCACCTTCGCTACGGTGGCCCTCCTCCCGTCAACGTGGAGAGGAATGCGCGTGGCATCCACCGATGATCTATGGGACATCCTTATGGTGTCCGGAAGGCGGGACGCGTTCGCGCGTCAAGAGGACACGGAGGCCGTGCCTCGAGATCAGGTGGTGTTTCGTCCCGCCGTCTTAACCCCATCGAAAATCCTCTGTATTGGGTTGAATTACCGACGGCATGCCCAGGAGACCGGATCCCCCATTCCGGAGGAGCCCGTAGTGTTTAGCAAATTCCCGGTTTCGCTTGCAGCGCATGAAGAGACGATTAAGATCCCGCCCCGGGTCCACCAGATGGATTATGAAGCGGAGTTAGTGCTGGTGATGGGACGTCGGGCATGGGAAATCGCGCCGGACCAGGCACTCGACTACGTGGCGGGGTACACCATGGGGAATGACCTCTCCGCCCGGGATTTACAACTCAAGACGAGTCAGTGGCTCTCGGGGAAGGCGTTGCCGGGGTTTGCGCCTCTCGGTCCCGCGCTGGTGACGACGGATGAGATTGCGGACCCGGATCGCCTGGCCATCCGGTTGTGGCGGAATCACGCCCTGTGCCAAAATTCCACCACTGCGGATATGATCTTTTCGTGCCGGGAGATCCTCGCGTATCTGTCTGCGATCTGGCCCTTGGAGCCGGGGGACGTGATCTTTACTGGCACACCGGAAGGGGTCATCCTGGGGCAGCCCCCAGACACCCGGCGTTGGTTGACCGCTGGTGAGACCATTCGGGTAGAAATTGAAGGACTGGGGCACTTGACG
>PXYW01000035.1:23695-28401 GCA_003023695.1 Sulfobacillus benefaciens | reverse complement strand
CGACACGGCCACCACCTTGGCGCTTGAAGGCTAGCGCCGCGCCGACAGCGGGTGGAAATCCGGCGCCGACAATCCCCGAACAACTAAAATGAACCGATGGATCGAACAGGTGCATATGGCCCCCTTTGCCGTGGGACAACCCGGTGGTGCGGCCAAAAATTTCTGCCGTCATACGGCGTAAATCGACCCCTTTGGCAATCGCAAAATGATGCGGTCGATGCGGGGCGGTGACGGCGTCATCGGGCCGCAAATGCGCCATAACGCCCACGGCTACGGGTTCTTGGCCGGCGGCCAGATGCATTTCCCCGGGGACTGGGCCAGCGGCAATGCTAAAGAGGGGCGACTTTCCTTCGGTATAAATTTCTGCCATGCGATCTTCATAGCGCCGAATCAGGCACATGGTGCGATACAGGGAGACATAGGATTCCACTTTCCCAACCTTCTTTCTTGAAGATATCGTAAAGCGCCTCGAATCTTGTGAAATACTTTAAAGTACGAATGAGCGAGACCCGGGGATGCTTGACGTACTAGGAATCGTGTTTTCTCGTCACTTTCATCCGAAAGCGTTTCTGTCATGTTACTGAACGAATATACATAAGACACATCACATCGCTTTTGTTTGATGACTCTCATCGACTACGGTACTATACGTTCCCAAACGCGTTGCAAGCTGGGGATCTCGGTGAACTTTCCATAAACCATAGAGTAAGGAGAACGCGATTAATCCTACAATTATCAAGGGGAACAGATTATACGGACTAGGTTGCCCCGGTTGAACAAGCCCCCATAGTGGCAGTATAATAGCACCGACACCTAAAATGGGCAGTATCGTATAGCGCCACCAGCTGGTGGTTTTTCGCATTTCTGGATGTTTTGCAGCATACACGATGAGAGCGACATTGCTAGCTCCATAGACTAACACCGCCGGAATAGCCCCTAGTGTGGATAGCTCACCAAAAGCGTTAAAGTATCCGCCAGACAGTCCTCCTATAAGTAATGCGAGAGCAAGTTGAATCACGTTGACCGTAATAATGGCAGCTTGGGGAGTGCCGCGGGGACCCGTAGTCCCCAGTTTGGAAAAGAAGAGTCCTTCACGACAGGAATTAAAAAAGACACGGGCTACATTGCTTCCTCCTGATAAAATAACGCCCAAGGTACTTGACAGCCCTGCGAGTGCGGCTAGGATTGAAAAGGGTCCCAAAATACGGTCTGCCACGGTAATAAAAGGAATACTGGCTTGTGCCAAATTGTGAATGTTATCATGGAACCCGGTGATGGTGCCAAAAGCGGTATATAAATATATAAAAGCCATAATCACAATACTCGTCATAATAGCGCGTGGTACATTTTTCCGAGGATTGGTAGTTTCCTCTGCTAAAGCAGCAGAATTTTCAAATCCAATAAAAAAATAACTAGCCAAGGGAAACGCTAATCCCAAGCCTGCCCACCCACGGGTAATGTGTGCTGGCGATAGTGGACTCCACTTAAGTGGGATGTGCGTTTCCACTAATGCGGCCGTAGCCACACCCAGCAGAATAGCGACCTCGACGACCATGGAAACCGATGCCCAAACAGCCGAGATCTTAACACCTCGTACCATAATAATCGCAGACCCTCCCACGATAATGACAGCAAAAATCGGCCAAGGAATGGTGATATGCGCATATTGTTGTAAAGACTGTTCGACCCACCCCCCTCCGACTGCCATGACGCCTGCTCCCATTAAAATGTAGCCCAATACATATAAAATCGACGTAATAACTGCGGTAACTCCGCCAAAAGACATACCAAGATAGGTTACAAAGTGGCCTGATGACGGTTTAATACCAGAGAACACTGATAACGTGTTTCCTAAGAGCAAAAAGGCCACTGCCGCTACAGCAACAACTAACGGGGCGCCTACGCCAGCGGCGGCCGCTACCACAGCGAAACCAAAATAGAAGCTAAACGCTGGTCCCATGCCAGCAATCGTGACAGACGCAATGTCGATCAACCCCAATGGATGATCAGGTTGCAGAACGCTGTGGTCATGTAACTGATCCATATGCTTATCCTCCTATCTCAATGTTTCGAATGGTTGTTTCGGTATTCCTAATGTTTTGAACATATGCACTTTGATTTCTCCCTTGTCATGACTTCTTAAATACTAGGCACATGATCTCCTAATTCGTGTAATCCAGTTACCAGCCGATGTATGAGTTCTTGAGCTTCTTCCATGGTCATGGATAGTGGTGGCGATAAAACAAGGGAATTACCAACTGGTCGCACAATCAAGCCATTACGTAAAAATATGGTGGTGACCATCAGATCATTTAGCATTAAGGGTTCTTTGGTGGTACGGCTCTGGACAAGTTCAATACCCAACATCATTCCGAATCCCCGCACTTCGCCAACAAATGGCAACGACTTCGCTTCGGCTTGTAGAGACGACAATAATTTAGCACCAACAGCAGATGCGTTTTCTACCAGTCTTTCACGTTCAATGATTTCCAAATTCTTTAAAGCGAGAGCGCTGGCCACAGGATGTCCTGAGTATGTATGGCCATGATAAAACGCGTCAGGACTGCCATATAAAGTGTCAGCAATAGCATCACCCACTAAAACGGCACCGATAGGGGCATAGCCACTAGCTAAACCTTTAGCGACGGTTATAATATCAGGTTGGAGTCCCCAGTGCTCCATCGCGAACCAGCGTCCTGTACGGCCAAACCCTGTGACGACTTCGTCAAGAATGAAAGGGATGTTGTAATGGTGCAATATTTCTGCAAGACGTGGCCAGTAATCAGCATGTGGCGGATCTATCATCCCACCGGCCCCTAAAACAGGTTCGCCAATAAATGCAGCGATGTTTTCGGGGCCGTGTTGAGTAATCAGCGTCTCAATCGTTGTGACGCAATCCAATGTGCATCTGTCCGCGCTACTACACAGTTCGCATCGATACCGATAAGGCGCTGCTGCATAAACGTAATCTCGAAAATCGTCTCCAAATTGTTCTCTAAACGCAGATAACCCGGTAGCCCCCAATGCCCCCCATGTTACACCATGATAGGCGCGGTTTCGGGAGATTACCAAGCGACGGTTTGGCTGGCCCCGTAGGATATGATAACGCCGTATCATTTTTAAGGCACTTTCAACCGATTCGCTGCCGCCGGAGGTAAAAAATACGTGATTAAAGGGGGCTGGCGTAAGACTTACAAGTTTTGCAGCTAACTCTACAGTCGGTTGTGTGGTAAAATCCCAAAAAGAGGTAAAGTACTCTAAAGTTTTCGTTTGACGATAGGCAACGTCGGCCATTTCAGACCTTCCGTGACCAATTTGACATAACCACAGTCCGCCCGTACCGTCTAAATACTGGTTCCCGGCACTATCCCACAGCCAGACACCTTGGCCCGCTACCATGATAGGGCCTCCTGTATCGCGATGACGTTGCAATGCCCCGTCGGGGTGCAGGAGATAGTTCTTATCCCATAAAGTAAGATTTGAGAGGTTTTTTTCGGATGATTTTCCCACGATACACGTCTCCTCGATATTATTATGGGCTTTGGAAGGTGGGGTGTTTGGTCACGATTTCACCATAAGTAACCCACCAACAATAAATGTTGTGGCAAGTCGGATAAGTTCTTCCAATGACAGTCGGCCTTCAGGATGAAACCAGAAGGGAATCCGGTTTAAAAACGAAAGAATGAACGTTACAACGATTTTTTCATCAGGGAACAAGAACGACTTTTTCTCTATGCCGTAATGGACTACTTCATAAAATATGTTCTCGTAGCGATCCCGCAAACCAATAATGATGATACGGTTTTCAGGGGAAAGCTTAGTAATTTCAGAGTACGTTACCGCAACTGCTTCATTATGATGCACGACATAGTCCACGTGTATGGCGATGAGTTCGCGCAGGTTCTGGAGGGGATCGCGAAATACTAAACCACTACTCGGATCGTGGATGCGTTCATACATTTCATTCAATACGCGAGACATCACGGCCATCAGTAGAGCTTCTTTACCGGGAACATAATAGTATAAACTGCCAGCTTCTATACCGACTTTTTCCGCGATTTGTCGCATAGATGTCCCATGATAGCCATACTGGTAAAAAAGTGAGGTAGCTTCACTAATGATCTGCTCCGGCATTGGGTTATCTTGCAACAAGAGTACCTCCCCAAAATAATTCAAACTAACGTTAGGTTATCATTATGAGAAACATGCGTCAAGCCTATATAGAAAGAATTTTTTGTGCTTTGTACGGCGGGTAACGATCAGACTTTTGAGCCATTTAAAAACCATAGAAACCCTGATCTTAAGTGCTATGGGAATGAACCAGTACCACAGGCAGGGGAATGAATCGGCAGACGACGCTACTGGATCTGGGCATCACACGAGGTACCCAAGTGAGACACTGGTGGCGGCATCGGCGTAGCGCGGTTCTCCGTTGGATGGTGGATTTTAGAAAAAGTGTCAGCAGGGCAGACCATAATAGAGTAATTCTGACTATGGACCGGGATTCGTTCATGGCCCAGGCTTAATGTGTGACACTGTTGCTCAAACTCTCGACCTCGGAATTATGCCGATCCGACCCCTAATGCCCAGCCGCTAAGAATCTCCGGATTCCAGTATCGGTATAATTCCAGACAGTCAGAGTCCATGACTTACGGTGCCCTCCCTTAAAATGTGGCGTGACGGTACCCGGAGGCGTACAGATCAAA
>PXYW01000035.1:0-23595 GCA_003023695.1 Sulfobacillus benefaciens | reverse complement strand
CCCGCCATTCCCCCTTCCGTATGGCGGCCTGAGCCAGAGTCCGGGCGGCATCGGATTCGATTAGTGCCTTCAGAAGCTATTAAGCCCCCCTACCTGTTAAGGCCCTTATCACCCATGGACAATACGAGTCCACGACTGGGATGGGTTAGGGTCTTGCTGGAGGCGGAGAACGGGGCACGATACGCTAAAATGGCTTGAGCCATAACTCTTTCTTGTCAAATATCATGTCCCGAGAGGCTCCTGGTCCAGCGGTCAATAACCTGTCTAGAATTACGGGGTTAAACCGAGAAGCACTTCTTCACCGGCGATCCGGTATGAGAACGGCATGAAGATTTATTATGCGGGCAGTCGGGATATGGTAGCCAAGATTCGTGCACGTTGAAACAGGTAGACTGTTTTGCGTACCGATGATTATAAGACAACTATTCTATAGAACAGTCTATTGATCATACTAGCTTATAGTAGTAATATTTTAACTGCACTGGAGGAAGTGTGGTTGTAAAGGAGAGGGTTACATGGGGGTTTTGCTCGAAGAAGGATTTCGATATTCTAATCAACATGTCGTGTTTCGGACGATACGCGAATCAGGGATGATTACGCGGCGCCAACTCATGCAACAAACAGATCTATCTTTTCAAACGGTCTCTAACATTGTGGCAGAACTAATTGACACGGAACTCGTGATGAGTGACGGGCTAGTGAACCAAAATGCCGGGAAAAGAGCTGAATCCCTTAAAGTAAACCCCGACGGACTATTTGCCATAGGCGTGTTATTAGACCGTGCCCGAATAGAGATCGCTCTTGTCGACCTTTTGGGTGCTGTCCGATCCTTTAGAGAGCTCAATTTTGCGCCTTCACATCCAGATGCCATTATGGAGGACATCTCCGCAGTTACTCAGGAAATGTTGCATGATTTTGCGATACCAGAAGAGCGATTTGCAGGGATTGGCTTGTGTACGCCGGGTCCGATTGACTTTCGCTCTGGAGCACTATCACGGCCTCCTGATTTTCCGCATTGGACATTTGTTCCGATTCGACCACGTTTAGAAGAAATGACCGGGTATCCGGTGACCCTCTTAAAAGATAGCCACGCAGCGGCTTTGGCAGAATTGTGGACATTACACAATGCAGCTCCCTCGTCATTTTTTTATTTATATTTTTCCACGGGAATTGGGGGCGCACTCGTGGTGAATCGCAATATTTGGACAGGGTTTTCCGGCAACGCCGGTGAAGTCGGGCATGTACGGGTTGCCGATAGTCCGGTCTGTGACTGTGGAGCCGTTGGATGCTTGGAAGCGGTTTGGTCTTTGAACCGATTGGCTCGACAAACTAACCAAACAGTTGCGGAGCTAGTGGATTCATTAGAAGCGGACCATTCACCTTACCGAGATCAATGGATGGCGGGGGTTCCCCTCTTGGCCCGCGTTGTTGTGGCGTCAGTCAATATCATTGAGCCCGAGTGGGTCATTCTTGGTGGACCGTATGGTCAGCGGATAAGTGCATCGTTGCTAACTTTTTTGAACGAAGCATTACAACGCGAAGGATTTGTTCGCAATTTACGACCTCTGACGGTTCGTTCGGCAACAAGTCGAAATGCGGCGTGCCTGGGAGCTGCGATGATGCGAATTAATGACAGTTTGACACACAGAACTAACGTAGACTCCATGGTGGGATTAAACATCTAGTAATGTGTCACACCTGGGTTATGGGCATGTGGTCTATGACCGATACGTCTGGACAGGCAATATACATGGATAGATTTAGCGTTGTTCCCTAAAAATTTTCCCTAAAACCGTGTGGATGCTATCTGTACCAGAAGGAGCAAAGTTTGTCGACCACCAATTCATGCCGCAACCCGGGGCGTACGAACCCGTACAATATCCACACGCTTTACGGAAATCGGGTCGCGTCTGGCCCCATCTTTATATCCATTTTAGGTATGATGGCTGTACTTTGAGGCCATTTTCGACTGTGTTGGCGCTATGTGGCGGTAGGGGAGTTTTCCGAGACATTGAAATTGCCCTTTGTCCCTTCGGCTCTGCAACAGGCGCTGATCACTGGACTGCAGATCCTTTCGAGAGCTAAAACTCGCAACAGACCAGAGTCTGCGTGTTATCGCACCACTAAACTCTGGAATGAATTCCGGGAACCCAAGCCATTTTGAAAACAGGTCTGCTGTGCCACAAGATCTTAGTTTGCACGCACAAGTTTTCCCGAAATCCGCGGGGGTCTACTCGGATTTCGGGAGCTCACGTAACTCGACTTTTCTACAGCTATACCCGTGCCAGCAGGTCACAACACTGTCCTCATCATTTCCGACGAGTCGCCCTAGTCGCTTTAAGATCGCATGTTGGTTACATTCCTGTGGCAACCTCACCATTCCCAATATGGCTCACTTGTAAAGGTATTCAGGTCATTAATGAACTCCAAGCGTTGACTTGCGGCTATAAGACGACGCCCATCCGGTATACCCAGCCGATCCAGGACGACCTTAATCAAAAATCCCTATGTTCTTAACTCAATCTCCTTATAATATTGGTAAGATTAATTTGTTACATGGTTCCAGACTAATTACTTGCATAAGTTTTACTCTAATCGATTGACAAATTGGTAGATCATTGATTATATTTTAGGCGTACCTTTGATAGAATGTGGAGGATAGCAACAATGGCCGACCGCAACGAGATCATCATGATTGGTCCGAAAAACAAGACTGCATTGCGGGAATCCTTTGGTTCCTGGTTATTCCTCAGTCCTGCACTCATCGCGGTATTGTTGTTCCTCATCTTACCGGCGGGCTATGTAGCTTATATCAGTTTGTTTCAGTCAACCATTGTAAATCCAACTAATCGGTACATCGGACTGGCCAATTACGGAAGCCTTTTACGCTCTGCCTCCTTTGGAAACGCCATGATCCACACAATTGTGTTTGCTATTGGAGTTACTATCGTGGTAGTGTCTATGGGATTAGCCCTCGCGGTGCAATTAGACAAAAATCTTCGCGGAACACGGGCATTCCGTGTGATCTTTTTTCTTCCCTATGTCTTTCCGTTAGTATCGTCAGGGCTGGCTTTCATGTGGCTATTACAACCGCAGTACGGGTTACTAGATTCCTTGCTTACGCGCTTGGGACTGCCCGCAGTGAATTGGTTAGGTAATGTTCATACCGCGCTTTTGATGGTGATCGCGGTGACCATTTGGGAATACTTAGGTTTCTATATGCTGATTTTCTTAGGAGGACTGCAAGCTGTAGACGTTAATATTAAGGAAGCCGCAGCAGTGGATGGCGCCACCAACCGGACCATCTTTTGGAGAGTGGTCATCCCGTCTATTTCGCCAAGTTTGTTTTTTGCATTAGTGATTAGTGTAGTACAAGCGTTTCAGGCATTTGACCAAATATACATCATGACACAAGGTGGACCGGTAACTGCAACAACTACTTTAACCTATTATATCTACACGCAAGGCTTTCAATTTTTTAATATGGGCAAGGCGTCGGCAGTTGCGGTGTTGCTTCTGATTTTGTTGACGGGCCTCACATTTCTTCAGTTTCTACTGGGGAAAAAATGGGTGGTGATAGACAATTGAGACATGGGCCTGGATCGCATTGGGGAAGTTACATCTTTTTGGTGGCTAGTGGTGGAGTGGTTCTGCTACCTATTTTGTGGATGGTTATGGGTTCCGTTGAGTCCACCACTGCGATGTTTACTGGGCACATCATTCCCCCGCGTCTAGACTTCGCCAATTATCCCCATGCATGGGCATCGGCACCGTTTGCCAGATATTTTCTCAACAGTTTTGGTACCACCATTGCCATCGTGTTTTTTCAGGTGGCCACATCAGCTCTTGCCGCTTATGGCGTGGTCTTTACTACCATTCGAGGTCGTAATGTAGCATTTGGCCTCATTCTTTTATCCATGATGATTCCCATTCAAGCTATTTTTATTCCTGACTACATTCTTCTGAGCGACCTTCATTGGATCAACACGTATCAGGCCTTAGTTATCCCGTTTGTGGGAACGGGCTTTGGTGTATTTTTCCTACGCCAAGCCTATCTCAAAATACCGCGAGAAATGGTTGAGGCAATGAAGATGGATGGCGGGTCGCATTGGGCCATTTTCCAACGGTTGGTTTTACCCAACACGGTACCTTCAATGATCACGTTGGCCTTGCTCAACGGAGCTTTTCACTACGGCTATCTATTTTGGCCGCTCTTAGTGACCGAAAGCAATGCCTATCGCGTGGTTCCCGTTGGTTTAGCGTATTTCCTGGCTCAAGACCGGGGAATACATTGGAATCAATTGATGGCGGCTAACATTATGACCGTCATTCCACCTATAGTTGCGTTTATCTTAGGTCAACGATATATCGTAAAAGGAGTGTTGTCGTATGGTTCTAAAGGATAAGAAGTTGTCCTATCATGGAACGGATCGGAGTTTATTAGCACGTCAGGGCACGCGAGGAAAATCACGGGTACGCGCAATCGCGGTGGGCGGCAGTGTGATTATGGGGTCGGTAATTCTCGCAGGTTGCGGTACTTCGTCGCCTACACCAAGCGCCTCATCCAAAGTGGTAACCGTTACGTTTTGGGACGGTCTTACTGGAGCATTAGGCAACCAACTTCAGGCGATGGTGACGTCGTTTAACAAAACGCATCCAAACATTCATGTCGTGGCAACCTATGAAGGCAGTTATGCCGGAGGCGGTGCCGAACAAGAAAAACTGCTTGCTGCAATTCAGGCTCATAATGTACCGGATATCGCCCAAATCGAAGTGCATTCGGTGCCGGTGTTTGCATCGGTGGGAGCGTTGATGCCCCTAACATCGTTTGTGAATAAATCACCAACAGATCAACCCCAAAGCTTTGTACCGGGAATGACGGTGAGTACTCAATACCAAGGTACTACTTACGCCATTCCGTTCAATCGCAGTGTAGAGTTAATTTACTATAATAAAGCCATGTTTGCGGCGGCGCACCTTACAAATCCTCCAAATACATGGCAACAATTAGTGCAGGATGCAAAAGTTTTAACGCATGGAACGGGAACTACAAAGGTTTTTGGCTTTTCTCCCGTGGCGGATTGGTGGCCTTGGGAATCAGCCGTATGGAGTGGGGGTGGCCACATTTTGTCCCCGAATTTGAATCAAGCGGAATTTGACAAACCAGCTGCGCTCAGCGTTTTAAGTATGGAGAAAGCCCTGCAACAAAACGGGTACGGATTGGTGGAAAGTGGCCCCGAAAAATTCTCCTTGACCACTGAGTCATTTATTACCCAACGGGTTGCGATGGATGAGGATTCGTCGGCTAATATTGCTTATGTCGGCAACCAAGTGGGCACCAAATTCCCATGGGGCACCGTGATGATGCCCAAAGATGTCACCCGAGCGGTGCCACCGGGTGGGGCCGATATCGCCATCATGGAGGGAATCCCTAAAGCAACGGCCCAGGCAGCATGGAAATTTATCGAATGGTGGACTTCGACACCACAAACCATCAGATGGTCTGAGGCGACAGGATACCTGCCATTAAAAAAAGCGGCGCTAACCGATCCAGCCTACCAAACGTTTGTCCAACAACACCCGCAAGAACAGGCAGCGTTAGAAGAAATTCGCTACCAGCATCAGCCACCAGCGTCCCCTCACTATCTTGGAGTGTTAGGGTATGTCGAAATCCAACTTTCGGCGATCTTTTCCAATAATGTGCCGGTGTCCACGGCTATGCATCAGGCGGCGCAACAGGCAAATACGATTTTACAAGCTCAATGATGCGAAGGTAACCTGCTGTTGGGCCTACCCATAGGTGAATTTGCGGTTCACATGTACGGAGACGAAAAAGGAGGCATGTCCTCCTTTTTGTCCCTGTGCCCAGATGATAAGTGGTATTGGGACAGATCACCAAAACCTTTCTGGGCATGTTATTGACAGGCGCCGCCAACGAGGTTGTCCTCGGAAGTCTACTCTATGATGCCCAAGAGGGCACCGACAACCAATGCCAAACCCAGAATCGTTTTATGAATGTCATTTAAGAGTCTACTAGACGAGAAGATCGACTAGGGGAGTCGACTACGGGATCTGATACGCAGTGTATCCTGAGAGAAAGGGGGCTGAGCGATGATGGCATATGACAGCCAAGGTATTTCACTTCAGACAACTCATGCCAAAATCAAAATGCGCATTCAGGAACTGCTCCCATTTCGATGGCGAGGTCGTCGTATTGCTGTCCATTGGCAGAGTTTCCATGACGATGGTATGGTACCCTTTACGACTGTTATGGCGGGGAATTCCTATGGGAAGCCAAATCAACACTACTGGTGGCGTGCTCACATTCCAAATTTACCCGGCGAGCAACCTGTTTTACGCGTGGTATTAGATGAGGGCACTGCAGGCGGGTCAGAAGCTTTAGTCTATGTGAATGACCAGGTAATGCAAGGCCTTGATTCACACCACTCTGAGGTTTTGCTTCATGGTTCAGGGCCGTGGAATGTTGCGCTAAACGTCTGGACGGGGTGGCGTGAGGGAGTACGAACTTTGGCCGAATCTGCGATCCTGTTACAAGACCCTGTAGGCGATAGATTATATTGGATGCTGTCTGTGGCCGAATCCGTCCTGGACCAATTAGATTCCTCCAACCCAGATTATTTTTGGTTCTTACAAGGTCTTGACCAAGCCGTTCGCTACATTGATTGGCGCGCCCCTGGATCAAACGAATTTTATCAATCACTGGCAACGGCACGGGATTACTGGTACAGATATCGGAGCCAGCGCGGCCTACAGAAGCCGCCGATAACGGTACATGCGGTAGGGCATGCGCACATTGATGTGGCATGGTTATGGCAAACTATCCATACAAAAGGAAAAGCGATACGTACCTTCGCGAATCAACTACAATTGCTGCAACAATATCCCGAATATCATTTTGCGCAGTCCCAACCTCAATTGTATGCCTGGGTAAAAGAGAATGCTCCCGAGTTATGGCAGAATATTCAACAGATGGTCGCGGATGGGCAATGGGAGCCACTGGGGGCTTTATGGGTCGAAGCCGATTGCAATTTGTCATCAGGCGAATCATTGGTACGTCAAATTTTGTATGGAACGGAGTTTTTCGAAAAAGAATTTGGACGTCAAACCTTGGTTGCTTGGCTACCAGACACCTTTGGTTTCACGGCTGCTCTACCACAGATTTTATTCCGATCGGGAATAAAGCATTTTGTTACAAGTAAATTAAGTTGGAACCAGTTGAATTCATTCCCCTTTGACACTTTTGTGTGGGGTGGACTGGATGGTAGCAAAGTACTGGCGTATTTTCTAACCATGCCATCTTTGGTGATACCACCGATGCACAGCACGTATAACGGACGACTAACGACAGACGCCATTTGGGACACCTGGCGCCTGTATGAACCGAAAGAGGGTACATCCGACCTTTTGGCAGCTTTTGGTTGGGGTGATGGTGGGGGGGGACCTACACGTGACATGATCGAAATGGGCGAACAATTAAATGGCTTACCCGTTGTGCCCCAAATCAATTTTGGAACGGTGAAGAATTTTTTTGAAATATTGGAGTCCCGCATGCAAGAGGGCTGGAAGCCGCCAATGTGGCACGGCGATTTATACCTGGAGCTTCATCGCGGAACATTCACCTCTCAAGGACGAACTAAAAAGGCAAATCGAGATATGGAACACTTGTTGCACAATGCGGAATTTTTGCTAGTGCGGGCGTGGTTGGAGCAGGGATTACCCTATCCCAAAGACCAGTTAGAAGTCGCTTGGAAAACGGTATTACGTAACCAATTTCACGATATTTTACCTGGCTCGGCTACGGCGGAAGTGTATCATGATACGACCGTCGAATATCAGGAGACCCGCAAGATGATCGACGAATTGTTACGAACCGAAGATCCGCAGTTGGTCAAACAATCAAATCCCGTGCGATATCAAATCACCAATACGTTATCGTGTGAGCGGAGTGAAGTGATTTTTATTCCATGGAACGGATCCGAGGATATTACGGTCGCACGGGCGGGGCATGGTATCATCCCTTCCCAACGCGTGACCCGGCAGGACGGCACCGTCGGATTTTTAGCCTTTGTTCAAAATATCCCTGCTTTTGGAGGCGTGGCAATAGAACTCGCAGAGGCCAAGACCCAGGAGTCGTATGCCAGCCATAATCTATTGCGCATAGACCTGAATCGAATCGAATCGCCGTTTTTAGTAATCCAGTTAAATAACTATGGAGCGATTAGGTCTATTTTTGATAAAAGGGCACAACGAGAAATAATTCCCAACGGCAAAGTGGCAAATCGGTTTCGCATATTCGAGGACAAGCCCCTGCGCAACGACGCATGGGAAATCGAGCCGTTTTATGAAGAAAAATTTTGGGATGTTACGCAGCGGATCCAATGCAAAGTGATTGAGACGGGGCCGTTACGAGGAATTGTGGAGCAACAATGGAAGTATCGCGACTCTCTCATCACTCAAAGAATGATCGTGTATGGACATGAGTCAAGGATAGATTTTGAAACGCTGGTTGATTGGCATGAACATCAACAGTTGTTGAAGGTCGAATTTCCAGTCGATATTCAAAGCGCATGGGTGCGCTCCGATATTCAATTTGGCAATGTGATGAGACCCGTACACAGAAATACTAGTTGGGAGTGGGCCCATTTTGAATCACTCATGCATGCATGGGTAGTATTACCAGAAGCAGACTATGGGGTGGCTTTGCTAAACAACGGAAAATATGGGTACGATGTGCAACCGGAACGTTTGAGGCTGACATTACTTAAATCGGGCATTTATCCCGATCCCACGGCCGACCAAGGGCTGCATCAATTCACCTATGCTTTTATGCCGTACCAGGGTGATTTCCTCAAGGGCTCGGTGCATCATGTCGCGCAACGTCTAAATGTTCCTTGTGTTGTGTGGCCTAGTATCAGGGCTTGCGATACCCCCTCTTTAGTATCGGTTGATGCACGAAATGTCTGGATCGACACGATCAAAATGGGCGAAAGAGTCAGTGGACTGGTGGTGCGCTTGTACGAATATGGAGGAATGCGCCAGACGTGTACCGTGTACGCAGGATTCGCCTTTTGCGACGTTACGGAAGTGAATCTTATGGAGAAGGAACTCCTAACAGGATCTTTAGAAAAATTAGATCACCGCACTTTTCGATTTGTGATTAAACCGTATGAAATTCGAACCTTTCTTATAAGGGTCCCTGAAGAATGTGAATGATAACTAGACTTCCGGTGAAGCACCGTCGGTAATGTTATCGGCCTCGGAGGTCTTAGGTTCGCCCGTCACCCGATAGCCCAAGGATGCGCGTCGGCGAATCTCCCACTGGATCATTGTTTGCCGATGTCGGTTGTCAAAGTGGTAGGTACCCAACCTCTGGTAGACGGTCCCTAGGATAAAAAGAAGACGTACATCGGTAGCGAGACGTGCCTTCTAGGCACCTCATGCTCCGTCCATCGGTGGTACACCGCTTCCATGTGCGTTTGGGACTGGCTTGCGGCATACCCACTTTGGAACAAGACCGTATACAACGCTTTGCATTCTTGTAATTACGACATGTAATCGCCTGATGGATATTTGATGAAGTGCACTAGTAATTAGTGTTGTGAATAGGCTTATACCTGTTATAATGAATATAACCTCTATTAAGATGGTATTCAAACGCGAGTTCGTGGGATGACACCAAAATAGCCCTCAACTTTCACTAGAAAGGCGGCCATTGATGGTGGAAGGGCTCTTGATTAATTGTCCGGCAGTAGATCTTACTGGACATCCAGCGCCAAAAAAACATTGGCAGTAACGGGTACTTTTGGGCAAGGAGAATGCCCCCCGCCGCCATCAGTCATCACCAATCGGGCGCGTAGTAACCTGAACAATGTTATTGCACCAAAGGAGCTGTGAAGAGTGAAGCATGTCGAGGCCTTTGAACGCCCGATGGGAATGGGGGGAACCGTTCTTCGGATTCATGTTCTGCAGGGCTCACGGCACGCCCTATTAGTCGACACCGCGATGCGGGGCTATGAACATATGGTAGCCGATGCCCTGAACTATGTTCGTTCGCAAGGACTGCCTCTGACATGGATCGTCAACACGCATGCGCATCATGACCATATTGGATTAAATTCTTGGGTCCATACACAGACCGGCGCACAGATTGTCTCGCATATCTGGAGTCGTCGTTGGCTGGCCGATCCCGACATCAACTACCAGGAGTTTGTTCTAGAATTCCCAGATCTGATACAAGAGACCCGGGCCTGGCGGGCCGAAGTGCATGACACACTAGGTCCGGGGACCATTCTTGATGTCGGGATGGTAGGGGGCGAGCATCTAGATTTAGGCGATGTCGATGTTGAAATTATAGATGTATCAGGCCATCTGCCAGGCGAGATTGGGTTGCTGATTCGGGACGACCAGCTATTGATTTTAGGGGATGTGCTAGTTGGACTCGATTTACCCATGTTTCACGGTTACGTGAATCCTCCCCAATTGCGTAAGGCGTTACATGGCATTCAAACCCTTGTGACCAATGGCCTCGTTACGCAAGTCTCTACCAGCCACTTGCCCCCTCTAAAAACTCCCGAGGCCATTCTCGATGCGGTAACGCAACGACTACACGAAGTGGACGAAATTCAGGCATTAATCGTGGATGCTATCCGTGATGAAGCGGCCTCATTGGAGATGATCTGGCGGCGGGTGTCGTTTGCCAAACACAAATTGCCTGAATTTCGGGGACTAAAGATGATTGCCGGACATCTATTAGAACTGCAATCACAGGGAGAGATTGCACATCGTGACGGGGAGTATCACGTGGTACGGGGTTAAGACTTTTCCCCAGGATCAGAGGGATAATCCTGGCCTTGGCTTCAGTGCCTAAGCACGTGCAACGGATGGGCCATATGGATAGCGCATATCAGGAGGACGATGGTCATGCAGGCATGGGTGGTAGGAGGTACATCGGGTATCGGTGCGGAAATTGTGGAGCAGTTAAAACAGCGGGAGATCGCGTCGTTGGTGATATCAAACGACATGGCCGCTGGTGCGCAACTTAAGAATCGTGGCGTGGCATTCGAATATCTGGATCTGGCGCAAACGCCCGGAGAGGTAGCGCATCGCACCGGCGATCTGCTACAGCACTATGGCCATCCCATCTACGTCTTCATGTCGGCGGGGCTCACTCGGGAGACGACGGCGCTCAACACTACTCCAGAAGACTGGGGGCTGTTGGCCAACGTAAACCTTTTGGGGGTTGTGCAACTGTGTAATACCGTCGCCCGGGCATGGCGCTCCGTGGCATTTGCACCATGGAAACGGCACGTGGTGATATTGGGGTCGGTCAATGCCTTGCGCCCATTGTCTTCTCAAGGGGCCTATAGCGTCATGAAGGCGGGACTCCATGCGTACGCTAAATGTTTGAGTAACGATGTGGCCGACGCGGCGATTCGGGTCAATACGGTGGTTCCCGGGGCCATTTGGACGCCGATGAATCAATCTCTATTAAGTCTCGAAGACGAAACTGAGAAAAGACGCGTCGCGGAATCCTCCCTGGTCGGGCGTTGGGGACTCGCAGAGGAAATTGCCGAAGTGGCCCTTTGGGTGGCGCTAGACAGCCCGGTGTTTCTGACAGGTGCCGAGTTGGTAGTCGATGGGGGTCATGTCGTGAAACGATAGCAGCGCAAAATAATAAGGTGGCCCAGGGAAGAAGCCCTCGAAGAAAGGATGACTCGACTATGATACGCTTTGCGGAAATTATTCCAGAACCGCGGCCCACCGCGTTTTGGACGATGTTGAAACAACTGGGGATTACAGAGACCGTAGGAGTGTTGCCGCGTAATTTTATGGATTGGAGACGTGCGACCATCGACAATCCCTGGGATTACACACCGCTTGCGGTCTATAAGCAGATGGTGGAAGAAGAAGGGCTAACACTGACGGCGATCGAAGATAATCCCCCGATGGATCGATTACGTTATGGCATTGCGGGCGCTGAAGAAGAATTTGAGCAGGTGGCCAAACTCATTACAAACATGGGGCGTTTGGGTATTTCGATTTGGTGTTACAATTGGGCGGCGGCAATTAATTGGCAACGCACGTCGTCTCGTATCCGGGGGCGCGGAGGCGCCATTGTGTCCGGGTATGACCATCAATTGGTAGGGGCGAATCCTCCTCCGCTGATGGGCCCAATCGATGCAGACCAACTCTGGAAGACGCTGGAGCGATTTCTTCGCAGGATTATCCCTATCGCCGAGAAGGCCGGGGTCAAGCTCGCGATGCATCCGGATGATCCGCCGATGATTCCCCAAATCCGCGGTGTAGCCAGGATGATGAATTCTATCGAGGCCTTCGAACGATTATTGGCGATTGTCCCCAGCCCAGCAAATGGCATCACCTTATGCCAGGGCAATTTTACATTGATGACGGATGATCTGCCCGCCATCATTCACCATTTAGGGGACACGGGACGCGTCTATTTTGTCCATTTTCGGGATGTGCGGGGGACACCGGAAAAATTCGAAGAAACCTTCATTGATGAAGGCAAGACCGATATGGTGGCGTGTATGCGTGCATACCGCGATGTGAATTTCGATGGAATTATGCGCACGGATCATACGCCAACATTGGCTAGCGACCAAGCCGAAGTGGCAGGTTATTCGACCTTGGGTCGTCTGCATGCCCTTGGGTACATGGCAGGATTACGCGATGCCGTATTGTCGGAAACCAGATGAATCCTCGACCCATGGGACTGTGAGCCGTTATAGGCCAGCAGTCATACGAAGGTCGTCGCAAGTGGCGTCTGTGATTCGGATGGACAAACGTCCCTGGGAAACAGATCACGGGGTTCGGAGAGGAGAAGAGGCATGGCCAGTTATGTCGGAATCGATGTAGGAACCTCATCCGTAAAAGTAGGACTCCTCACGGACGCAGGGGCTTGGAGCGTTCAATCCGTTCCCGTTTTCGAATCCTCGGCGTCATTGAAAACCGGGACCATGGATGTGGAGGCATGGTGGACCGCCACCCTTCAGGCGTTGCACAATTTAGGGCAATCGGTATCGTTAGAGGAGGTCACGGCGCTCGCAGTCATTGGGAACACGCCGACGTTAATATGCCTAGACGGCAACGGAGACGCGGTGTATCCCGCCATATTGTGGAGCGATACGCGGGCAGAACAAGAAGCCCACGAATTGCTCGAGGAACATACTCTTACCCAATGGAATCGTATTTATGGCACCTATATACCGATTTCTGGGGCCTATCCCTCGGCGAAACTCCGCTGGTTACAGAAACACGAACCGTGGGTCATCAAGCGTACAGCCAAGATCGTGCAGCCGAAAGATTTTGTCAATTATCGCTTAACCCAGGTGATCGCGGGTGATCATTGGACGTCAAAGGGACTAGTGAGTCTGGACCGCCACAACGGGCTGCAGCCTTTGGAAGCGATTGGCCTCGATCAGAGTTTGGCTCCGCCCTGTCATCGCCCAGTGGACACCATCGGGTACATCACGACGTCCGCGAGCAATTGCACGGGGTTGCCACAAGGGGTGTCCGTCATGGCTGGGTGGAGTGATACGCTGGGTGCTGTCTTGTCTTTGGGACTCAAGGCTGGGGACGGCTTTATTTTAAGCGGAACATCCGATAGCATCGGAATGATAACTGAACAGTCTCCGCTTGTTACGGAGGCGCTCCTGTGTGCACCCGTGTGGGACACAGGCTACGCCATCCTCTATGGGCCAACCTCAAGCGGGCTATCCACGCTGACTTGGGCCGACGAGGCATTGGGCCCGTCATTGCTGGCCGAAATCCCGGAAACTATCCTACCCAGTGCTCAACGCCCGTTGTTTGTGCCATACGTTCTCGGCCAACGCAGTCCCATTTGGAATGACCGCATCCGTGGGGCATGGTTCGATGTCGATGTCTTAACGACGCGTACGCAACTGGGTGATGCCGTATTAGAAGGAGTCGTGAACGCCGAACGCGACGTCCTCGAAGCCGTGACGGCGGCTACGGGCACCCCTTGCACGCGCCTTGTGGTCACGGGTGGCGGGAGCAGAGTTGTTCGACTCAATCAGTGGCGTACGGCCATTTTTGATGCGCCACTCTGGGAAGGAGCGTCTGATCCCGTATTGGGTGCTGCCCTGATCGCGTATTGGGGTACACATCCCCACGCATTTCCCAGTCCGGAGATCATACGGTCGTCGTTAGACCGCATGCGACAAATTAAACCTGTGGCGCAATTCACATCGCGCTATGAACGATATCGACACGCCAAAAGATCCCTTGTGGCCTATACGTTGGCAGAAGGGATGGAACCTAATGAATAATGCCTTCGGAATACTAAAAGCTCAACGGGTGATTCCCATCGTGCGGACGCAAACACGCGAGGAAGCTTACACTATTGTTCGCGCATTGGATCGAGCGGGATTTCATCTTATCGAACTCACAATGACCACGCCGGATGTCCTGCCTTTGATTAAACAGTGTCGCCATGAGTTTCCTCATCTGACCATCGGGGTGGGAACCCTTCGAACGGTCGACCAAGCGCGCCAAGCTATTGATGTTGGGGCATCTTTGCTGATAACGTACAAGGCCTCCGAAGATG
The DNA here is from genome assembly GCA_003023695.1 of Sulfobacillus benefaciens. Lineage (GTDB taxonomy): Bacteria > Bacillota > Sulfobacillia > Sulfobacillales > Sulfobacillaceae > Sulfobacillus_C > Sulfobacillus_C benefaciens_A. The sequence continues at coordinate 8,987 of PXYW01000035.1, read as the reverse complement.
TCGCCGATATCGGAACCCAAAAGGGGGTGCCTTACATCCTCGGAGCCGCGACGCCGACAGAGGTCGATCACTGCTTGGAACTCGGAAGCGGTATTGTGAAATGGTTTCCAGCGAGTCTTACGGGGCCGCAGATTCTCCGGGATCTACATGGTCCCATGCCAGAGGCAGAGTTTTTTCCTACGGGCGGAATTACGGTCGCGACCATGGGACACTGGTTTAAGGCTGGGGCTATCGCGGTCGGCATTGGTGGAGACCTAACAAGAGGCGGTGGAAATCTAGGTGCAACTGTGGAAGAGCAGGCTCGAAAGGCACTGCAGCTGGCCGCTTATCCGGAAATATTCCCCCATGAACCGCAAGGCGGCTGAGCGGTTCTTGCGGATAAATTGGGGAGCAATGGCCAGTCAATGGGTATACGGAGGGTGAATACGATGCGAGCGTTACAAATCACGGCAGCCAACCAGGTCGCCGTCGTGGATGTCCCCGGGCAACCAATATATGACAATGATGTTCGGGTACGCATTGATGCGATCGGGCTGTGTGGGACTGATTTTGCCTTAACTACTGGGACTTTGGGGTTGAATGGCTGGCCGGTTATTCCGGGTCATGAGGTGGTTGGCATGGTGACAGAATCGCGCAGTGAGCAATTTCACGTGGGGGATCCGGTGGCACTGGATCCCTTGATTAGCTGTGGAGCATGCCCAGCGTGTCGCCAAGGGCATCCCCAATGGTGTGCACAGGTCGGGGTGATCGGGGTAGTGCGACATGGTGGGGCCCGCGAGGAACTGGTGTTAGCTGCGCACCATTGGGTGCGATTACCGGCCGCGATGCCGATCGAGACAGCCGTCTTGGTAGAACCTGTTCACGTGGTCGAAACGGTATTTCAGGCAGTGGGTCCCGAATTCCCGACCCATGCGCTCATGATTGGCAGTGGGGCACTAGGACTGATAATTCTCCAAGTTATTCAAAAGCGATGGCCAAAGTGCATGGTCTCTGTACATGACACAGTAGCACAACGTCTCCCGCATGCGCTCAAGTTGGGGGCCATACCATGGCAACTGGGAACTACGGATTCCGTGGACCTCGTGATCGATGGGGTAGGGGCAGAATCCTCCTTGACTATGGCCGCACAGGCAATACGTCCTGGAGGACACATAGTGGTGTACGGGGTTCCAAAACCCGGGCGCACTATTCCTCAGGCGGACCTGCTGTTTCGTAAAAATGTCCGCCTCACATTTAGTCGCCTCTATACACACCAGTTCGATCAGGCGATTGCATGGCTCACAAGCGGGTTGGTCACCCCGCAAAACATTATCTCTGACCGACTCACCTTAGAACAAGCGGCGACGTTTTTGGGTGAACATGGTTGGAATCGGCCAGAACGGTGGGGAAAGACCATCATCACGATGGGATCCGCTTCGTAAAAGGTATTAAAGGAGAGGAGCATGGCATGAAGCAGGTAGAGGAGAGTTGTTCAGTGGTTGCGGTGACCGGTGCAAGCCGGGGAATTGGGCGAGCGGTAGCCGAAGACCTGGCGCACCACGGATGTTGGGTTTGGCTCATTGCGCGGGACGTCAACGACTTGGATCAGGTTGCAACCAAGATTCGACAGAGTGGGGGCCGCGCAGACATCCTGGCCTACGACATCACGCATATTGAGGAAGCTCCACGCATCATGGACTACATTGTGCAACGCACGGGAAGGCTAACGGGGCTGGTCAACAACGCCGGCACCACCCGGCGGGGTTCGTTAGTCGAGATTTCACCAGAAGCCTATGACGAGGTGATGAATCTCAATGTAAAAAGCCTGTTGTTTTTGAGTCAGGCTGCCGTACGTGTGATGGAGACTGGCGGCGCGATTGTTAATATCGCATCCTTGAATGCATTTGATGTACTCAAAGGCGTGGGCCTCTACGCCACGAGTAAAGCCGCTGTGATGCAATTGACGCGGGCCTTGGCCATAGATGTGGCTGAAAGAGGTATTCGGGTCAACGCCGTGGCTCCCGGTTTTATCCAAACGGATTTTAATGCTGCTTTGTGGAACCGTCACGAATTGCGAGAGTGGGTCGAGACTAATACCCCCCTTAAACGTTTAGGGGTGCCAGAAGATGTGGTCGGATCCATTCGATTTTTGCTAGGAGCTGATAGTGCTTTTATAACAGGATCCGTACTGGTGGTCGACGGGGGTGTCCTTCCTTCCCGATTATGGCCGTTGTGAGACATCGCGGGATATCCTGGGTGAAGTTCGAATCCAAGCGAGAAATTTTACGAACGCAGAATACGCTATAAGCGTTTTGCGCCAAGCCATTTTCGCAAGAATTTGACCAATGGCTAGGATTGGAGTGGCCCTTTTGGAGGTTATTGAGGCTGTTGTTCATTTTCAGTAAGAGAGGATAAGTGGAAAGCAATGTCATGGTACCGTTTTCAGAGGCTATCCGAGGATGAACGTGCAGATCGTGGAGGGTAGTACGATCCCGATTTGGGTCGTACTAGCTAGGGTAACAAGCCGCCCCATGCCCGCAGTGTGACCCCCTGAGTGGACCCATTCACATTCGCTACTTCCGCGAACTGCAAGATGTACCCGTGGGCGAAACCGCGAGTATTCTGGTGGTTCAGGTGCATCGTTTTTACTGTGCGGAGTCGGTTTGGGTTCAAACCATTTTTTGTCGATGGGTAACGTGTTCCACTGTACTAACGGCGCGTACGCAACGCATTCTCAGCTTATCCTGGGAGATGAGCGCCGTCGCGTCGCCACGGGTAGCCAAAAGGCACGGCATTGACGTGTGTCAAGGGCAACAGAAAGGGGCTCTTGGTCACTTTTGGTGATAACAGGGTAGCGATGGCATCGAAACTCATCGACATAAAGAAATGTCAACCAAAAGATATCTGCGACATGATCAAGCTTCAGCACTATTAAGAGGACACCTCAAAATGGTGAACCTGCGACAATTCGCGTGGACAGGGGCACGAGTTGGGTCCATGGATCCTGTTACCAGGAGGGTTGCCGCTGCATGGAGCGCCGCAATGGCGTGGGTACCCGCTTCTATCTGCCATATTCCACCACCACTTTCGCCTTGTTTGAGTATGGTTTTGCTGACGGTTTCAAGATTCCGATCCCAACTCACCGATAGCGCAGATAATTAAGGCAATCATGATAAACCCGAAAAAAGCTTGTGCGCCCGCTTCGATTTTCTTCGCCGCCGCCGACAGCGGCGGCAAATGTCGCTCCCAATCTCGACTGTTGAGGCCAACGCCAATTGCTAGCATTCGTGGTCGATGTGCCAACCATCAAAGCAGGAACTTTGACAGAAATGTCGAATTATAGCGATATTATGAGGAGACACCTGAGAATCGGGCGTCGTTGCGACAGCGCGAATGCCCGAAATGAGAAACTGGCCGAGTTCTTATGCGGATTATAGCCTTTTGGCCAATGTGACCGCATGAAAGCAGCGTCGACCGAGCTCTTGTTGACGGCAACCCACTGCGACCGTGGGTTGCCCCATCCGAGACTATTCACGCGGGGTGCCGTATCGTCTTGGCTTGCTCATACGGTTTGGCTACAGAGATAGGACATTTCGATTGGGGAGGAATCTCTGATGACCCCCTACATGCAACGCCATGCGGTGTCGCTGCAAACTTTCGCGCTAGGAGCCCTGGCGATACTGTTAGTAGGACTAAGCTTATTGGGGATTGGCACCTGGGCGGCCTTTTATCAGTGGCAGCACATGACCCAATTCAGCCTAGCGGTGACGCAGACCACGGACGCCCTGACCAGCGCGTTTGACCGCTATGACGGTGCACTCAATATGTATGTCGGGTTGGACCCGGATTCTGGAGCCAGTGCGCCCTTGCTGCGAATGACGCAAGCCCAGGTGTCTCAATTCCACCATGCGTTTGTGGCGACCTACCACCAAAGCCTCATCCTGACCCGTGGCGCATCGCTGCAATCGGCCGTGCTTCCCATCGGGTCCGCCTTTGCACGCTACCAACACGACGCCACGGCGGTTATCCTGGACATGCAACACCAGCACTATTACCAGGCCCTGCATATCCAAGAGGTGGGCAATGTGGCCACGACCCAAGCGATGACCACGGCCCTCGCGCAGTTGCAAGCGCATACCACCGCCTATGTGCGGAGCCAAACGGCCCATCTGCATATTCTTCTCCTTGAGATGGCCTTTTTGCTCGGCGCATTGAGCTTGATCGTAATCGGCACGCTGGGAGTCGGCCTCGCCGTGATTCGACGGACCACCCGTGAGCTCGTGCGCGATCTACAGGCTTTTCCTCACGGACACTTCACACCGGTTCCGGCCCCGACCGTCTGGAAGGAATATGCGCTCATTCGGACTGCGTTTGGCGAGATGCAAGATGCTTTGAGTGCGAGCTTTATGAGCTTTTTGATGCTGATTCAACATCAGGAAGCGCTCATCCAAGCCCGGACCCAGCGCTTGCAACACGATGCCACTCGGATTCGCGATGTATTGCGGATGACGGCCCTGACAATGCAAGACTGGCATCAGGATGACATCCTCGAGCGCATTTCGCACGAGTTTCTCCGTACCGTGCAGGCAAGTGGTTGGGTGTCCTTAGCGGTCGATAGTCACCAAGAGAATGCCCGTAGGGGCGATGTACCGTGGGACGAGGACAATCCTCCCAAGAACCTGCAGATGGTAATCGGCACGCCACCACCCTCCAGTCCCGGGTGCGATCCTCATCCTTTTCCGATCACCACCCGTCTCGTGGGCCAGTTGTGCGGGTGTCGTCCTTATGGTCTGGGTCGCAGTCTCCTCGTCATTCTGCGTGACGTGCGAGACCCGTGGCCGGAAAGTGAACAGATGGTAACGGAGTTAGCCATCGTTCAGATACAACACCTGCTGTCGGCCGTTCTCCTCTTTCGCGAAACGCTGCGTCAAGCTGAGCAGGATGGCCTTACCGGTTTGCAGAACCGGAGAGTTTTTGAACGAATCCTAGAGCAAGACATTCAAGCGGCTCGCGTGCATGGCCGTTCGTTTCAACTCGTGGTTCTCGATTTAGATCATTTGAAAACGATCAACGACTCCCTCGGTCATCTGGCCGGGGACCATGCACTGACGACCCTCGGGAACGCGCTCCGTCAAGTGTCTACCGAACAGGTTTCCGTGTTTCGGATTGGCGGAGACGAATTTGGCATCCTCCTCCATGACGCTTATCCGTTCACCGTGCAGGATCTTCTGCAGTCAATCCAAACCATGCTCCCGCCTTCGCTTACCATTTCGGCTGGCGTCGCCCGGTGCCCGACGCTAGGTACCAGTGCGCGGATGCTCTTTATGGCAGCGGACTGGGCCCTTTATGAAGCGAAAATGCGGGGCCGCGACCAATGGGCCTCCGCCAGTGTAATGGAGATGTTAGCCCGGCTGGGACAGCCAGGGGACATGGACACCATAAATGTCTTAGTCGCATTGCTGGACGACCGTCTCGCACAGCCGACTGACACCACTCGCACCATGGTTGCCTGGGCACGGACCCTAGCCCAGGATTTGGGTTGTTCTCCAGAGGATCAACAGGTTATCGAGCTGGCCGCCCTGTTGCACGACCTCGGTCGGTTGGCTGGCAATCACTCCCCCCTCCCACGCACTGCAGGGGAATCTGCTGCTATTGCGGCAGATTTCCTTGCGGTCTATCCGCTCCTGACAGAAGTGGCACACGCCATACGCTTTTGGGCGGCATGGTGGGATGGTCGAGGCTCGTCTACGGGGTTGAAAGGACTCGAGATCCCCTTGGCTTCCCGCATTATCGCCGTGGTCGATCAGTATGGGCGGTGCCGATGTGCCTCCCCGTCGAGTACGCCGCCTAGAATCGCGGCCGTACTCGAAGCGGGGGCGGGGACACGGTTGGATCCCGACTTGGTGTGGCGGTTTGTGCAACGCCTCCAACACCTTCCCGAAGAACAGGAACAGGGCCTCGGGTCATGAGGAAGGTAACCTGCACATGGCCAGGGTTGGAATCACCACCCCGCAAGGTCCTCTTTCTTGAAGGAAGTAGGTCCAAGCCCAAAATCTCTATACAAGGAGGAGAGCCGCGGATGCATATCAGGCAGTAATGGTCTGTGCTTTAGGTTTCAGCGCAAGGCGTGCGATCAGCTAGAGTTTCACACCGGTGGCCGGAAAAGTGGGAAAATCCACGGAAGGGAGCAATGCATATCATGAATACCGAGTTCCTAGACGGCTTGTGGGTTGCCGCACAGCCCATTGTAGACCTGTCCACGGGGGATATTGTGGGGTACGAAACGCTCATCCGGGGAAAACCAGGCTCTGCCTGGACATCTCCCGCACAGCTGTTCACGGAAGCCCGGCGTCAGGGCCTGGATGCAACATTGGAAGCACGGTGTCGTACTTTGGGAATTAACTGGGCGCTTGAGCATTTGACGGGGACGCAAAAACTGTTTCTTAATATTAATGGAAAGTATGCAAGCCTTCCCATTCATGGACATGAGCCTTCTCTGACGACAACGCGTATCGCCCTGGAAATTTCCGAAGACCATAATACCCTCGAGAATGCCGACTGTTTACAACAGATCCAACAGTGGCGCGAAGACGGTTATAATATCGTGATTGATGATTACGGCGTGGGGTATGCGGGCCTGGGATTATTGTTGGCCATCCAACCGCACATCGTGAAAATAGATCGTTCCCTGATTACTGGTATTGACCACCACATTGTGCGTCAATCTGTGGTGATGCACTTCCGGGATCTCGCCGTCGACCAAGGCATTACATTGCTAGCGGAAGGGATTGAGACTGCCGCAGAACTACACATCCTCCAGCAGATGGGCATTCCCCTCGGGCAAGGGTTTGCCTTGGGGCGTCCGCAAGCGGAGCCCGCGGCTTCCCCGGTGCCTCTCCCCACTAAAGTATCGGTGGGCGTTTCCCAGATTACATCACCCGCTTCCGACCAAGAAATTCTTCAGAAGGCCGCGGAGATGGCTTATGACACGTCTTTTCCGACCTATATCGTCACGCGAACCCGGCGCATCGTAGCGTGGAACACGGCCGCAGTCACGCTCACGGGCTGGTCTCAATCCCAAATCGAACAGCATCCTTGCCATGATCGCCGGCTTAATCACCATGACCTGACGGGCCGCCCTCTCTGCGTGGGGGCCTGTCCACTCGTTTGGACCATGGCGAAAAATCGGGCTCACAAGCAACGGCTGATTGGGTTCAGTGCCGAAGGCAAGCCTCACGAGATTGAAGTCCTCGCGACCCCATTGTGGAATCCCGTTACCCACAAAATAGTCGGCGCGATCGAATACTTCTGGCCAGTGAACGAGGCTGAACTGTTTTAGCTAATTCTGTTTATCATCGGGCATTGGGGGCTACTGCTCGTCATCGAGGTCGTTGGTCACGGCCAATTGGGTTGCGAGATCAATGAGGGTGCCATGGGGGCCCACAGGAAGGTCCCGTTGCAGCGGCCCTACATAAAAGGTCGCCATTCCGACTTGGCGAGCGGGCAAATCCGCGAAAAAATCATCCCCGACCATGAGGCATTCCCTGGGGGCGACTCCCAATCGGGTAGCGACTTCGACAAAATACGTCGGGTGGGGTTTCGTAGTGTAAAATGTATCACTAGCAATGAGATCCCAGGACACCGTGTCAAGGCCTGCACGACGCAATCGTTCGCGGATGACGGTCACATCATAAATCGGGGTCGTGGCCACCGCCATGGCCAAATGGCGCTGTCGAGCCGCGTGGATGACCGCGTGGGCTCCGGGTTTGGGCCCGCCTCCGGGATAAACATGAGCGAGATGGGTGGCATTAAACGCGGTAGCCTGCTGTTCTAGCGACTCTGCCGAGACTGGCAGCTGCGCCGCGATCGTCTCCCAAATGACCGCATGATTCGTACGGCCTGGGTGCTCAACTGCGAGGGCGGCGGTGGCAGCCGACCACAGGGCCTTCCGAAAAGCCTCGGGGGATACCAAGGGTGCCATGTGATCGGCCAAGGCCTCCACATAGGCGTCTAAAAAGGCATCGCCATCTAAATCCAAAAGGGTTTGATCGAGATCAAACAGGATCGCTTTGAGCATGGTTCGAACTCCTTGAGGGTGCTGGAGGCCCCCTAGTATTAATAGTACAGCATCGGTTCTTGGTTAAGATCCACAATTACCGTTTTGGTCTCCAAATAATTATCCAGCCCTTCCCGTCCCAATTCTTTGCCCATCCCACTGGATTTGATGCCCCCGAACGGCGCCGTGGGAGACAATACTTGGACGGTGTTGATCCACACGGTGCCCGCTTCGATATCTTGCGCGAGGCGCAAGGCACGTTGAACATCGTGTGTCAAGACTGCGGCTGCTAGTCCATAGCGTGACGCGTTGACGGCCGTTAACACCTCTTCTTCCGTCGTAAATGATTGCACGGCCGCCACCGGACCAAACACTTCGTGTTGCATGAGGGGGTGGTTCATCGCCACATCTGCCACCACGGTCGGCGCATACCAAAAGCCAGGGCCAGGCAACCCATGGCCCCCAGTGAGGAGTCGCGCTCCCGCTTGAACACTATGACGAACCAACGCATTCATGCGTGCAATGCGGTCCTCGCGGATGATGGGGCCGACATCCATCGCGGGATCTGTGGCGGCTCCCACGCGCAATGCTTGGGTACGCTCCACAAAGCGCTCTAAAAACTCCTCATAAAGGGCAGTGTGCACATAAATGCGACTCGTGGCCTGACAAACCTGCCCTGCATTAAAGAAAATCCCAAATAAGCACTGGGACACCGCTTGATCCACGTCAAAATCGGACCACACGATGACGGGCGACTTACCGCCTAATTCAAGGCTCACGCGTTTCAGACCGGGGGCGGCTTGTGCAAGCACGGCTTGGCCTGTAGCGATGTCGCCGGTTACGGCGATCTTAGCCACTGAGGGGTGTTGCACCAGGGCTCCCCCGACCCGATCATCCCCGGGCAAGACCGTCACCACCCCGTCGGGCACCCCTGCCTTTTGCAGCAGAACGG
>PXYW01000034.1:25251-26298 GCA_003023695.1 Sulfobacillus benefaciens | reverse complement strand
CGCGGCTGCGTGTCTACGCCCATTTAGGGGCTTAAGAGGTAGGGACTCCCGCTCAGAATGCGCCGCCCGCCCTTGATTGACATACCGATCAAATAACGCCCGATAACTGGTACGGACCTGCGGGGCGATGGCGGTCTACCCGGCGTCGCGTGCCGCCGCCGCCACCCGATGCATGTCGACGAGAAGCGTCTGCAATCGCCTCGCCCAGGCATCCTGCGTGGTTTCGATCACCCGGGTGAGATCGCGCAGCAGATGGGCATTGCACAACGCATGCCTGCCCTCAAACCGATAATACGGTTTCCCATAGTCATGCACGACTATGCGCTGGCGTTCGGCCAACACCCCCATCGCTTGCATGGCGATTTGTCCACGGTGGCGATGAAGCCCAAACAGGGTCCAACCCGGGGCCGTCAGGGTATGCATCCACCATAAGTGCCCCTCCACCCGCAGTCCTGTCTCATCGGCATTCACGACGGGGGCTTGGCGTAGATGTGTACGAATGACGTCCAAAGCCGGCCGCACCGCGTCCGCCGCACGGCGGACCGCGTCCAAAAGGGTGCCAGCACTGGGGGCTTGCCCCCAAAGTTCAGTAAACATCGCACGGACCCGGTCGACCGGAATCATTTGAAACATTTGAAGGTAGGTGCTTAGCCCTAAGAGTTGGGGCCCGTATTGCACGGGAGCGCCCACATGGGCGGGCACTGTGCCCATGGTGACATGGGCACAGTCCGGGCACGTTTTCACCTCGACCTGGTGCTCAGTCACCTGGAGGACGAGTGGGGGAATGTCAAAAACTTGGCGTCGGATCAGCCGATCGAGCGGGACTGGATGCAGGCCGCGCCCACACCGGGCACACTGGCCGACGGGGTGCCGTTGGATGACATCGGGGTGGGCCACTGGCTTTAAGGTGTCCCCAGGATGTCCGGGTTGGCCACCTGGTCGGCGCCCCGACGGGGGTCGTTGGCTCCGTGGGGGCGGTTTCTTGAAACCGTCTGCCGACGGCGGTTGGGAACTATTATGGCTATTGCGATGAATCTGGCGTTCGAG
>PXYW01000034.1:0-25137 GCA_003023695.1 Sulfobacillus benefaciens | reverse complement strand
CTCCTGTCTAAGGTATTCGCCATAAAATGCGTAACTCCTTTGAGACCTACAGAGGGTACGTAAATTTATTTGTTACGGTGAGGGGGTCCGAAAGAGAGCGTCTGCAGCCATTTGGCTGCGGACAGGAACAGAAGAACCTAAACAGTTACCCAAGGAGTATACACTGCGATGATCGCCGAGGGGCATCAAACCCGCCACGATCCGGATTACCCATAACGTGTGTAGGCAGGCTTTGGACGCGGCGGTGAACTATCAAATGATTCTCGTTAACCCGGTTCATCGGGTCAAGCCACCCCGGATACCCAAACCCGTGGTCGACCTCCCTACTCCCGACCAGGCCCGCGTGTTTCTGCACGCTGCCGACACTAACATGTGGAAAACGTTGTGGTATGTGATTGTGCTGACCGGGTGGAGAAGCCCTGGGATCGCAATGGGGAGATGTGGATTTTGAAAAGAGGACAATTACAATCCATCGCACGTTAGCGGGCAAAGCGGCCACACGTCAAATTCACGAACCTAAAACAGCGAATGGTCGCCGCGTCGTAGCCGCTCTCGGTATTTACTACAACTGCTCCGGGCTCACCAACATGATCAAAAATTAATGCGCATAAGTGAAGGACCAAGATGGATAGAACGATACCTTGGGTTTTTACCACACGATCGGGCAAGCCGTTGGATGGCGATAACGTCCGACGAGCGTTTAAAAAACTCTTAAAGGCCGCGGAACCACCAGACACTACGCGAGTTCACGATTTAAGGCATGCGATGGCCACGGCGTGGTTGGCTCAAGGTGTGCCTGTAAAAGTCGCGTCGGAGCGCTTGGGCCATGCGAGTATTGCGATCACGTTGCAAATTTATGGGCACTTACTGCCGAACATGCAATCCGATGCGGCTGAGCAAATGGATGCGTGGCTCTTAGGCGACACATCTCATCCGTCACCACGGCGTCACCACGTGATAATCCGTGAATACCATTGAGACCGTAGCAACGGCTGAAACTCGAAAACCTTTGCACTGTAAGGGCTATAGGTCACTGGTGAGAATGCAGTACACCCCAGAAAACTAGCCCGAGAGGTTCAGCGGTTCGAATCCTCTACCGCCCACCACAAATCTCAGTCCTCGCAATGGTTGCGGGATTTTTCATTGGCAATCCTAATCAGTAGTAGAAGGGCAATCTACGAAAATTTGGGCAGCCTCCCCACTGATTCCCTCCATGGACAGTCCGAATAGCTTTTCGGTGAATGCATATACTATGGTGTGGATGAAATTGCCAACAAAGGTGGTGGTATCATGCCTCAGTGGTGTATTGTAGCCGACTTGGACTCAGTGCCGGAATTGGGTGAAGTCTTAGCACGAGAAGTCTCCGGTCAGTGGCAAGAAACGGTCTTCGGCTCCCAAGTCCACTATCAGGTGTGGCAGGATGGTTCGCCGGATCAATCACTGGATTCACTGTCCACCGCTATAACTGGATATCTTCTCAATACCGCATCGGATTGGATTCGTACCATCTTACTGCGGCGCTACCGGTATTTTGCGGCTGAAGAAGTCCAGTCTATTGTACACGCCGCGATGCAATTGCTTTTTGCCGACGCGGTTCATAATCAAGACCGCATTCATCTAATGAAGAATATTTTGGCTCGATTTTTGGCGGCCAATGACATGGTGGTATTGGAAGGCGTCCGACGATTTCTGGTTCCGGAGATCGCCCATGAATTTGAAGAGGGAGTGGACCGGGCCATTGACCAATGGCTGATGGAGAAAGAATATCGAGAATTTGTGCGGTTGCTTCGACACTTCGTGAGCTTAAACGAACCGAAGATGAATATTATCCATGTATATTGGCAAAGGCATCAGTTTCTTCTGGAGGATACGCTGGGGCAGCCCGTGGGTAAAGACATTTTGGCAGAATTAGCGTCGGGACTTCCTGACGAAGAGGATTCCCCCGAGGACCTTTTGGTTAGTGCCTTAATTACCATTGCGCCAAGGCAAATTGTGCTGCACTTAAACAAGCCCGCTGACCGTTTATTGCAAACAATTGATGGAGTGTTTGAGGATCGTGTCACTCGCTGTCCAGGATGCCGAAGATGCGGGCGACGGGATTTGACAGAGAGTGTGACCAAGAGATAAGATTATATGGTAAACTCACCATATAGAATTACTCGATGAGAAGGCCAGGCATCTCATATTCCTTCAGAGAGGGTCGGGGAAGCTGAAAACGACCTAGGTTACGTGGGGGGCCAACCACCTTGGAGAATCTGCCGAGCTGGAATCGTCCGGGAAAGGCAGCGGTTATGCCCGATATCACTTGATGAGATGGGTCTTGAGACCAATGGCGGTGGAACCGCGGATTTTTCCGTCCCCAGTATGGGGGCTTTTTTTATTTGCGATATGGAGGACTGACAATGGAGCCGGAAATTGAATTAGAGATTGAAGGGGAAGTGCATCCACTGCCATCAGGGGTGCGGCCGTTTGATTTACCAGAACGGGATCCCGAGGCCTTGGCCGCTTGGTTAGATGGGCAGGTACTGGATTTGAAGAAGCCGCTGCTAAAAGGGGGCACATTGCAGTGGCTGACTTTTGAGGATTTTAGCGGTCGTCAGGTGTTTCGCCATTCGAGCGCCCATTTGCTGGCTCAGGCGGTAAAGAGATTGTGGCCCAACGCCAAATTGGGAACGGGTCCGGCCTTGGAGGATGGATTTTACTATGATATTTGGCTCCCTGTTCCCCTTACGGAATCCGACTTGGCCCGTATTGAGGCCGAAATGCGACGGATTGTGAATGAGAACTTGCCGATTGAACGGTTGGAACTATCGCGTGAAGAAGCTCTCAGTATTTTTGCGGATCGGGACGAGGAATTCAAATTGCAGATCATCGAGCGCATTGGCGGCGACACGATCATTTCTGCGTATCGTCAGGGAGAATTCATTGATCTCTGCAGCGGCCCTCACCTGCCGCAAACTGGCTACATTGGAGCCGTGAAACTGACGAATGTTTCGGGAGCCTATTGGCGCGGCGACGAAAACAATCCGATGATGACGCGTATCTACGGAACATCTTTTCCCACCGAGCAGGCGTTGGAAGAGCACCTGGCGCGATTAGAGGAAGCTAAACTTCGGGATCACCGCAAGCTAGGACCCCAACTGGATTTGTTCAGTTTTAAAGAGGAGGCGCCAGGCTTTACTTTTTGGCACCCTAAAGGATATCAGCTATACCGCACTCTTGAGGAGTTCTCACGCCGGTTGCAGGAAGAACGAGGGTATCAAGAGGTGTCCACACCATGGATTTATCGTGCGGCATTATGGCAGCGCTCAGGACATTGGGACCATTACCGCGACAACATGTTCTTAATAGAACGGGACGATGAAGTATTGGGAGCCAAACCCATGAATTGCCCAGGTCACGCATTGCTCTTCAAGGGCAATATCCGATCCTACCGTGATTTGCCAATCCGGTTATCGGAATATGGTCCGCTATCGCGGTTTGAGCGGTCCGGAACTTTGCACGGGTTGTTGCGTGTCCGAGGCTTTCACCAGGACGATGCCCACTTATTTGTGCGGGAAGATCAAATCCATCAGGAGATGTTCGGGGTCTTGGATTTGATGGATGTCGTATACCGGGCTTTTGGATTGCCCTACGAGGTTGTGTTTTCTACAAGGCCAGATGACTATATGGGTGATTTGGCGTTATGGAACCAGGCGGAGCAGGAATTGGAACGGGTGTTGAGAGATCGGGGGTTAAAATATCAAATTAATCCTAAAGATGGCGCCTTTTATGGTCCTAAACTGGATATTTCCGCGATAGATTCTCTTGGCCGGCGTTGGCAATTAGCCACCATTCAATTGGATTTTCAACTGCCAGAGAAGTTGGATCTCCACTTCGTGGATGCAGAGGGACAATTGCGGCGCCCGGTAATGATCCATCGTGCCATCTTAGGATCGGTGGAACGGTTCGTCGGCATATTAGTCGAGCATTATGGCGGGGCATTTCCGTTGTGGCTGGCCCCGATACAGGCGCGGGTGATTCCGATTACGGAACAACAGGTAACCTATGCTGAAGAAATTCGCCGCAAATTGCACCGCCATGGGATTCGTGCTGATGTTGATGCGCGGAATCAAAAAATGGGATACAAGATCCGCGAAGCTCAGATGGAAAAGGTTCCCCGCATGCTCATTGTGGGCGGCCGGGACCAAGAAAATCATACGGTGTCATTGAGAACTCGGGAGCAAGGCGATTTGGGTGCCAAACCTTGGCCTGACTATTTATACCAACTGGTTGAAGAAGCCGAGATGCCCCTATCCTAGAGGTGGAAAACAACGGTTGACGTTGGCGAACGAGATTGGGTACAATGACAGCATAATCACCGAACAAAGCAGAAGCACTTGCTTCTCACCCCCAGGCATGGCTGAAAGGGTAAGTCAATGTTGGCAGTAGCTCTGTATCTGGACGGGGACACGCCCGTCCTTTTGTTTGGAATTAAGGGAGGGATGGCAATCAACAAAGATCTTCGGATCAACGATGAGATCCGCGCTCGTGAAGTCCGGTTGGTGGGGGATGACGGCGAGCAATTAGGCATTGTGTCATTGCGGGATGCGCTGGCAATGGCTCAAGAACGTCGTGTGGACTTGGTAGAGGTTTCGCCTACGGCAAGGCCACCGGTATGCCGCCTGATGGACTATGGAAAGTTTAAGTATGAGCAGGCCAAACGGGATCGGGAATCGCGAAAAAAACAGAAAGTTGTCAGTGTCAAAGAGTTAAAAATGCGCCCGACGATTGAGGATCACGACTTTGAAGTGAAGGTGCGTAGTGCCCAACGCTTTTTGAGCGAAGGCGATAAGGTAAAATGCACGATGATTTTTCGCGGTCGGGAAATTGTTCATGCCAGTTTAGGGCAAGAAACCTTGAAGAAATTGGCGGAGAGGGTTGTGGATGTTGCGGTTGTGGAGCGTCCCCCCCGCGTCGAAGGTCGGGCAATGATCATGATTTTAGCACCCAAAAAGGGAGTGTAATTACCATGCCTAAAATGAAGACGCATCGAGGCGCACGCAAAAGGATTGGGATTACGGCCAAAGGCTTGGGGAAAAGGCATCGTGCCGGTAAAAGCCATTTGCTAGTGCACAAATCTGCGACGCGGCGACGTCGATTGCGCAATGCTGAAGTGTTGTCAAAGGCGGATCAGCATCGCACAAAGCGGTTATTGCCGTACGGTGGTTAAAAACCTGACTTCTTAGGTGGAGGGAACAGTTAATGGCTCGAGTAAAAAACGGGATGGTACGCCATCGCCGTCACAAAAAAGTTCTCAAAATGGCTCGTGGGTATCGCGGCGCGCGATCACGGCAATTTCGACCCGCAAACGAAGCGGTGATGCATAGCTTATGGTACGCTTATCAGCATCGCAAAAAGCGCAAGGGAGATTTCCGAAGACTATGGATAGCGCGAATTAATGCGGCAGCACGGATGAACGGAATGTCCTACAGTCGGTTTATGAATGGTCTGAAGCGGGCAGGCATTGGCCTCGACCGAAAAGTTCTCGCGGACTTGGCAGTGCGGGACATGGACACTTTTAAGGTTTTGGTCGATAAAGCCAAAGCCACATTGTAAAGCGCCGTGATTTTACATCCTTTAGACTCGTCTGATAACAAAATCATTCGGAGTTTGCGACGGTTCATGACCAGTCATACGGCGCGGGAAAAGAATGGCCGGACTGTCGTGGAAGGGCGCCGTATGGTGGCGGAGGCCCTTTCTTCCGGTGTGCCGTTCCGGCAAGTGGTCTATAGTACACGGGTGTTGCAGGATGTTGACGGGAAAAATCTCATTGCCCGTTTGCAAGCACAGTCGGTACCGCTGCTGTATGTAACGGATCGACTAATGGATGAGATTTCTGGTGTAGAAACTCCTCAGGGTGTAGTGGGGATAGTGTCATGGATGGTCGGCGAGCGTGACACCTTCCCGCTACCGTCTGCTGGTCCTGCTCTGTTTGTAGTGGCTGAAGGGATCCAGGACCCAGGCAATTTAGGGACTTTGATTCGGGCTGCCCAAGCTGCCGGAGCGCATGGCGTTGGAGTCACTAAAGGAACGGTAGAGGTCATGAATCCTAAGACCTTGCGTTCTGGTGCCGGCAGTATCTTTCGGATCCCGGTATTTCGCCTGCCGTCGGAATGGACAGATCAGGCGCTGGCTCAAGGCTTGGCCGTGTATTCAACCCAGATAGCTGATGGAAATCCTTATGACCGAGAAGATTGGACCAAACCAGTTGTCGTGGTGTTGGGCAACGAGGGTAATGGACTCGCGGAGGTTCCCGGCGCAAAACCAATTAGCGTACCAATGGTGCCCACCGCGAATTCACTCAATGTCGCCATTGCAGGATCAGTAATTCTGTTTCATGCGGCAAGCCAGAGGCGGGCGCATGGTTTGTTGCCGACGCCGCCTCATATGGTATAATTTTTAGCGCTGACAAGTGATCGAACACAGAAACGATGATCCAGCAAAGTACTCATAAGGTTGCGATTAAGAGAGCGAGCTCAGGGCTGAAAAGCTTGCCGCAGTCTATGGGGAAGGTTCCCTGGGGAGTGTGGTCCTGAACTGGCTAAGCATAGTAGGGATCGCCGGTATGATACCGTTAGCATCATCAAGTGAATGTGTTGGCACATTCGATGAAGGTGGTACCGCGGGAAGTCTCGCCCTTTAGAGGGGGAGACATTTTTATATTTTAGGAGGATTCTTGGATGGCGCTGTTGGATAGTAATGAGTGGCAAGATTTGTCTGGCAAGTTGGCGGCGGCTAGCACGTCTGTCCAAGTACAAGAGCTGCGTGCTGAGTGGATCGGGCGACGGGGGCGCATTACATTGGCGCTGAAAGCATTGTCCAACCTTTCCCCCGAGGAACGACGCCAGCAGGGTCAAGTCCTAAATGCGGCCCGAGAACAGGCGACGCGACTAATCGATGAACGACTAGAGCAATTGCGGCAACAGGAAGAAGATCGGCAGCTGTTGAATGAACGGCTAGACATGACTATAGCCGGCGTTGAGCCCAAGGTCGGGTTGCTGCATCCATTAACCCGGGTTCGGCGTCTCTTAGAAGACTTGTTTTTGCGCATGGGGTTTAGTTTGGCTTATGGTCCGGAAATAGAGACGACTTGGTATAACTTTGAAGCGTTGAACATTCCGGAAAATCATCCGGCGCGCGATATGCAGGATACATTCTTTGTAGATCTCCCTGGCATGGTCCTGCGAACCCATACTTCTCCAGTGCAAATCCGCGGAATGGAAGCAGCGGCAGGGTCGCTTCCGGTAAAAATTATTGCTCCTGGGAGAGTTTTCCGTCGGGACGATGATGCGACTCACGCCCCCATGTTTCACCAAATTGAAGGGCTGGTGGTGGACCGTGGGATTACTTTGGGAGACCTAAAGGGTACGCTTGTGGCAATGGCGACGGAACTTTTAGGGGCGTCCATAGGAACCCGTTTTCGACCGTCATATTTTCCATTTACAGAACCTTCGGTGGAAATGGATGTCACCTGTGCGGCGTGTGGCGGGACCGGGTGCCGAACGTGCAAGGGAACGGGATGGGTGGAAATTTTGGGATCTGGTCTAGTCCATCCAGTGGTGTTGCAAAACGGGGGATACGATCCTCAAGAAGTGAGCGGATTTGCATTTGGATTAGGAATTGAGCGATTGGCCATGCGAATTTTCGGGTTAGATGATCTTAGGCCGTTATATCAAAACGATTTGGAATATTTAATGGCGTTTGATCGTTACACAGGGAGGCCAATGTTATGAAACTGAGCCATCGGTGGCTAGCAAGACATTTAAAAGAGGCACCAGATCCTGAAAAGGTTGCGTTGGGCTTATTGCAGATGGGCATCGAAGTGGCCGCTGTAGAAACTTGGGGAGAGATTTACCAAGAGATCGAACTAGTGGAAGTGGTAGAACGGCTCCCGCATCCCCATGCCGATTTACTGTCTTTGGTGACCGTAAGAAGGGCTCCCAATGATCTCGTGACGGTGGTGACCGGGGCCAGTAACGGTTATTGTGGAGATCGGGTGTGGTATGCACCGCCTGGGGCTCATTTACCCGATGGCCGGGTGTTGGAGACGGTGACAATGCGTGGAATTCCTTCGCCAGGCATGCTGTTGTCTGCCGCTGAGCTGGGTTTTCAGGACACCACTGGCGATCTATGGATTTATCACGGCGATTTGCCTTTGGGGTCTCGCTTCATTGAGGAAGTAGGAGGCACTGACACGGTTTATGAGTTGGAGTTGACTCCCAATTTGGCAGTATTTGACCAAAGTGTGTTGGGCATCGCCAGGGAGCTGGCTGCTGTATTAAAATTGGAATTGACACCCCTAAATGCGCCGTTGCCGTATCGGAAAGACTCGGGGTTGGCTGAAGTTAAAGATCCTTTGGCCTGCCCGATTTATGGGTTGTCCGGGTTCGAGATAGCGGGCGTGAAACATTCGCCATTATGGATGCAAGTGCTGTTGGTGGCTATCGGGATTCGCGTTATACATCCGGTGGTGGATGTGACCAATTTCATTTTGTGGGATTTGGGCCACCCGTTGCATGCATTTGATCAAGAACGGGTGGTGCTGCCCATCGAGGTGCGCAAAGCCTTCGAAGGCGAAGTCATGACATTGCTGGATGGTTCCGAGTGTCAATTATCCCCGGCTGATTTGGTTATTGCTGATCAAATCGGCCCCATTGCGCTCGCTGGGATCATGGGCGGACAGAGGGCGGCCATCAGTGCACAAACCCGCCAAGTATGGTTGGAATCGGCGTACTTTAATGCTCCCGAAATATTTCTCAGTATGCGCACCCATCGTTTACCCACGGATGCCGCAGTTCATTTTGGTAAAGGAACCGATCCCGAAATGGTACCCGTCGCGGCTCAAGCGACGGTGGATATCTTGAGAAGTTGTGGTGTACGAGTCAATAATGGCTCCAGTACAATAATAGGAGAGATGCCAATTCGTCGGCGCATTTCTTTTCAGCCGGACCGGATTCGGTCGCTGTTGGGAGTGGATTGGACAAATCAGGCCATAATTCATGCGCTACATGGGTTGCGGTTTGAGATAGACGGGGATTGGGTGACAATCCCTAGCAATCGCCACGATGTCAGCACCACCGAAGATTTATGTGAAGAAGTCGCCCGGGTCATAGGACTCGACATGATTTCAGCGACCGTGCCCAATTCCCCCAATGTTCCCGGGTCACGCAACGACGAAGTGGAATTCCAGGAGCGTCTAAGGGATTTGTGGGTTGAATCGGGTTACTGTGAAGTGGTAACACGCCCATTTTGGGCACCTAGCCGCGACGTGATAACGATGTCGGATGTTGCTGCCACGGTGCGCATTAAAAATCCACTCCGAGCGGAAGAAGAAGAACTTAGAACATCTTTGTTGCCACATCTGCTCGAAGTGGTGGGCTACAACCGCGCACGAAGAGATCAACCAGTTGCGGTCTTTGAACTGGCCCCAGTCTATGAAAGGACGCAGAACCATGCCAAGGAACCCATGCAACTGGCAGTAGCCGAAATTTTGGACGACTATCCTCAGTATCCCAAAGGGTTACCGGAAGACCTTGCGATTTACCGGCTAAAGGGAGCCTTGGAATGGGTTAATCGGCGTTTAAATCTTGGGATCTCGATGGTGACCGACAGGGAACTTCCCGATTTCATGCATCCCGGACGATCTGTTTCTGTGTTGGATACAAAAAACCGCTGGGTGGGGTTTTTGGGAGAGCTGCGCCCTCGCGTGGCATCACGCTACCATGCTAAACGTATCGGTGTCCTTAGCCTTTTTGAGGTCTATCACACGCAATCCGCCATTAGCGGAGTAGTCCCTAGTCCATCCAGGTATCCTGAGGTGATTCGCGATCTGTCTTTGGTGGTGCCCGAAACGAGCACCGTCGGCATACTAAACGGCATTGTCATGGACACGAGCCTGTCTGACCTCAAAAGTCTTCGGTTAATCGATGTGTTTTCGGGACCGTGGGGACGTTCAGTGACGTTACGGATGGTGTTCCAATCCAATAGTAGGACGTTAACGGACAGCGAAGTGGACGTCCAACTGACCCACTTGATTGAAGTATTGCGACGGCACGGTATGACAATGAGAGAACGGTAAAAATTTCTTTGACCGCCAACTTTTGCAGGATTTCTACCCTTATGTCGAGAAATAGGGAAATATAATAAGGGGGAGGGATCGGGGTGGCAGATCCAGTACGCACAACGGTGACGATTTACGGGGAAGAGTATCAATTGAAAGGGGATCTACCCGAAGATGTGGTGCAGGCATTGGCGCATCATGTCGATAATAGGATGCGGATTTTGGCATCGAAAAGCCCTAGAGTGAGCCCGACACGGTTGGCCGTGTTAACCGCATTGAATTTAACCGAGGAACTATTTAGGGTTCAGGCAGAGCGTGACGAATTAGTGCAGACAATGCAGCAAAAGTGGCGACGGCGTGATGTGAAGTAACCTCACCACTTAGTTAGGGGTTCCGACCCCGCGGAGGGATGAGCCGGAGACGGCTAGGAGCAAAACTGCGGCCTGCGGCAGAGCGAAGAATCCCCATTGAAACCGGCTTTTGCCTTGTAGGTAAGTTTGAGCAGGTTTCAAATAGCGGTGCCATAGACAATTGCGAACGTACGGTTCTGGGTCGCAAAGTTGCGCATCCTTGGGCTCGGTGGTAACCTGGGATGTATCATATCGATCAGCGCCGTATATTCATTACCCGCACCGGCCGATGCGGCTGGAGTGCGGGCGCGTGTTGTGTGTAGGTGGCAACAAGAAACTGCCTTGAATCAGCACAGCGTGGACTAGTACGGCAAAGACCAAGACATGGAGGGCTTGACTCTGGTTAATGATGTGAGGGATCGACTCCTTCAGAGTGAACTCAACCTTTGCCATAAGAACGCGTTAACTGCGCTGGAGTGGGAGTCGGTGTTGCAGCGGGCGAGTAGCCAAGCTGACACCATTATGGGTCATGAAGCGGTCAGGGGCTTATCTTGGGCTGAAAATTCCGAGGCGCTTTATCAGCAGCAGCTATTGCTTCAGGAAGTACTCCAGTGGATTACGTGGCAACCGTTAACGCTACGGGGTGCTGGACCCATAGGAGAGCTTGCCGAACAGGCACATAAAGGTCATGTGCTAACCCCCAATGAGTTATGGATGGTGGCTGACACACTACTGAGAGCTCATGAGGTGGTCACCACCATTCCCAGTGCGCAATGCCCGGTTTGGAGCCAACGGGTGAGTCACTGGATTGTGCCTCGTGAATTGGCTACAGTAATCCGTGAAATTTTAACCCCTGAAGGTGAGGTGCGCGATGACGCAAGTCCTACGCTGCGTGATATACGTCGAAAGCGCCGAGCGATCTTAGGAGAAATTGACACCACGCTTCAGCAGTTACTGCACTCGCCGAGCTGGGCGTCTTATTTGCAGGAGCCTGTGGTGACGGTGCGATTTGGACGGCGAGTGGTCCCGGTCAAGTATATGTTTCGCAATACGGTGTCAGGCATTGTCCATGACCAGTCTGCCAGCGGCCAAACCGTGTTCGTTGAACCTCTAAGCATTGTCGAGCGACAAAATGCCGTGGTCAGTTTAGATCATGATGAACAGGAAGAAATTGAGAGAATATTGCAAGAGCTATCTCAAAGGGTGGGATCTTTTGACGGTGATTTGGCACATCTGCAGCGAGAACTCACGGATTTAGATCGGGCGTTAGCGTTGGCACGATACGGCACGGCCCATGAGAGTGTGATTCCCCATGTGGGTGGTGATAGTCTCCGTTTGATTGACGCGCGACACCCGCTGTTGGACAATCCGGTACCCCTCAATTTATGCCTCGATGCCGAAAAGCGCATCTTGGTGATCACCGGACCCAATACCGGCGGCAAGACGGTAGCCATGAAAACGGCTGGCCTCATGGTTGCCTGTGCGATGTCGGGTATGATGGTCCCCGCCCGGCAAGGGACCATTATGCCCTTTATCGCAGGCATATTGGCCGATATTGGCGATGAGCAAAGTTTAGAGCAAAACTTGTCAACATTTTCTAGCCACGTGCGCCGATTGGTGCCGATGGTGCAATGGGCTGGCAGGGATACCTTGTGCTTAATTGACGAATTGGGGGCGGGTACCGATCCAGAGGAAGGGGCGGCTTTAGCAGAGTCCATTTTGGAGCGTTTAAACCAGAAACAGGCTTATGTAATGGCTACAACGCATTATAACCGTCTCAAACTTTTAGGGTTTCACGATCCGGTGGTGGTCAACGCCCATGTGGCTTTTGACACGGAAACACTACAGCCGACCTACCATTTAGTTATGGGTCAACCGGGCAGTTCCCACGCTTTTAGTATCGCAGAACGCTTAGGTATGCCAAAGGAAATAGTGGATCGGGGCCGCGAACTTATGACCGCGGAAAGCCTGGCATTGACAGAGGCTATTGCTGCGGTCAATCAGCTGGACCAGGATCTTCGCGAGCGACAGCAGCAATTTGAAATGGAAAGGCGCCAATGGGAATTGGCTAAGGCTCAAAAAGATCTCGAACAAACCAAACTACAGGACCGATTGGAGCAAGACCGGCGAAGGCTGCGAGAAACTTGGACTAAGGCGCTAGAGCAGACAAAAGTGGAAATCGACCGCCTTATGGAAGAAGTGCGCCGCACGGAAGGCCAGGAACGGGCACGAGCGATTGAACAGCTGCGCAGTGCTTGGCGAGAGCAAGGCACATTGCCCGAGGCTCTAAAAACTCTTCCGGCAGCCAGCGGACCGCGGCCTACGGCAGTGGGTGATTGGGTAAAAATTCGGGGGTTTTCCGATTTAGGACACATTCTCGAAATTGAAGGACCCACGGCCCTGATTGAGGTAGGATCACTGCGTATCCGGTTGGCTCTCAATGAACTGGAGCGCACAACCAAGCCCAAATCTTCTATACCTCGGCGATCCACCGCCAAACCCGTGGGGTCTCCCGGCGGCCATATTGAGGTGGACGTGCGTGGGATGTCGGCAGACGATGCTTGGGAAGTGGTGGATCGTTTTTTAGATAACGCGGTATTGTCTGGATGGCCCATGATTCGCATCATCCATGGCAAAGGAGCCGGCACATTGCGTCGCGTGCTGGGAGAAAGGTTGCGACAAGATTCTCGCGTTGTTAGTCTTCGCTTAGGGGCTCAAGGTGAAGGTGGCGATGGCGTGACCGTGGCCTGGCTTGATGAGGAACCGTCCTAAATCATGCCTTTTCAGGCTTTTCTCGGGTGTGATATACTCACCGCAGAATTGCAACCATGATGCGGATGTGCGGAAAACCTCCTACGTACGTGGTGGTAGGGGCAGTATCCTATTTATTTCAGGCCAAAATTCTTACGCACGACTTGGCTTAGCACAAATGACAAAGTACTACTCAGAGGAGACGGATTGTGGAGGATCTAGCAAAAACTGTCGATCGCTTAGTCGATGGGACCGATGATGTGGTGAATCCAGAGCTATTAGCGCAAAAGTTGGAGAAGTCTCAGAAAACGGGAAGGCCATTGATTGTCAAGTTGGGCGTGGATCCGACAGCTCCGGATATTCATTTAGGACATACCGTTGTCATGGAGAAGTTACGGCAGTTTCAAGATTTAGGGCATATAGTGGTTTTTCTTATCGGCGACATGACGGGACGGATAGGCGACCCCACTGACCGAGCCGCTACGCGAAAACAGTTGGGTAAAGACGAAGTCGATCAATTTGCCCGTACCTATATTGAGCAGGCCAACCATATCTTAAAGGCGGAACGCATGCAAGTGCGCTACAACAGCGAATGGTTTGAATCTCTTCAATTGCCCGATATGATACAGCTTTTGAGCCACATGACCCTCGCGCGTATTTTAGAACGTGACGATTTCCATCACCGTTTTGAAGATCATGCCCCGATTCATCTTCACGAACTGCTGTACCCCTTAATGCAAGGCTATGATTCGGTGGCCCTCAGAGCCGACGTAGAACTGGGCGGAACTGACCAGCGCTTTAATATTATGACCGCTAGGCAAATTCAAGAAGATTATGGGATGGAACCTGAAGTGGGAATTTTTATGCCCTTGTTGGAGGGAACCGACGGGGTGCGCAAGATGAGCAAAAGCCAAGGAAACCACATTGGGATAACCGAGCCGGCTCGTGATATGTTCGGGAAAGTGATGTCCATTCCTGACGGCTTAATCGCACGGTGGGCCCATTTATTATTTGGCCTGGAGTTTAATGAGTGGCAGAAACGAGTGGAATCGGAAAATCCCCGCGATGTTAAAGCGGAATTGGCAATGCGGATTGTGGAGCGGTTTTGGGATCGGGATAGTGCGGAGCGGGCAGCTGACGAGTTTTTTCGGACGTTTAGCCAACGTGGAATTCCCTCGGAAATGCCTGTGGTCCGCTTAGATCAGGATCCATGGGAAGTGTCCGCTATTGAACTTGTGGCTCGCCTGCCAGGGATATCAAGCCGTCAGGAAGCACGGAGATTTTTGCAGCAGGGTGCAGTGGTGTTGAATGACGTGCGCCTCGGCATGGATCAAACAGTGCGAGTAGTGAGTGGAGACTGGATCCGGGTGGGCCGGCGCCGATACTATCGATTTGAGGAGTGAGGATGTGTTAGCCCAAGAAGAAGAACAACTAGGGTGGCAGCATATCGAAAATGGGCAGTTAGAACACGCGGAATCACATTTTCGGCGCGCTCTGGAATTAGATCCATTTCGTGCCGATGCACTAAATGGGCTGGGAACGGTATACTTGAAGTGGGGGGAACTATCGCAAGCTTTGGAACTGTTCCAAATGGCCATTGCACAGGCTGAACTGGCGTTGCCCCGCAAAAAACGCCACACCGGATGGCAGGACGAGTCAATTCGGCCTTATTTACGCGGACTCTATAATTTGGCTACTACGCTAAGCCGATTGGAATATTGGGACGGCGTGCGCGAATCGCTTGAAGAACTCCTGGCCTGGGATCCTGCAGGAATGGATGGCACCATCTTTTATTTATTAGGCCACGCGTATCATCGCTTGGGGCGTCTGGCTGAGGCGCTGCATGCTTATCGGGAGGCCTCCGGCACCGCTGAGGTAGATTACAGCATGGGATTGCTTTATCTCGAGAGTCAACGAACTCGTGATGCCGAGAGAGCATGGACGCGTGCCATTCATCATTTGGCCGAAGTGGTGCCTTTATTGCGGTATTATCCGCGAGTGCAGCCGATTTCCAGCGTCGGCGACACCACGTTTAGCCGTGCAGCACGGTATGTGGAGCTACAGCGGGATTTATGGAATGAGAAGGCATGTCAAGCGTTGGGGCGGGTGGCCGATAGTTTGGAGGAGTAGCCATGTATCACGTGGCGGTAGTGGGGGCTGGTGCTATTGGCAATCCGGTGGCTTTTGGCTTGTCCCAGCATTGGGCCATTGGCCGTGTCACTATTATCGATGCTGATCGGGTTGTTTTATCCAATCTTGCACGTCAGCCATGGTTTCAAACCGGGGACATTGGCGCTTACAAAGCCCCATTGTTAGTAGAGCGCGTTGGGGGACATCAGTCTGTCATCAAATGGCAAGCGATCACCGAAATGTTGCGCGAAGACAATGCTGGTAGCCTACTGGCCGATGCGGACCTGGTGATTGACGCAACTGACAACTGGGAAACACGTCTGACCATTCAAGATTGGGCTCGGAAATGGCAACGTCCCTGGATTTTCAATAGCGCAGTGCGTTTAGAGGGAATGAGCCTTGGCTTAATCCCTGGTGGCCCGTGCCTCAGATGCTGGTTCGGTACCAGCCAAACGGAAGGTCCGCAATGCTTTGAAGCAGGAGTATTGGGTTCGGTCACCTTAGCGGTGGCGGGCCAAGCGCTCACTTTGTTTGACCAATGGGTGCGCAATCCTCGGCAACCCAGTGGACTATGGCTTGTCGATGGAATCGAAGGCAAGTTTCGGGTTATTTCCCCGAAAGCAATGAGGTGTGTCCATTATGGAAATGGATGATGCCACCTTGGAGCGGTATGCGCGCCAGGTGTTGGTGGAAGAGATAGGGTACGATGGCCAATGTGCCATTTTGCAAACTCCTTTACGGGTCACCGCCCCTGACGGGGTATGGCGCGATCTTGTGTGCCGATATCTATCAGCCGCTGGCTTTCCGATCACCGTAGCCGATGGTGTGGACCCGGCATTGGTCGTATCCGGCGAAAAATATCGGCAGGAGATCCCGCTGGGCTCTGACATCGGACGTCTCATGATGGCTGTTGGTCAGGCGATAACTCGAGTGATTTTAAGCACTGCCAGTGAAAAATGACTATTGATTTGGAAGGAAGCGGTGGGGAAATGCGTGAGTTGACCGTAGCCCTGATTCAAATGAATAGTGTGGTGGGAGATGTCAGCGGCAACCTGGCCAAAATGACATCCGCCCTTGAAGTTGCAAGGGATGGCGGCGCTCAACTTGTCGTATTTCCAGAGATGTGTCTCGCTGGCTATCCGCCCGAAGATTTGCTGTTTCGGTCCTCATTCCTAGCCGAATTGGCTGACGCTAATCTTGAATTTATTGCCAAAACCCAGGACGTGCTGGCGGTTTGGGGTTATGCGTACGCAGAGGAAGCATTGTATAACGCTGCAGTAATAGCTTTCCATGGCCAACTCGTAGGTCGTTTGCATAAGCATCATCTGCCGAATTATGGCGTTTTTGATGAAGAGCGATACTTTTCACCTGGAGACACCACGGCTATTGTTCAGTGGCATGACTGGAAGCTCGGGGTATCGATATGCGAAGATCTTTGGTATCCTGATGGGCCCTATTTGGTTCAAGCACGACACGGAGCCAATCTGTTAATTAACATCAGCGCGTCCCCGTTTTCCCGAGGCAAGCAGCAAATGCGAGAGCAAATGATGGGAACCCGGGCTGATGATGCCGCCGCCTATTTATTGTGGACAAATATGGTAGGGGCGCAAGACGAATTAGTGTTCGATGGACAAAGCACCATTTTTTCGCCAGCGGGTCAGGTCTTGGCACGAGCTCAGGCGTTTGAGGAAGATGTTTTGCGAATGACACTGACGCGGACCCCGAGCCAACACCGTCGTTGGATTGATCCCCGATGGCGTAAGAATGCGGCAGAGGAACCCGTGGTGCATTGGGAGGTCAAGGGCAGTCTGGGGCGCGATCAATCTCCCCAGCCGCCACGTCTGACACCCCCAGTGTCAGACGATGAAGCATTGTATCGGGCATTGGTCTTGGGGGTGCGCGACTACGTTGAGAAAAACCGCTTTGGTGATGTAGTAATTGGATTGTCTGGGGGAATCGATTCTGCGCTGACCGCATGCATTGCGGCCGATGCGTTGGGATCTAGTCGCGTCCATGGGGTCCTCCTGCCATCCTCGATTACCTCGCACAGCAGCCGCCAAGATGCGCTGGATCTAGCGCGGAATTTGGGTATTGAGACACGAGAACTTCCGATTGCCGATATTATGGCGGAGTTTTTGGAAGTGTTGCGAACATCTTTTGGCAATCGGCCTATCGATTTGACCGAAGAAAATCTTCAAGCGCGAATTCGCGGAACATTGTTGATGGCACTGTCTAACAAAATGGGATGGCTGGTGCTGACGACGGGAAACAAGAGTGAATTGGCCACCGGATATAGCACGTTGTATGGCGATATGGCTGGCGGCTTTGCCGTTTTGAAAGACGTACTAAAAGTGGAAGTTTTTCGTTTAGCCCGCTGGATCAATGGTGCAGGCGAGCGTATTCCGCAAAATGTGCTGATCAAACCGCCGTCAGCAGAATTGCGACCTGACCAAAAAGATGAGGACAGTCTCCCACCCTATGAAATTTTGGATAAAATCTTAGCAGGGTATATTGAAGACGATTTGACGGCGGATGAATTGATTCGGGCTGGATTGCCTCAAGATGCGGTAGACCTTACGTTAAAACTGGTGAATCGCAATGAATATAAGCGACGACAAGCACCAGTCGGGATCAAAGTTACCCCACGGGCGTTTGGCCGGGATCGACGAATGCCCATCACCGGACGTTTTTAAAAAACAGGCAAGGGGGCATTAATGTGTCAGGGCACTCTAAATGGGCTAATATCAAACGTAAAAAGGCCAAGGTTGATGCGGTCAAGGGCAATGTCTTTTCCCGACTAACCAAAGAAATCATGGCGGCTGCAAAGCGGGGAGGTGGTAACCCAGATCATAACTTCAAACTTCGCCTGGCTATCCAAAGAGCCAAAGAAAACAACTTACCCCAATCCAACATCGACCGCGCAATCAGAAGGGCAACCGGACAAGAAGAAGGTGTTCAGTACGAAGAGATCGTGTACGAAGGTTACGGGCCCGGTGGTGTTGCGGTATATTTGCAGATATTGACGGATAACCGCAATCGAACGGCCGGGGAAATACGACATATTTTTTCCCGTCATGGAGGATCATTGGGAGAAACGGGTTGCGTGGCCTGGATGTTTGAGGCAAAGGGCCGTCTCACATTGGGACCTACCTCCCATTCCGAAGAAGAGCTGTTGGATATTGCGATTTTGGCCGGAGCAGACGATTTGCGCCGAGAAGACGATGAGTATGTGGTGCTCACTGAACCAGAGGTTTTAGATGTCGTTCGTCAAGAATTCGAAAACCAGGGTATTTCCGTATCGGAGGCGGAATTAGTGCGATTGCCCAAGACGCTAACCGCGGTGAGCGAAGAAGACGCGATGCAGTTGGAGACATTGATAGATTTGCTGGAAGATCACGATGATGTGGAAAAAGTATTCTTCAACGGGGAGTTTCCGGAAGGGTTTGGCGACGAATAGCAGATTTGGTAGCACGCCCGGTAACCAGAGGGACGAGCCAATTGGTCGAAATAAATTGGACTTGGTCGATGACAAAGCCCTGTGCCATAATCGCATCCACGATAGGGCGGGTCAGGTGGCAGCCGCCACCAACCCGTGACCAGGCGGGATCTAAAGCCGCTTGCACTCGGGATGCGAATTTTTTTCGATGTAGGCTGTGCTCCAAAAACAAAAATTGTCCATCGGGTTTTAGCACCCGAGAAATTTCTTTTAAGGTCCGAGATAAATCGGCGACCGAGCATAGCACTAGACTGGATATGACACTGTCAAATGTGTTGTTCTCTGCAGTAATACACTCGGCCGGGGTAATCAGCAAAGGGAGTTGAGGATATTGCCGCAACAGATGGTTGGCAAAAGTGGAATCAGGTTCAAGCAGCGTGAGTGTTTTAGCGAAAGGCAACACCAAAGGAACATCGAGTCCGCTGCCAGCGCCGACAATTAACGTATGCCCCGTGACCAGTCGCGCTTGTGCCTTTTTGGCTTGACCCAGCAACAGGTTAAGGACAGGTCCACTCCAAAGATACAACCGGGAAAATCGAGGATGAGGGCGAAATGCGTTCGGCATCTGGGACATAGGCCATCCTTTCGTTTCCTACGGGCCAGGCGCAGGGAAATTCCCTGGCTGTGTCGTATAGTTACAGAGTACCATACGAGCTGCGGGAGGGCATGATGAGAATATTGGGGGTTGATCCGGGCACAGCGATTTGCGGGTGGGGCGTTGTCGACCGCCATGGCTCCAAGGCCGTGGCTGTGGCATATGGTGCCATCAGAACCCAATCTGGGGTAGCCATGGAAAAGAGATTGTTGACCATATTCGAGTCCATTACGGGTCTCATTGCCGAATATCAGCCGCACTGGGCTGCTGTGGAAAAACTGTATTTCGGCCAAAACAGCACGACAGCTCTGGCGGTTGGTCAGGCACGGGGTGTGGTGTTGGCGGCGGTGGCAAAAAATCAGGTAAACTTGGTAGAAATGACGCCCAATGAGGTTAAACAAACCGTTAGCGGCTATGGTATGGCATCCAAAGGACAAATGCAAACCATGGTTCAGCGGTTGTTAGGATTGGAGAAGAAGCCGACGCCGGACGACGTGGCTGACGCGCTGGCGATTGCGTTAACAGGACTGGAATACATAAGGTTTAAGGGAGTTATTCATGATCGTTGAATTGCGTGGTCGCCTCATATCCAAAGATGCTGAGTCCTGTGTAGTGGATGTTGGGGGAATAGGGTATGGGGTTGAAATGACCAAAGTGAGCCTGGAAAAGCTTGGCGAGGCAAACTC
Source organism: Sulfobacillus benefaciens (assembly GCA_003023695.1). GTDB lineage: Bacteria > Bacillota > Sulfobacillia > Sulfobacillales > Sulfobacillaceae > Sulfobacillus_C > Sulfobacillus_C benefaciens_A. Next base: position 5,027 of record PXYW01000034.1, on the reverse strand, counting down.
TCAGGTCCACCTTTATACCCATTTGGTAATCCGTGAGGACGCCTGGCGATTGATAGGATTTCTGTCCCGAATTGAACGCCAGTGCTTTTTGGATATGCTGGCGGTTACCGGGGTGGGAATTAAGGGAGCATTGGCCTTGCTAGGTCATTTAGGAGTCGATGGTCTTCGGCAAGCCGTGGTCCATGGACAATGGAAGCATCTAAAAGAGGCGCCGGGAATTGGCGCTAAGCTGGCACAAAGACTCCAACTCGAACTGTCTGGCAAGTGGGGGGCATTAGACGACGATGGCCTATTGTCTCCGGATTCTGGAAATAGCGCAACGCCATCGTCTGATGAGGTTTTGGAGGGATTGGTTAGTCTGGGGTACACTGTGGATGAGGCCCGCGCCGCCTGCAGACAAATTCCCGAGGACATTAGTGACATCGGAAACCGTCTCCGATTTGCTTTAAAAACTTTGGATTCGGGTAAAGGGGAGCAACGCCGTGGCCAATGATTCGTCGCGAATTATGAATCCTAGCAGTGACCCAGCGGAAGAGGTCGAAAGGCACTTACGACCTCAAGTGTTGGCCGACTATGTGGGCCAGGACAGTGTCAAAGAACGGCTGCACATTTTTATTCAGGCAGCTCTGGCACGTCGGGATGCATTGGATCACGTGTTGCTGTATGGACCGCCCGGATTGGGGAAAACCACGTTGGCCCATATCATTGCCAATGAATTAGGGGTCAATATTCGTTATACTTCGGGTCCTGCTATTGATCGGCCCGGCGATCTCGCCTCCATATTAACCAATCTCGATGATCGCGAAGTTCTCTTTATTGATGAAATCCACAGGCTGTCACGCCCGGTGGAAGAAGTCTTGTATCCCGCTATGGAAGACTTTGCTTTGGATTTGATATTAGGAAAAGGACCTGGGGCGCGCTCCGTACGATTGGACTTGCCGCACTTTACGTTGGTAGGTGCCACAACCCGAGCTGGCATGTTAACGGCCCCATTGCGTGACCGGTTTGGGGTGATTACCCACTTGGATTTTTACACAGCAGAGGATTTGGCGCGCATTGTCCGCCGATCGGCGAATGTTCTGCAAGTGGAGGTGGCAGAGGATGCTGCAATGGAGATTGCCCGGCGCAGTCGCGGCACACCGCGGATTGCTAATCGGCTTTTGCGTCGACTGCGAGACTATGCTGAGGTACGGGGCGATGGCACCGTGTCGCTTATGGTAGCAATGGAAGGGCTAAAGCTGCTAGAAGTGGATCCCCAAGGCCTAGACGCTGTTGACCGACGCATCTTGCAGGCTATCTTTGAACGGTATGCTGGTGGCCCGGTGGGATTAGAGACACTGGCGGCCGGAGTCGGCGAAGAAGCTGGGACCATTGAAGATGTGTATGAGCCCTACCTATTACAACAGGGATACATTCAACGTACTCCGCGTGGACGGGTACTGGCGGTCCGCGGCTATCAGATGCTGGGACTCCCGGTGCCCGCTACGCCGAACCGTTGGTCCCAGGAACAATTTGATTCCGATTCCTCGCTCTAACCCCCACAATTGCTGCTGGCCCAACGAATTCAATAGTAGCGAGGTGAAGTAATTGGGCCTTGGTTTCGGCAAAGAGCTTCCAGCTAAAACTTCGGAGTTGTTGCGCAGAGCACAGCAGGGAGACCAAGAAGCCCGCGCCCAAGTGATTCGGGATTGTTCTCCCTTCATTGTGAGTAGTGCAAGCCACAGTGCCGGAAGATTTTTGCGTGCGGGACACGACGAGGAAATCAGTGTGGCGTTGATGGCCTTTGATGAAGCGATCTCGTCCTACAAAGAAGATAAAGGAAAATTTTTAAGTTTCGCCGGTACTGTAATTAAACGGCGATTGGTCGACTATTATCGCCAACAAGGGCGGCGGCCAATGGAAGTTCCTTTTAGTGCTTGGGAGTCTGCGGCAGACCGAGATACCGGCACACTTGATGTGGTTTGGTATGATGTCTCTCGTAGAGTGTGGGAGAAGCACCAGGATGAGGAGAGCCGCCGAAGCGAAATTATCGAATATGGGAAAGTTTTGCAACGCTATGGATTGTCTTGGGACCAATTGATCAAGAGTACCCCTAAGCATCAGGATTCGCGAAGACGCGCCATTCAAATCGGCCGGATCATTGCTGCCAAAGACGAATATCGCCTCCACCTGTTGGAAAAATCGGAGCTTCCCTTGTCTAGACTTGTGGCGGAACAAGGACTAAGCCGAAAAATTTTAGAACGCCATCGGAAATATATTGCAGCAGTCGCATTGTTATTATCCTATGACTTTCCGTATTTAAAAGAATATTTATCGGGACAGTGAGGGAGGTGGTATTTGTTGCAGGAACGAGCGCTGGTAATGGACATTACGAATAAATATGCCACGGTGATGCTGCCCGGGGGGAGGTTTCGCCGGATTAGGCGGCGCGGCCGGCACTTGGTGGTAGGACAAGAGATATGGCTTGGAAAGGAGCAATTTGGCACCTTGAGCGCAGCAGCATTGGCTGTGGCAGTGTCTTTTGCTGCCATACTTTTGGCATTTCAAGGCGTGGCCCCGGCATCGGTTCAAGCCATTGGCGTGGTCAGCGTCGATATCAATCCCAGCATCAATTTACTCGTCACCTCTCAGCGAACAGTAGCAAAGGCCGCAGGTCTGGATGCGGCAGGCCGACATATTTTAAGTCAATATCAACCTGTGGGTGCTTCTGTGGCTAATGCGGTGGTGACAATAACCGGGATAGCGGTACACGATGGATACTCGGGATCGGGCAGGTCTGTGGTCCTTATTGGTGGTGTCTTCAAACATGGGGTTCCGCTATGGTTTGCATCGGTGGTGGGTCAGGAGCGGCATGCGGTGAATTTGCACCATTGGCCGCTGTCGGTTGCAGCTGTGGCCGTGAGCAATGGCCAGTGGATGCGGATGATTAATAAACGGGCCATCTCCGCGGGACGATATCTGCTTTGGAGATCTTATCACAACGGTCACGGCTATGTGTCTTCAAAGCTGGCATTGGTTCCGTTAGGACGTTTGTTAAGTCACAGTGCTGCAGGTCGCCCTAATAGGCCAATGATGGAGACACCGCTCGCAAACCACCAAAGTAGTTCATCTCAAAAGAAAAACGTGAATAATCGTTCTAAAGCATTGCACCCTCAACTTGGCCGACAGCTCTCCCACTTACCAAAAGGTCGGTAGCCCCACAGGTTTTCAAATTTTTTTCTTTTTTCTACATCTCCGGCACTGTCCTTCATGCTGAATGGGATTCTCGATGTCACGGATAGGACGAGCCCCACGAAATGGAAATCCCTAAAAAATTTGACAGGGAGCAGATGGCGGCTATAAAGTGAAGCAGGAATTTCCCGCGAGGATCCCGAAAGTGTCCTCTAATCTGCAATCGGAAAGGGGAGATGGGTTACGCATAAAGGAACCACCAGCATCTATTGGATATTCTTTATCGTCATTATCGGTATGACGATTTGGATGTTTATGCAGCAGTCCCGTCAACAAAAGAAACGGCAAAAGCTTCAATCTGATATTCAAGTTGGCGAGGAAGTTTACACTGTTGGCGGCATGATTGGCACCGTAGTAGCGATGGACTCCAATAAACTGACCATCAAGTTGGCCGACAATGTGGAGGTGCCGGTGTTGCGTTCGGCGATTGCCGGCAAGTATCAACAATCATAGTGTAAACCACAAGCCATGGCCACTGCGGCATGGCTTATTATGGCGTTAATGCTATAATTACCGACGGATAACTTGGAACACTTTAGGAGGCGCGTACAGTGGCGGATACGTCACTTAACCCGTATTTGCGGGCGCAGCAAGAATTTAAAGAAGCCGTGGAGACGTTGGGGTTGGAACCCGCCGTCTATGAAATTTTGAAGCAACCGTTGCGATCGTTTGAGGTCGCGGTGCCGTTTGTCCGAGACGATGGGACCGTTCAGGTGTTCACGGGCTACCGGGTGCAGCATAATGATGCGTTAGGACCGACCAAGGGCGGGTTGCGGTTTCATACTGAGGTCACCATGGATGAAGTCAAAGCATTATCGATGTGGATGAGCGTCAAGTGTGCGTTGCTGAATCTGCCGTACGGCGGCGGCAAAGGCGGGATTGCCTGCGATGTGGACCAATTGTCCGATCGCGAAATCGAACGCTTAAGCCGCGAGTATATCCGGGCGGTGAATCTGGTAATCGGGCCCGATAAAGATATCCCGGCGCCCGATGTCTCGACCAATCCGCAAATCATGGCCTGGATGGTCGATGAATATTCCCGCATTCGGGGCGAAAATACCTTTGGCTTGATTACCGGCAAGCCCTTGGTCATTGGCGGGTCCGCGGGGCGGGTCGCGGCCACCGGCCGCGGATTGGTGTTTGCGACGCGGCAGTTAGCGACCGAACTGGGCATTGACTTCAGCAAAAGCCGCGTGGCTATTCAAGGGTTTGGCAATGTGGGGTCCGTGGCCGCAGAAATTGCCTTTGCGCTGGGGGCCACTGTGGTGGCGGTGTCGGACAAAGACGGCGGCCTCTACAATCCGGCCGGGATTAACATTCGCGACTTACTCGAATATAAACGGGTGCATCGCCGTCTGCAGGGATTTCCCGCAGCGGACCCGATCACCAATGCGGAACTCTTGGAACTGCCCACGGACATCTTGTTTCCGGCCGCGTTGGAAAACCAAATCACCGCGGACAATGCCCCTCGCATCCAAGCCCGCATTGTGGGGGAAGGCGCCAATGGCCCGACGACGCCCGAGGCCGACCGCATTTTATTTGACAAAGGGGTGATGGTGATTCCCGATGTCTTAGGCAATTCCGGCGGGGTCACCGTGTCGTACTTTGAATGGGTGCAAAATCAGACGCGGCTGTATTGGACCGAGGACGAGGTAAACCACCGGTTGGAAGCATTCATGTCCCGAGCCATGGCCGAGATGCATACCATGCATGAGCGCTTTGGCGTCACGCTGCGCAAGGCGGCGTATTTAGTGGCGACGGAACGCATTGCGCAAGCCATGCGGGTTCGCGGCTGG
>PXYW01000033.1:75965-118252 GCA_003023695.1 Sulfobacillus benefaciens | reverse complement strand
TCTTCTTTGTAGAACCGTCTATAACGAACAAATCAGGGTGTAGAAAGGGTCTCCCGACTTCTTCTTAAGATAACTTCAGGCCGGGGTAGTTGACACCAGGGGTTATGAAATGCAAAACGCGTTTTTGCGATTCCGAGCCACAAAAATTAGGGTGTGCTCACTCAAATGACAGGTGGGCCTTTGTTGTGACCTCGCCGGATTTTAGAAACTTTTAAACTCTGACCCATAAACATCAAAGCGTCAACATGCCAGACAAATCTCTCAGTTCTTAATAGACAGGCTCGCCTCTTTGTTATGCTTTAATATTTCGTCACCCCCTTAAATCCACCCATGCAGTCGAATAATTGATTGGGACTTGCGAGGTGAAATGGTTAATAGGATCTGTGCGAGAAAAGTCAGCACCCTATAGAGTTTAATCTTGTGGGTGTCTAATTAACCTATTAAGCTCACGAGAAGGAAGAAAAACGATGAAACGCATCGGATGGGCTATCTTTAGTGTCGTATTAATAGGTTTTGGCTCCGCGGGGTGTGGGCTCACCCCTAGCAATACAGCGCTAAGTCACTCCCCTACAGCATCCGCCGTCTCTTCTACTGATCAGCGGACAATCTCCGGTGAAACACGAGACGCTATTCAGATTGATGTTCAGCAGGGACAAGGATCGTTGACAGTGCAGGTTAAGACAACGCATAACATCTCGCCAACCACGGCCCGCCAATTGCATACTGCGGTGGAACAGCTTAATCAGTTGTTGCAAAAGCTACAAAACCCTTAAGGAAGGTGATATCGATGAATCTGTTAAAAATTGCTCCTGTGGCCGCTGCTGTTATGGCATTGTCTGTAGCCGTGCCGGCCATGGCTGCGGGACACGCGCCAGGTACCACCCCGAGCCAAGCTGCCACCCATGGCAGTCCGCCCTCCCATAGCGTGGTACTGCCCTCTTCGGCTGCCCCCCAAGCCGTTGCTGCCGTCAGTAATTCCCCTGCTACCCACGCCACGGGACATTCGGGAACAGCACACGGTCAAGCATCTAGCCATTCCCATGGCGCTTCGTCGCAAGTACTGCAAGATGTACAAAAGCTAAGGACCATCCAAGGACAAGTACAAGCGGCAAGGCAACAATATGTGGCCGCAGTCAAGACATATTTACATACGTTGGCGCAGTCGTTGTCGAAGGGTTCGTCCAGTTCCATGCAACAAGCGCTCAGCCAGTTGCAAACTATCAACACGACGCTGGCCCACGCTGTACAAACTGAAATGATCGCAGAAAAGGCTCATGCCTCTACCAATTCACATTCGGGTCCCAGTGCGCTATCAAACGTGATCGCAAAATTCCAAGCGGAACTCACGGCTCTTGAACAGGCCACCACCCAGGTCCAATCGCTAACCTCCCAACTTTCATCCAATACCAATCCTTAAGACATTCAGCCCCCCGTTTCTAACGCGGGGGGCTGAAGTATTCATGGGATTTTGCGTGTTATTTTGTCAGTGCTTGGACAACATCCTCGGTGGACCGTATCCTCCCAATGCGCCCTAGCGCCACCTTCAGCGCAAATGCGTGATCTTCAGCCGATCGGGCCGAACAGGCATCTTCGACAATAATCTGTTGATAACCCCGTTCATAGGCATCGCGCGCAGTACTTTCAACCCCGTAGTTGGTGGAAATTCCTGCCAACAGTATGGTGTCAATCCCACGGCGCCGCAGTTGCAAATCTAAGTCAGTCCCGTAAAATGCGCCCCATTGCCGCTTGCGGACAACATGATCGCCTGGTTTGGGTCCCATTTCGGGGATGATTTCGTCCCATCCGGGAGGCGGCGAAGGCCAACTAACTGATTGATCCGTGATTGGATGGAGCGCATCTTTTCCATCCGCCGAGGGTCCGACGTGGACCAATACAACAAACACTCCGGATTTGCGACATGCGTCGGCTAGCCTCGACGCATTTGCAATCACGGTATCCGTGGAATGGGGCGCTGCCGGCATGCTAACGATGCCTTTTTGCAAATCGATGACGACAAGGGCCGTGCGGTTGGGCGTTAACTGCAATGGTTCTGGCATTGTGCTTTACCTCCAAGACTTGCTTTCGTTGCTCTAAATCTTGTGGGTGGTCATGCATCGACACAGGTAAATAGGCCACAGCTGTCGGATCGGAATGATCCGAACCTCAGATTAAACGAGTCAACCATGACTTCCTGCGGGTGTTCGTCGGCCCACTGTTGTGACAGCAAGGCGCCGAGGCATCCCCAAAAGTTGAGCCGAATCGTGAATACCCACCGATTTACGGTCCATGCCCAGATCTTACATTATCGTACAGGCATGCACAATATTGGAGGAAACAGTTCCCCTGCTACAACGCGCCAGCCATCCCTGCACAGTGCATCCCGAACAAAAACATTTGGGAATCCACCCAACGAGCGTAGGTTATAACGGTAGCCGTGCACCCGATTGGATAAACCTTTGACGTCAGGTCATTTTTCCCAATACCATGCGAATACCTTATAACATCGAGAAATGACTTCCATGATTTTGCCATCACTCCTTGCTTATTGGATCAGTCTCTGGCATACTCGGGCTGGAATTAGGCGATTAATCCTCTGGCTGTCATCATTCCAGGCATTCATTTCTAAGAGGTGATGTTATGGCTATACGCGTTGCGGTGGCAGGTGCCACCGGTTGGGCGGGTTCTGCAGTGGTCCGCGCTCTTATGGCATCCAGCGATTTGCGGTTAGTTGGCGCCGTCAGTCGAAAACATGCGGGTTCCGACATCGGGTCAGTTCTCGGCGTAAACCCTATCGGGGTGGTTATAAGCTCTTCAGTTGACGAAGCGTTACGCGAACCTACAGATGTTTTGGTTGACTATACTCATCCGCTTGCGGTGAAATCCCATACGATATCCGCTCTCAGTCAGGGAGTTCATGTAGTGGTTGGCACATCGGGACTCAACCAGGCGGACTACGAGGATATTGCCCGCGTTGCTATGGACAAGAGCAAGGGCGTGGTTGCTGCCGGGAATTTTTCTTTGACCGCTGCCCTAGCCAAGCATTTTTCTCTCATCGCCTCGCAATATCTTTCGTCATGGGAAATCATAGAATATGCGGGTATGGCCAAGGTGGACGCCCCGAGCGGCACTGTGCAGGAACTTGCTGAATCCATGGGAGAAATTCGTCAGCCGAGTCCAGGAATTCCCGTAGATCAAGTAATCGGATCCCCTGCGACACGCGGAGCCACCATCGCAGGGGTCCAGGTACATGCTGTAAGATTGCCTAGTTATACGCTTGGCTTCGAGGTCATTTTCGGGATGCCTAATGAACGTCTTTCAATCCGGCATGATGCGGGCGGCGATCCTCAACCCTATGTTTCTGGAACACTTCTCGCTATCCGGCGGGTGACCCAATTGGTGGGATTGGTCCGCGGGTTAGATCATTTACTATTTCCCCAAGAACCATGACGAGTCGGGCGAGATCTATTGTTGCTCTACCCGAGATAATAATGAGTCACAGGATGGAGCTGATTATCAAATTCATAAACCAATGGGACCCCGGTGGGAATTTCCACACCGACGATATCGTCGTCGGAAACCTGATCCAACGATTTCACCAACGCCCGTAGACTATTGCCATGGGCAACGATCAAGGGGTTTTTCCCGGAAGCTATAACTGGTAGAATTTGCGATTCCCAAAAAGGAATCACCCGCTGTACTGTTAAGGCAAGACTCTCCCCGCGCGGTAGAAGCGCCGGATCCACATGGCGATATTTGGCATCGTTAATGGGAAGACGACTGTCGCCATCCTCCAATAAGGGAGGCAAACTTCGGTAGCTTCGCCGCCATTGCAAGACTTGCCGATCGCCATACTTTTCGGCAGTTTCCGCCTTATTTAGACCCTGTAGCGCCCCATAGTGCCGTTCATTTAACTTCCATGACTTGGCGACATCCAGCCACATCAGATCCATTTCTTCCAGAATGATGTCCAATGTCTTAATAGCGCGTTTCAGTACCGAGGTGAATGCCAAGTCAATGGAAATTCCCCGCTCCTTAATCAATTGCCCGGCTCGATGCGCTTCGTCAATTCCCTGTGCGGAAAGATCCACGTCTGTCCAGCCGGTAAATCGGTTTTCCAAGTTCCACTGACTTTGACCATGGCGAACGACCACTAGTGTAGCCATCAAGTCTTCTCTCCTTCAAAGGTTCTGAGTGTAAAGTCCATACGGACGCAGTCAAAATCCCCGCATCTGAGTGTATCATAAAGTCCATTTGTGGAATGCTGAGTTTCCAAAGGGGGTTTTCCCCATGGGAGGGTATACGATAAGCTGTGGCGATCCGTTGCATAAGTTGGTATTAGCCCGAGCAGCCCCGTATAGGCAGGAAGAAACCTGAAAAACCCGAGTGGGCAAAAGATCACTATTGTAGAGTAGGGGTTTGGTTTTGTTGCGTTGAATCTGGTAGCCACACTTAACCGCCGATACGCATCGCAACATGGTGACGACAACCTTCCGCTTTACTTTTCGTAAGATACTTGTTATTGTTTATCGAGAAACCGCTAGTAAGCGATGGGTAGACCAACGGATATCGCCCACGAATTTTAAACGTTGGTGGATCTCCTCGCTTTACATGTGGTCCTAGGAGGTATTAATTTGACGAAGGTAGCCATTGTGGTTGGGAGTTTGCGGAAGGAATCTTACTCAAAAAAACTGGCAGCAAATGTGGCGACTATGTTCCCCAAGGAGTATGTGACAGAGTTTGTCGACATTAATATGCCCTTATACAACCCGGACTATGACGACGAAAACCGTGTGCCAGCGGAATACACCGCATTTCGCTCCACCATGACGAGTGTCGATGCGGTCTTGTTTGTCACTCCGGAATACAATCGTTCCGTCCCCGGAGCACTCAAAAACGCCCTAGATGTTGGTTCCCGCCCTTACGGAGCTAGTGTCTGGAACGGTAAACCCGCGGCGATTATCAGCAATTCGCCAGGCAACCTCAGTGCTTTTGGGGCCAACCATCATTTGCGTCAATCGCTGGTATTTTTGAACATGCCGGTTTTGCAACAACCTGAAGCGTATATTGCTAATGTTGCCGAAATCCTGGATGCGAGCGGACATTTGTCTGACAAACGTGCCAGTGCCTTCCTTCAGTCTTTCGTAGATGCGTTTGTAAATTGGATAAGGACGCATCAGAGGTAAAGTTTACCACATACTCCCTACTGCAAGGGGTGAACGGATGAAAATAGGTATTGTGGGTGCAGGCAACATCGGCAGCGCGCTAGCACGCCGATGGACGCAATTGGGACACCAAGTTTTCATAGCAAACTCTCGCGGTCCCGAATCTCTCCGTGAACTGGCCGCAGAGATAGGAGCGGTTCCCGGTACCGTTGAGGAGGTTATCCGGGGGGGCCAAGTCGTAGTGGTGACAATACCTATGAAAAACATCCCCCAGCTTCCCTTATCGGCGTTCCACCAATTGCCCTTGACAACAGTTGTTATCGACACTTGCAATTACTATCCCAGGCAGCGTGATGGGCGAATTGCCGCGATAGAGGAAGGCCTCGTAGAAAGTCGTTGGGTTGAGCAACAGTTGGGCCATCCCGTTATTAAGGTGTTCAATAACATCATGGCCAGCCACCTGCTGCACAACGGCCGACCTGCGGGAACCCCGGGCCGCATCGCGCTGCCCGTGTCAGGAGACCACGCGGTCGCCAAAGCTACGGTGATGAGGCTGGTAGAGGATCTTGGGTTTGATCCCGTCGACGCCGGCACCTTGGATCAGTCATGGAAGCAACAGCCAGGCTCCCCAGCCTATGTGGCGGATCTAGACGCCACGCATCTTATCCAAGCATTGGCTCAAGCAAGGCCCGAGAGAACCGCCGAGTGGCGGGCCTAAGACTCCAATACCTGCTTTGTACGGCGACGTGGGGCGAAGCGGGAGCCAATCCTCGGTTCCCGCGAATGCGCGTCTAGCCTGCGCTGACCGTATCACTCCTCTCGCCATTTTCCTGCAACGCCGCCGTCAGCACATGTCCGCTCGTTAAGAGCCCAATGATTCCGACGCAAAGAATGCCAGCCGACACAAAAAATGGCACGGTCATGCCAAAATGTTGGCCGATAAGGCCGGATAACACCGGCGCTAAGGCCGCTCTCGCCCAAGGCAAAAAGTTATGGGCCCCTGAGGAAATCGATCGGGAATACGGCGACACCTCCATGGCCAGGGTGGTAAACAGCGCATTGGCGACCCCGCAAAAAAATCCGGTAATGACCACAATGTTCAGTAGCCGATGCCCTGGCATGAAGCCCGCCAATACAAATAGCAGCACAATAAAAGGCAAGTTTCGCGTGAGGACGGTGACGGGCTGCAGACGCCGCAAAAGCCAATTCACTACCAATGCTGACGACACTGCAACTAAAATGCCCCCAAAAAAGTAAGTGATGCCCAAGGTCAACGGGGAATACGCCAAAATGGTAGAGAACGCGTAGCTGTAGCTCAAACCAATGAGGGCATTGGTCATAACTGCTGGATGGCGCAATGCTCGAAAGATATCGCATGCGGTGCGCGGCTGTTCTTTGCTGGAGGCTCTTTCACGAACCGCCACGTGGCGATAAAGGCGATGACCATCAAGGTGGCGGGGCCCATGCCCCCCATCGACAAACCGACAATGATGGACAGTGCCGTAGAGGTGAAAAAGGCATTACCCAGTCCCCAGCCCCCACGGAACATGGCGAGCACTGCGATGGAGGGCGAGAGGCCGGAACAGGTGGCAAAGACCACCACCATGCCCAGTCCCAGCATCATCGTGCGCTTGCCTCCGAAGCGCGGCCCAACACCCCGGACACCAGCATCGTCAAGGCCATCACGGCGATATAGCTGGTGAAAAGCCACTCGACCTGGGATGGCGAAGCCCCCATCGCGCGACCGATGAGTGGCAAAATGGGGTCGACCACACGGCCGGCGGATAATGTTTCATCACGCGAACAGCACTCCCTTTCATGACACTTGTATTATACAACTTATCTCACGTGGTATGATAGGCAAGGGAGTGATGGCCTATCCGCAATGACCCGATATTCCAAATTGAATACGCTGTTGCCGTGCTCGTTCGGCTTCTCACCGCGACACGCCCTCATCAACCCCAGGTGGCCACGTTAGATCGGTCAGCCTATTTAATCTTACATGAAGTGCTGACGGAAAAAGAACCGTTCGCCGTCCAACAGTTAGCTTTGCGATTAAACGTGGATTTATCCACCATGAGTCGGCAAGTGGCCACAATGGAGTCCAAAGGATTGTTGAACCCGATGCAGGTGACAGACGATGCGCGATCGCACCGCGTCCAAGCCACCCCCACGGGCCGACAACAGTTTGAATCCATGAGGGACGCCCGACGCCAGGTTTACGGGCAGATTCTGCACGAGTGGTCCCCGCAGGATCAAGAGCAACTGGCGCAAGTGCTCCAACGATTCACCGATTCCATTCGACAATACCAGAGCCGAATGCACCCACATGACAGACCGCAATCCCCGCCCAAGGCATCACCAAAATAAGGTTAAGCGGACTATCCCACGACGGTCACCGGGAGATCAGACCGTTGAATGACACTAAACGAGATGCTTCCGAGCAAATTGCCGAGCACGGAATGGCCTCGGCAGCCAAGAACGATTTGCGCGATGTCGTGCTTTTCGGCATAGTCAACGAGTGTCTGAGCAATCGGTCCCCTTAAGATGACCTCTTTGACCGAGAATTCTTGAGTGAGCTTCCGTCGAGTTTCATAAATGGACTGGCGTGCCGTTTGGTCTTCCTCTTCCTTTAAGTTTATATAGGCAGCCTCTTCTGAAAATCCAGTGTTCATATCGGACCAGGCGAGGCTCACGGGAGCGATAACCGTGGCGAGGACGACATCGACCTCTTCGGGATGTGGCCAATCATTCAGCCACGATGCCGCGTTGATCGCCGTCGGCGATCCATCTGTCGCTAGCATGACCTTTCCTCGGTGAACCATCACCGTACCTCCTTGTCCATGATAGAGGGCTGCTTTTTGAGCACACCATAAGAGAGACAGCGCCTTAGTCGGGCTGCCGTTTGACCAACCCGATTAACGTCGCCTGCAATACAGGGGTCTCTTCTTGATTGACCACCGTCATCCCGAAGGATACAATTCCTTGGTTGGGCTGTCGAGGATGGACGCGTTTATTTGCAATGGTTACGATCACACGAATGGCGTCGCCCGGACGGACAGGGTGTGTGAATCTGAGGTTGTCTATACCCAATCCGCCAACAATATCCTCTCCCATCACTTGAGTTTGCACCCATAATCGGCTCGCGATACTGAACGTATGAAGCCCAGAGGCAATAATTCCGCCAAAAATGCTGGCATTTGCTTTGGCCTCGTCAAGATGCATGTATTGGGGGTCATACTGGGATGCGAAATCCATAATTTCTTCTTTGGTCATAACCGCCCACTCGGTGTGGTAGACCGTGCCTACCGTTAGTTCGTCATACGTCAAGCCTTTCCCCCATTTCCCATGCAACCCCGACACCATTCATGGTCTCAGTCCCTACAGATTTTGATGATTTCAGCACTCCAAGGTGCCTGGGCCTATTGGTGTCCGCCCCAAAACTTGACTGTACTGGATCGTGGGAGGATCATGAAGCGCTTGATTACCCCGCCGCATCTCCACGACCAGGTGATAGGGTCACCTCTTACACACATCATCATCAACGCTCGGCCCAAGTTCACCGCCGCCCTCACATCTGGCCGATGCGTTAGCATTTCTGCAACGTTCCACAGCGAAATGACGCAATAGAGGGGCGCCTTTGCACAGATTAGCAGGCAATCTCAATGGTACCATCTTAAGCCTGCCATGGTTTAAATGACGCAATAGACCGAATGTACACGCATGTAGGATCAGACAAGTCAACACTTTTAGGAATCGATAGTGAAATCGCGAGAAAGGTACTAGTTTACGACGGCCTCCGCTACTGAGTGTTGCGCTAATTCTTCAATTATTCCAAGGTTTGAGCCATATAGAATCTGGGATGCCTGCTGACCTGGGCGATAACTTTATAAGTTTCAGCACTCGTCGGTATGTGTTTATTGATACCAGCGAACGAGGAACCATAGCGTATCGCCCCGAATAGGTACCGGAGGTTGGTTAAAGTGTTAGTAAAAGTTCCAGATACTATAGTATGTTCTTTGGTCAAAGTGAACAATTCCCATAGTTCATATTGGTCGCCTTGTCACTTGTTCTTCATGGGATAAGGCTATTAAATGAAGAAAGATTGCCATAGAAGGAGGAATTCGATGACTATACCAGGGCCACGGTCCAACCAATTGATGTCGCGCCGTAATGCAGTAATCCCTAAGGGTCTAAGCCACGCCACGCCAATTTTTGTGGAAAGGGCGGAAGGAGCCATCGTATGGGATGTAGACCAAAACAGTTATATTGACTTCGCTGGTGGAATTGGGGTACAAAACCTTGGCCATCGTCCCGCGTTTGTAATCGATGCTATCCAACAACAGTTGACCAAGTATTTGCACACCTCGGTCAATGTTATGGCATATGAGCCTTATATCGAGCTTGCCGAACATTTGGTAGCTTTGACTCCGGGGACCTTTGATAAAAAAGTATTGTTTATTAATTCCGGCGCCGAGGCTGTGGAAAACGCGGTTAAAATTGCCCGCGCGTATACTAAAAGACAGGCCGTCGTCGCATTCACTTACGGATTTCATGGACGCACCTTGCTGACCATGACATTGACCGGCAAGGCTAAACCGTATCGCGCAGGGTTCGGCCCCATGGCTCCGGAAATCTATCATATTCCCTACCCATACCCCTATCGAGACCCAGAAGGCAATCTCCCTCACTATGGCCGGATCGCTGCCGAGCGCCTTTTAGAACTTTTTCGCACAGAAATTCCTGCAGACCAGGTGGCGGCAGTTATTGTGGAACCGGTGACGGGAGAAGGAGGTTTTATTGTGCCTCCTCCAGAGTTCTTGCCACGGCTGAGAGAAATCACCGCAGAACATGGCATTTTATTAATTGCGGATGAAATCCAAACGGGTTTTGGACGAACTGGCAAATTGTTTGCCTCAGAACATACCGGCCTAGTGCCTGATCTGATGACGGTCGCTAAGTCATTGGCGGCAGGGATGCCATTGTCCGCCGTCATTGGACGGGCCGAGATCATGGATTCCCCCCAAGTGGGCGGCCTCGGAGGAACGTACGGCGGAAACCCAGTCGCATTGTCGGCGGCCCTGGCGGTCGTCAAAGCATTCGAGCAAGATCCAGGGATTTTAGCCCATGCAGTGGAAGTTGGGGAAGCCGTTCAAGAGCGGTTTCGCAACTTTCAGCAAAAGTATGATATCGTCGGAGAGGCTCGTGGGATAGGACCGATGGCCGCGTTAGAATTAGTGGAGTCATCGGAGTCCAAAACCCCGTCTATGAAGGCAGCGTCAATGGTAGCCCAATATGCGCTCGAGCACGGCCTCATCTTGATGCGGGCTGGTATGGAAAGCCATGTGATTCGTACGTTAATGCCCATCGTTATTCGCAGCGACGAATTACAGCGAGGGCTTGACATCTTGGATCAATCACTGGCATACGCAACGGAGTCTAGCCATACTTATTCCAAAGCTGGAAGATGACAAACCTCTATCGGAAACCCCCAGAGAATCCGGCCATTGGCCGGATTCTCTCTGTCGCAGCACCGGCATCAGGGTCCCCAAAACGCCGGAACAACCAGATCTGCAGGACACAAGACGATAAATAGGGCTTTTTCGTCGGCCGAGAAACCTCTATAGTTAACCCATAGCATGCTCCACTGCGCAGTGCCAGTTGCTGAACGAAAGCTTTATCACCTAGTCCTGGCATGGTGAAGAGAAAGGGTGTTCGAGTGATCCTGGCGTTGTTAGCATCTCAAATCCTAGAGCACTATGCACCGCCGCCACCAAGCGCAAACTTGGCTCCATTTCCCAATTTTACGCAGACCTGTTTGGACGCCGGGATTCAGTCAAAAGCGTGCTTGGTGACTACCCTGGACGCCATCGATTACGCCCATAAACAAGAGGGGCTCGGCATTATTTACTTGCCGCGCAACTGGCAGAGCTTAACCCCTGCTGAACAATTATTTGTCATCACAAATCTTGAACGGACGGCACGTGGTGAAAGGCCCATACCGGGGCTGACGGCGTCCTTGGATCAAATCGCCGAAACTGGGGCAGCCCAACACACGGATCCGGTCTTGTCGCCATTCGCAATTGCTCCCGTGGCATCCATTTGGGCTGAAAGCGAGGGTCCGTTGGCGAGTGATTACGAATGGATGTATAATGACGGGTTTAATGGGGTGTCGGACACGCCAAACTTGGCGTGTCAATCGCCCACTGCTCCCGGGTGCTGGGGCCACCGAAACAACATTTTAGCCGAATGGTCCCGTCGGTTATTGGCCAATATGCCAGGGGCCTGGTATCGGAGCTGCTCAAACCCCGGCTGATACAGCGGCTAGCCTGTTCCCGGCCACAGAAAGTCAAGCCTCAGACGCCATGATCGTGACAGCCGAAAATCAACCGCCGCAGTATATTTACACCTGGACCCAGGCGGTTGCAGAAGGTGCCGGAAATCCGAAAACGGGATGGAATCCGTCCGAGAATGGGATCGAGACATTACTTTTGGAAGTTGGGGCATGGATACGCATTCATGCGCTGGACCTGTTCGCCCTTGCTGTTACGTTGTATCTTTTACTCTTTGGACGACGCAGAAGACGAAAACTAAGGACAAATCCTCAGATGAAGAGAGACATCTCCAAGCATCGGCGTAAATAAAAAGCGAGACCTGCGGACGATCAGGGGTTTTTTAAAAACAGCTGATTAGCAAAGTCACGGGAAAATTTTTCCCAAGATGCTTCATCACGGATTCCGACGTGGAAATGACACCAAGGCAGGCAAGTGATTAATGCCGATGATTGCGGGGAGTAGCCTGGCTCCAACAATAACGGGTTAAACCAATAGACCATACGCACCGCACGAGATATCAAAGGAAAGTACTGTGATATTCGCCCAGGTTCTCCGGTATCGAACCCATCCGATGCAACCAAAAATATGGTGTGCCTTGTCAAGTATCGGCGATACTGTTCCCACATTTGACAAAATGCCCACCCTAGACGAGTTCCTCCGCCAATTTCTTGAGGACCAATGACGTCTGGTCCCAGAGGTCCGGTTTGGCGCAGTCGTGAGGTTATTCTTATGATATTGTTTGATGCAGCAAAGACTTCCACCCGTGCGCCAGATCGCACAAACTGCCAAGCAAGACTTAAATAAAACGGTGCGTATTGGCGCATGGATCCGGACACGTCCACTAGGATGACTAGCCTGGGCAACGAGGGTTTAGGGCCCCAGGTGGCCCAATTTACCATTTCTCCCCCTCGGCGAAGACTATTGACCATGATTTTCCGCCAGTCTGGATCGGATCCGAAACCAGACGCCCGATAAAATCCCCAGGACTGCGCCCACCGTTGTAGCATCACCCGTGTAGTTTGACGCATACGACCATAATTTATGCTGGAATCTGGATGAAGGGGGTAATGGGCACCCCAATCCGGGTTATACCCTAAAAGAGGTTTTCGTGCTAAAACCTCCACAGAAAAAGTGCGTTGGGGTTGAGACTGTTGTCCTGCCACTGTAGCGTCAGGTTCGCGAGCCGACGCCTCAACATTTTGAAAACGCGCACCTAATCCAAAATATCGGTTAAATAGGTGTTCGAACTGTTGCCACTGGATGGGGGTTTTGGCGTAAATGACACGCCACAGTATCATCGTGGTCACCGAGTTGGCTACACTTTGTTCCGCCATTATCGCCGTCGCTTGAATGGTGTCAGCGACCGCGACGAAAAATCCATGAGTACGCAAAAAGCGGCTAAAGTTCACGACGTCACGGCGATTCGCTTGGATCCACCGCGAAATTACTAACTGATCAGCCATAATGTTCTTAGTCCATGACTGTCAATAATACTCCAGTCTTCCTGGGTCTTTACGATTGCCCCGAGGCTCCACCGCAACATGTCTTCCGTCATGCCAGCATCCTTAAAAAGCAACAAAGATTGCGCCCAGTCAATAGATTCTGCCACACCGGGCGGTTTAAGCAAGTTCCAATCGCGAATTTTCTTAACTGCAGCCACGATTTGTGCTGAAAGATTTTGGTTCAAATTCGGCACCGCTGTTTCAACGATCAACATCTCCCGGATTGGATCAGGATAGTCCAACCATAAGTAAAGACAGCGACGCCTCAGTGCGTCAGATAGTTCGCGAGTGCGATTCGAGGTCAAGATTACCAATGGAGGTTCGTGTGCCCGAATCGTTCCTAACTCGGGAATAGTAATTTGAAACTCCCCTAACAATTCCAATAGCAGTGCTTCAAAATCTTCATCCGCACGCTCCACTTCATCGATGAGTAGAACCGGGGCTCTGGACATGCGTAAGCTCTGAAGTAGCGGGCGCTCAATAAGATAGTTCCAAGTATACAGGGAATCGACGTTAACTGCACCAGATTCATTGGTCGCACGAAGAGTTAGCAACTGTTTGGGATAGTCCCAATCATAAAGAGCATGCGTGGCATCCAGTCCTTGGTAGCACTGCAGCCGAACCAAATCTCTTCCCGTAACTTTAGCCAGCGCCTTGGCTAAAGACGTCTTGCCAACGCCAGCGGGACCCTCTACCAACAAGGGACGGTTCAAGTGGTTGGACAAATGTACTGCCGCCGCAACATTAGTGTCGGCTATGTAACCACAATTTTTCAGCCGATCCAACCACTGTTCGACGGCTTCAGTCATCGAAAGATCCTCCTTATATCGTGACACCTTCCGCAATACCCTGCCGGATGTTGTCAAATACTTTTTCCGTGATTTTCTTCACCTGGTTGTCAAGTACCCGGGAGCCCAGTGCCGCTAGAGCCCCGCTCACGGTGACGTTCGCCTGCCAATGAAGAGTGGTCTCCGGTTCCGGACCATGATGAGTTGTTAATGACATCGTGGTTTGCATTTGCACGCCATTGCCCATTCCTGAGCCTTGTACCGTCATTTCGGCGCTACGCTGGGCTAAGTCCCCACTTAGTTCTATCGCCATATCTAACACGGCCCGAACTGGACCAACCCCGGCTCGCACTTTAGCCGTCAGATGACAGGGATCCTGAACTGTGTAAGCCACCACGTCGGGCATAGAGCACCCAATTCGGTTAGGATCGGTAACAAATTTCCACACTGTCTCCAGCGGTGCCACTAATTGGAATTCTCCGTGATAAGACTTCATGACAGCTCCTTTCCCTGATTCAAATCGCTAGTAAATTGTTCGGGATGGTTAAAAAAAGACTCCTGACACGGCAGGCAACAAAATCCCCATATTCTGCCATTCCACTCGCCCTTATACAGGGTTGTGTCCAAATTGACCTGCATATGACACACGGGGTCTTCCACATATGCTTGACGAAGTTTCTGAAGCAACACCGAAGGCTCTCTCCCATCATGCCGTTTTCGCCTCAATCCCACCACCTGGGCTAAAATACTAATCGCGATTTCCCCTGGATGTTGACCTCCCAAATTTAACCCGGCCGGTGCATCGAGTCCCATGTTGTCTTGTGGGTTAGCCCAGCGTTCCTTGAGAAGTTTTCCACGGCGCGGACTAGCTACGATACCCAAGTAACTTAGAGGAATCCCTCTCAAGGCATCAATCGCCGAGTCATCATATTGGCCCATTGTCGCCACCACAACGTAAGATCCGGGCAACACGGCTTGTCGCAATTCGTTTCCCAACAGCTCCAAATCCAGGCGTTGCTCGTCCAGAACGACTTGGGTAATGGCAAACGGCAAAGTTTGCGCAGCCGCCATCAACGCACGCGCTATCGGAGAGTTCCCTACCACAATTAAACGCGGGTCCCCCAAATGCGGTTCAATAAACAATTCCACGGTGCCACCGGAATGACAAGTCATCGCTTTAACGATGACTTGTCCATCCGTGACGGTAGGATCTTGCGGGTTCGGCGACAAAATTAGAAGCCGTGACTGACCGTCGGCGAAGGCCAAGTCTGCAACTTCCAGCATGATGTTGCGGGTACATTCGCCTCCAACATACCCTGATACCTCATGATTCGTCTTAACTACAGCACGCGCGCCCACAATGGCGGAAGTCGGACGGACAGTACGAACCACGGTCGCCATGCAATAGGGGGTGCCCTGCGATTCAAGCCTCGCTGCCTCTGCTAATACGCTGTCCATCGGTTGCCTCCTGTTACTCAGTAAGACCGTGTTCCTTCAGAACATTCCAAACTTTCCAAGGGAACAGAGGAATCTCCACATTTGTGACTCCATAAGGCGACAGAGCATCTACCACTGCGTTTACAAATGCTGCAGGCGATCCGACATTGGGGGATTCCCCTACCCCTTTAGCTCCAATCGGATGGTGAGGCGACGGGGTCACGGTACGTCCCGTTTCCCAATGGGGGGCCTCAACAGCGGTAGGCACTAAGTATTCCATAAAATTCGGCGCGAGATTGTTGCCGTCTTCGTCATACGCAATTTCCTGCATGAAGGCTATTCCAAAACCCTCTGTCAACCCCCCATGGACCTGGCCATCCACCACCATAGGATTGATCACAGTACCACAATCGTCCACGGCAATAAAACGCTCGACTTTGACTTCTCCGGTGCCCCGGTCAATGGATACCATTGCGACATACGCGCCATTAGGGAACGTCAGATTAGGTGGATCGTAATAGTACGTGGCCTCTAATCCAGGTTCCATTCCTTCGGGTAAATTGGTGTAGGCAGCAAGCGCCACTTCACTCATTCCCACCGCGCGTGATTGTAAGCCTTTAGCAGCGAATTTTTCTCCATTCCACTCCACATCTTCAGGAGCGACTTCTAACAAGTGAGCCGCGATTTGAGTGGCTTTTTGTCTGATACGTCGTGCAGCTAAGGCAGCGGCACCGCCGGCGGTAGGCGTACTACGACTGGCATAAGTACCTAAGCCATAAGGCGCGGTGTCTGTATCCCCCTCTTCAATCAACACATCGGCGGTTGTTAGTCCCAGTTCATCAGCAATAACCTGGGCAAATGTAGTTTCATGCCCTTGCCCTTGATGGCGGGTCCCCAAACGCGCAATCGCTTTTCCGGTGGGATGGATGCGAATTTCGCAGCTGTCAAACATTTTGATTCCTAAGATATCAAATGTATTACTGGGTCCGGCACCGACAATTTCAGTAAACGTTGAGAGGCCAATTCCAACTAATTCGCCATGTGCTCGTCGCTCCGCTTGCTGTTTCCGCATTTGTTCATAATCTAATAAGTTCAATGCCTCGTTTAAGGTTGCTCGATAATTTCCGCTGTCATAAGTCCACCCCAAAGGAGACTGGTAAGGAAACTGTTCAGGACGAATAAAGTTGCGGCGCCGAATCTCGGCAGGATCGAGATTTAACCTTAAGGCCAGGGTATTTATTACCCTTTCAATCAAATACGACGCTTCCGTCACTCTAAAGGAGCAACGATAAGCCACCCCGCCCGGCGCCTTATTAGTATAGACCCCGTCTACTTCAGCAAATGCGACCGGAAAATCGTAAGACCCAGTTACTATGCTGAACAATCCAGCGGGAAACTTCGAGGGATCGGCCGCGGCGTCAAATGCGCCATGGTCGGCTATGGTTGCAACCTTCAACGCCATCACTACGCCGTCTGGCGTCGCTCCAATTTCTGCGGTCATGTGATAGTCGCGGGCAAAATTTGTCGTCGCAATGTTCTCCGTTCTTGTTTCCACCCACTTAACGGGCCGACCCAACTGTAAAGACATCACTACAGAACATACATACCCCGGATACACTGGCACCTTGTTCCCAAAACCTCCGCCAATATCAGGAGAAATCACGTGAATCATGTGTTCTGGCAACCCTGAGACTAAGGCCAACACTGTGCGATGAGCATGAGGCGCTTGCGAAGTGACATACCAGGTCAATTTGCCCGTCGATTTTTGGTAGTCGGCAATACAACCGCAGGGTTCCACTGGTGCTGGATGAACCCGAGGCATACGAATAAATTCTTTGACCACCACTGGCGATGATGCTAATGCATCATCGGTGGCTTTGCGATCCCCAACTTCCCAATGGAAAATATGGTTGTCTTTTTGGGCACGGTCTTCCCGTAACAATGGCGCGCCCGCCTTAAGTGCCACAAAGGGGTCAACCACCGGCGTTAGGGGTTCGTAATCCACCTCGATAAGTTGCACCGCATCTTCGGCTGCCGCTCTGGTTTCAGCAACGACTGCCGCCACCTCTTGATACTGAAATAAGACCTTGCCAGTGGCTAACACCATTTGCCGGTCACCTGCCAAAGTCGGCATCCATGACAAATTCATTTTCTCTAAATCTGCGCCCGTGAGAATGGCTTTGACACCGAGCACTTGGTACGCCTGGTCCAACCGTATTCCCTTGATCCGAGCGTGGGCATAAGGGCTGCGCGCTAATGCCATATAGAGCATCCCAGGCAACATAATGTCATCGAGATAACGGCCTTGTCCTCTGACCAAACGAGGATCTTCTTTGCGTTTGATGGACTTGCCCAAAGGTCTGGTTTCCGTGGCCTCCATAGCCATAACTTACACCTCCGCTGGTTCTTGTTGCATTTTGTGACTAGCATCTGTGATTGCTTTAACGATGTTGACATATCCCGTACAGCGACATAAATTCCCTGAAATGGCATGACGAATCTCTGACTCGGACGGGTGTGGATTTTTTTGCAGCAATGCCACTGATGTCATAAGCATGCCGGGTGTGCAAAATCCACACTGAAGACCGTGGTTATCCCAAAAAGCTTGCTGCAATGGATGCAACACATTATCGGTTTCGAGACCTTCCACCGTGTCAATCTGATGGTGATCCGCCTGCACTGCCAGCACCGTACAGGACTTTACCGGCTCGTTATCGAGTAGCACGGTGCAAGCTCCACAACTCGTGGTATCACATCCGACATGGGTTCCCGTCAATCCCAACGTTTCCCTGATAAAATATGCTAACAACTTGCGGGGTTCTGCCAGACCCTGCCGCATCTCCCCATTTATGGTGACGGTGACCATCCGATGGGTGTCATCCTTTCGTGATTCCATAAACATTTCATCCTTTCCGACACGCGCTATTTAGGCGGATTGTGTGGACCGCCATTGTTGCAAGATTTGGGTCAAACCTCTCTCAACGAATATCCGTGCCATTGAGTGCTTATATTCGGCACTTCCCCTCCGATCACTTTGAGGATCACCTTCTAGGCATGCACTTTCCGAGGCCTCTTTGATCAGTGCTGGAGTCAGGTGCTGGCCAACCAGGATGGATGTTGTCTGATGCGCAGCAAGTGGTACCCCACTCATTGCCGCCATGCCAATTCCCGCATTGGCAATAGTGCCATCACTTGTCAAATCCACTGCGATAGCCACACCTACCACAGCAAAATCTCCAACCTTGCGCTCCAATTTCAGATATCGGGCAAAAGTCTCCCCCGTTTTAGGAGCCGGGATCACAACCCTGGTCAATATTTCTTGCGGTTCTAAGGCCGTGGTATAGAGGTCAATGAAAAATTCTTCAAGCGTCATGCGGCGAGTGCCAATGCGACTCTCAATCTCTACAGAAGCATTCAGCGCCAACAGGGCAGCACCCCAATCCGCCGCCGGATCAGCATGCGCAAGCGCTCCCCCAATAGTGCCGCGGTTTCTTACTAGGGGATCAGCAATCCATGGAGCCGTTTCCCCCAGCAAGGGATACCGTTGCCAATGGCCGGTTTCGATTGCCTTATGGCGCATTAGCGCACCAACCGTTAATCCCTCAGCAGTCTCTGTTGTCGACGACAAATTCGCCAAATGTCCGATGTCGATTAAAACCGAAGGCGCTGCCAATCGTAGTTTCATCATCGGCAATAGACTTTGTCCACCAGCAAGAATTTTTGCCTCGTCGCCATACTGTTCTAATAATCCGTAGACTTCATCCAATGTTTCAGGCGCATAATATTCAAACGCGTTAGGAAACACGTTTTGCCCCCCTTTTTGCTGTTCGGTGTCAACATGAAAGCTCCTTATCCAGTCCCGTCTATTGTCCCAAGTTCCCTAAATGGCGACGATACCTACTTAGGTATGAATTTCTATCTAACTCGGTATGTTTTTGGAACAATAAAAATTTTCTTTTCCAATAACATAAAAGATGGTACGATAAAAAAGTAACCCGTTGACAGGATGCTTAACAAGAAAGGCTTCCCTATGGACATGCCCAATGGCGCCCTGAGCAATGATTTAGAAGGCATTAAAAACCGCGTGCAAGAACTGGAAACCTTGATAATGCTTAATGCCAAAATAGCGATGCAGATAGACCTTGATAGTCTGTTGCAAACTATTGTTGACTGTGCCCGCGAATTAATTGGGGCACGGATGGGTGGCATAGTGGTGGTCAATCCTTCTCGCACGAATCTGCTTCAGTACTTCAAGGTATCCGGAGTTTCAAGCTCGGATCAGTTGCCCAGTGGCCATGGGCTCTTCATGGTACCCTATCGCACAGCGAAGCCGGTAAGGGTAGATCACGTACAGGTAACCGCCGTAACCCGCAAACAACCGGAAAATCATCCGCAGCTTGGGCCCTTTTTAGGAGTTCCATTAAAGTCTCCAGATAAATTACTGGGGAGTTTGTTTTTGGCCCAAGCTCCTGGCGGTTCGCCATTCACGGTCCAAGACCAACACTTGTTGTCTGCTTTTGCAACCCAAGCCACCATAGCCATTGATAGCGCCCAGGCCCGCGACAACTTAGCCTATTTAAAAATCCTGGAAGAACGCCACCGTATCAGCCAAGGTCTACACTCCTCGGTGGCTCAAGTCTTATTTCTCCTAAAGATGGAAATCGACAGAAGTCAAAAGGATTTGGCTAATGATTACCCAGAATTGATGGAAAGGCTTGCGTCCATGAAAACTCTGGCGGAAAAAGGTCTGTATGATATCAAATCCGCCATATTTTCCCTATCTGAACCAATGCCGGCAACAAACAATTTAGAGCGTCAATTACGACAGATGATCGAAGGATTTAGTCGAATCACAGGAATTAATGCAGAATTAGCTACGCGGGGGGCGGTCAACGCTATACCCGAGCCGCAAGCCCAAGTCTTAAGCAAAGTGATTGGTGAGTCCTTGAACAATGTACGCAAGCACAGCCAAAGTCCCATGGCTTTGGTCAGTATCATTGTACACCCCACGCACGCCACCCTATCCATTCAAGATGCCGGAGTGGGACTCCCCATAGACATCGAGACATACACTGCCCTACCGTCTTCAAGATATGGCGTCTTTGCCATGCGATCCCTGGTGCTGCAAGCGAGGGGCAGCTTTGAAATTTTCACCAACGACGAAGGAGGGACGACGGTTAGGGTAAATCTTCCCTACCAGGAAACAATATGACGCGATTTGTCATCATCGATGATCATGAATTGACGCGCCGCGGCATTCGGGAGGTCTTATCGTCAGTTCCCGATTTCTTGATACTGGGGGAAGCAGCCAACGGCACTGAAGGACTGCGTCTTATTCAATCTTTCAAGCCAGATGTAGCGTTACTGGATGTGCGGATGCCCGGTTTACAAGGACCGGCCATTTGTCAAATTGTCAGCGAGTTGGGATTGCCGACCCTTTGCATTATTCTCACTGGATTTACCGATGACCACCTGCTTCAGTCGGCCTTATCCAGCGGAGCTCGCGGATACATCATCAAAGACGTTACCAGTGACGAGTTAATTCATCAAATCCGCACCATAATTCGAGGAGGTACCGGACTAGATCCCCAAGTTGCTGGAACGGTCGTCCGATGGATTAAGGATTTGCCCGCCAGACCGCTTCATCACTTTTCTACCGTGGATATTAACATTCTGTCGTTAGTGGCCAGTGGACTAACCAATAAAGAAATAGGCGACAGCCTAAACTTTTCGGAGAACACCGTCAAAGCTCATCTAAATGCCATTATCGCTCAACTCCACGCCAAAAATCGGGTGGAAGCCGCCGTGATCGCGTACCGCCAAGGATTAATATGAGGACGTCAACGAAGTAGGGGCAGTCGATCCTCCATAGCATCAACAAGCCCTACAGTGCCACACCGACCGCATCCATAAGGCTCTCTGGATTGTCTAATCTCGTACTTGGGCGCACAACCAAAGTTTCAATATTTAGGACTTTTACCTTGACGCGTCCCGAGAAAGCCTCAGCTGGGTTGCGATGGTCTGCAATCTTCGATCCCGGATAGTGCTAGTGCTTCCTCGGACTTGCACTATCGTCTATGAAACAACTAATGGAAAATCGGGGGATCTTAGATCCCCCGATTTTCGTCAATCACTGGCCCAACTAGGCTTTGGCTGTTCCTCTAGGAATCTCCCAACCCGCGTAAATCAACCCTGACACCAGGCCGCCCACTACTGGCAAGGGCAATACCGTGTTAAAAAGGCCTGGAAGCCAATTACCACCCCAGATGCTGATAACCAAGCCAAAACCGAACGCAATGACTGCTGACCAACGCCACCAGTCGCGGGGAGTCTTGGGATGGTCAAAAAATGCGGCCGCAGGAGTTTTTTTCCGTTGCACCCACACCCAGTCGACTAACATGATAAAGGTAAAGGGAATAATCACGTCGCCGATCACATCCAAAAAGCCCATAACGTGATTAAGAATGCCTAAAATGGCCAAAACAGTGCCCAAGACACCCAAGATGATTGTGGCAATAGGCTGCTCCCACTTGGTCTGGCGGCGAAATGTGTTAATGGCCACCAGCAAGTCCACGGTTGACGGATAGAGGTTCATGGCATTGGTATGCATAATTGCCAAAGCTACTCCGACCGCGGCGATTACGCCCCAAACGGGTGCGTGAGCGCCTAGCAATGCCAGGTTCCAGTTGCCGGTTCCTTGTTGTGAATACATACCCATAATCCCCATGACCAGTACCGATACCATGATTCCTACCGAGGGAGCCAAAAAGAATGCGGTTTTCCCTCGGGGATTGGATGCCGGAATAGCAAACCGGGACACGGTGGACACTTTGTAGGTCCAAGCCAGAATGGAAAAGGTGACCACTGTGGTAATTGCTGTACCCCACGCCATTGGCACGGTCGGCCCTGGCATATTCACATGATAGTGAGAGAACAAATAGAATGCCAAAACACCATAACACACGAGCAAAACGATAGAAGTATAGCGGTAAAAATATTCCAACCACTTCATACCAAACAGTACCAAGACCACTTGGATCACACCGATAATCCAAAACCAAAGGTTCCCCGACATGTGGGTGATGGCACTCAACGTCTCTCCCGCCACCGCCGTGTTCAGACCAAACCATCCCATATTAACAAAAGTAAACAGTACCGAAAATAAAAACGCTCCCGCGGTCCCGTAGCTCTTGCGGGCGACAATGAGTGCGGTTAACGGAACTTCCCGTCCCATTTCCGAAAAAAGTCCTGCGGGCACCAACCCGATAAGCCAGCTCAACACAATCGCCAAAATCATATCGGTCACACCAAAATGAAACAGCAACGCCCCGATAAGCGGTGTGGTTGCCGACGCAGATGCCATTAGCCACACGATGGTCATTTTACCTGGGGACATGGTACGTTGCTGGTCAGGGACTGGTAAAATCCCGACAGTCTCCACTTCCCCAAGGATACCGGTGGCCGAGGACTCGGGTACCAGTTTTTGTGATCCTGCCATAGTCGACCTCCTTCGATTGGAAAAATCAATTGCGTGCTAGTAGATATTCCGAAAAGCCTGGTTAATTGTCAATGACAGGCGAGATGCGCTGACTTTCTTTTGTTAGGATGATGGAATTTCTGTCTTGCCTGTTTCCAAAAGCGTCAGCAGCATTTGTTTAAAACGATTAGCATCAGCCTTTAGGCAAACGTGGGCATTGGCAGGCTTCTTCCACACGTTGAGTCGATCGACGACCGAGGTACCCCGAGTAAATTCGCCTCGTGTCTCAATGGCCACATAATAGTCTTGGCCATCGAGCCATATGCTATTATCCAATGCCATCGCCATCGTTAAGGAATCCGGGTGGCTGGTCCCATCAATGCCCCCATCACGTTGATTAAACTCTAACGTGGTTTTTTGCGTTTGCAAAAAGAAGCGGCTCCAGGGTGTATTCATCCGGCGAATCCGATCTAGATCCGTAGGTCCCAGAATACTGGCCTCCAGCGCTACGTCCCAACCCACCATGTAGAGGTTAAAACCCGAAGAAAATACGATAGCGGCTGCTTCGGGATCGACATAAAAATTGTATTCCGACAATGGTTCGATATTCCCGATGCCATTGCCGCTCCCTCCCATCACCCACAATTTGGCGACACGGGAGGGGAAGGTTGGGTCTTGACGCACCGCAAGCGCCAAATTAGTCAGAGGAGCTTGGGCAACAATGACCAAGGACCCGTCCCATCGATGTGAAGCGTCAAGCAGGAACTGGACTGCGTTGGTGGTCTCCGGCCGTTGGCGCACAGGGGGAAAATGTGCTTCGCCCATCCCATCCGTCCCATGGACGTATTCAGCACTAACCCATTGCCGCAACAACGGGACCGAAGCTCCCGGATAAACGGGGACTTGATCTGCTTTTTCGGCCACCTCCACGGTTTTTAGAGCGTTTTCCACTTGTTGGTCGAACCTTACGTTTCCCACATTAATCGTAATTCCATGCACATCGACCCATGCCGTGCGCAAAGCGACTAAAAGGGAAATCGCATCATCGCCTGCTGTGTCAGTATCCACGACCAAATTCACACGTCATCACTCCCTGCGAGGAAACGCAGAGGAACCCTGCCTGGCATCTCCTCAATTTTGGTTCCGACCGTCTAATATTCGGGCCACCTCGTCAACCGACGGAATTGCTGAGATGACTCCTCTTCGGGTTACGCTTAAGGACGCTCCCAGACAGGCTTTGTTGGCCGCTTTTGGCAATGGTTCTCCATGGGCAAGTTCTGCTGCTAAGATGCCATTAAATACATCTCCTGCTCCAGTGGTATCTACCGTCTCTACCGATATCGCAGGAATACGCATATCCTGCCCTTGGTGCCAGATCAGCACCCCCTCCGCGCCTAAGGTAAGCACGACGGTTTTGCCGTGAGTTCGGTCCGACAATAATTGCAACAACGCGACGGAGTCTATAGGGTCATCAGGAGCCAAGCCGCAAAGGATCCGAGCCTCGGTTTCATTCGGTGTCAAGATGTCGACCCAATCCCATGATTCCTGGGCGTAACTTGAATCGGCCGGCGCTGGATTCAATATGCGGATGCCGTTATACTGCGCAAATGCTGTTTTTACGGTGTCTAGGGGAATTTCTAATTGCGCCAACAAAACTGCGTGTTGTGGCCAACTACGTTGGTCCTGTGATATCGTATCAGCCTGCAGTTGGGCATTGGCCCCTGGATTGACCACAATCGCATTATGGCCGTGATCATCAAGGAAAATCGTAGCGATACCCGTAGGATAGTCCGGCACCACAATCAGCTGAGAAACATCAATGCCCTCTCGTACCAGCATCTCGCGGGCGCTGATCCCGGCTGCGTCTTGTCCTATGGCGCCGACAAACCGGACCGTGGCCCCGAATCTCGCGGCAGCTACCGCTTGGTTTGAGCCTTTTCCCCCGTGGCTAAAAAAACCGTGACGGCTTAACAGCGTTTGCCCCCACACCGGCAAGGCTTCTACCGCATAAGTCACGCCAAGATTATAGCTGCCTAGTACTGTCACCATTCCCAACGAGTTTCACCCCATCCCGCTAATACTGGTCCTCGGTCGCGCCTGCAGCGTCCGTCATAATCCGGACTCCGGCACTGGTCCCTAGCAGTACTGCGCCTGCCTCGACAAGTGCTTGGGCATGTTCCCAGGTGCGAATGCCCCCAGAAGCCTTCACCAGTGCTCGACCCTGGGAGATCTGCGAGAGCAAACGGATATCCTCCACGGTTGCCTGGCCTCCCTGTCCCCAACCACTGGAGTTTTTCAGATATGTCACCCCAGCCTCGATAGCCAGTTCGGCGGCCTTGATCTTTTCGTCAGCAGTCAGCATGCCGAATTCTAACATGACTTTGATGGGAATGCCTTCGGCTGCATCCACCACAGTACGGATGTCCTGCTGAAATTCTTGATACTGCCCAGATTTAAGGAAGCCAATCGCGGGCATAAAATCAATTTGTTGTGCCCCTCGTGCCATGACGTCCCGCACCTCAAATGCCTTGGCCAAGGACGTCATGCCCCCCATGGGATATCCCAGAGCAGTGCATATGGTCACCCCACTGCCCTTTAAACGCTCCACCACCAAGGGAAGCCAAATCGGAGCAATCATCGCGCCATTGAATTGATACGCAATGCAGTCGTCGCATAACTGAAGGATCTCATCGCGCGTCGCATCCGGCCGCACCAGAGTCTGTTGAATTTTTTGCGCTATTTCCGAACGGGTCATGCAATCGCTCCTTAACCGATTTGTTGGATGTTGAATGGCACGCCACAAGCGGCAACAGACATTGATCTGCCAGTTATCTGGTGTGGTCCCGGGTAATAATGGACTTCAGTCGCATCCGATCGGGCCGAATCCACACACGAGAGCATTCCACCGGAACATTGCCCGCGATGTAAGAAACCTGTTCCAGATAGAGTAATGGCGTGTTTTTTGCCACCGCCAGTCTTTTAGCCAACGCTGCCGACGCCATGGAAACATCAAAAATGCGAGTGCCCCATAAAATTTGAAAGCCGTAGTCCCGTTCAATAATGTCAAACAACCGTCTCCTGGCAAAATCCATATGGTGAATTCCCGGCAGCATCTCGCTTCTTACGTAATTGTCAAGCACAGCCAAAGGCCCATCGACAACTTTTTTGATGCGCTGAAGATACAGTGATGGTTCCTCAGGTTCTAACGATAAGCTTATTTGAACCCATGGTGGAGATTTGAAAACAACCTTCTGGGCAATCACTTCCGTCGCCACCTGAAGGCCTTGAACCTCTAGCGCCTCGGATAACGATAATAGATTTTGGGCCAAGGGTTCTTCCAAAACCTTTGCGGATACATACGTTCCTTTGCCGCGAATGCGGTATAATCGCCGTTCTTCCACCAAGGTGTTGATGGCTTTTTGCAAAGTCCCGCGAGAAACCCCCAATTCTTTAGCCAAGTCTGGTTCAGAGGCGATTTGCGAGTGAGGAGGCCAGGTGCCATCTTCGATTTTTCGCAAAATCCAATGCGTCACCTGCTGATGCAGTAGGATTCCATTATTTTGCAGTCCAGAGCCCCCGATTTTCACATGATCACTCCTGTCTAGACAAGATAAGTCTATGATGGTCGTCGATGTGTTGTCAATTTCTAAATCGGCGCCATAGCCCAAACCCTTTTTCATTGGGATGGCGCGTCATTTTCTAATGACAGCCAACTCAAGGGTTGGCATCCCTGCCCCTACTTGCGTCCTCATAACACGGTTTGCCGTACAACAGGATAGGCACTCTTAGCATTGCCAGCCCATAACATACGGCAAAGAACTTTTCCGTGAGGTGGCAACATGCCCTGTTCATTAGCTGCCTTGTTCGATGGCATTTTGTGCCAAGGGCTACTGCCGCAATACCGGCAGATAGTGATTGACGGAATCGCCAGCG
Organism: Sulfobacillus benefaciens; assembly: GCA_003023695.1. GTDB lineage: Bacteria > Bacillota > Sulfobacillia > Sulfobacillales > Sulfobacillaceae > Sulfobacillus_C > Sulfobacillus_C benefaciens_A. Next base: position 91,618 of record PXYW01000033.1, on the reverse strand, counting down.
ACTCCAGGCAAGTGACACCCAACACCGTATTCGTAGCGCTCCCAGGGCAAAGTACCGATGGCCTCCTATTTGTTTCTGACGCTATCGCCCGGGGGGCCGTAGCCATCATCTCTGCTCAGCCATCAGATCCCGCCGGTAAGCGCAGCCAACAGAACATACCCTGGATTCACGTCTCCAACCCCCGGGCGCTACTGCCTACACTTGCTCAACGCGCCTACGGATTTCCTGCCAAACAATTGCGGCTCCATGGAATAACCGGCACCAATGGCAAAACCACGACCGCGTATATGCTCGCGTCTATTCTCAGTCAAGCAGGGCATCGCGTGGCCTTTTGGACCACTAATAGTGTAGAGGGGATAGACAAACCCTTTCGTCCTTCCATGACAACACCAGATGCCCCTCAACTCCATCGCTTTCTGCGCGAGACACTTGACCACGGCGCCCAGGACGTGATTATCGAGGTCTCCTCACACGCACTGGAATTAGGCCGGATTGAGGGATTACAGTTTGAAAGCATCGCAATTACCAACATCACTCCAGATCACATTGACTTTCACGGAAACTTTGCCGCGTACGTGCGGGCCAAAGCGTCTTTGCTCCAGTATCGCGCGCCCCACGGGATAGCTGTGCTAAATGGCGATGATCCGGTGGTAGCCGCGATTGCTCAAGCGTCTTCGGACTCCGTATGGCGTTTTGGCTTCGATCATACGGCGGAGATCCAGGCTCAGCTGTTAAACTTAGACGTCAATGGTTCAAGTTGGCACGTGAATTGTTTTGATCAACAACTAGGACCCTTTCGACTTTCGGTTCCCGGTCGACATAATGTAATGAATGCCATGGCAGCTTTGGGAATGGCTATCCATCTCGGCACACCAGTTCAGGATATATTAGCGGCCTTGAGCAATTTTGTACCACCACCGCGGCGGCTGGAAACTGTTAACATAGGCGACTACACCATTATCACTGATGTGGCCATGAATCCGGCAAGCTACGATACGGTGATGTCTACGGTGCGCACATTAAATCGGCCAGTAGTTGTGGTAAATGCTATTCGAGGCAATCGCGGCCCCTCGGTCAACCGGGATATCGCAAATGTTCTAGCGGATTGGAATGGCCGTCTCCACTTTGCCCCGGTGATTGCCTCACTTAGCGAAGACCTTGTCACCCGGATGGCCGTCGACTACCGGGTACGTCCCGAAGAATTAATGGCATTTCAGGATCAAGCCCGCATCCGTGGCCTAGCGGTTGAATTGTACCGCAACCTTCCAGAAGCCGTCGACAAAGCGTTGGCTTACTTACCCTCCGGCGGTGTACTGCTGCTGCTCGGAACATTTGGGATGGACGATGGGCTCCGACTCGTCGAAGCCCGCCTTAAGCCTGCCTCTGGTTAAGAAAATATTCTCATTACAATATGCGCGGTTTCTCCGTTGCCAAAAAACGCCGGAATTTCTGTCACGACATGCCATCCAATGGTTTCCAGCACCCGCAGTTGGGGGGTATTGGAGAGCCGCACCTCTCCCAAAAATGCTTTGGCGCCCCGGTCTCGGGCCAGTGGTTCTGCGGCCGTCAGCACAAAAGCGGCTAATCCCTGGCGCCGGTAATCTGGATGTGTGACATTGGCCAGAACATGGGCATACTGATCGATTACCTCAAATCCAAAGAAAGCCACGATTCGCCCGTGATCTTTCACCACTAAATACACCGTGTGGGGCGAACGGTACTTACGCCAAATCTGCTTCCAAGACATCGGTTCGGGAAACACCCGACGCTCTAGCGCGGCGATTTGGCCGATATCGCGGAAGTGCAGCGGCTGAACACAGTAGTTGCGATAGCGGGTTGGCCATTTTCCTGACATGGGTTATCCCCTCCTATCCCTATAACTACGCTGTGGCGATATCCCTTGCCACTCACAGATGGCACATCCTGGCAGTGCAATGAATAAGATGGGAGGAAATTGACCGCCACCGACCGTTTCTTGCACTTTTCAGGGATGTGAGGCAGATGACAAATTTTTTAACCACCTGTAGGGTGTTGGATAGCTGGGTCCAAATCCAACCCGACCGTACTGCAATCATTGACGCCACCACAAATCTTGGAATGACCTATCAGGAGTTGGACCAGGCCTCTACCACTTTAGCGTCGGCATTACGGAACCTAGGTGTCCAGGCTGGGGATGTGATAGCATTCGTGATAAACGAACGGCTGCCAGTAGCAGTACTGCTTTACGCGGTAGGGAAATTGGCGGCATCGTGGAGTCCCTTAAATCCTCACAGTGCCCCCCAAGACTGGGCACGCCAACTTGATCACTCCCATGCCTCGGCTGTGGTTTTTGATCCCTCCTTCACGAGTCTTGTGGATACCATCCGCGAGTCAGCGGCCACTGTCAAATATTGGATCCCTTGGATTGCGCCAGCCGTGAGGGAGGGTCATACTATAGCGAAACACTCCTGCTCCGCCCGCGACTCGGATTATGCCGGAATTTTATACACATCGGGCACCACCGGTATTCCCAAAGGCGCCTGGCATACCCATCAAAGTCTCTGGGGATGGAATCACAGCATTGTCGCATCTATCGGCATGAATCGGGACGATTGCCTTATTAACCCATATCCTCTGTTTCACATGGGGGGTATCGGATTTACCTTGGCAGCTATTCAAACCGGGGCCACAGTGGTCTTGGACACCCCCTTCGAAGCTTCTCATTTCGTCGAGAGCGTGCAACGCTATAAAAGCACTCTCACTTTTATGGTACCGACCATGGTTCAGGCACTCCTCGATCTTCCCGCCGACATTCGCCAGGAACTAAGCCAGTCTCGTCTACGTCAAATAATCACCACCAGCGCCCCGTTACTTACCGAAACGCGCCAAGAAATGGCGCGGCAATGGCCCCAACAAAAAATCTCGGTTCTCTACTCAGCAACCGAGGCCGTGTTTTCTCTTTTGCGGTATGAACGGGCTGATGCGCGTCTCTGTGTCGGGCGCCCAGCGTTCGGCATGGAAGTGGCCGTATTTGACCAGAATCACCAACCGTGCCCGCCCGGCACCATTGGAACCATTTACACGCAGGGTCTCAGTGTCTTTGCCCATTATCATCGAGCTCCGGATCAGTTTCACGCGTGGCAAAACCAGTGGTTTACCTGCAACGACGTTGGATATCTCGACGAGGACGGCTACCTTTACTTAGTAGATCGTGAAAAGGATTTGATCAATTCCGGCGGCGAAAAGATTTCCTCACTCGAAATCGAAAATGTTTTGCGGGAACATCCTTGGGTCAGGGAAGTGGCAGTTGTCGGTATCCCGGATAAATATTGGGGCGAACAAATCCATGCCGTAGTGGTACCTTCGACGTCAGATTTGACGCCCGAAAGCATACTCGCATTTGCCGCCGAACGGCTGCCACGGTACAAGTTGCCAAAATCTCTCAGATTCATGTCCTCCTTGCCTAAAACAGACACAGGAAAAATTCTTAAGCGGTCACTTCGGGACAGCGACCATCTTGACCATACGTCGTCATAACCCTGTTTACGCTTGCACATCTTCTCAATGGGAATGCAATCCTCAAGGGAGGCCCAACATGGCTAATCCGCCACTCAATGAATTTGTGCGACGATTGGAAACCAACTTTTGGGATTTGTTAGCCAGACGATATCCTTTAACTCGATGGCGTTGGGACAAAGAGACTGCAGATTTATCCCTATTCCCTGAGTGGACCCGAGTCGCATTTCAAAAAGAGTATGCTGAATGGCGTTCTCTGATACAAGAAACTGAGCGGTTAGAGGATCCAGAGGCTCACCACTGGGGACGTTTTGCCCGCATTGCCACCATGCACATACACTCCGAAAGCTTCCGCCATGGCGCTAAACCGCTGCGTCTGGCTAACCTCACACTAACGGCCGTAGCATTGCTCGACCCGGAAGGCCATCGCTTCCCCAGAGATCAACTGCTATCCTCTTTCAACGAATGGTTGTCAAACACTACCGACGTCACGGCATCAAGTACGTGGAGACGGGTCCAGATTGAGGCCGAGGCCACCAACCTCATCGGCAAGGTAGAACAATGGTCCCGCTTTGATCCCGGCGCAACAGAACCCGGAGCTCGGCTTCGCGAAATGGCGCTAACGGTGATTGGCGATTACCTGACCCGCGTCAAAGCGGCCGACGATGGTATCGATGCCGTTCCGTGGCTGCATAGCGCCCATATGTCCGTGGAAGAATGGCGCGAACGCCGAAAGCATCTGACACAAGAATCCCCTATTCCTATCACTCGGCCCATGATCACCGCAGAAATTTTGGACCGAAACCAGTTTCCCTCAGTCCCCATTCAAGAAGTGGTTATCCCTGGTCATCACCCCTGGTGGCTCCAATCTCAGGCAACTTCTGATACCCTTTTTCATGGCTCTAGGTATCTCCCCTCGATTACCTTCGCCCTCATTTTCTCGTTGTGGCGGAGCCGCAGTACCCTTCGTCCATTGACTTGGGCCTTGACCCCGCCACCCATCTTAGAAGGCGGCCTGGTCACTGCATCCGCATGGCTTCGGGAATTGAATCCCAACTGGGCACCTGCCCGCACCCACTATTTGGCCCAATGGTGTCAGCAGCGGCGGGCCCTGGCCATTGCCGACGCTTGGCTATGGGGGGAGGGGGGCCGCGGGTCCGAGGTGTTGAGCTGGTTGGCTCGCTATGTAGGTCCCATGGAAGCCCTGCGCCTTATCCCATGGATGAAAGAAAATCCCGGCTACTATGTTCTTAGCCTTATGGTCTATGAAGTGATGTCTAAGGCTGAACAAAAACCGAATTGGCAGCATCCATTTTGGCTAGATGGGCCAATCATGCCATATGAACTATTTGTCGCCCCAAATGACTGACATTAGCCTGTTCCTTGTTATTGGGAAAGAGATAAATGGACCCGAAACGGCAAAAATTCTGGTTTGTCCACGAGAAACCATTCGGATTATCATGCCGGAAATCGCTAGGGACCACCAACCATCCCTACATTTTTAGGAGGCAAATAGGTGTCTCCGCAGGGTTCCTTGTTGCCCGTCACAATACGTTTGGATCCCACGCCGCAGTCCTCCACAGGACACCGTTATTGATTAGGCAAGACATGGGTACGAATCGATACATTGGCATCGTTTGGCACGGTATCGAGCCACTCCGTCAAACAGTGATCTTGATGCACTGCAACCTCATAAGGACTCCCGTCCCATCGCACCACCACGGCATCCGAATCCAAGGAACGAGGACCTTTCCCCGACCATAATCTAACCGGCTTATGACAGATGGCACATCGCACGACCGAACGGCGCTTTCGGGGTCCTACCTGTTCGTTAGCTTCACGACTATCGTCCATATCTTTTCTCCAACGAAGTGCCCGCAAATATCCCAACAATCCTCAAGGTGCTTCCGGTTGCGATGTCAATTCCCCACGTCCATTGGATTGCAAAGCCCATGGACCAGACCCCTGATCACTTAGCCCTTCCTACACCACATTATAGCTCCTACTCGCCATATCGGCATAAGAGCTAATTGAATTGCTTTTGGTCACGCCTGAAGGCCCTCTCCTTGGCTGATACCGCGGATAATGTGACGCTGACAACCTAAGAACAGCAATACTAGCGGTAGAGTCGTCATTATATCTGCGACCGACAGCTTTCGCCAATCCACGAAATGAGCCATCATCAAACGCGACACTGCGACTTCGACCGGTTGTACGTCATGACTCTTAATCACAATCAATGGCCATTGAAAGGAATTCCAGGCTCCCATAAAGATATACAGCCCAATAGGCAGGCGATGCGCCTATGGGCTCCGATTTCGGTTGGGCTATCAGCGTCCGAGGTCGCTTAGTGGGACAATTGGGCCACATGGCCGTCATACATATGCACCAGATTTTTTCCCGCACGCTTTGCGGCATACATAGCCTGATCCGCTGCGCGAATCAGGCCATCGGCATCCCGGCCATGAATGGGATACATGCTGACACCAATACTCAGGGTCACTTTAAAGGGTTCCCCATTGGTGAGAATGATCGGTTCGCGGAAGCCACTAAGTATGCGATGAGCAGTCTGATACGTGGCCTCCTGATCCATAGCGTCGGCCAAAATCATCATAAACTCATCCCCGCCAATACGGCTTACCAGATCTCGAGAGCGCCGGTTTTCCGACAGCCGTTGAGCCACCGCAATTAGCGCCTCATCCCCCATTTGGTGTCCCCAAGTATCATTCAGTGTTTTAAAGTTGTCCAAGTCTATCATAAGCACAGCAAATCGATCCTGGTGCAATGCATCGCGATCGATCCAATCACCTAATTGCTGACGAAATTGAAACGCGTTAGGGAGGCCGGTGAGCGGATCATGAAATGCCAGATGCGTGAGTTGTGTGCGTTGAATTTGTTCCTCCGTGATGTCACGCACCACTAACAAGCTGTATACATGGCTTCCCACCGAAATATAGTCGCCGTTGACCACCACAGACCGCACTGAATTGTCGCAATCGATGACACTTAGGTGCCACTCCTGAATCGATTGGTGATGAGAAAACGCATGACGGTAAACCCGAAATGCTTTGGTCCGGTCCTCTGCCACCACCACTTCCGACAAAGACTTCGGTTCTTTGCCAAATAGGGATAAAGCCGCCGCATTGGTCTCCACAATGTGTCCTCGGGCGTCTGCCATAAGAATAGGCAGTGGAGTCGCTGTAAAAAGAGTCTGATAGCGCCCTAGGCGGCCGGGCAACAATTCATATTTCACAATAGAGTACCGCACCGCTATTAACCACGCCATCATGCCCACTAAATACGGATAGGGCGGCAGCCAGCCAGCCGTTTTTTCCGGCAATGCTGCCCCCAGCACCGCGTTTGCCACAGTTAAACTAACCATTCCCCAAAACAATCCTAAAAATTTACCACGGGTATTGGCGTCATGTGCGTGCAACGCCGTCCACCCCAATCCAATGGAAAAAATGGCTACCATAGCTGATCCGAAGATCATGGCAATATGAAATGGTGCATTGTAATATGGTTTAACCCAAAGACCATCGGCGTAAAATTGTGAGACATTAAAGATATTCTTGCCGGTCACAAGGGTCCATAGGCCAGGCACCACCCATATATACGAAAGGGCCACCCCTAGCCCTTTCGGCCACCGTGTTATCCACCCCAGAGTGCGCAACAACAAATGCACGCCTAGCGCAGTCAGTATCACGCCTAAAGTGCCAATGCCAAAGATAGCAATAGGCGGAGCATATTCTTTGGGCAATACTTGAATGGCAAATACGGCAAACAGCATTAAAAGAAACGCGCCAAATTGTGCGGCTATAAGGCGAGTCGAGGTATCCCGAAAGTTGCGATTGCCCACATCTATGCCCCAATGAAATAAGAACATCATGGGAACACCATAGATTATAGAGATTAACAAAGTATGAAAATGTGTCATAGTCTGAAATATTTATCCTTAAAGTTGGATGATGTATGCGATAACTAAACCGCTTAGTGTTTCATCATTTTTCGGCACCATACCGATGCCATAACGAGACAATATCACACAAAGATTCTGAGTCATAGGGGCGCGCCAAAATAAGCCCTTCAATTTAACGCGGTGATTGCGATCCTTGCCATGAAAAATCCGCCGTTGCCGTTCGCCCCCATTCTGGCAGGATATTCCTCTCTATGGGTGATTAGCTTTTGGGGATACAGCAGACCCTACGCCCGATGAGCTCGATGCCCAAGTAAAATGAAAGCCCCGAACGCTAGGTTGGCGAGGATGTCCACCAGTGGGGAAGGATGAATCAAACGCTGCGGATATGACGTCATCTGAAACGATCTCTTTCGGATTCCCATGGACCGTACTCGAACGGGTCATTCAAGACGTGGAGACGGGCCACCGCCGCCGCATTCTTGATGTCGAGCGCTTTCAATTCCGGGGTAATCTTGTTCGTCTCTCCCATGGTGCCTACTCCCTTTCATTGTAAGGACAATCCCAATATTTGCCTGCGACTTGCCCTCTCCAGATCGATGCGAGCATAAAACGGTTCTCGGTTGCGTGTCTATTGCCGTTTTGGGACTAAATAGCGAGTGACGACGTCGCAGTATTCTGAGGCTGAGAGGTATAAATTTGATATATATCACAATCTTGTTTCGGGGGGCGATTTTGTGGAGCGAGCGAAGATTTTCCAGTCCGGACGGAGTCAGGCGGTGCGCCTACCCAAGCAATTCCGGTTTAGCGACTCGGAGGTTTTTGTTAAACGCGTCGGCACCGCCGTCGTATTGTTGCCCACACATGATGCGTGGGATTCACTGGCTAGGGCTTTGAATTTATTCTCGGACGACTATATGTCTGACCGTCACCAGCCTTCAGAGCAACAATCGCGTGAGAATCTCCATTAATGCGGTACATGTTGGATACCAACATCTGTATCTACCTCATCAAAAACCGCTCGGACGCCGTGCTGGCCAGGATGCGCGGATTTCGCACGGGCGAGATTGGAATCTCGGTGGTCACCGTCACCGAGTTGCAATATGGCGTGGCGAAGAGTCAACAGCGGGAGCGCAATCAGGCTGCCCTTGAGGCATTCTTGTTGCCGTTAGACATCGCGGATTTTGTGGTGGAGACCACGGTAATCTACGGAGAAATACGTGCGAACTTAGAGAAACAAGGCCGCCCTATCGGCCCCTTCGACACACTGATTGCGGCGCACGCCTTATTCCTAGATGTTCCGCTGGTGACCAATAATACACGAAAGTTTGCGCGGGTCGAGGGATTGCGCATGGAAGACTGGACATTATCTACATAATGAACAACGAAGAGCCGTTCCCCCAGGATTCGATGCACAGCTATTGAATACGCTATAACACTCCATCTAATGGCTGGGAGGCACATGGGGGGACATTTAACGTCCACAAATGTCCCCATCTGCCCCCTCCCCTTTATTTCCCGCGGAACTTAGGCTTTCGTTTGTCCTTAAAGGCTTGTACTCCGGTTTGAAAGTCTTCGGTGGTACGTAAAAATCCATACATCTGTCCTTCTAACTGAAGACCCGTCTGCAAAGGCGTCTCCCAGGCTGCATTAATCGCCATTTTGGCCTTGGCCATGGCTAATGGGGAAAACGCCAACAATTCATCCACAAGATTCCAGACCGTGCTGTCCAATGCCTCGGGCTCCACCACCTCCGTGAGAAGTCCCCACGACAGCGCCTCTTGAGCCGCGATGCGCCGGGCCCGAAAAATCATATCTTTGGCCCGCCCCAATCCAGCAATTCGTGCGACCCGCTGTGTTCCTCCGCTGCCCGGAATCATGCCTAAGCGCATTTCCGGAAGAGCCATAAGTGTCGTTGCGGAGGCCATGCGGAAGTCACACGCCATAGCAATCTCGAATCCCACCCCAAATGTGTATCCCGTCAAACGGGCAATCACCGGTTTTGAGCAGCGATCGGGCGCCGCCACGTTGTCCGCCAAATGCGAAAGGTATTCCGGACTGGCTTGCAGAAATCCGGGGATGTCGCCGCCCGAAGAAAAGTGCTCCCCCCGAGATTGAATAATCACGACCCGAATATCCTCTCGCGCTTCAATTTCCCGAAACACCGCAGCAAAATGCTCACGCGTCGGCACGGTAACGATGTTAAAGGGAGGAGCACTAAGGGTAAGTACCGCAACAGGACGATCCGTTAAGTACTCCACTTCAAGAATTGAACCTGGGTAACTAGCTTCCGACATCTTGCCACCTCATATCTACTAAGTGTTGTTATTTCGTGTCCAATGGTCTTTCCCGCAAAACCCTCCGCAAAATTTTTCCGACTGGAGATTTAGGAATTTCCTTCACAAAGATATACTGACGAGGACGCTTGAACCGCGCTAGACTGGTCGCATCCTGACAATACTGGTCTAGTGCCTCTTGGGTCAAATTGGGGTCGCGAGGAACGATGAAAGCGGTCACAACTTCCCCCCAACGATCATCCGGGCGACCTACCACAGCGACTTCGGCCACCCCCGGATGCAAACTAAGCACGTCCTCGACCTCTAGAGGGTGAATGTTTTCCCCGCCCGAAATCAGCATATCGTCAACCCGGCCATATACCCACAAATCACCCTCATCATCCCAGTAGCCCACGTCACCGGTATAGTACCATCCTTGCCGGATAGCCTTGGCAGTGGCTTCGGGACGGTTCCAATACCCTTGAAACGCCTCCGGTGAGGTCAGCCGGACAATCACCTCGCCGGGAGCCCCTGCGGGAACCCTGTCATCGGGTGATCCACTGGTCTCGTTGATGGCGACCACCCGTACCTCAGAATGAAACCCCGCCTTACCCGCACAGGTGGGTTTACGGTCCAACCAGTCGCAGATGGTAAACGTGTAGACCTCGGAACTGCCAAAGTGGTTGACAAACACATCGGGTGTCAACCGTTCAAAACATTGTGCCGTAAGCGCACTGGTCATGGCTGCACCAGCGTACCCAATCTTCGTCAATGACCGTAGATCCAATTCGGATAAGCCGTGCCAGTTGACTAAGTCGTAAAACAATGTGGGCACCAAATAGAGGGCGGTAATTCTTTCCTCAGGAATTAAGCGAGCTAACCGTTCCGTCTCGTAATCCGGCAAGAGCGCCAACGCCCCGTTCAGCAGCGCTGACGACACTAAACTGCGCATGCCCATCGTGTGGTAAAACGGCATGGCACCGACGCTGCGCTCCCCCATCTGATAGCGATTTTGGATGATATGGGCCACCGCCGCGGAAATCTCATTGCGGTGACTGCGAGGTACGCCCTTCGGCTTCCCGGTGGTTCCTGAGGTGTAGAGCATAATGGCGGTCTGAGACTCTTCTACGGCCACATCCGGAAGGGGATTCAGCCCTGGCGTCAACCACTGGTCAAAAGCTTCGGGATCGCTTGCCACGCCAGCCACCCATGCTACAGGCACTGGCTCAGCAAGTCCCTTCAAAGCCGTCCGCACGGTGTCTTCCAACCCAGCCTCAGCCACCACTAGCCGACATTGCGAGTCGGTGGCGCAGTAAGTGAGTTCGTCAACAGACATTCGAAAATTGACGGGTGTGTAGATGGCGCCAATGCGATGGCAGGCCCAATAAATGAGGATGTTTTCCCGCCGATTCTTCAAGACCACTAACACATGATCGCCGGCTTTAATCCCCAACTCTCGCAAGTGGCTCGCGACGGATTCCACCCGCTCCACCAGGTCCCGATAACTCCAACGCACCTGATCATCGACCACCGCCTCCACGTCTGGCAACCGAGCTGCTGATCGCCGTAAGCACTCCATCAAGTTCATGCTTTTGCCTCCCCTCCTTCTTTGGCTTGCAAAGCCTTTATCGCCCGGCGAATGCCGACATAACCGGTACACCGACATAAATGACCGCTTAAGACATCATCCCAGTCCACTGGGTCCGACTCCGAAGTGTGCTTCAGCGCAACTGCCACCGACAGCATGATGCCTGGAGTGCAAAATCCACATTGCAGAGCATGGTTTTCCGAAAATGCTTGCCGAAGCGCATCAAATTCTTCATCCCTCGCCAAACCTTCAATGGTAGTAATCTGGCCGTCATCCACGTCGATGGCCAGCTTCAAGCAGCTGCGCGCCGGAGACCCATTGAGCAAAATGGTACACGCTCCGCATACTCCATGCTCACATCCCACATGAGTACCGGTTAATCCCAGTTCGTCACGGAGAAAATCTGACAACAACAAGCGCGGTTCAATCCATTGACGGTACTCGCGACCATTCACCGTCAGGGTGACCGGGACACGTTGATCTTTCTCATAGCGAATCATGTTGTTCCTCCTCCGGCTCGAACCCAGGCCTCTGCCATGGCCTCACGGCCCAGCGTTTCCACAAGTGTGCGCCGCAAGACGCTGGAAGCTTCTAGATCATCTGGAGGGTCCAAATGTGGCATCAGCGTCTCCAGCCAGTGAGTGGCGGCCTCATCGGTTATTAATGGTTGTCCGCGCAGATCGGCGGGCAGATCCACGGCCACCGCTGTGCCGGCCACCCCAGCGGCGCCAAGCCTTCCATCCACTAAACGCTGATGTTCTATCGAGATATGGCAGGCTACCGCGACAATGGCAAAGTCTCCACGGCGGCGCGAAAACTCACGAAAAGACCCGCCCGAGCTCATTATGGGGACGGGCCAGTGAGTTGCCACCATGATTTCCTCCGGCTCAAGCGCCGTAGAAAATGGAAATTGAAAAAAATCCTCCGCCGCAATCTGGCGGACACCCGATGGACCTGCCGTTTTCACCGAGCCGCGATACACTTGCAACAATAAGGGCAATTCTGCGCTAGGGTCGGCATGCGCGATGCTCCCCCCCACCGTTCCCATGGATCGGGTTTGGGGATGGCCAATATACCCAATGCCTTCGGCGAGAGCGCCAAACTCCTGACGGTGGCCCATCATGGAACGCAAGCGCTCTTGAACCACCATGGCGCCCACGGTCACGACGCCGTCTTTCTCCTCAATCGCATCCAACCCTGGTACTCCACGTAGTGTCACCAACGTGCTCGGTCTAGCCAGCCGCATATTCATCATGGCAACGAGACTTTGACCCCCGGCTAAGATCTTGGCGTCTTCGGTATGCGAAAGGATGGCGATGACATCGTCCACACTTTCGGCACGGATAAAATCGAAAGGTGCCGGTTTCATCCCCTTCCCTCCTTCTTCAACACCGATTCAATGACTGCCCGCGGTGATAAAGGCAGGGAGAATATCTCGACTCCCAAAGCGTTGGACACTGCGTTGGCAATCGCCGCACCCGCCGACATCACGTTTCCCTCCCCAAGGCCTTTGGCACCCAATGGAATACCTGGCGCTTTGGTGTGATGATGCAGCACAGTGAGGGACTCTGGGATCTCGCTGGCAGTCGGTACCAAATAGTCCATAAGTGACCCGGTTACCAGTTGCCCCTCCTCGTCATAACGCAACTCCTCGTACAACGCAGAACCAAGACCAAACGCCAATCCGCCATGGATCTGACCGTCTGCCAATAGCGGATTTAATAGCTGGCCGGCGTCGTGCACAGTGACATAGTCCAACACTGTAATCTGTCCCGTCTCGGTGTTGACGGCCACTTTAGCCACGTCCACTAAAAATCCATACGTGGCCGAAGAATTGATAGAGTCTTCAGCGGTCGGCGGGCCCGCATTGGGCAACGAGAAATAACTGGTTTCATACACCCCCGGCGATATCCCCGAAGGCAACTCGGCAGGATTCCAATGCGTGAGTCCGGCGAGTCGCTTGACGGTGAGATCAGTCGCTCCTTGAGCGCGCCAGACCCGGCCCTCTTCAAATCGCAGCGTCTGGCTATCTACCCCTAATTGGCGAGCGGCCAAAGACAAAAGCTTCGATTTGACTCTTTGGGCGGCAGAAAACACCGCGTTGGCTCCGGCAGCGGCAAAACGGCTAGAATAGCTCCCCGAAGAAATGCTCCAAGGAGTGATGGCCGTATCCATCTCAGCAATCACCCGAATGCTCTCCATGGGCACCGTTAGAACATCAGCAACAATCTGGCGCACCACGGTCTCGTGACCTTGACCTTCAGGCGCTGTATCAATTTGTACAGTAATCCCTCCAAGGGCATCAATGGCGACCGTCGCCGCAGATACCGCCCCCGATTTGGGCAGTTGACGGGCACGCTCTTCCGGGGTGTAGGCAATGGTCACATAACCCATGTTCGACCCTGACGGTTCGACTACCGCAGCCATGCCAATGCCTAAACGCAACGGACCCGAATCCTGACGGTTTCGAGCCTGCTCTTTAAAATCTTCATACCCTGACGCCTCTAGTGCGGTGTCTAAGACAGCGCCGTAGTCTCCGCTGTCATAAATGCCACCGCTGGCCGTCCGATAGGGAAATTGATTTTGTCGAATAAAGTTGGCACGGCGAAGCTCGGCCGGATCCATCTTGAGTTGCCGAGCTGCAATATCCATTATCCGCTCTAGGGGGAAATACAACTGTGGTCCCCCATATCCCCGGACTAAACCTGTGGGCACACGGTTGGTCATCACCGCATAATTTTCCAAATGGATATGCCGTACATCGTAAGCGCCCGTAAGATTGCCATGGACCCGATATAAAGTGGCCGGTTCCGGAGCACGGATATAGGCGCCCACGTCATCATATTGTCTAATGTCCACAGCCTGAAGGCGCCCGTTACGAGAAAATCCGGCCGTCACGTAGCTAATGCGAGCACTAGCGCTGGAGCTGGCCTTCATGTGTTCCAAACGATCCTCAATCCATTTGACTGGGCATCCCAACAGTCGGCTGGTTGCCGCCAGCAACACCATGTAGGGATACACCGCGGATTTTACGCCGTATGATCCTCCGATGTCTTGCGGCGTTTTGATGCGCAATTTTTGGGTGGTTACCTTCAGTGCATGCGCCATGACCGAATGCAAAGTAAATGGCCCGTGAAAGTTGGCCCACACCGTGTAATCGCCAGAGGATTGTTCATAATACGCAACGACCCCATAGGTCTCTATAGGCATCGCCGTATTGCGCGGATACACGAAGCGCTCTTGGATCAGCATGTCTGAACGCTTCAGCGCAGTTGTCGGATCCCCATAAGTGAATTCTCGGTGATTGGCCACATTATCAGGCGCATTCTCATGCAAGGCTGCGGGGGGCCGCTGACACGCCGCCTCAATATCGGACACCACCGGCAATGACTCATAATCAACTTCGATAACGTCAATGGCATCTTCGGCCACATAGCGCGTGTTGGCAACAACTACTGCGACGGGCTCTCCGACATAACGCACCTTGTCAATGGCTATAGGATAATACGCTACGGGTCGCGGCACCCCTACAGGAAACGGAGCCAGCACCGTTAAGAGATCGCGGCCGGTAATGACACCCGTGACCCCAGCTATACTAGTCACGCGAGATGTATCAATGCGGCGAATCCGGGCATGCGCGTGTGGGCTTCGCAAAATTGCTACATGCTGAATTCCGGGCACCGGCATCACATCGGCAATGTACTGACCCTGACCGTTGATTAGGCGCCCATCTTCGAAGCGCGGTACGGATTGTCCCAACCAGGACATCAAATCCCTCCCTTCTCTTTTAGACTAGCACGAGAATAGGCCAGCCAATTGCAGAATTCTCTTGCTCAGTATTCTAATTTTCCAGGGACTTAGCGGACAAACGGTCGCGGAATTGCCGTCGGTATTCGGACGGCGAAATCCCCTGAAGGCGATGAAATTGGGTCGTAAAGTAGCTGGCCCGGCGAAATCCGCACTCTTCGGCAATCATGTCAATTGGCAGATCTGTCATGCGCAACCGTTGTTTGGCCTGCTTCATACGCAAATGGGTTAGGTACTCGACAAAGGTCATCTGCATTTCCAGTTTAAATTGACGGCTAAAATATGAAGGGCTTAAATACACCAATTGGGCTATTTCCGCTAGGGTGATAGGTTCCGCAAAATGTTGCTCTAAGTATGCTACCGCGCTGAGGATCGGATTGCCCAAGTCAATCGGAGCTTCCTTTTCTTGTCCCATAGGTACAATCCGATTTAAGAGGTCCAACACCTCCGCCCGCAATGCAGGTTTTAACAAGTATCCCTGACAACCTGCATTAATAGCCTGGTATGCGACCTCAAACATTTTCAGCTGCGTCGTCACCACCAAGGACTGATGTGAAGACATACGGGTAAG
>PXYW01000033.1:0-75881 GCA_003023695.1 Sulfobacillus benefaciens | reverse complement strand
TTCAAAAATTTTCATGAAAGCATATGGGCTCTGCGCAATAATCGACATCAAATGATGTCTGGCCGCCGTATCGTCATCTAGAATCAACAGGCTACGGTACGCCATCAAAGACTCCCCTCTAAATTTGTCAGTTCCCGGCGCAAGATCTTACCTGTGGCACTCTTGGGAATTTGGCGCACAAACACATATTTCCGAGGGCGAGCCCACAGCGACAGCGCAGATTGCTGCTTGCAATAAGCATCAAGTTCAAACACCCGCAACCCGGCGACGCGAGGCACCACGTAGGCCACCACCATTTGTCCCCAGCGGTTGTCTGGTTCTCCAGCAACAGCCACCTCTAACACCTTAGGATGGTTGGCCAAAACGGACTCCACAACTTGAGGGAGAATATGCTCCCCGCCGCTAATAATCATGTCGTCGATACGGCCAACGATATAGAAATTTCCTTCAGCATCTTGATACCCCAGGTCTCGTGTGCGATACCATCCGCTGTCCAACTGTCGTCTGGTCAAATCAGGCCGATTCCAATACCCACGAAATGCTTCGGGTGAGGTGAGCGAAACCAACACCTCTCCAATCGTGCCGGGCATGTCGGTGCCATCAATGGTCACTATGGAGTGGACCCCGGCCCGTCCCACAGAACCTGGAATTCTTGCGAGAACATCGCCCACTGTATGGGTGTATACCTCTGTACTCCCGTAATGATTTTTGAACACTTGCGGATGAAACCGATCAATGCAGGCCTCAATTAAGTTTTCATGCATGACAGCGCCGGCATAGCCGATCTTACGAATCGATCGCATCTCATATTTCTCGGCGCGTTCAGAATGCAGCAGAGCATAATACCAAAACGGCGTCTGGTACAATGCGGAAATTCGGTGCCGATCGATGAGTTCAGCCGCATGGTCAGGATCCACATCGCGGACCACTACATACATAGCGCCAAGCAATGTCGCTGCAATATAAAGGTGAAGACCCATAGTGTGGGAGAGCGGCATCACCCCGAGAATCCGCTCTTGCGGTTCATAATGATTTTGTGCAACATGGGCTTGAGCGGCCGAAAGAGTGTTGAGATGCGTCCGGGGCACTCCCTTGGGCTGACCCGTGGTTCCCGTCGTGTACAGAATGAGAGCCACATCGTCAGCGTCTGCCTCGTGGGGTCGAAATTCCGGTGGTGCTTTGACTAGATGCGGCAATTCCCGAATTTCAATATCTGCATCATCAGCCCCTACGCCAATAAGCACTGGCCGTGCAGAGCCGGTAAGCCCAGCGATACCACGACCTTCCAGCGACTCATAAATGATGGCTTGGGGTTCGACATCATGCAACGTACGACGGAGTGTTTCACGAGACTGATCCGGATTTATCGGCACTACCACCGCGCCCAATGCTATTACTGCCCAAAACACGGCAAACGTTGTCGGGCGGTTTCTCAACAACAGCACCACTCGAGTTCCCGGCTTGACGCCAAGCCGCCAAAACCCCGTTGCCAAACGCTCAGCCCAGGTGACCAGTTCCCCATAGGTATAACTTTCCTCCTGTGTCGCAATGGCTGGCATATGAGGATTGCTTCGGGCAGTTTCCCACAGTACGCGGTAGAGATTCATCGTATTGCCCCTTCCTTTAGGCTCATGGACTCAGCACGATTATTGTAATCCATCCCTCCGATGTTCCCGAAATGTCGATGGGCCAATAAACGGAATTCGGCGAAAAATCGCAAGTGCCTAGAATATGAAAACGAAAGTCGCTTGACTAATGTCTGCTAAGGTGAAACCTGGGTCCATGTTGTAGACCGAGCTCCAGAAACTAAAGATTATGGGCACCGCGCCCGGTCAATCTCACGAAAATTTAATCGATAGCGGAAGACAAACCAAAGATCTCTAAATTGAGTGAACAAGGAGACACGATGATGACTATCCAACAGACGCGAACCCCAGTAGATCCTGCACCATTAGCGTTCGGCGCATTCGCGCTGACGACATTCTTACTCAGTTGCGTCAATATCGGAGCAATTGGCGTCGGGTTTCTACCCGCTGTGGTGGCCGTCGCCTGGTTTTTTGGCGGTGCGGTCCAGGTTCTGGTTGCCATGTGGGAATTAGCCCACGATAAGCTTTTCCCTGCCGTCGCATTCGGTTCCTACGGAGCCTTTTGGATTAGTTTCGCAATCTTTCAGACCTTCTACGCCATGAAAGTGCCCGCCAACATGGCGGGATCCGCGAATGCATTATTTCTAGGTGTTTGGTGCGTGGTCACTTTATATCTCTTGGTAGGGGCTTTTCGAACACACTGGGCCTTGGCCATTGCCTTTGTGTTAGTCGAACTCACACTGGTGCTGCTAACCATTGGGTTTGCCTCGGGGAGTCTTACCGCAACTCATCTCGGCGGATGGGCTGGCATCGCCCTGGCTGTGGTGGTGTGGTATATTGCCGCAGCCGAAGTCATTAATCATCAATTTGGCCGTGTACTATTGCCTTTAGGGCATTTTACCCAGCGGTCTAATCCTGGCAACATATCTGCTTGAGGCATTGAGGCTATCTCAAAATGGGATAGCCTTTTTTATATTTAGCAACCAATTATCGGAGACAGGAAATGGCTGACACCATGGACTATACGCCACCAGCCGATTTTCATTGAACGGGGAACCTCTGCACAAGATATGATCCATTCTCCGTACTGGATTTACAAGGCCCACAGGGAGGCTCACTATAATCTCGTCCGTAGATACCAAGACTGGGAGACGAAATTGAACCACAGTCGCAAGAACTTACCGGGTTTTGGGATCCTGGCGTCTCTTGGTCGAGCCAACTCGTCCGCAACTCACCTGGAGCGATGATGTCCGGTACGACGAAGGCATAGTGCCCGAGCATTGGTGATATGCCAGTGGGGACAATCGGGCGGTATCCCCGTCAGCTACGGTCTTCCCATGTTGCCGCATGAAATTCATGAAGGCGACCTCTGGCTGCAGGACCGGTATGTGTCTGCAGCCCTGACCAATCAGGAATACCGCACCCGTTTGGATCGTCAAAAGGATCTCATTGTGAAGAAAGAGAACGAGATTCAGCAGTGGAAGGAGATTGTGCAGGTTGGTGGACCCGTACTGATCAGGAGCGGCAGCAGCGAATCGCAGAACTAGAGAATGTTTGGCAGCATGTCGATACCAAGCCCGAGGAGCAGAATCGGTTGTTTAAACAGATGATTGAGCGAATCGAATATGCGCGAAACGGCGCCGGAATCAATGTGCGCGTGAAGTTCCGTGGAATCCGTCACCCGAATGCCTCCACGAACTCACATGGTATAATATTTCAAAGGTTGTTCTTAAAGGTGTGAATCACATGGCACTCATGGATTTGAAAATTGATTTTGCGTTCAAAGCCTTGTTTGGCAGTCCAGGTAGCGAACCGATTTTAATAGCGTTTCTAAACGCCGCCTTGAAGCGTTCGGGAGGCAACGCGATTACCTCAGTGGACTTACTCAACCCAGAGCTTGGCCCCAGATACCTGGATGACAAAAAGTCGATATTGGATGTTCATGCGCGCACCGAAGACGGTACCCGAATCAACATTGAGATCCAGCTTACGAACCATGGAGAAGTGCACACTGTACTATTGGTCTTGCATCTTTTCCGACCAGATGCAAAAAGGCATGTCGTACTCCGAACTAGCACAGACGATAACAATCAACATCTTGAGTTTCCGCTACGTGAGAGCAACCGAAGCGTATCATACAACGTTTCATTTGTATGAGGACACCGATCAGTTCCTGCTCACCGATGCGCTAGAAATCCACTTCATGGAGATTCCAAAGCTCTTGACCAACTGGCGCAAACGTACCGTCAGTCTCCATGAGGATCGGCTCGTCCGCTGGCTTCTGTTACTAGAAGCGGCCGAAGACGATGAAATCCGAAATGAGTTAAAAACAATTGCAAAGGAGGACCCCGTCATGAAAGAAGCATTCGAGAAGTGGGAGGACATCAGCCGCGATCCCCGGGCGCTGGCCGAGTACCACTCCAGACGCATGGCGATTCTAGACGAGGCGTCGGCCATCCGGGAAGCGGAGTTGCGGGAGCAAAGGGCTCGCAAGGGAGCCATTCGCGACATTGCCAAGAGAATGCTGGGTGCAGATCAGGCCATAGATACAATTCTGAAATTTACTGGTCTAACACGTGAAGAAATTGAGGAGATTAGACGAGGGATTCAGTGAAGAACTCGGCTTCGACAGCACTAGATATGATAGACGCCGAAATTTCGCACCGCCACTTTGGTTCTGGGGCCGGGGGTAAATTCTGTGCCGTCAAGGAGGTTGTCTCAAGCTTCGTGGAATTTCGCTAGCGCATCCTTTCGCGTGATTTAACCGATTTGCTCGGTTTTTGGTTCCGGCGTTTTGGAACACGTGGCTGTTAAGGCCGTTTGCAACCAGGGAATCTCGCGATAGCCGGGGATCCGCGTCAACGTATCGTCGATAAAAAAAGCTCTCAGACGCCAACCAGCGTAAGACTTGTGGCCCATTGGTCCAATGTTTGGCATTTTGCGCATGGGTCACCAATGGACTATTGGGGGATTCCATGGCATCGATGTTCGCCAACGTTTGGCGTAAGAGGTCCGGAAGACCCAAACGATGCACGGTTAAGGTTTCCGCGAGTCCTTCCCGAAGGCTTCCGGCGACGCCGGCATGGTCCCGTTCCAGCTCCTTCGCGAGCGTTTCTCAGGCCTGTGCGGCTTTCTTTCCGTAAGCGCTGGCGGACCCGATTTTCGGTCGATTTCGGCAGGTGGACGAGCACATTCCGTTGCTTGTCAATTTGGCAGCGTGGGATGAGGACTTGGTCTCCCCAGACTTGGAGCACGGCTTTAGCTAAGGCCTTGGCGCCGTCGATGACCACGAGTAATCCGTGCGCGGCCGTCAGGCCGCGGGTGATGAGATCCTGCAATAAGGCCAGGACCACGCGGTGATTTTCTGTCGCCGCCTCCACCAATCCCAAGACGCGTTGGTGATCGTCCGCATCAATTCCTAAGGCGCTCACCACCATCTGGTCCCCTTCACGTAACCCATCGATCATCATCACCCAGGTCCGGTCATCCAACCGAAGCTGAAGAAAGTGGTCAAGAGCCTGTTGGGTCGCTTGAATAAAGCGGCAACTCACTGAGCTTTTGCTAGGGCCCGGCTGCTCCATCCCGGCTTCAAAGGCTGCATCGGCATGGCGCTGTTGGCGGCTCGCTAAGCCATACAACATCCGTTCCCGTACGGCTTGTGTCGCCAGCGTCGGGTCCTGAAATCGATGGTAGGTGTATAACGGAATTTCCATCTATGCCCCACACCCATTCATTCTTATTGTCTGCATTGGCGCTCGTGGCTGAGTATTTAGCGCCCACTTTTGCCAGCCTCGTCGGTGGCGTTGTGGTTAGCAAGCTAAATGAACGGTAATACCCTCGTCACCGTGAACCTGGTGGCATTCATCAGCGTAGCCTCTGTAGCAGGCGTTGTAATGTCCAGTGGTGGCCGCCGGTATATGTTTATTACGCGCTGATCTTGGTCATTAGCGGATTGGAATCAATCCTTCAAACCGCACGTTTTAGTATCTTGCCACAGATTGTTTTGGGCGAAGAGCTAACCACATCTTCAGGTTTCTTATCGTCTTTTAAGAACGACGCATCAGTTGCTGGAAACGGGGTAACAGGGTTTTTGTTGGCGCTGTTTGGTATCGAAGGGGTTCTGGACGGATAACACTTCGCGCCTTACGTTTTTGGCGACACTTAAATCAGGATATTGATTGGATGCGAGTTTCGTCAATCCGACACTAACTCGTTTCGTAAAACCCAGCTGTCGAGTTCCTACCGTCGCCTAATACCACCACTATTCTGATTTAAGATCCAGTTGATAGCGATAATACTGTTGTCCACGCGAATCGACCCCAGAGTGCACAACGCGAAACCCATGACGAGCGAACAAGCGCTGACTCTTAATATTGTCGGCGTAAATGTGCTTGGCTATCAGGCATGGCCATCCCAATGCGCGAGCTCGTTCAATGAGGAGAGCCAATACGCGCGAACCGATTCCTTGGGAACGCCAACGCCCCTCCCCAATCACGATCGGCATAGTATCTGAAGACAGTGTGACATCGCCCACTACCCACCATTGCCCATTATCCCACACGTCAATCCAATAAAGTTCTCCATGCGCCGCCAAAAATTGATACATGCGCTCAACTCTGTGACGATCAAAGGGCATTGTGTTGGGACCCTCGGAAAAGTACAACACCTCGGGATCCTGATACCATGCGACCGCACGGTCAATATCGTCACTATCGTTTTGAAACGGCCGCAAACGGACAACATTATCACTCAGCATGATACTGCCCCCTTGCCCCATAAAGAATTTCTAGGACCAAACCCATCGCACGCTTTTATTCAAAAGCAATTGTATCGCAGCTTGAGTAGACAACGGCACTACAAATCCCCCACGGACCAATTGAACTGTTCCGGAAAAACTTCCTGTTATGATAGAGTCACAGGGCACTGAGTCAACTTGTTTCGGTCTCCAATCCTCTGGGCGTGTCGCCTCGTGAGTTCCCATCGTGGCTAGTGAATGATTTTTACATCTAGTCGCCCGACGAATGAGACAGCATCACCATTCACTTGCTTCGGTCCACGGTGCGCACAATGCCAAAGATAGACAATTTTTAGCGGTAACAGGTTTCCGCTGCTTGCGACTCCCGTTGGGGTTCCTATGGTATGCTGAACGCAGGTTGCCTGAAATCCACGTCTATTCTGATCGGAGGATATCCCCCATGGATTCTCTAGTTTCTCTATCCCATCAAATTCAAACGCGACGCATCTCTGCACAGGAGCTATGCGAAGCGTATCTTCACCGAATTGAACAAAAGAATCCGGAATGTAATGCGTATATCACTGTCACGGCAGAAAGGGCGCGTTTGGATGCCGCCATAGCTGATAAACTCATGGAAGCCCACCGTCCATTAAGTGCTCTTCATGGTCTCCCCGTATCCTATAAAGACCTTATAGCCACCAAAGGAATTCGGACGACCAACGGATCCGCTATCGATCGCAACATGGTACCGGATACCAATGCCTGGATTGTAGATAAGCTCTCTACGTTAGGGATGGTAATGTTAGGAAAGACTAATCTTCATGAATATGCATTTGGGATAACTTCGAACAATCCTCACTTTGGCCCCGTACGAAATCCATGGAACACAGCGCATGTGCCAGGCGGCTCGAGTGGAGGATCTGCGGCGGCATTAGCAGCCAATCTCTGTCCCGCGTCAATAGGCACCGATACCGGCGGCTCGATACGGATTCCATCCGCAAGTTGTGGCGTCGTCGGGCTAAAACCCACCTACTCTGCGTGGTCTTTAGATGGGGTCACCCTCATATCTTGGTCCTTGGATCATCTGGGACCGATGGCCAATTATGTGGAGGATGTCGCACTGCTATTTGCTGAAGTTCAAGGTTGGGATTGGCAACACACCTTCACAAGAATTTCCAATTCCGATATTAGAGGGCTCAAGATAGGTGTACCCACTACCTATTTCCTGGATCGAATAGATCCCGCAGTGCAAAAGGCATATGAGCAATCTCTGCAATCTTTCCAGGATTTAGGCGCGATCATTAAAGAAATAGCCATACCAGAAATCCACGATGCCACTCCAATAACATTAACTATCGCCTTGGCAGAGGCTGGCTATGTGCATAAAGACAACATCGCGAAACGGCTCGCCGAGTTCGGAGATGATATTCGGCCTATGTTTAGCATCACCGGTGACCTCAAAGCATTAGACTACATCGATGCATTAAAGGCCCAACATCGCATTCGCCTACAGTTTAGTCAGGTGTTCGACACCGTGGATATCTTGTGCGTGCCCACAATTCCCATCACTCCACCTCTCATAGGCCAGGAAGAAATCACCTGGACCGACGGCACAGAAACGGTGTTTGATACCATGATTCGATTCACAGGATTCTTTAATCTCACGGGAAATCCGGTGTTAGCAGTCCCTTCGGGCACATCCGGCGAAGGTCTTCCTTCTGGCATCCAACTGGTAGCTCCCCATGGAAACGAGTTGTTAGCGCTTAAGGTTGGATATGCCTATCAAAGAGCCACCCTATCAGAGTTCTTCGCGAAGCGTGACCTACTTTAAAGGGAGGGGCCTTGCGTCCCCTCCCTGCGTCTCCCTGCGTTCATCATCTGACACTTGGATGAGCTACGCATGATGGAAAGTGCTCCCGATCCCCATGATGTGCATTACCAACACCAGGGTTTCCCGAAACCGGCACCATTTAACCCCTTGTGATATATACCGATCTATCTTTGCGGCGTTAGCTGTCGAGGTAATTTAATGTCGATGATGTTGAAAAAACTAGGAGATGTCGATGGCCAGAAACCCGTGATTGGCAGACCCTGGGGTCTCATTTTTACGCCCCTGATCGAAGCCTACTATCTCAACGGTGTACCCGAAGATCGTATCCATCCCCCGCCATATTTTGGTATCATTTTCCTGACTGGGGTGTATCATAACGGGTGGAGGGATGAGCTATGGAACAACGCCGGTTAGGTTCTCAAGGATTGTACGTTTCCGCATTAGGCCTCGGTTGCATGGGTATGTCCGATTTCTACAGCGGCCAAGATGATCAGGAATCGATCGCGACAATTCACCGAGCCTTGGAACTCGGCATTAATTTTTTCGATACCGCAGATATGTATGGACCCTTTACCAATGAAGAACTCTTAGCCAAGGCTATCCAAGGGCGTCGGGAAGATGTTGTGCTGGCCACCAAATGCGGTAACCAACGCTCTCCTGACGGCAAATTTCTTCGTATCAATGGCTCACCTGAATACGTCCATACCGCATGCAATGACTCATTGCGGCGTCTGCAAACAGACCACATCGATTTATATTATCTGCACCGCGTGGATGTAACCGTGCCGATTGAGGACACTATCGGTGCTATGGCGGAATTGGTCGCTGAGGGCAAGGTCCGCTACATCGGATTATCTGAAGCGTCCCCCGAAACCATTCGCCGGGCCCACCGGGTCCATCCAATAACCGCGTTGCAAACCGAATATTCACTGTGGAGTCGTGATCCTGAAGATGAAATTTTGCCCACGGTCCGAGCGTTAGACATTGGCTTTGTGCCCTATAGTCCTTTAGGCCGCGGATTCTTAACCGGGCGATTTCAAGGCCTGGAAGATCTGCCCGCCGACGATTATCGCCGACACTCTCCGCGTTTCCAAGGAGAAAATTTCCAACAGAACTTAAAGTTGGTGCGTTTAATTGAACATATGGCAGCGGAAAAGCATGCGACACCGGCACAGCTTGTCCTGGCTTGGCTTTTGCACCAAGGTCCCGACATCGTTCCTATTCCTGGCACCAAAAAGGTACCCTATCTCGAAGAAAATGTCGGAGCCTTAAATGTAAGACTCATCGAGCAGGATCTCCGGCACATTGCCGAGGCGCTACCTAAAGGTGTGGCTGCAGGCGAGCGCTACCCTGACATGAGCACGGTCAATCGATAAGAAGAACAGGAGGGGTGCCCATGGCCATTCCCGGCCAAGTCACAGATCTTACCCGTATCGAATCTCATTTGGTACAGTATTCTTCCGATGGATCCGCCATCGATGCTTATCTCGCCCAACCGCACGCACCCGGTCTCTATCCTGGGGTCATTGTAATTCATGAGGCATTTGGCCCCGTGGAACATATCCACGATGTCGCACGACGTCTTGCGAATCAAGGCTATATCGCCTTAGCGCCCAACCTCTATTCTCGTGTCGGTACTCCAAGCCCCAGTAACACAGAAGAAGTGTTTAGCAAGATGTTCGCCCTGTCGGACGCCCAAGTGGTGCGCGACTTCGAAAACGGGGCGCGATTTATCCGAAGCCTGCCCCATGCGTCTGGGCGTGTGGGCGCCATTGGATTTTGTTCGGGTGGTCGGCAAACTTTGCTCTTTGCCACCTCGAGCAGCGAGGTGGATGCCGCGATTGATTGCTGGGGAGGATTTATTCGCAAAGCCACCCCCACTGAGTTGACCACAAAAAGTCGACCCACGCCTATCATAGACTTGGTCCACAACCTCTATTGCCCGCTCTTTGTGGTCATTGGCGAAGAGGATCAAAACCCTTCGCCTGAAGACGGCGCTGTCCTGAAAAGTCGCCTTGAACAGCATCACAAAACCTTTCAATATAAAGTCTACCAAGAGGCAGGACATGCGTTTTTTGCCGATTACCGGCCCAATTACCGGGAGGGTGCTGCTTTTAAATTGTGGGATGATGTGCTCGAATTCTTTGGCACTCACTTAACGTAAAGCCTGGTGACGAATATGGGCTGGAGATAAAATTCCAGCCCATTTTGCTCTTCGTCATCTCAAAGTCGGCTTTGATTGACTGAGACCAGCGTCGGAGGAGTGGTGGTACTACCCGAAGACGCAATCCACCATATGGCTTTCCCAACAATCGTCACATTATAGGTATTCGGAGGAATTACTGTCGTGGGCACCGACTGCCAATGGCTGGCACCCGGTGTGAGCACGAACCAACCCGAGCCACTAGCCAACGACACCTGCGCCAAGATATCACCATTGGCCAACATCCCTAAGTCCTGGTAATTGGACCCGTTTTGGCTGCCGGTAATCGGCGGCAATGCAATGTACTGCCAGGTTTTTCCTCCATTTTCCGTTAGCTGCACCGGATACGGATTATTCGCCTGCAACAACAACGCGCTATGTACGGACAAGGCCGCCAGCGTCGTAGTGCCTTCCATAGTGGTAAAGCTGGTCGACGAAATCCATTGGCCTTCTCTAGTGTCGCGCAATAACTGTTCCGTCTGTCCGTTGCCCATTTGGCCAAAATTTTCGTTTGGTACGGCCCCGAAATTGAGCGCCGAGCCCAACTCCGGCTTGGGCAAGTGTTGGTTCATCGTCCACGACTGGCCGCCATTATCCGTGGTCTCGGTGGCCCATTGGTTGTCGTGGATGAAGTAGGCAACCACTGCGCTCTCCTGTTGGAGATACCCTCCGAATTCGCCCACCGTGTATCCGGGTGGCACTGGCACCTGGTTCCAAGACTTTCCCAAATCCGTCGTATAGTATGGCGTATTATACATTGGCGGAGCCGATCCATACTGATGATTGACTGCCTCCACCGCCAGAAATAGGGTGCTAGGGAATCCCGGCGCTAACGCAATCGACGAGGCCAACGGCGGAGAACCCGGGAACACGGTGACCGGATAGCCGGTGCCACTAGATAGCGACGTGAGTGCCGACAAAGAAATCGATTGCCAGACTCCATCCTGCCGAAGCCATATAGCCCCAGGGGTGGTGCTTACCGCAATCGTACCGTCACTCACCGTCACTGGGCTCGGCTGACTAAATGAGAAGGCAGCCTGATTTGTCGTGGTGTAAAGCGGGTGGAATGTTCCCAATGCCGCCCAGGTTCGCGGAGCAATAATATTAAATGGCGCATGGCCCAGAGTTATTGACGTGCCTGGGTTGGCAGTGAAAATGTATTGAAGCGCTATACTATTGGGTCCAGGTTGGAGCGAGCCCAATGGGGCTACACTGGCCGGGACCTTAAACGAGCCCGAAATATCTCCATTAAATGATTGCTGTACCGACCCCAAACTACCGTAATCACTGGTTTTGCCCTCTGCATTCCACACCAATTGATATCCAAAGGGCTGCCCAATAATCTCGGTTAAAGGGGCCCAGCCCGAGACATGCACAGAGGTACCAGGAGCCCCCCGAACCGGTGAAAGCTTCAATGATATGGGGCGATCCTGAGTTGCAATGGGTCCCATCAAACGAAAATCCGCTTGAGTTTGACTCGGGCCTAAGGCGCACCCATGAATCATCGGACCAAAACATTGAATGGCTACGGGATATACTCCCGGTTTTAAGGCGTGTTCCCCCTGGGGGGTGAGCCACGGTTGGGTCGGCACTTGAAATTTGGCGGTGAAATATCCCGGGTGTTGTGAGGACCAGGTAATCGCGCTGACATCGATCGTCAGCCCCGTGTTAAACCCTCCAAAGCCAATATTGCCCAAGGGAGCGAGCTTGGCACGGTCGCTAGCCGACAGATCTTTTACCGAAGGAATGTACCCGGTCACCGTGACGATAGAGCCTGGTCGGCCAGACGTGGGGTTTAACGTGATAAACGGTTGATTACCGGGATGATCTACCGTATGTTTGACCACTCGGCTAGAGCCACTGGCAGTATCATGTCCAGACGCCGCTCCACATCCCGCGGTAACCACCAATATACCTGACAAAGCCAACATCTTCCACTGATGTTTCACCGTACTGTCATCTACCTCTTTTCAGACTTAAGAGCCTATTTAACCCAAGTAACGCAGCCGCACGTATATAGGTTACTAAAGCTCAAGACGATACCTGCTGGCCCAATATCGACGTATTTTAACAATGCTTGGGCAGTAGCTCATCATCAAGAGGGAGTGCCATTCGTATACTATTCCGTTTGCCTGCTCTGAGGTCTGCACGAGCCCGCCCACGGCAACCTCTGAATTGCGTTAGAAATGTGCCTGGTAAAACTTTGCCGCTCAAAGTTGTGACTTGGCTGGAAAGTGCATACTTTGTGGTGAATTCCGCAGGGTCATGATGTTGTTGCGATGTCGATTCCAGCGCCTCTTCTGTTACTGGAATTCGTAAGCATGAAAATGCAAATCCCTGCGCTGACATCTGGATCTTTGGGCTATGTGCAAAATGTGGTTGGATTTTCTCGGTTTTTAGCTCAAATCGTCCCTCTTCGGTAAGCCGGCCCAAGGTTGGAAAGGACGCTCTCGGCGACCATGGTGTGCATACCTCACGGGTTGGAAACTCCCGCGAACGTCTGCTCTAGGAAGCCCCTGCTCATCGGGAGTTACAAGAATGGATTGAGGGAAGGTGCTAGTGCGCTATCACTCCCGTAAGTACCGGACACACTGTACTTTCACCGCGTCCGGTGATACGCCCCGTCCTCGAATATAGAAACTGTTTCTCAGCGGGGCAGGTATCCGTGCGCCGCCTTCGCAAGAATCTGCGCGATGTCGTCTGGCCGTGACCACATCGGCCAATGGTGCGTGGGCAGGTCGATGTAGACGACGTGGTGCAATTCCGGCAGACCCGCCAAAAAACTATAGCCTTGATGGGCGAGCGCCTTGATTTCCTCTTGCGGGCGACTGGTGCAGATCACAATACTCGGGATGTCCTGCCTTTGCGCATTGGTCAGTTGAGCGGCTTCGCGCAAAAGCGCCCCCGGCTCGGGAACGGCCCGGTCGCGGAGAAGGTGTCGTTCGTCCGGGTTGAGAAGGGCAATGTCTTCCGGATCCATGTCCTCCCATGATGGAAGCGGATAGTCCACCGCATCAAAGGCAGGATTTAGGGCCCCTTTGCCGGGGGCGGTGTCGACGTATATCATCGCGCGAATCCGTTCTGGCATGCGATCGCTGGCCGCATACCCGGCAAATCCCGCCGCGCTGTGCACCGCCAGCACCGCAGGTTCCCCCGCCTGCCACAACGCGTCGCAAATGGCATCAATATGGCTGGTCAACGACACCGCTGAGCGATTTGCCTCGACCGTCTCCAAACCCGGCAGTGTCAACGCGCGCACCCGATAACCCTGTGGTCGCAATATCGCCGTCACCGGGTCCCAAGCCCATGCACCAAGCCAAAAACCCGGTACCAGAATGATGGGAGATGCCTGCATGTTGTGATCCTCCTGCCTTTCGAGATTTCAGTGCGGATACTCTGTCCTACCCGTCGATTCCGTTCGTAGGAATCAACCGTGGGCCCTCATCCCATATTGACCGGAACGACCTCCTGTCATAGCGGACTCGCCACATGCTCGTCGTCTAGTGTTGGCGTGGATTCGATGATCTTGCGGACCGTCCAATGGTGCTTGTCCAGGCGGAAGAGGCGCTCGAATCCGTGCCGTTCGAACATCGACACCTCCCGGCCGTTGTAATCTTCCGGGTAGGCTTCGACCGTCCCGCCTCCGCTTTGGGCAATGGCGTCCAGTGCACCAGCCAGGGCCGCCGAAGCCACCCCACGACCCCGGAATTTTCGGTCGACAAAGAAGCAGGTGATACGCCATTCAGGTAGCACTGTGCTACTCTTCGTTTACAGGCCAGTACTTTTCCATTGATGCAACAGTCTCCACGGGTCGCCTTCTAAGGTCACTTCCGTCACCAAAGCGTGCATGATCACGTCGCCATCCAATGAAAAGTCGATGCGCGACGATACCACACAGTCACTCTCGCCCCGCAGTCCCCATTCCCAATCCGTGTGCGCCCACTGCGGGACTGTTTTCAGTTCTTGGCGATAATAGTGGCCCGCAGATGCGTTGCCCTCACGACTCGCTTACGCGTTGTATATCTCGTGGGCTCCCGCATTGCCGTAACTATGTGTACATCAATAACAACTTCACGATTCTAGAAGCCGTTCGATATTCCAGACCCCTACCAATTCGGCTCAAGAACCAATATAGCAGAAAATTATACTAAATCGCTAATCGGCCCGAATGTGCATTAAGGACCATCAAGCCCAGACGGTAGTCCAACCGTATTTTGCACAAGACAGAGGAGTGTTCCGAAGGCCCAATCCACCACGTTTTGCACAAAACAGGGCAACTCCGTCAGGATGAAGTAGAAGACCATCCAACCATAGATTGCAAATAGCCGATCTTTGATGTCAACACGCCATTGAAAAAATCAATCTGGCAAATCAAAAAGCGGTCACATGTGTTTCCAAAGCCCTGTTTGTCCATAGCTACATAGATCTCTATGCCGATCGAGCCATTTGCCCTATAATAGTCCTAGTGACATGAGGGGTGCCCAACGCGCTGAGAGGCTTTTTGCCAACCCTTGAACTTGGCCAGGTAATTCTGGCAAAGGACAATGTTCGGCGACGACCCGGTCCGGGTCGTTATGTATATTTCAGACATATCCTCGACCGTGCCTTAAGCCCTCTTCATGCTCGATATCTCATGGCCTGCTATACCGCCAATAGAGCAAGAAGAGAGGATGAATAAATGTGAGTTTACCGCTATCAGAGAGTCGCGATTGCCTTTGGCAAGTAGAGACCAATGGCATCAATCCCATTTCAGCAACGGCCAGACACGGAAGTGCCCATGATCTCTTTTGGGTATGGTTTGCCGGAAATTTGTCATTTACCTACGTGGTCATTGGGGCCGTCGTGTGGAGCTATGGTTTGTCCTTGTGGCAATCACTGTTAGTGCTGGCAATAGGGCTCTCTTCATTTGTGGTGATTGGCTATCTAGGACTGCCGGGGGTTGACACGGGATTGCCCACCATGGCTTTTTCAGCCCGGTATTTTGGAAAACGAGGCAATCGTGTGATGGCTTTAGTGTCTTGGCTCAATATGGTCGGCTGGGAAACCATCGTCTTAATTATTTCCAGTTTTACCGTGGCCACCATGCTGCATTTGATATTTGGCGTCGGTTCCACCGCGCTATGGCTTGTGGTGTCCCTTGGCATCTCCGGGTTGTTGGAACTTTCCCTGGCGTTTATGGGCCATGCCACGATTGAATATTTGCAGCGGTGGGTGTCGTACATTTTTGGATTCCTGACCTTGGTGATTCTTTTAGCCTTGCTGCCGCATGTGAATTGGCATGCCGTGTGGTATCATCCTTCGGGTCCTTGGCTTGCCGGTGTTATTCCCTCCATTTCGGTGGTGGTCGCCGTCAGTGCCCTGTCGTGGGTGACAACAGCTGCAGACTACACTCGGTATCTCCCCAAAGGAACCTCTCACCGTCGCGTGGTCTCGGCAACCACTTGGGGAGCCATTATCCCCACCGTATTGCTCATGGCGGTGGGCCTTCTGTTGGGTCAATCTGCACCGACGCTGGCAAGTGCCACCAATCCAGTAGAGTTGCTCCTCCACTGGCTCCCGACTTGGGCCCAAGTCCCCTATTTGTTAATTACTATGGTGGGCATCCTTGCCGGAGGCGTGCTTTGTGCCTATTCCTCAGGCCTTAGTCTCCTCGCGGCCGGTATCAAGATGCCAAGATCCCGGACCATAGCGGTTGACGGCGTCATTTCAATTACTGCCTCTCTCTACGTGCTGTTAATATCCCAGGGATTCATCGTTAATTTTGAAGGGTTTCTTAGTTTGGTCGCAGCACTGCTTGCCCCTTGGGCCGCCATCGCCCTGTTGAATATCCGGCGATCCATAAAAATCTCTGGCACTCCTGCTATGGTGTCTTGGGCTGCGGGCGCGATTTTAGGTCTGGCAACCACATCTACCGTAGTCTTCACGGGGCCTTTGGCAGTAGGCATCTTCCGCCAATCGTCTTTAGGATATTTTGCAGGCTTCGCTGTGACTGCCCTAATCTACCGCATATGGACGTTGAATCAAACGACTTATCCGTTTCCGCAATGACACCAGAAATTTGAACGCGGGCGGGAGGGACGTCCCCCGCCTCGCCATTTTCATCGCGTCGGCGGAAGGCCGAGACCGGTGATGACATCTCGGCTATCCTTTAATCCCCGTCATGGCGACGCCACGGATGAAATACTTTTGCAGCCAAACAAACAGCAAGACACTGGGCAAAATTCCTACCACTGCCCCTGCCATGACCACATTGGCAAATTTGACACTCGATGTATAGGATTCCAAACTGTTAAGCGCCAGCACCACCGTGTACATATTCGGAGTGTTTACCACAGTCAGTGGCCATAAGAATCTATTCCATTGAAATACAAAGGCAAATAATCCCAAAGTTGCAATCGCAGGACCTAACAGAGGAGTGATTACACGCCACAGAACGGTCCACTCAGAAGCCCCATCAATCCGGGCAGCTTCAATCAACTCTTGAGGAATCCCGGCAATAAATTGACGCATCAGAAATATGCCAAACGCGTTGCCGATGTTCGGCAGAATCAATGCCGCATAGTTGTCGATTAAGTTAAGACGATTAAAGAAGTAGTAGAGCGGGACGAGAGTCACAAACGATGGCACCATCATCGTCGCCAGCACGGCGGTAAACAGTGTCTCCTTGCCCCGAAAACGGTATTTCGCAAACACGTACCCCGCCATAATGCTTGTAACCAAAATGCCCAGGGTTGCGGTGCCGGTTACCACAAAGGAATTTCCAATGGCGCGAGCAAAAGCCACCACATGAAACACCGTAGAATAAGCCTGAAGACTGGGATGTGTCGCCCACCAATGGGGTGGCAATGCCATAATTTCCTTGGAGGTCTTTAAACTCGAAGACACCATCCAATAAAAAGGGAAGACTGAGATGACGGTGATAACCCCTAGCCAAATGTACGCCCAAGACCTTTTAGAGCCTCGCAATATCAGTGACATGATCTCCTCCTACGAAGCACGAGCTAATAACCGAAGCTCCACCACTGCCAATACCAGGATCACCAGAAACAAAACGAACACCATTGCACTTGCTTGACCCATATTAAGAAAATTGAAAGCGGTCCGATACATGTCGTATACCACTACATTAGTGCTGTTGGCGGGTCCGCCTTGAGTCAATATGTAGACCGGAGCAAAGACCTGCAACGAATTTATGGTTAAAATAATGACAATAAAGGTCACGGCGCGCCGCAACAACGGGAGCGTGATGTGACGCGTGGCTTGCCACTTGGTAGCGCCATCGATAGACGCTGCCTCATAGTAATCCTGAGGAATTTCCGTCAATCCAGCGATCACAATCACCGTGTAATAGCCCACGGTTTGCCACAAGTTAAGAATAATTAAGGACATCAGAGCCTCATGCACCGAACCCAGCCATGGCTGAGCTGGGATATGAAACCAGGACAGTACGATATTGAATGGCCCGTAAATCGGCGAATACAAATAGCCCCAAACAATCGCCACTGCCACGTTGGGAATGACATAGGGCAAAAACAGGGCAGTGCGAACCCAATGGCTTCCCCGAGCCTTAGTGTTGAACAAGAAGATCCCGATCAACAACGCCAGCGGCAGCTCAATGGCGACGCTAGCCACTGAATAAACAATGGTGTTGCGCAATGCAGCAAGAAAGACAGGATCGCCAAAGATCTGGCGATAATTCTGCAATCCGACATACGGCATGGTTGCAAATGGTGTCAGCATGTTCCAACTATGAAAACTGACCCATGCGGTCAATAGAATCGGGACGACCACGAAGAGGGCGATTAGACCCACGCCAGGTCCTAAATAAATGCCAGTAAAAACTCTTGTGTCGGCCAATCGGTTCTTCATAACGAATCCACCTTTTTGGGCCATGGGTTTAGAACATGCCCATGGCCCGCAATTGGTATCATTTATCAGTGGCCATAATACTGCGATAAAAGCTGGCTGACCGTTTGCTGCCCCTGATTTAGCGCGGCTGACGGCGAGCTTTGGCCGTATTCGACACTCTCAATGGTGTTTTGAATGTCGGTCGTCAGTTGGTCACCGCCAAAGACGACAGGAAAAGGATATGCAGTCTTTAAGGCTTGGACATAGGGTTTCATAAACGGCGTGTTGAGCTGGGCCTGATGGGCCGCAATATCTGACGTACGACTGGGCATGATGCCCTCTGACGACAGTATATTGCCCATAGCCGATGAGCCATTAGATCCACTGGCCGGCGAATTTACCCATCTTAGAAATGCCCAAGCGGCTTGTTGCTGTGCTGTGCTGGCGTGGGCATTGACTGTGGATACCCAGGAGTAATATACCGTATGGGATCCGGTCCCGTTAGGACCGACAGGAATTGGAGCAACACCTACATTGGAAAAGTTAGAGCCCATACTGCTTTCCAGCGCACTTTCCCACCAGTCGGCCATAATAATCATCCCAGTTTTTCCGGTTGCAAAGTTGTCCAAGTACGGACCTGTGGTGCTGGCGTTGGCTATACTCATGGCAGTGCTCGTGACTTTGTATTGGTTGATCAGCTGGCTATAAAGATTGGTCACAGCCTCAGCAGCATGTGATGTCAGTAACGGCTGATGTTGCTTATTAAGCAGCTGCCCACCGTCCGATTGAACCATGGCCAGCCATGGGTGCACCACACCACTGTTCCAACTGGTAATGACCCCAAAGCCTTGTTGCACGATTTGCCCCGAAGCGTTGTATTTGGTCAGTGCCCGTGCATCAGCAATCAGCTGTGGCCAAGTAGATGGCGGCGACGAAATTCCCGCGGCTCGGAATAATGCCTTGTTATAATTCAAGGCATAGTCATCGACTTCGTTTGGGTATCCATAGCTTTTGCCGCTATAATCTGTTGATGATACAATGTTCGATGCGTAATGCGATGAAATGTCAGCCGCATATGAGCCAGGCGCGGGAGCCACTATTCCGTCTTTGGCGAGAGACGGCAGCCAAAGATCGTAGATGTCAAACATGGTGGGGCCATTGGAACTAAGGGAATCCGTGGTAATCGTGCTCAGCAAGTTGCCAAAAGGCACTGACCGCACGGTAATGGACACATTGGGGTGAGACTTCTCATATTTGTTTATGGCTTGTTGGAACATTGCCACCTGTGGTGCTGGCCACAGGGTCAAATACGAGATTGAAACCTTGCCCGAAGCGCTTGGCGTGGAATTGGGAGCGGCGCCGCACCCAGCCAGGACCGCCGTTCCCATCGCGGCTGCCAAAAGGGACACCGTCGCTCGTTGAGCCTTATTTACCATTACTATCCCTCCCATGTTTACGATGCAATTGTACGGTGTAATGAAATTGATCACTTCTCATCAGCGCGCTGACAAATTCAAAAGGGCTCGCGTCGGCAAACGTTTGTCGTTCGACGGAAAACGCAGGAGACCCTTCGGGCACATCTAATAGGCGGCACTCTTCTGCATCGAGTTGAATCGCACTGTAAGTTTCAATACCGCTTTCCGGCTCTATGCCATAGTGCGCTCGCAACGTGGCATATAAGGACACGTTAGATTCGATAAAATCCAAGACATCAGGAAATCGATGACAAGGTAAATAGGTTCGATGAAGACCCATGGGCTGGCCATTGGCTAACAGCAGTCGCACCAGCCGAAAGACCTTTTGTCCTGGTTCTAATCCCAACCGATCTTGCAATCGGCGGGAAGGCTCCATGGCAATTTTTTCTAAAATGGTTGACCCCGGTTGCAATCCGCGGTCCCGCATTTCTTCCGTAAAGCTGCGAAGGGTGAGGGGCTCGGGCACCAACGCGACACCGGTAACAAAGGTGCCCCTCCCCTGCTCCTTGCGTAAAAATCCCTCGTCCACCAGTCGGCTGACCGCCTTGACCACGGTAATGCGGCTCACCCCAAATTGTTGGCCCAACTGCTGTTCGGTGGGGATTTGATCACCCACTACCCACTCTTTGGCTTCAATTTTTCCGCGGATGTAGTCTTGGATTTGCCGATATAACGGGATACCTGTTTCCCGTTCTAAAGACATTAAGGAATCCTCCTTTCCCCATAATCGCTCGCGTGGAAAAATGCCCCCACTGCCGTCGCTTGATGACCAAGCGACGCTGCCTCTATCAGTACCGAGCCAGTAGCAGGCGACGATTGGCGATGCACAACCGTCCGTAATCGGGGCAAGAGAAAATCCGCATCGCGAATGATGCCTCCGGATATCAAAACCAGTTCCGGATCAAAAACGCTGGTTAAGCCAGCAATGCCATTGCCCAAAGATTCAATCCAGCCATCCAACGCGTCACGATAGGGTCCAGGTGCCTCGCGCGCTTTGTCTACCAGTCCCCTGCCGCCGGCAATTCCCAGCCCAGCGGCCAGTGCATCCAACTGGCGTCCCGATGCAATATTCTCCCACGTAACCCATTCATTGCCTTGGCGCATGCGAAGCCAGCCAAATGATCCTGCGGTTTGCTGTTGTCCTCGGATTATCCGGCCATCCGCCATGATACTGCCACCTATGCCGGTTCCTACGGCTACTAAAAGAACATTGAGAAATCCTTGGGCTCGGCCGATCCGCGACTCCGCCCGCAGGGCCAGGCGAGCATCGTTGTCAACAACCACCGGAACCCCAAACCGATTTCTTAACACTTCACTTAAGGCCACTCCATTCACCGCAGGGCAGTTTGGTGTCCAGCAGGTGCCCGAGGACTGGACAACGCCGGGGATGCCTACGCCAATGGCCCCTAACTGAGACACCCCCAAAGTGTGAAAAAGATTGTCTAGGGTGTTTAACAGGATTTCGGTTGTAGGAGGCACCGGCACTTCCGCCGATCGCAACTGCGGTCCAGAGTACGTTGATACCAAAAGCTTGGTTCCCCCTACATCAATCCCGACACACGACATGCGAATTAACCTCCGCTGCGTTGAAGCCGTTCACGGTATTCCACATAAACGGCGGGGTTCCTGCCAGGTTCAACGCCGAGGGCATTGGGAGAGGCGAAAGGCTTGACCCGATAACCTTTTTCGGCTAAACGGGTGGCCGTTTCCGCAACCACTGCTTGAATCAATGCAATGGCAATCAGGGTAGATGTGCCGCCAACTTTCCCCCCTACACCGTCAACAGTCACCACGGCGTCCTCCGGTGTTACCCCGTTATCCAAAATGAGGTCGGCTATATCTCCGATTTTCTTTCCACTACTGTGGGTGGCGGCACGTTCACGGTGATTTTGAAGCGATGTTAATGCGACAACAAATAGTCCTTGCGCCTTAGCCGCCAGCGCCATTTCAACCGGGGCCGCATTTTGCCCTCCATGGGAAAT
Source organism: Sulfobacillus benefaciens (assembly GCA_003023695.1). Taxonomy (GTDB): domain Bacteria; phylum Bacillota; class Sulfobacillia; order Sulfobacillales; family Sulfobacillaceae; genus Sulfobacillus_C; species Sulfobacillus_C benefaciens_A. The sequence goes on along the minus strand of PXYW01000033.1, from coordinate 54,221 downwards.
CACTATGAGGACGTCGTCACGGTGCCAAACATTGTGCCGCAGGAAATTATCCATGTACCCTTCTTGTCTTTCGAGCCACAATAACTCTTCAGCCCCTCCAGGACCACTCACCGTTGTCCACATAAGCCGGGGGTCCATAATGGGGAAAAATCCCGGATATCCTCCATAGCGGGGGAAGCAGTCTTGCACCGGCAGTACAGAGTGGCCACTGCCAAACAATCGTACCCAATGGTTGGCCAAGATGGCCTCCGACGCCCGTTCGGCGACTTGCGCAATGATAGGCTCTTGAGACTTGACCTGTATAATTAGTTTTTCTACTTCGTCGAGATACGTTCGCGCACCCGCCATTGAATCCTCCCAAATATTTGATATGTCGTTATGTCGTCATGTTAAATCATCGGTGATAAGGCGTCAATAGTTCGGACGGAAAACGACGACACCGCATCTCGCCCGGATGAGAGGAATCGGCTTCTCGCTTGATTGATCTCTTGCAGAGAGTATATTAGCGCAAACTCCAAGATGGAATCCAAATTCTTAAAGCATTGTTCCTCTTTCGTTTGACAAAATATTTCGGTATATTTGGAAATGAATTAACCCCTATGAAGACTAATGTAGCGGTCTACCAGACCGGATAGTTTCGTCGACAATTTCATTTGCAAGTTGTGTAACAGTAAGTAATGACAAATCGCGGGGGAACTAATATGGCAAACGAAATACGACTCTTTGATTTAAATATTGAAGAAGTACTGGAACACTGGTCGGCCGCAGACGCAATCCGAGAAGTATTGGCAAATGCTTTGGATGAAAAGGCACTGACCGACACCGATTATCCCCAGGTCTATAAAGACAACCGAGGCGTATGGCATATTCGTGATTTCGGCCGAGGGTTAAAATACGACCATCTGACCCAAAACGAGAACCAAGAAAAACTGAGCCACCCCGGGCTAGTCATCGGCAAGTTCGGCGTGGGATTAAAAGATGCATTTGCCGCTTTTGATCGGCACAACATTCAGGTCTCGATTATCTCGAGACACGGGAACATTCAAATTATAAAGGCATCAAAACACGGTTTTTCGGACATTGAAACCTTACATGCCACGATTACTGAGCCTTCCGATCCTGAGTTGGTGGGCACCGATATTGCTATGGATGGCGTCACGGATGCGGACGTGGACACTGCCCAGTCGTATTTCCTCCAGCTTAATGGCGACCAAGTATTGGAAGCCACGTCTTATGGCAGTGTCATTCGCAGGGATGCCTCACAAAAAGCAAAAATCTACGTGAGCGGACTACGCGTTGCCGAAGAGGAAAACTTTCTGTTTTCCTACAATATAACATCTCCCAATGCAGCCCTTAGAAAAGCCTTAAATAGAGAAAGGTCCAATCTTGGTCGTTCCGCATATACCGAGCGAGTGAAATCCATTTTACTCGCATGTAACTCTTTTTCAGTGGCGCAAGCACTTGCCAACGATTTGAAGAATTTCGAGCAAGGCACTATGCACGATGAATTGAATTGGACTGATGTTGCTTTACATGCATCTCGAGTTCTCAATACATCAGGCAACGTGATATTTCTCACGCCCGACCAGCTGAGAACGGGTGATTCGATGGTCTCCCATGCCCAGGAGGATGGTAAAGGCGTCATTGTTGTTCCTGAGAATATTGCAAGCCGTTTTGGAAACCTTCGTGATGTTGCAGGCAATCCTATGAGCGATTTGGATAAATACCGGGATGATTGGAATGATAGCTTTCAGTTTCGCTATGTTGATTTGGCGAGCTTAACTCCACAAGAACAGACGGTGTTCTCGAACAAAGACCATATTTTAAACATAGTTGGCAGTGCTTCAAAGCGAGTAAAGGCCATCAAAATTTCCGAGACAATGCGATTGAATCCCTTCAATAACGATGTGGCTTTGGGAGTCTGGCTTCCAGTAGAACAGGCCATCGTTATCCGGCGCGATCAGTTAAGGACCGTAGAACAGTTTGCTGGAACATTGCTTCATGAATTGGTTCATGCCACGACCGGCACGGATGATCGCTCGATAGAGTTTGAGAACGGGTTAACACGGTTACTTGGCAAGTTATTCGGAGCGATGGTTGACGTCAGTGGCAACAACACGGCTACGGCCCAGGGTGGGGTGGACAATTTTGTGGTGGGAGACCGCGTGTGTCATCCTCGATTTGGCTTGGGACAAGTCGTAGCATTACGCGGGAGTAAAGACAATGCCGAAGTGACAGTTGCCTTTTCTGGTGGCGGAGTGCGTTCTTTTCAAGCCAAGCATGCTCAATTATCCCGTGAAGAAACTTAAACGTCACCATTTCCAACCGATTGAAAGGATCTAGGCCTCACAGTGCTGACGAATAACAGACAATAAGGTCGTTAAACATTCGCCGGCTGCTGATCATGGCCATCGGTTGGTTCCCCAAGGTCGTTAAACATTACTTTGCTAGTTACGATGATGATTCTTATGTATTCCACAACCAATGTGGTCGCGGTTTCCACGGTATAATTCCGCCGCTTGTTGTAAAACAATGAAAGCATACCCGTGTAGATAAGCACAATGAGATTGGTGACTTTTTGTGAATCCGCTGGATTCACATATCCTGCCTGAATACACCGTTGTAGGGCAATTTCCGACCGTTTGTTTAAATTTGCTTCTAACAACATGGGCAAAAGTTCTGGAGGCAAATCATCGAGATCATCCGGTGACATGTCATAATAACTTTTAACAATATCATCGGGCAGCTCGCCGAGGTTGCTGCCAAAAATCGCATGATATATTTCGGGTTGAGAAAATGAGTGGACGCAGAAGCGTTCCCAGATTAACAAATATTCATCCAAGGCATTTTCCACATGTTTCACATGTTCAGCTAAATCCTTCACGTACTCTCTTAAGTAGGTCATGGCGGCAAAAAATATCAAATGCGAAACGTCCTCAAAGTAATTATAAATTGTGGCACTGTTGTATCCGGCCAAATCGGCTACTTTTCTTATCGTCACATTGCCGATACCTTCTTCTCGGATAACTTCCCGGGTGGCATCAATAAAATATTGCCGAATTCTAGCACGCTGAATCTCTTTTTTGCTCATTCCGTTTTCCTCCAAAAGCTCCCGGTTGCCGAGCCACAAATTTTGCACCCATGGCGTCGTGCGGCGTTCTCCACCCCCATCACGCAGAACCCTGTTCACAAGCCGTGCTTCCCGGCAACAACTTATGATCAACACTGTGTCACGACCTATCTAACATTTTAACACCTTTTCAAAGCACCTTCGTCAACGATCCCAGGAAGGCGTCCTAGTCAACGACTCGATGGTCACCTGACATCGATCGGGTACTGGTGAACAGAAACGTCCTACCCCAAAACCTTCATATCGTGCAATTTAGAAGGGACAATTATAGCTCCCGACTTTACTATCTTATCCATATTCTGCCTTCCGATTCTACAACCTCGAAGGTCTTCAAAGGTTTATCGGTCGGTCCTTCTAACACCTGTCCAGTTCGCACATCAAAGCACGCAAAATGAAGCGAGCAATAGAGCCGTTCTCCCTCTAGCTCACCATCGCTTAGCTCCGAATATGCATGGCTGCACACTCCACTTACGGCATAGAGCTTTTCCTTGACCCGCGTTATCAGAACAGGTTCTTTGCGTACCAGACAACTAATAAAGCCGCCTTCTGACAAAGATTGCGAGTCTGCAACTGCTACAAATTCCTCGCCGATTTTCTGGTTGTCAACCATCGATATCCTCCTTTGTTGACCGTAGGTTTTGCATTATATTCTAGTCATGTGATAAGGGATATGAATAGATATCTCTTTGATTGTCTCTCTCCCAGTCATAGCGAATTCTTTAGATAGAGTTCGTGGCCCCGAAGCGCTACCCATAAAGATGTTGCATCATCAATATTTTTTAGCTGAAACCCAAGCAATCTCTCCGCCTGGCCAATGCGATATAATACGGTATTGCGGTGTATGTGCAGAATGCGAGCGGACTTCGTCACACTGCGACCTTCTCTCAGATAAACTTTCAACGTCTCTAGCAGCTCCTGGTTTTCCTCCACCAATAACGGCCCCAAAACATCTTTGGTAAACTCAGCAACCCCCTTCCTATCAACATGCTGCAAGTATTCCATTACGTTTCTTGAATTTGGCAAAATCACTCCTTCCATACCCCATTCTTCTGCACGACGCAAAGCACTGCTCACATTGGCGATGCCCATTGGCAGGGTGCCAACGTTTTCCACCGGTGAAACCGTGGACAATAATTTTACGCCTTTCTTAATCCAGAAGTCGTGAACTAGAGCTTGGCTCCATTCGATCACTGTTGAGATTTTCTCATTGGGAATCAGTCCCAAAACAATATTTGGTCTGCACCACACACAGGGAAACACGCTTTGGTACTTCCATATACGGGGGACAACAAACTCCCGGATTTCCTGGACACTGCAGAGCAGTCGATCTTGAGGAATTAGGCTAAGGCCCACGAGCGTTGACGGAAGATGCCTCGGGATTCCCTCAGCCGATAATAAGCGGTGAACCTGGGGGGTCAATCCGTCCGCAAGAAGTTGATCAATAGCGAGGCTTCGGCGTTCACATTCCGTAATCGACCACTTGGAAATTTCCGACAACGTTAGAGATAATTTTAGTATTAAGACCTTAACCGCATCAGAAACCAACGATGAAATCGGCAGCGTAGTGCGTAAGGTTCCCAAATTGATTTCGGTAAGTTTTAACTCGATAGAATGGGGCAGTATAAGGTCGCGTTTCTCATTAGGTACAGACAGGACTAACACCCCTTGAGCATCATGAAGGGTAACGGGGGAATGGCCTAAAACAGAATAGAGATTAATCATGAGCCCGTGGAGTTCTTCCAGCAATCTTTTAGTTGCATCACTATCCACCGTAGTGTTTCTTTCTTGTAAAACGTTTATTGCGGCCTGTTCCATGAATAACTCCCTTCGACCCCAAGCCCGTCACCAACAATGAAGGATGTATGGACATCTAAATGCTTGTCACACAACCCATAGACTCAATGTGCAAGGATGGTCTCATTCAACGGAATGTCTTCATCACCTAATTTCACTTCATCTACCAGGGTTCTGCGCGATATGAACCGCCGAACAGGCAACACTTGTTTCGGTTGATTTATCAGCAAGCCGGCAACAACTTGCCGGTTTAGGATGTAAAACACTGCGGCCGATCCGGCGGCCAAATCTCCACGGATTACCACGCGGTCCCAGGCTCGTGTATGACCGACATACTGCAATCGTGTGTCATATTGATCCGACCAAAAATATGGAATGGCTTCATAGGGGACATGTTGAGGATTAAGCATGTTTTTGGCCACGATACGTCCCTGATTTATCGCATGATCCCAATGTTCCACGCGTATCAATTGACCGCGATAAGGCCACATGGCGTTGTCACCGGCCGCAAACACACCTTTTGCTTCTGTTTCTCCATATTCATCCACCACATATCCTAATGACATCTCTTTGCCTATCGACGGTCCGGTCGGAACCACTCCAGTGCCCACCACTACAACATCGCTGGGGATAACACCGGATGATGCGGTAATCACCTTTTCAACCCGTGTGGTGCCAGAAAACGCTATGACACGTTCTTCGGTAATAATTTTCACGCCGCGCGACTCATGGAGCGAACAGATGAACCGCGCCGCCATATCACCCAGAATATTTTGAAACGGCAGCCTTGCCATTTCTACCATGACCACGGATTTTCCCATTTGGTAACATGCGGCCGCGACTTCCGAACCAATAAACCCTGCTCCAACTATGACCACTTGATGCGCCTTATCCAATGATCGGCGCAAATTTGTAGCGTCCTCCAAACTCTTTAAATAGTGGATCCCGGGTAGATCAGCACCAGGTAAATCATCTAACCGTCTAAGTTGACTGCCCGATGATATTAACAGTTGGCTAAATGGCCATCGCCTGCCATCAGAGGCAATGACGGCTCGTTGCGCAAGATCAACCCGTTCTATCGCGGTGTTTAATTCGACATCAACGTTCAAATCAGCATGCCTATCCCCATCCCAGAGCATAATCGACGAATTTACACCCTCCAGTAAGTATTCTTTGGACAACGGAGGCCGGTCATAGGGCATATCCTTGCCTTTATCAAACATAAGTATCTGCCCGTCAAATCCCTCATTGCGAAGAGATTCAGCGGCACTTGCTCCTGCTATCCCCGCCCCAATGATCACAATAGGCCTTGAACACGTTTGCATATCCGTTGCTCCTTACGCCGAAATAGTCATCCGTCGTCGATATTTTCGATGCCCTTCGGAAATTGGCGTCTTAGATCTTGCGTTTATTAGGGATGAAGCAGCACTTTGGTAAATCCGTCAGTTCTTTGGTCAAATTTTTCATACGCCACAGGTGCTTCGTCTAGCGGCAATTCATGGGATACAATAAAGCTCGGACGCGCTTTATTAGCTATGATTAAATCTCGCAATTGACGGTTATAAGCCTTGACATTGCATTGCCCGGTACCTACCGTTAACCCCTTTTCGAATAACTTGCCAAATGCCACGGTCAAGTATCCTTTCTGCGCTTGAGCATCCTGACCCCCGGGATCCGATGGCACATAAAGACCGGGTATCCCCAATCCCCCCGTGGGGCGTACCACACGAATCAGTGCATCAATTACCGCATTGGGTACTTCATGATCTCCTGAAACCGCTTGATAACCAACGGCGTCTACACCCCGGTCGACGCCTTCGCCGTGGCTCCACTCGTAAATTTGTTCTACAGGGTCGCCCTCCGAAAAATCAATGGGAATAGCTCCAATGGATCCTGCCTTGTCCAAGCGTTCCTTTACCTTATCCACCACATAAACCGCAGTCGCCCCCCGCAAGATAGCGCTATAGGCAGCCATAAGCCCTACCGGGCCAGCACCGAATACCGCAACGCTCTCCCCCGGACGAAATCCGCTTAACGAAACGCCGTGCCATCCGGTGGGAAAAACGTCAGCCAGCAAGGCAAAATCCGACTCAAACTCAGTCCCTTGGGGAAGGTTCAGTGCATTGTAGTCGGCAAACGGAATCCGAAGATATTCCGCTTGGCCACCACTATACGGTCCCATCGCTACGTAACCATAAGCACCTCCTGCAAAACCTGGGTTCACTTCGGTGCAAAAAGCACTATATCCGGACTCGCAATTGCGGCAATGACCGCATGCTACATTAAATGGCAATACCACTCGATCACCGACTTTTAGCCGAGCTACCCCAGGGCCAATGTCAACAACCACTCCCATATTTTCATGGCCAAAGATTATCCCCGGTTCCGCCGCGGTCCGGCCCTCGTACATGTGCAAATCACTGCCGCAAATGCAAGAGGTGGTCACTTTAATGATGGCGTCATTGGGATGTAAAATCTTTGGATCGGCTACCTCATGCACTTCCACACTAAAAGGCCTTTGGTACACTACCGCTTTCATATCTTTCCAACCTCCTTAAAAATTTCTCTGGTGGTTACACCCGAATGGCCCCAAGATGGCATGACCATATAACGCTTGCAAAGAATACCACTGACAGAAAAGGTCTGATTGCTGGCAGCTTATTAACAACAAGTACCCCACTATTGATGTAAATGCGATTATTATATAATCACTATTGTATATGCACCAATATTACAATTATTCACTCTCTATGTAAAGCAGGAAAGGAAAATTTGTCACATTATTCCATTAGATTTTGGTATCCGTGGATCAGCCTTAGTGTCCATGCTATCTGGAAACCGGCTGCGAAGATGCCGCGAAATACATTGGTTGTTTCCATTGACAGTAGCAGAGATGTTGCCAGGCCGCCGGAATCTTGGCAGGGTCAAGCCATCCGGGATTTAACCCGTTTAGTTGGTTTGCCGTGACAAAAAGCGCAAAACGTTGGATGACCTAATACCTTTCGAACCCGGGAAACTTTGAGAAGCTGCCATAACGGAAGTGTAGATATTTAAGACAGCATTCCAGCACCGAGATTTCGCTGAGTGGTAAAACAACGCGGGTTTTCAGCCATTTGGCAAATGAAACGGAGAACAAGACATTCGGATGTTGTGAATAAACGCGCACTGGATAAGAAGTCCCTATGACTAAAATGCCCAAGCTATAGTCGATTACACATCTGAGGCTGGCTGTGTTGAGCCCATCCGACCAGAAATGGTTATGGGGGCACGGTAGCAAAAAATCCCATGACCCGCATAGACAAATGACTTGTGATGCCACCCCGGCAGTAGGCATGTCAACCTAAGGAATACGTTGGCTTCCTCGTATCTAAGATATCATACCATCCGGATTACCCCCCAATACATCCACGGCAAAGCGGATTACCCCTACCAAGCCCTAATGCCACCGGCAAGGCGGAAGAGTTAGTCGTGCCCCCCCAGTATCTCCGCTTCAATCAATCGGCAACACCACAGCCGGGTACAAAATCCTCGGAGGCCATAAACACTACCCTATAGATTGCGTACCATTACGTGGCATCGTTCGTCACTGATCACCCTAGTCGCCATTTTCAGGCATCCTTTCCGTTACGGCAGCAAATCTTTGGCCAGCAAAAATTTCATAATCGCCTGGGTGATTTCCTCGGTAGATCCATTGACTACAGATTTGGCCTGTGCCGAAGCGGGCTGGGGGTTCGACAAGGCCCCTAGGCGCGCACGTGCGTCCAGTCCTGCTCCCGCGCCCCCCACTTTTAGTGCTACTTTGCGGTAGGGACGCAAGACTGGTCCAGGCTGTCCGAGTCCCAACAGATGGTGCTCCGGTATCTCCATTGCCGCTTGAGTGGCATGTTGTCGTTGGCGAACCGTCAAATACAGGCTGCGAAAAAACCGCGGATCCAGCAGCAAGATGGCTGGTGTCCGGACCAGCAATTCCGCCTGCCACCCCTGGGGACGCCCCTGGCGCACCGTTACGGAGGCAGCATCATGAACCATGACGGACCGTATCCCGGGCACGACCGCCCATCCGAGGTGCGATCCCAGCATCCAGGGCACCGTATCGGAAGTGCCCAAGGCCATCACACATACTTGTGTTTCTTCAGCCCATTGGGCAGCCAATGCTGACACAATCGCGGTTGCCTCGGTGCCGGCTTCCGTTCTGACCAGGAACACCTCCGACGCGCCCGCCTCCCGTGCCCATTGCAATACGCTTAAATCCTGTGCCGCACCATAGCCGATCACCGCCAAGTCTCCCCCATGTTGCTGGATCATCTGGCGAGCCAATGCCAATGGGGCAGACTGTGGACTGTCGAGCCAGTCCAGGGGATCCCGAAACGACCCCACAGGCAACAAGACACGCCAGTTCATGTCATTTCACCGATCCGTCGCTGACCAATGGCAGCCGCTAGGTTTTGGGCGACTTCTCGCGCATCACCCACCACACCCAGATGTGCCACTTCAAAAATAGGCGCGGAGGGATCCGAATTCACCGCGATAATAGTGTCGCAATTGCGCATACCTTCCATATGCTGTGGTGCTCCAGAAATACCAAAGGCCATGTAAAGCCGAGCCTGAATCCGCTTTCCTGTCTGTCCTACTTGGTGGGCGTAACTCACCCATCCCTGATCTACCGCCACGCGTGATGCGCCAAGCCCCGCATCCAAAGCACTGGCCAATTGCTCTAATATTGCAAATCCATCCGCTCCCCCAATACCGCGCCCGCCGGCGACCACGCGGTCGGCATCTTCTAGCGCCCGTTCTTGGGGAGTAGGCGGAATCTGCCGCAGCACCGTAATCTCCGAGTCTTGGGGGGATACCGAAATCGGTAAACGTTCCACCTCTGGGAGCGGCTTGTGCAATCCTCTCCCGCGCTGAAGGGACACGCGGGGGGCGTCCCAGACAATCACCATGGGCTGATCCTCCCGAAAAGTGCGCACGGCCTGGGTTACACCCACCTCGACGTCTTCAATTGTTTGCACGGTATGGTCCGGCATCACGCGAAAGGAGGAGGCAGGAAACACTAAGCTGCCATGGAGGTGATCCGCCCACTCGGCCGCCACAAAGGCGGTCATGGGACTGGAGGGCCCGCCGCTGAATAGCGATACGACAGGCTTCTCCCGGGTCATTAGCACACGGCAAGCCTCCGCTAGAGTCGATGTGCGACCAAAGAGGGGGCCGATATCCACTATCACCACCGAGTCCACGCCAAATTCAGCCGCCTGCCGAAAAATATCGTCCTCCCGAGCGATTACGCCGATTACAATTAAAGTGATGCTGTCAATATTTTTCGCGCCCCACTCCGTCTGCGCCAAGGCGGCAAACACGTGTTGCCAACCTTGGTCTTCTGGACTCGACAGCACCGCAAAAACCCACATGATACGAGAGGGATGCTCACTCACTGCACACTCCGTGCCACACGCGTGCCTTCTAAAATGGCATCATGAAGACCCCGCGGGGCCATGGCATCGCCAATTACATAAAGTTCGACGGAAGATTCCTTGAGTTCTTTCCATAAAGCATCTTGGGCCCGTCCTTTGGTGGCCGTAACCACGGCATCAAAGGGACCGAGCTCCCATGGACGATGCGAATGCACATGCTCCAATGCCGCTGTACCATCCGAAAAAATTTCCTTGACCTCGGTTAAGGGCCATAGTGTGACGCCCAAGGCATCCAGTCTCCCGGATAAATCTGGCCGTAGAGTAACATCGATGTCTTCTCCGGGTATCCATAATCGCGAGACGACGGTCACTTGGTATCCTTGGGACGCTAAAAATTCCGCAGTAGACAACCCTTCTTGATGATGGTTTTCATCAATGAGCAACACCTGAGATCCGGTGATGGCAGAGCCGGCCAGAATCTCCCGAGCGGTAAAACAGGGGACTTCCGTCGCCCGCGGTATTGTTAAAGGCCGGGGCAAGGAGCCCGTGGCCACAATCACCACATCGGGATTCCATGACAAAATCAGGGAGGCCGTAGCAGTGGTGTCTAGATAAAATTCCACCCCAGCCTTTTTCGCTTGACCTTCCAACCAATCCACAGAACTCGCATAGGCACTCCGATTGGGTGTCGCTGCGGCGAGGCGAATTTGTCCGCCTAACACCGAAGATTGCTCAACCAGGGTGACCCGATGTCCGCGGAGCGCACTCATGCGAGCAGCCTCCAATCCCGCCGGCCCACCCCCGACGACGACCACATAGCGCGATGATGACGCCGGTGACCACTCTGCCAGTTCCTCTTCCCGGCTGATCACCGGATTTTGCACACAGGTAATGCCTTTCCCCACATAAATTCGTCCAATGCAGCCCTCATTAGCCCCCATGCAGACGCGAATGTCGGAAAAACGTCCTTCGCGGGCTTTTTCCGGCATTTCGGGATCCGCAATGATGGCACGATTCATTCCCACCAAGTCCGCCTGGCCTAATTGCAAGACTTCTTCGGCCTGTAGCGGATGAACAACCCTGCCTGTCACCAATACCGGAATGGCATTTCCGGATTCTTGCAACGCGAAGCGAATGGAGCTCGCGAGTCCAGTAAACACCCCGGGCTGATAGTTCATCGACGGTACTGTCAGGGCCTGGTGATATTCGGTGGCGCCGGTAGACCCAATAATGTTCAGGAGATCGATTTTTCCAGAGGCAGCCGATCTTGTCGCAATCTCCTGCATGTCCTCTAATGTCAGCCCACCATCTAAAAATTCATCGCCCGTGAGCCGCAATCCGACGATAAAATCCTCTCCAACCGCATCCCGCACGGCGTCAATAACCATATTGCCAAACCGCATCCGGTTTTCCAGACTACCACCAAAATCGTCGCTGCGATGGTTTGACAACGGAGACCAAAACTGGTCAATTAGATGTCCGTGCGCGGCGGAAATTTCGACCCCATCGAATCCTCCCTCTTTGAGACGCACGGCCGCACCCACGTAGGCCGCGATTAACCAATCGATATCGTCGGCTTGAATTTCGTGGGGCACATCCCGATGCAAAGGCTCGGGTTCGTCTGACGGTGCATAGATTGGAAGCCATGTCACGTCGCGATTCGCCCTCCGTCCCCGATGGGAAATCTGTGCCATCAACACGGTACCCGTTGGTTTAATTGCCGCAGACATCTTTTTCAGATACGGCACAATGCTTTCATCCCAGTTATGAATGCCACCCCAATCCGAATTCGGTGACGTTGGATGCACCGATCCTGACCCCATAGTCATTAGCAGGCCCACCCCATGTCGGGCTTTGTTGGCATTATAGGCTATAAATTGATCGGAAGGATAACTCAAGGGATTCAGTCCCGTGGCGTGGGCGGTGACTGCAATACGATTTTTTATGGTTTTTCCTCGGATAGAAATAGGGCTGAACAACAGGGTTAACTCTTCTGAATCCATGATCCTGACTCCTTTCGAATGGTCGCATTTTAGGTCCGACTGTGCTGGGGGCCCATCGCGGCCCCGAACACCTGCTTTCCGTGCTCATAGCAAGACCGGTCACCCCGATATTAGCTTTCGCTTTTGGGCAGGAATACGGCCTCATGCCAAGGTTTGACTACTGCATTGGAAAGGTCCGCCATGACATGTTTTATTTCCGTATAATCTTCAACAGAATAAATGGACATTCCTTTTCCAAATCCACTTTGTTTATACCCTCCATGCGGCATCTCCGATACCAGCGGCAGGTGGTCATTAATCCACACCGTGCCCATTTTAAGCTTCCGGGCCATACGCAAGGATCGTGGCCCATTTGTGGTCCATACTGATCCCGATAGCCCATACGGCACGGCATTGGAGCGCATAACGACTTCCTCCTCATCAGCAAACGGCATGATAGGAACCACTGGCCCAAATATTTCTTGACGACATACTTCAAAAGAGTCATCAACGTCGACCAATAAGGTGGGAGGATAGTAATATCCATGAGCTAATGGACCCTCCGTCATGCTTTTACCACCTGCCAGTACGGTTGCGCCGTCACGAACGGCGCGATCCACAAAGGATGCGATGCGTTCGCGATGACCGTGACTGATTACTGGGCCCATTTCGGTATTGGGATCCAAAGCATCACCTACCTGTATCGATGTCGTGGCTTTGGTCATGGCATCAACAAACTGAGCGTAGCATGACCGTTCCACAAAAATCCTGGTGGCCGCAGTGCAGTCCTGTCCTGCGTTGATAAAGGCGGCGACCACTGCACCCTGCACCGCCGCCTCAAAATTCGCATCAGCGAACACAATGAAAGGTGCTTTGCCGCCCAACTCGAAATGAAGGCGTTTGATCGTGGGTGCAGCCTCTTCCATGATAGCGCTTCCCGTGTGGACCCCACCCGTCACCGATACCATATCCACCCCGGGATGAGATGCTAACTGTTGTCCCACCGAACCCCCAGGACCCACCACAATATTCAGGACGCCGTCGGGAACCCCTGCTTCCAATGCCAGTCTTCCCAGAGCCAACGAGGTAAATGGAGTTGCAGTCGCTGGCTTAAGAACCACCGTGTTGCCGGCTGCTAAAGCCGGCAACACTTCCCAAACTGCCATCATTAAGGGATAGTTCCAAGGTGTAATCGATGCAACCACACCAATGGGCTCACGTCGCAACATGCTGGTGTGTGTGCCGTCATATTCTTGGGTTGCCCTCCCTTCCAAGTGGCGCGCAGCGCTGGCAAAAAATCGCGCATTATCTACCGTAGTGGGCAAATCTCCTCCGCGCGTCAGGCGAATCGGCTTACCCTGATTTAATGACTCCAATTGTGCCAGTGATTCTTGAGTGTCATCCAAGAGGTCAGCCAAACGCCACAAAATCTTGGCACGATTGCCGGGAGTCAGGTCACACCACCGTCCGTCATCGAAGGCGCGGCGTGCAGCCTGGACTGCTGCGTCGACATCACCAGGAGTAGCCATGGCTATCGTGCCTATGGGCTGTCCCGTGGAGGGGTTGAAAATACGAGTCCGACCGCCGTCGGCTGCTTGGACCCATCGCCCGTTTATGAGTAATTGGCCTTCTTCCATCTAAATTCTCCTTGTCGCCCGACATGTTTAAGAACCTATAGCGTTGACTCTGTGGTCTTGCGAAATCCGAACAAGTAGATCAGTCCTCCTATGAGGAAAATGCCCAGTGACCACAAATCGATGGCATGAAATTCCTTGGGCACTGTCAGGATCAATAACCCTATCACCAGCCAAAGCACCGCCAAAATTCCGACTGGGGTCGCCCAGCGTCCCAATGAGAACCCGCCGAGACTGTCGGGCAAGTTCCCGCGGCGAACCGCGACAAAGTAGGCAAGAATAGTCAGGAGATACGTTAAGGTGGGCATGACCGCCGTGGTTCCCACCAAAATAGCTAGAGAGTTAGAAAACAAAGTGACCACGATGCCAATAGCGGTAAGCAGTACTAACGCCGGGAATGGGGTGTCAAAACGCTTGGAAACATAACGGAATGTAGTGCTCATAAAGAACCGATTGTCGCGACTCATTGCGTAAACCAGCCGGGCGCCCGACATCATGCACACCAGCCCGCAGACAAAGATCGAGATCGCCACGACGACCAGAAACACTGTGCCGATAGTAGAACCCAAATTGCTGTCAACGATATAGGGCAGCGGAGTTGCAGATTTCAAAACGCCATGGAGTGAGGGCATTCCCATAACGGCAGCAATGAGAAAGAACATGCCCACAATTCCTGCCGACACCACTGACAAAATGACGGTTTTCGGAACCGTCCTATGTGCATTGTGGGTTTCTTCGGCCATGTTTGCCGCAGTTTCAAAACCGACAATGGTGTATAAGGGAAACAAGAACGACGCAATAAAGGCGGGAAAAAAGGCGCCCTTAACATTAGGATGCTGAAACAGCGTAGATACAGGATGTCCATGACTAAGACCCACAATTAATAACAGAACGCCCAGCAACACCAGTCCGATAAGTTCAGTGAATACCCCAAAGTTGTTAAACAGGGATGCGATGCGCGTATTGAACGCATTGATTAAAAACTGCAAGATAATCAACACCACCCCGATGACGATCAGGTTTCGTGTTGACGGAGAAATGCCAAAAATCACGGCAATGACCGGCGACAGTCCTGCATTAACCGCTGCCACCACCAGCATAAAATAGGCAAATCCTAGCCATCCAGCAAACCATCCCACAGCCGGATTGGCAATGCGGGTGATCCACTGATAGGAGTAGCCAGAAATGGGTATTCGCCCTGCAATATCACTGTATAAAAAGGCCACCATCAACTGTCCCAGCGCTGCAATCGGCCACACCCAAATGCCTGCTGGACCGCCAGTCGCCATTACGTACCCGAACATGGTGAAAATTCCCGTGGTAACAGAAATAAACGAGTATGACGTGGCGAATGATCCGAATCCAGTAAGTGTACGCTTAAACTCTTGCCGGTAATGAAATAATTCGACCACTTGATCTTCTGATAGATCGGATAGTCCCTCGACGTCGGACACCAAAAGCTCATTATCCATAATCCTGCACCCTCCTTCAAATTCATAGTGAATGTCAATCCGAGTCAAGGAACCTGGCAGATCGGAGATTCGCACGTCACACTGGATGGGTAGAGAGAGGCCTACTGGAGTTTTGCATGGCTTTCTTTATCTGGGTTACTCGCTTAGACTTTTTTTGATGTACTCGACGAATTTGCCGACCAACCAGTCATCCAAACCAATCACCCCGCCGCCGGCAAAAGCTCGAGATTTAACACCTTGTTGCGCCAATTCAATGGCAGTCCAATCTTGTTTGTTGGTAATATCCCAAAACTCGAATGCGTCATCTAAGATACCGTCTTGGTTCAGTAAATCGGGATCGGCCAGCCAATACGCCAGAACCTTCGTCTTTTGCGCACTCACAGGCCACAACGAAAAACAAAACACGTAATCCGCTGCTAACCCAAATAAGGTGTGAGGCAGAACCGAAAAATAGTAGACGGCACGAGCATCATCATCCGTAATCTCTGCAAATTGGGGCCGGGTGGCAATGCCGGTGAGACTGGCACGCTCAAAATTTTCAGCGAGTGTCATCCCACCTACATCGAGAAAGTCGGACTCTGACGGCGCCTCGTCATTCCACCACCAAGCATTGTCGGGAGGTGTGGCGCGACTTAATTGCGGATGAATAGTCGTGCAGTGATAACATTCTACGCTGTTCTCCATGATCAGCTTCCAGTTGGCGTTTACCTCGTAGGTCAAGACCTTACCCGGTTTCAGCTCGGCCAAGTGATACTTTTCGTAGTAGCCCAACTCGGCCGGAAGTTGCGAGATCTCGTCCTCGGCAGACTCTTCAGTGTCTAAAGAGCACCAAATGAAGCCTTGCCACACCTTCGTTTTAAACGACATGAGGGGGAATTGGGTACGGTCGAACCCCTCTAGATTATCGGGAAAATTCGGTGCGGACAGTAAGTGCCCATCATCCATACTGTACTTCCAACTGTGATAGGGGCACGTAACCGTTCCTCCACGAAGATGTCCGGAAGCTGACAGGCACATCCGCGAACCGCGGTGCCGGCAGGTATTGTAAAACCCATGAACATCCCCATCTTGTCCTCTCACAAACAACAGACTTTCATCGCCTATCTGCCTAACGATATAGTCTCCGACCTTGGGCACTTCCTCTAGACGTCCTGCGCATAGCCACTTCTTAAACCAGATTCGCTCCAGCTCCCGTTGAAACTGCTCATCACTGTAATAGGCTGCCCCGGGAAACGTACGCGTGGCTTTTTCGGCCAGATTGTTCCGGTCAATGAGTTTCATGATTCCCCTCCCACTTCGCAAACTTGTTGGTTATCCATTAATCCTCACTTGTCGTCTCGAGTTGGTCTTGGATGTACCGGATAAATTTTGCCACTCGCCAGTCGTTGGGGATTAAAACCCCGCCGTTGTCATATGCCTTGGACTCATTTCCCTTTTGCACCAGTTCGCTGGCAACCCAGTCTTGTTGATTAGTTTTGTCCCAAAAATCCACGGCATCGCTAATGCTATAAAGGGGATTTTGCAAGACCTCGTCTTCAAACAGCCAATATCCTCGGGTGACCGTGTGATTAGGCCGAGTGGGCCATAAGGTAAACAAAAACACATAGTCTGAAGCCATGGCAAAGAACACGTGCGGATAAATGAAAAAGTAGAAGATCCGCCGGCTATCGTCCGTGGTGAGTTCTCTAAAAAGCGGGCGCTGCACTTCACCGGTGATCCCCACGCGTTCAAACCCTGCCGCTAATTCCATGGCGCCCGCGTGTTTAAGCACCCGACTCTCTTTAGCGACTTCGTGAAGCCAATAGCGAGGAAGCGTAGGCGGCGTACATCTGCTTAATTCGGGATGGATTGTGGAGCAATGATAACATTCCAGGGCATTTTCCATAATGAGTTTCCAATTGGCCTCTATGGAATAGGTTTTTTGGGCGCCCGTTTTGAGTTCATCCAGGTGATACCGCAAATATGGCACAAATGTGTCCGGCAATCCCAACCAGTTCGCCAGGCTCGGGGCACTGGCATCAAAATTTATCCAGACAAAGCCCTGCCAGACTTCCGTTTTTATTCCAAACAATGGATATTGATAGCGGTCAAATCCTTCGAGGTCATCAGGGATATTGGGAGTTTTCACTAATTCTCCATTATCAATGCTATAACCCCAACTGTGATAGGGACAAAATAACACCCCTTGTGATACGTGCCCCTGGTCATCGCCGCAAATTCGCGATCCGCGATGTCGGCACACGTTGTAATAGGTGTGCACCTCGTCATTTTGTCCCCGGACACACAACACACTTTCCTTACCAATTTCTCGGGTAAAATAGTCCCCTCTATGGGGAATTTCCTCAAGACGACCAGCACAGAGCCAGGTTTTGAACCAAATAGCATCCAACTCACGCTGAAAGTGTGCGCTGTCATAGTAATGACTCCCGGGCAGTGTGGGCCCAACCATTGCCTCGGCTGGCCAACCCCCTTCAACTAATTTCATGGGCTCCTCCTTAAAGCTGGCATTAACCAATGAGTACGTCATAGCAGAACCTACATCCCAAAGTGTATCTCCTAATAATCACAATGTTCTTGGTTTGTTGGAAACTTTGTATCGATTGCCATAATTTTTGTGCAGTCATCTAGCGTTACAACCAACACGTTTCGAAGATCGCCGCCATACCTCAGATCCAGTTGCCCGTTACTCACGCACCCATATTTTTCCCTCGTCCTCCTTAACCTCAAAGGTTCTCAGAGGTTTGTTAGCCGGTCCTTCCAAGGGCATTCCGGTACGAATGTCAAAGCACGCGAAATGCAGAGAACAGTAAATTTTATCTCCTTCGAGTTCGCCGTCGATAAGCTCTGAATAGGCATGAGAACAAACACCGCTGATAGCATACAGATTATGGTGGTTGCGGATTATTAACACCGGCTGATTTTTGACAACACATACCATCATTTGCTCTTCTTTCAAATCACCGGATGCGCCTACCGCGATATAATCTTCCTCCCTTCGTTGCGCTTGTTCCATCTGCATCCCCTTCCCCGGTTTTTTAAATCGAGCATTTTGCTCCTTATGCCTTATAACGACACTTGATGGTACAAATCATGGCCACGCAGAGCGAGCCACAGTGATGCTAAATCATCGATGTTTTTGAGTTGCAGGTTCAAGAACCCACTCGGCCTGCCCGATACGATACAGTACCGTGTTTCGATGCACATGCAGAATCTGCGCAGATGTCGTGACATTATGGCCGTGTTGCAAATACAGCAAAAGCTGATTATCCTCGGTTAATAACGGCCCCAAAATATTTCACACCGTTTCGGTCTAGCTGCTGTAATATTCCAACCCAATTACAGCCATTGAGTAGAATAACGTCGTCTATTCCCCACTGGTGCGGTCGCGCAACGTGTTATTGATTCCGGTGATTGCGGCACGTAATGCTACTCCCTTCATCAGCCGCCATTCTTGAGCCATCCGGCGAACGTGTTCCGAAATGACGCTAAGATCCCTGGAGATATGAGAGTCATCGCCAAATTTGGTAGGCAAAGAATATAAGGCACCATATTGTCGTACTCCCACATCCTCGGTAACACAAAATGGCGGAGTGTAGACACGTGTCTTCGGCCACCGAATTCATACCCACGAGATGCACAGGAAAAAATCCCGAGACTCTGCTTCCCTTAAAAGATTACGCATTTGCAAGACGGATTCCTGGGCAAGGAATTGCTCTAAGGCCAAGCTCTGGCGTTCACATTGCATAATAGACCATCGGGACAATTCGGCTAGCGCTAACGAAATGTTTAACAACAGGTCGCGCATACCCTTATGAATCTGAACCGGACCAGCTACCGTCAGCACACCATTGGATGCGCATGATAAACTCATAGAATGGCAGAACGTCGTGGGTCACGCCTCGGCAGGTATTGCCGCAACCACTATCCCTTGGTCGTCCTCCAGCTTTATAGGAAGTTTACCAACTGCTGTGTAGACCTGTATCATGAGTGCCTTTATCTCATTTAACAGGAGTGCACCGGTTCGGTGGTCTTCTCCCATCGCGTCATCGGATTGCCCGGGTTCCATCTAGCCCTCCAATTTGTTTATGCACCTCTGTCGTCACGGAAATACGATATCGTTATCGGATTTGAGAGCTAGCGTCATGACGATTACCAGCTTCACACCCGAGATGGCGAGAAAAGCGCACGGGTCGACACTGGCCATTTCTATCTCACATGGTTTCCCTTCACCTCACGGAAAAGGACTATTACAGCCATCGCATTATCAGCAGGAAAATCGGGAAGAAATAATCACGATTGTTTAGTAATCGTGATTATCTTAAGTGTCATTGTACTATCTCACATTACTTTTGTAAACTATTTCTTCTAGAACGAGAAAGCTTTTCCATAAATTTAATAATGTACCCACTTTGACGTTAGGTTTTGGGTAAGATTCGACTTCACTCTGACATTGTAATCATACTAACTTGACACCTTGTATAAGAGAATCCCAAAGGCGTTATTGCCAACAGATATTTATTGCGGCACATAGGATAGCGGACAAACATCTGTTACCAGCATATTTAAATGCCCAAACACCAAAAACACCTGCCTGCTCTCCCGGTAATGGCGATATCGACCCTCACGGAAAAGACGCTGATTCCATGAGACGCGGGAATCCTTAACGCAGAAAAGAAGACGACTCAACGGTAAGGAGATGGACTGAAAAAACCAATGCGGGAACTTTTGCACTTAATACCCCATGCCTATCGTTTATCTTTCAACCCGTCCTCCATGGTTAGCAAATGATCCCATGGTTTTCTCAGCACCTTTCTCATTTACGCCGACCCTTGCTACATCGACATTTCGACCAAATCGATTCTCCCTTGACAACTCGCGTCCACTAGACAAATTGAAAGGATTCCTGTAAATGTTTTTTGCCAAGCAGGAACATATCAACCGAAAGAAGGGTGGGACATGATAATGCCAGATCCTGATCGCGCGGAAATAGGATTTTTAGTAGACGGCTGGTAAACCACTTTACGCGAATTTGGGATCCCAAGCCGCCGGGAACGCCGAGCTAAATATTTACGGTCGATGTCGACCAGAAACTGGGACTGGTCAACCGGTTTCAAGACTAAATATTAGCGTCTTTTCAGTCGTGGATACAAGAACACCCGCTAGCGAAGAACTCTACCCGAAACAGTCTTATTGATGAAGAAAAATTGGGATTTCATGAAAACCCATGACTTTTTTCTTTGCCACCGCATATCCTTGGGTCAGCATAAGACTTACCATCGGTATGCTGACAGCGTCGGCAATCTCTTGATGGTAATAGAGGGTGTACTTGACGGAATGACCAACAAGGTGGCTCCAGCATCGACGAGCGCCTGGGCCGTATGGTTTATCGTAGGGATCAGAGACGGTCCGTGACCTTTCAAGTGAGCGGTCCTACTTGGAATCTCTGGTGTGCTGAAAAGCCTTCCGGGCAGATGAGCTTGAGCATCACTCGCTGAAGTCAACCCTAGCCGTCTATAGAAGTAAGCCCCTTCAAGCGGCCCTAACCCGCCTATGATGCCCATGGGTTTCATGAGGCTCACCTCTTTCGTAGATTGCAGCGATTCGCTCTGTCACGGGCACGGCCTCCCGGGAAAGTTTCGATTCACCTCCCTTTATTTATCATGTCATAACAAATTTTGTAGCTCAGCGGACTTCTGATTATGACAAGACACTTCAATGTATCTTAATATTGCCAATTCTCCGCTTCTATGGTTAGGATCGTATTAGACCCCACTATTGCTTGCTACGAATCTCCCTTTTGGCTGGTGTGATAATGACTTTATTATTTAGAACCTAGACCATCGACTGCATCAGCCGGAATTCAGGGTGAAACTGTGCAGCCCGGCTGCCATTGTTCCGTATTCTCAAAGCCGTTATGTCATCCTTAGGGTGATCTTAAACTGTACATCAACAAAGGTTTCGCTATAGCAGTTACTATAATGTAAAATCCACTACATCTTTCGAAAGGAGACGTTTTAATGGCCCAAATGATCCCCCCCATTTGTACGGCGAAAAGTCCAGGAGAACACGAAATGTTTACCAAGTTACGTGATGACGCGTTGACCCGAGATTGGGTGATTTTACATTCACTTGATATCGCAAGACCCCAACATAACATTATGGGCGAAGTAGATTTTGCGGTCTTAGTGCCTCATCTGGGCATTCTCTGCCTCGAAGTAAAGGGCGCTAAAGCTGTGCGCCAAAACAATGGTCAATGGTTCTACGGCTCGGATCCCGAGCCAAAACTCAGTCCATTTAAACAAGCATCAGAGGGAATGCATGCCGTGAAAAAATATGTTACTACTAAAATTCCTTCTGCCAACAAATTTGTATTTTGGTCGGCAGTTGCGTTTCCTTTTGTGGCTTTAGTGGTTAAAAGTCCAGAGTGGCATGATTGGCAAGTATTAGATTATTCTAAGCGCCATCTGTCTATCGGGGCCCAGGTAACCGCGGTTTTAAACAATGCGAGAGACTATCTTGCCTCGGTTCCGTCCGCTAAATGGTTTGATCCCGACCAGGGCGGTCCAACCCCACGGCAGTGTCAAGATATCGCCAAGATATTGCGGCCTCAATTCGAAGCTTACCAAAGCCCTCGAGCGCGACTGGATGACCTGTATACAGAAGTTAAGCATTACACCGAGGAACAGTATTCTATATTGGATGGACTCGAAGGAAATCCCCGACTCCTATTCCACGGGATTAGCAGGCACCGGGAAAACCATGATGGCAATAGAGAGCGCAAGAAGATCAGCAGCAATGGGTCGGCAAGTGCTGTTTTTATGTTTTAACAACAAGTTATCGGAATGGCTGAACCATGAAATGGAACCGCTAAAAAAACACGTGCGAACTTCCACTATTCACAGGTACATGCTTGATCTGGCTCACGGTATAACGATTCCTAAAGATCCGCCGCGGGAGTTTTGGGATGTAGAATTGCCTGAAGCTGCCATGACTACACTTTTGGAAAACCCCCACACCTTCGATGAACTCATCGTAGATGAGGCTCAAGATCTTTTAGCTACGCGATACTGGGACCTCATGGACCTTTCCTTACAAGGAGGGTTAACCAAAGGACGATGTCGGTTTTTTGGAGATTTCGCTAACCAGGAAATCTATGAAACATCACAAATGACAAACTTGAAGATCATTAACCAATTATATGACCTTGAGACATCCTTTACTTTAACTAACAATTGCCGCAACACTCCAGAAATCACCTCACTGCTAAATGGGTTGTCCATTATTAAAGAGAAATACCGAAAGACATTGCGCCCCACAAATGGCATCGTTCCCCAGTTTGTGGAATATGGACAAAATACTGCAGAAGGCGCTCTCACCGAAGTGTTAGACAATCTAACCGCTCAAGGATATCCACCGGAAACCATTATGGTGTTGTCTCCACACAACACAAGAAGTACCGCTGCCGCTATGTCCCAAGAACCGTGGAAATCGCATCTCAAGTCCTTCAAGATTAATCAAAAAGGATACGTTCAATATTCTTCAATCTATGCTTTCAAGGGACTCGAATCCCCCGTCGTCATCGTGACGGATATCCCAACGATAAAGCCAGACCCGAATGGCAAATCCAACAAACATCATGCACTGTTTTATACGGCAGTGACCCGTGCCATAGAACGAGTGATTATTATTGTTCCATCATACAAAGGGTTTATGTAGCAATACCTAGGAACAATTTTACGCGTACCGCCATTGCATGCATGGATTAAAGGCTAATACCCTGAGTTCGCTACGGCAATCATCCAGGAAAACATGATCTTTGAGGGGCCGATTGCCCCCGATTAGGAAAACGCTGCGAAAATAGGTCTCGTCGGACTAGTGACGAAGTTCGGCCAAGGAAGGTGGAACAGCAGGATTTTTGCTTTCGATGACGAAGTTAATCGATGATATAAAGACTGATGTCTTTTGGGTTTGGGGCTATACGAAGGGAATGATCGCGTGGGTCTGAAAGCAACTATTTTAGGTGTGTGGAACGAGTCGAAAAAGCTGCCGATTTTTATCCGTCCGCATGATTTCCGATGGCGCGCCATTCGTCGCTGAACAGGTAGTAGAGCTGATCACGCTTTCAAGCTACCCATAAAGAAGCATTCAACATCAAATCGATTTCATTATCACGACTTCCCTCTCTTTATTCTTATCCGATCTAGAAATATTATCACAGGTGTTAAATGATTACTTCAACCTTGAGGAATTCATCCCAAACAACACCATGAAGACAATCCTTGATATCGGAGCTAATGTCGGGATGTATTCACTAGTATGTACCACTTTAGCCCCAAATGTTCAAATACATGCCTTTGAACCGTTACCTATTGTTTTTGAGAAATTGAGACAAAATATTGAGTATCACAAGTCTTCTTCAATTAATCCAGTGCCAACAGCTTTGAGTGATCGCTTCGGTACCGATGTATTTGAGGTAATTTTCGGTGGTACACAATCGTCACACTACCCGGAGCTATTAGACAGTGCTTCTTCTGAGAAAATAGCCGTTAAGTTAGACACATTGGACAATTATATTGAACGAAACCAGATACGTCATTAGGCTCGTTTCTAGTTATCTCATTAGCCAATTCAAACACATTCTCGACCATCAGTTAGTCGCCCCCGATCACAGATTGTCCGCTTCCTTTGCGTTGGTCTCTAAGCCTACTATCGTGAACGAACCACCATAAACCTAGGAACCAATGCATTCCCATGTTTACTATTACTCAGGTTTCGCTCTAGCTATTGGCCGGACCCGTGTGACATTTTCATAGCTTGCGTTCCTTTGCGTCGCAATACCATAATTGTAAGTCCTGCTCCGAGACACCTTGACACTAGTATACGGTAAGAAACCAGTTACCCGCGATAACACAAACCTAATCCTCCACTGCTATCGACCTCAGAAACCCCACAACAACGCCGCGGTCAGTATTGCCAACATAATTGGTCACTCTCTCCCCTAATAACCCAACTGAATAGTTGAAATTGTGTAGGTACAGTGATATTACGGGTTCTCACATAGATTTATGTCACATTGGCTTTAGACCCGTCACAGGCAGTTCACGTCGTACTTCATGATATATTTCGCTAAAGGTCGGCATTGAACATCACTGCATCAGCCAGGCACCATTCCTAGAAGACGGTCTATGTTATCAAAATCCATCGCCACTTCACTTACTCGAACGAGCTGCCCAAAAGGAGAATTTAGAACCCGATCAAAAAGGGCATGAACCATGTCGGTCAGGAGCCCAACAAAGTTTGAGATCCTAAAACATTTCTCGGTCGATTTTCATCACACCATGACGCTTATTGGAGTCTCTCTAATCAAATTCTTAGCTTTTGACCCTATACTCGTTAAGGATTGTCTTTTATCGATAACCCTTTTGGCCAAACTAGTGAATGAAGCACGCCAGGAGCAATTATCAACCGATAGTTATCGGAAACGAACGGAGAGATGTGATGAATAGCGCTTGGCTAAAAGTGCTAAGTATTGCCGGTATGGCAGGATTTGCCACCGCATGCGGATTAACACCCCAAGCTTCGCCGAAACCACCTGCCCTTCATCAACGGGTGTCCCCATCGCAACCCAAGTTATGGCACAGCACAGGGCCCACTAACGCTTTGCCTGGGGATGTACTAATTGCTGACTCCCATAATAACCGAATTCTTTTAGTCAATCCGCAGAAACAGATTATCTGGCAATATCCTGCTTCGGGACAGCCCTCGGCATTGCATGACGACGATGATGTCTTCTTTGGACCGCATTGGGACGAAATCATTACCAATCAAGAAGGCTACAACGTGGTCTCCATCCTGAACTTCAAGACCCGGAAAATTGTCTGGAATTACGGTCATCCGGGTGTTCCCGGATCAACTCCAGGTTACCTTCACACTCCCGACGACGCATTTTTATATCAAACCCCGCATGGGGATCAAATCACGGTAGCAGACATTCATAATCAGCGCATTTTGTTTATTAACCGCGCAAACAAAACCATTACCAAACAATATGGCCAAACAGGTGTCATGGCGGCTAATCCGCCGACGACCTATGCCGCTCCCAACGGAGATTTTCCTGCGCCCCACGGCGGTATGCTGGTCACGCAAATAGACGGCAACGATGCTCTGTTGTTAAATAAGCAAGGTCAAGTGCAATGGACGGTTCATTTCCCCCAACAGTTCTATTACCCTTCCGATGCTAACTTCACGCCTCATGACAACGTCATTGTGGCCTTTTACACGGATCCCGGGGCCGTGGTTAAGATGAGCCCGTCTGGCAAAGTGCTGTGGGAGTACTATGTCCCGAGTGGTCCGGGAATGTTGAACCAGCCATCCTTGGCCGTGGAACTGCCCAATGGCAATGTGCTGTTAAATGATGATCATAATGACCGAGTTATCGTGATTAATCCAAAGACCAACAAAATCGTATGGCAATATGGCCATACCGGCGTGCCTGGCAGAGCCCCCGGCTATCTTAATGTGCCCGACGGCATGGACTTCGTGCCTCCAGGCATTGTACCTGGAGGCAAGAACCCCATCTCCCATCATCTTTGGAGTTATCCGGGCAACGGTTTGTAATCGCTGTTGAATTGGCCTGTCTGGCCAGGTCCCAAGGATCTCCCGGTTTCTCTTGGTATCCTCTTCTTACCGATAATTACTTTACGTCGTCATCGTACTAAAGTATACTTTTTCTCGTTATCCCTAAGTTTTGTATCTTGAGGAGGATGTGAATTCATGAGTGCGGCATCGCGCCCATTACCAAAGGCTTCTAAAACTCCCAACGGCTTAATTCGCCAATTGACCAATACCCAGATGATTGCGTTGGCAATTGCCGGTATTGGCCCTTTTTATTCAATATTTGTGGTATACGGTTCCATCGCTCAAGCCGTGGGCACCGGCATTTTGTGGCTTTTCTTTGGGGCTGGCATAGTGGCGGTGGCCAATGGCCTGGTGTTTTCACACCTGTCTCGCTACTACCCGCTCGCGGGTGGTGGTTATGCCTTAGTGCGCCAAATATTGGGCCCTGCAGTCGGAGCCATGTATGTAATCTTATCAATTCTCAACTGGGTGCTGGTCGTGGCTGCCTTTACCGGACCAGCCGCCACGTTTATCAACACGATCCATCCCATTATGTCTCCAACGATGTTGCAGATTTTGCTGATCCTCATTATGGTTTTACTGTCTATAGGCAATGTCCGATTGTCCGGTGTGGTTTCGGTGGTGTTTTTAATCTTGGAGCTTTGCTTCACAGCATTTTGGATCATCTTGGGATTTACTCATTTGCAATTGCCATGGTCCACGGTGATGGAATGGCCCCGCGCCTTGTCAGCCCATGCTATCGGACAGCCAATTGGTATATTGGCGTTTGTAAGCGCCATTCCCTTAGCGATTTACTCATTGGCGGGATATGAAAGCTCTATTCACTACACCGAAGAGATGCTGAACTTCAAAAAAATCGTCACCACCGTGACGGTGAGCGCTGTTGGTGCTGCACTATTGTACATGATTGCCATGCCTCTGGTATTGCTGACCGACCATCATTTTGGCCTCGTGATGAATGCCGCGATACCTGGAGAATCCGCCATGATCCACGCGGTGCACGGAATAGCCCCATTGTTTTTACTTTATCTCGCCATTTCATCATTTAACGGGGGGCTGGTAAGTTATCAGGAAGCGAGTCGGATGTTGATGAATGCGGCCAATGACGGCAACTTCGGAATTTGGCTGAAACACGTTTTGGGGCGGGTAACCCAACGCGGGGTTCCCTGGGTGGCGACCTTAATCTGGTTTGTCCCCACTGTGCTAGTCGTGCTCATCGCCAACCTCAGCACTATCCTGTCATTTACCGGGGTGACGATTATGGTCACCTATATTATTGTAGCCATAGCGGCAATTTGGTTTAAGGCAAAAACGTCAAAACAATTTGATTTGCATGGGGGTGCATTTTGGGTCTTTCCCTTGGTGCCCTTGTTTGTAATTGCCGCAAGTGTCGTGGTGATAATCTTGCAGCCAAAGAGCTACATTGCCATTTCCGTTGGCATTTTAGTCGCTGGAGCCCTAATTGGCTGGGCGGCATTCAAGAGATTTCGTTTTACCTCCACCGAGGAACTCATCCAAAATTCATTGAGAGCACAAGGTGAGCTGCAATAATTTCATTAAGAAACTGAACAAGGGATGTGAACCGCATGCATATACAAGGGGACCGCTGGTTGCCTGACGAGACACCGTTTAGTGTGGACATGCCCCAATTATGGGGCGAGTGGTATTGCGATTCGGAAGTCGGCACGCTGCGCGCTGTTTTGATGCATCGGCCCGGGCCGGAATTGGATTTGATTTCCCCCGCTAGCTACCATGACTATCTCTTTGATGCCCCCATCGATCACGGGCGATTTCGCGATCAATGCGACCACCTTTTGGCAGTTTATGAGGAACATGGCGTTGCCGTGCACCTAGTAGAAAACCAGCGGCAGGACCGTCCCAATGCTTTATACGTGCGTGATTTGGTCACTATGACTCCAGAAGGCGCCATAATAGCCCGCCCTGCTATCCGCCAACGGCGAGGAGAAGAACGGGCAGTCATGCAAACGCTGGCCAATCTTGGGGTCCCCATCATCAAAACTGTCAATGGCAATGGTATATTTGAGGGGTCCAATGTGATGTGGCTCGACCGTCACACTTGTCTTTTAGGCACCAGCAGCAGGACCAATGCAGCGGGCGCCAACCAAGTCGAAGAAGAACTGCACAACCTAGGGGTAAGCCAAATCCTTCGGGTATCTGTGCCCTATGGACAAATTCACATCGATGGCTTTATTAGTTTGGTCGATTATCACAAAGCGGTGATTTCCCCCTGGCTTATCAGTTGGGATCTGCGGCGGCAGTTGCTCGATTTGGGGTTTACCCTTATCGAAGACACCAACTTGGATGAAGTAGGGCGTCTAGGAACCAATTTTGTTGCCCTGCAACCGGGACAGGTGATAATGCCAGAAGGATTTCCAGAGACCCGCGCATTGTTGGAATCTAGCGGCGTCGAGGTGATCCCGATTGAATTTGATGAGGTGTTGCGCGGAGGGGGTGCTGTGCATTGCATGACGGCATTTTTAAAGCGGGATCCTGTCGGAGCCTAAAATCCAGGAGGTTTTGCGATGGAAAAGCAATTCGGCATAGTCAGCCGATATCCTGAACATCTGGCCCAGTTTTCCCCTGCATATTACGAGGTAAAGGATGTTACCGGAGTCTGGCATGATCCCCTGCCTGACGCAATTCCCATGGTGAGTATCTTTGGGGATAACCAACTCGCAAAGGCGCACCCGGATTGGGTGCAAGTAGGACCTGACGGCATGCCTGGAACCCGCCAAAGCCCATATTTTGACTGGGACACATTGTGCCCCAGTCAAGATTCCGTCTGGGACCAAGCGCTTTCATGGGTTCGGCAAGCGATTTCGGCAAATCATGGTCAATCGCTCCGATTAGATGATGTCTCGTTTGCCCGCGAAGGATTTTGTCAATGCAGGGAGTGCGATCGCAAACGCGGTTCGCAGGATTTTCTTTCTTACCGGATCGATCGGCTTACGGAATTTGTTCAAACGGTGAGGCCACTTGTCCAGAATCTGCATTTTACCGTCTACCCTGATCCTTTCCCCGGCCACTTGGAACGTCGATTTGGTTTATCGCTCGAACGGCTATGTGCTCTAGTGGACACCTTTGTAGTGCCCATTTACGACATCTACTACGGCACTACCTATTGGTTGGAAATTCTGGCGCAGGCGTTTCGTGAGCGCATCGACGGCCATTGGTTTGTTGAGCTGTATGGTTTAGGCGTAGAAGAAAAATCCTTACAACACGCCGCTGAGGTTGCCTGGGCGTATGCAAACGGAGTGATCATTGCCTACGACAACAATTTAGACAAACTACTGTCGGTCAAGCGCCATGTTAAGGCTTAGACCCACAATAATGTTGCTAACTCTTTAGAGACCAGCTAGCCCAGCAATGATGTAATGACATTAAGGTTATAATCCGCCGATATCCCCTAATAAAGAGTCCAAAATGGCAATGGATTTGACGACTTGCATTAGCTGGAACAATGTACCTTAGGAGTTGTGATCTTGGCCTTTAGCTTTAAGGTCTAGGACAATTTAATCCTTCGTGCCGGGACAATTTCAAGGTCGCCAATTGGATTACTTATCTTGAAGCACTAACACCCGATTACTCACTAACGGGTCTTTGGTGGCTGTTCCGACGGCTTGGGCCTCCACGAAATCGTAAAGTTGGGGCCTAGATGTCGCATTTTAGCGTTTGCCCAAGGCTTGCAAATAACTGACAAACCCATAAACAGCCCAGAGCGATCCAATCAAAAGACCTTTGATTAAATTGGCTATTGAGAGATGAGGCCAAAATATAGTGGTGAGAAAGATAATTCCGGCCACTGTCTCAAAAAACCCCGCTTGGCTATACGGTGGCTTTATTCCTGTAAGTTTTTCAAAGAACCCATTCATGCTAAAAATCACTCCTTGTCCGCTTTGGTCGTTAAAGATGCCACCCAAAGGAGAAAGCTTTTGACAGACTCTTTAGCGTCAGGATAACCGGAGAAACCGCTCTATGACAAGAAACCTTTAAGAACTTCATTTTGCGATCCTTTTGTTGACTTCTGTGCAGGCCCGCGATATTCTGACCACACTCGAAAGTTAAAGGAGAATGCCGGTGATTGCCCCGATCCGTCACCTCATGAAACAACTATCGTAGTCACTGGAGGCACGGCATGTCCCCGGTGGCACAAAACCAGGGGGACAAACTTATATTGGCAGAGTTGAACACTGAACGGCTACGGATGGTCTTCTGGACCGCCGAATTGGCTGAGGCAGTCTTACACATTCCATCACAGCTACAGGACTTATTGGGCGTTACTCTCGCTGATGGGTTTCCGAGCCCTCCCGTCCGCAACTTTGTGTTGCCGGCCACACTAGTCCATGTACGACGTAATTCCAGCTATGGATTGTGGAGCGGCATGATTATCCACAAAGCCAACCAACAGGTCATCGGCTCAATGGGATGCAAGTCTCCGCCCGATGATCTGGGTCAAGTCGAAATCGGATACGACATCGTGCCGGCCTACCAGGGCCAGGGATTTGCAACGGAAATCGGCCATGCCTTCCTAAACCGACTGTTGGAACAGGCATCCGTCACACGCATTACCGCGGAGTGTCTCGCGGAAAACTTTGCGTCCATTCGGGTTCTGGAGAAACTGGGAATGAAACGGACGGCCGCAAATCGAGATATGATCTATTGGGAACTTCCGATGTGATAAATAAGGCGAAGTCATACAGGCGGACTAACTAGTTCCGCCTCTATGACTCTTGCAGCTCGGCTTTCCCGGGGCCATAGTCCTCAAGGCACTGCTCGCCAAGGAACTCTGAACTCGATGTCCTATCACTGGGTTCACGACTTTTCGGCACCTCGCTACTGCTCCCCGCGGTGAACAGGGTTCCACGCGTAGCACCAACAAGATCAAACAGGTGACCGTTTTGTATTCGGGCTCACCGCGAGAAAGAGGACTCACCAAGATCCCTATCCCACTTGTGACGGTAAAACTTGTTTTAGGCGTTCTATCGAGTGGTGCACCGAACAGCCCGGTCCAAGAGAAACTCGCTACAGACTATTGCGTCAATTCTTAATGGTCACCAATTTCTTGGTTCTTTTCTAAAAATCGTTGATAATGACAAATAAAACGGTTGCCTTAACGATTTCCCGGGACGTCGGAAAACCACCAGGAGGTGATGAATAAGCCAAGGCATTGCATATCATTGACACAGGAGGTCAGCAAAAATGAACCATCAGCCTGTTCTGACTGCCGTATTTCAACCCGTGGTAAACCTCTTGAACGGTGATATTGTGGGATACGAAGCGCTCGGCCGGATTGCCGGCCGAGAATCCGAGGGCTTTGCTCCCGTTGCCAAATGGGCGCGCGAGACCCATCGGACCACCGTGGTCTTTCGTCAGTTGCAACGTCTGTCATTGCGATTAGGTGCCGAGCGTCCGCCCGGCACCCTATTATTTTTAAATGTTCGCTTGGCGGACCAGATTGTGCTGGAAGTACCAGAATCCGATCACCGCCTCGACCAATGGGACGCCAAGCTACGTGACTTGAGGGGCCTTGGAGCTCAAATAGCGATAGACGATTGGGGTATCGGAAAAGCCGATCCCTTACGGTTGATTCAGTTGCAACCGCACTGGCTCAAAATTGACCTTGCCTTGACGAACCGTCTGGGGACCCAAGACTGTGACCGCCTTCTGGAACTGTTAGTACGGTGGGTTAATCCTGACACGCACCTCATTGCCGAAGGGATTGAAAGGCCGGATCAAATTGAGCGGCTGCGCCAGTTAGGTATCCGCTATGGCCAAGGGTTTGCTTTAGCACGGCCCAATCATACATGGCCCACTACAGTGGCGGTTCCTGACCCCACAAAACGACTGACAGGGCTCGCACGCACCTCGCTTGCACTCATGCAAGCCAGCAATATTTCCGATGCCTCATTGGCATTAATCGAGCAATCACAAGACGCCATCGCCCCCTTATTTCATAGAGCGGTGGAGAACCTAGCAAATTGGATTTATGACACACTTATGGCCAATCGACTGGGATTTACCCAGCGTGATCGCTACCAGCAAGTTTTGGAACGCCACTTTCATCAACTCACTCGCGGTATTCTCGACCACAGCGATATCCAAAGAGCCCAGCGCATCGCGCGTGCTCATCAACAATATGGGGTAGACCTATCCTTTTACGTTGCTGGTTATCGTCAACTGCAAGCGTTCATTGCGCGATCCTTGCGCGAACAACGCGAGACCACACTGGCGGAAGCATTGCGAGATCTTTTTAATTGGGACATTAGTCTGGTCATGCAAGCGTACCAAGAACTCCTCGATCGAGATAGCCTTACAGGAGTGCTTACCCGTCAAGCTTTTTGGGACCGTGTCAACCGCGACATCCTCACTGCTCTTCCTACCAATGCCCGATGGGTATTAACAGTGATCGACCTCGAGGGCCTAGAGGAGATCAACGATCAGCTTGGACATTTAGCGGGTGACCAGGTGTTAGCCCAAGTTGGCCGCGTATTCCAAGAATTTATGAACGCGCAATATGCCTTTGGACGCATTGGCGGCGACGAGTTTGGACTGTGGTTCCCTTATCGAAGTCACCATTCTATCCAGCACGACCTTAATAGCATGCAGAACCACCTCACACAGCGCATACCCGAGATATCCTTGACCTTAGGATTTGCCGTCCTGGGATACGACGGCACCACAGCCGAGGCTCTTTATACCATAGCAGACCGTCGTCTCTACCAAGATCGCCAACCACCCCAAAATTTTCGCGCTTAAATTCCCAATACCATCACGAGACTTCCGCTGCCACTATATTCTGAAACAATGGCACTAGCTTTGTCTGGCAGGGCTACCGAGATTATGAATGCAATGCCATACTCGACAACAGGACCTAAGTACCCTGTAGTCTGTCTCTCTGAGTGCGGCACGTCACAAGTTAAGATGTTCTCTAATGCAAACGTTATAGGATCACTAACAAAAGTTATCTAACCTAAGAATTCAAAACGCATAGAGTCATGTCCATCCAGGAAATGAGACAAACAATTACCGAAACGGATTCACATTCCGTCGACATCACGGTGTCCTTACCACAACCAATAATAATTGATCCTGCCTCACTGGATTTTCAGTGGTCATACCCGATCCATTCGCCGTGCCGGGCACCAACTCCATTACGAAATATTCCTGCTATGAAACGGTTCTTATGCCACGATTTAAGTGCGGATTACGGGGGATAAGCACAGGTCTCGGGTTGTCCGTTTGAGATAGACACCGTGTAGTGTTCTCGAAAAGGCAGTTCTTTGCGTTTTGACTGCTCTCCGATATACGGGTGCGGTCCTTTGTGCAAAATTATTTCCAGGGGACGTAGATAAGGCCAAAATTAGGATCGGGATAATATTTGTCGCAAGCGTGACCATACACTGACTTTCCACGACACGGGAGGTGGAGCGATATCGGTCGGACATGTTCCGCGTTGATGATTCCCCGCGCATAAGACAAATTGATCCGGCAAATACACGGTGTAAGTGTGGTGATTCCAACGATAATGCACCAGTAAGCCTTCCACGATGTATACTCCCGGTCGTGTCGCTTCGAGCCCAAGAGTCGGTGCCCAGCCAACGAACGGGGAACTGACGTCCAATGAGTCGTTTTCCATCCTAAAGCGACGCCTTGGCCGGGGGGGACTTGCGTGACCCCACTTTTCAGAGTGACATGAGGCGGGACGTTGGTGGGGATCACGGCTACCACTGTTTCTGGTCGGCCTGTGCGATTGAGAATCTGCAATCCTTCAAATGTTACGGGCCGTCCGACCCACCCTTGGTAGCCTTCTGTGAAAGATCCCGCCTGAACAGCCCGCAGTTCCGCACCCACGGGCCCTGAAGCCATAGGTCGAGAAATTGCCCAGAGTGTGATGAGCCCGAGACCTGTGACACCCAGCACAATGGCTATGGCTCCTCGTCTGCCCGTGATCACATGGCTCCCCTACTTAAATTGCTCAACCCTAGCCACCAGCATAGATTATACCTGACGGCGTTGGGTATCCGTTAGGACCCCACAGATATTGAGTAGAATTATCACAATGCCATCCTTCGCCAATAGGTCTGGTTTGTTCCCATAGCAGGTGGGGGCCGCCGGATTCAACGCTTCGCACATCATGAGTAGATTTTTGTCCAGGAGCCCCGCCATTTTCTTTTAATGGCACTACAAGCGCGAAGTCGTCCGTCGACGGCTGTGCCCAAAGCGAATTCTTCCCAATTGCGCTTTCGCCCCCGTAAGCACGCTAGCCTAGCGGCCATTCTCGTACTAGCAGCGAGTAGCACAGTTGGTCTTGGACTTCGGTCTCAAACCAATAATGCTCGCGCATGATACCGTCCAAGTGGAACCCCAGTCCTTCCAATAAGCGGACCGAGGGGATGTTCCCGGAGGCCGTGGTCGCATACAGTTTATGCAGAGACCAGACGCGGTCGGAAAACATCGCTGATAGGAAACGTCGGACCATCTCTCGACCGTACCCCTGCTGGCGATGGACCGGCGGAAGATAGTACCCAAACTCGGCACTGCGGTTCCGCGAATTATGATCGAAGGCGGTTACGCGGCCCAAGGGCTCATTCAGCGTTTCATCCCACAGCACAAAGAGGCGCAGGGCATCACTCTGGAGACGGTGAACAATCGAGTGCATGAAGGTATCCCAGCCCAGCAGGGCCGGGACCGGCCGGCAGGTAAACCGCTCTCGATGAGTCTCCTCTTGATCCCAGCGATACAACGTGCGGTGGACGTCGACATTTACCGCCGTCACCTCCATCAAATCAACGCTCATGGCCAAGCCCCCTTCAGAAATACGCCGACACAGAAACGCGAATTCCCACGTCTCATTTTTTTGGACGGCTGGGGAACCCTTCCAGGCAAGTTCTTGGCTAAAGGGCCGTGGCTTCCATCATCAGAAAAACATCGCCAAATACACAGAGATACGAAGGCCGACCATCAGTGGGACCCAAGACAACAACACGCTCGCCATTTATCGCTCCAACGAAACTCGGGAGCCATAACGGAGTCGGAACAGCCGTCATTAGGCGTGGCGTTGCCTTCATGCTATTATCGGGCGATTTCGTGGCCCACTACACCGTTATCCAGCCGAATGGCGACAACCTTACCGCCTATTGTCCAGCGTCCCTAAGTGCTCTGTGTATATTTCGTGAGCTCCCGCCATTGCCGAGACAAATCACCCCCAGATACCGATCGGAAATACCGGCATTTACCGTCTCTGGGTCGCTGCGGTTTATTGCCTTTCGGCGTTACAGTATCGCTTCCTGTGCCGTCATTCACATTTATCCTTATATCTTTAACAATACCGTACATTGGTAAGAACCCCACGATTCTAGAATCCGTTCAATATTTGAACACCTTACCAATTCGGCTCAAGAACCAATATAACAAAAAAGTATGCTAGGTCGCTATCCAGCCCGAATGTGCATGAGCCGTCACCACCAGGAAGGCAAAAGATTCTAGGCTCGGCGCCCGCGTTGGCGGCAAGGCCGGCGATCCGGGCGCCGGTATAATCGAAGGGCCCCAGAGCATGGGTACGGGAGAGGACAAAGCTCCCCTCCACTCCAGTCGATCTAGCGCGATTTCTTTTCCCACTTTCAAAGAACCACTGCCCCGAATTTGCTGCCCGCTTAGGATTTCATCCACTGACAACGAACCCGAAAAACTTGCCGATCTACCCACCCGGAGGTCTCCGCGAACCGTCATGGAACCACTGCCTTTGCCATCTAAAATCTCAACGTCTCCCTCGACCCGAACGCTACCTGACACGTCGAATTGATCTGCCTTGATGCTGCCGTTACTGGTCATTGAACCGCTCATATCGACGCGATGAGCGGCCACATCTCCCTCTATGCGCATAGAGCCAGAGCCTTTGACCGCTTCGTAAGAACCCCCAGCAACAACGCCACTGCCTGACATTCTTACCGATTTCCCTGGATTCTCCACTATCGTTTTCTCCTTTCATCATCCTCCGCAGTGCCTCGAACTCTTCGCGTGGCTTCATCCCATATCTCTTTCGCTTGCCGCCATACCGGCGCCAGCGGTACGCGCAACGGCGGTTCTCGCACGCCAAACCATACATCCTCAGAACTTTTCGCCACCATCCATCGCCAGTGGTAACCGCAATCCTCGCCCCATAGCACCACATCTGGGTGTTCCAACCACTCGCTAGGCACTTTTGCAAGAAAGTCTGACAGCTGTTCTTTCACGGCATCCGAACGGTCTGGGAACCATTTTTCAAACACCAATTGATAAAAAAGGTCTAAACGCGTCACCCGAACCGATTCCTCCCGTGTGGGAAACCCAGCTAGTGACCACACAATATCTTGCGGCAGTGCCGCATCCCGCTGAATCGGGTGACGGATTTGCTCTGCTAAATCATCGAGGGCCGCATCGTTCTTCATGCTTTGGATCCACCGAATGCGCTCCAATATGGAATCTCGGGGAAAAAATGTTTCCTGTCCGGTAAAAGTCGAACGTCGAATAAAGCTAGTAGAAGAGTTTACCGACTCTTACTGTAACCACTTGGGACCCAAGGGCTCTAGGTAGTAACTCAGCGCACGATATTTTACTCTATTGCCCCGAAATTTTGAGACAAGGTATCCGAACATTAGCGCAGGTCGATTCGCTGCTATCCCATTGGCAAAGGCTATGGGAACAGGCTCGGAACAGGATGACTGCCGATGACTAATATGCGGTGTATGCCAGTCTCTTCACAAAGCGTCACAACAGGATACACTAAGAACAACAGGGCAACGTTTCGCAAGAACCAGTAGGGGGACAATATGAACAAAGATGATATGGAAAGGGCTTTTCAAGCTCTATCGGAAACACTAAACCGCGAAGGACATCAAGCAGATATTGTCATTGCAGGTGGAGCGTGGATGGCGCTGGTTTTAGGTACACGTGAGGTCACGAAAGACATTGACGCCTATCTTTCTGCACCGACAGAGCCCATTCGGCAGGCAGTTTTGCGAGTAGCAAATGAACTGGATTTGCCGCAAGATTGGCTAAACGATGGCATAAAAGGCTTTTTCTATGGGACACCACCCCAGAACTTATGGAGGGAATACCCGGCGTTACGGGTCTATGCTGTGACGGCAGACTATATGTTGGCCATGAAAGTCTTAGCAGCCCGCAATGATGATCAGGAAGATACTAAAGCGTTGATCCAGGCTTTATCCATCACCACGGTAACTGAAGTCTTAGATATTGTCGAACGCTATATTCCCTCATCTTTGCTCACTCCTAAGCATCGATATTTTGCTGAAAGTTGCTTAGACCGATGAGCCATAACAACTATCGGCCCGAGGTATTGGCAACTGCATGGACCAGAGTCGTGGCGCGTGAAACGGCGGCGCGGATCGTCATTGGGGATTTTTTAGATGATTGGCGGCGCATCACCGATGTTACAACTCGCACCAGTTTAATTATGGCACCGATTCCTGACTCAGACGACACGGATCTGCATCGGTGGAGTGCTTTTGTAGCGGCACTTGTCGAATATGTTACCGTGCAGGCTGATATGACGCCCCCAGCTTGGGTTTTTGATGATCGGTGGACCTTGCCCGAACCGTGGTTCATCAACCCCTATTGGAAGTTGAGAATTTGGCAGCTGGTGGTCACTCCGCCGCCGTGGAAACGCCGCCGGATTTTCGGTGGAGACGAAACGACCATGATTGGTCGTGTCTAACTCGCCTGGCTTACCATCGATACGCTTGCCTCCATCCGACCTCCGGGTCGGCTTTGCGCCAGGGCCGCTTGTGATTAGCGACGGTTTGGCATATACAGATCTAGCATTTCTCGCGGGACAATTCCTGAACCTGCCCCGACGCCAAATCAAGGTACGCAAATTCCCTCACCATCACTAACAGCAATAACAGTGCTGCCAGTGCTGGAGGCATTATTGGTATTGTCGTAGCTATGCTGAGTTTGGTTCCGGTGGCTGGAATCCTCATTGGAATTCCAGCGGGAATTCTTGCCCAAATACAGCGATCTTCCACACCTTGGTCTGTCGCGCGCTCGTTTAGCGCTTGCCATGTGCTCTGCCCTTCTTGCAATCGTACTAGGGTATCTATTTGCATCTCTGATCTTTTCGGGTATCGGTATTTCGCGATTTGTGCAAGATTTCCTCCTTGTTGGAGAATCGGTCCAGGGATTCGTCAAAATCACGGGGTAAGCGCATGAAAAATGCCCGACACCGGGCGACGAAAGCGATATGCTCCCAGACTGTTGTGAGAGACAGGATGAAGCTCGCCGGCATCCACACGATGGCAGTTCGGGCGATTTGAGTCCAGACAACTCTTATTAGGGGGCTATTGTAGGGTCCAATCATCTGGAGGGCTCGGTCCCTTGCGCGTTGTATTGGCGTGTTGCGCGCGCCAAATTCGGATCGCCGTGGAGACCTAATCGACCCCGTTAATAGACTAACATAGCGGCGAGCCATTGCTGGATTGCCGCATTGCTGTTCAGCGGTCCTCCTGCGGTCCCAATAAACGGACCGAAACTTACCTTGTACGAATGGTTTTGGCACATCGGGGTCCACGTCTCCAGAGAAATGCCTCCATTTACACTCACAGGCTTTGTCAATGTTCCATTTCGTTGAAACAAATCCCGCACGGCCATCGTACAAGGCTTCCCCATCGCCACAATCCACCCGCCTGGCTCCAGCACCTGCTCAATGGTCTGTAACAAAGTCGCATGATAGGCAGCGGCTTGGGTGACGAGCGACTTGTTGGCACCGAGTGTCTTAGTCAAGTTGAGGGGAAACGCCGCTTTCTGCGAGTGAAACGGCAGATACTCAACAGCCATCACCCCATAGTCCTGGGCAATACTCCAAAAGGCTTTAAGTCGTCTTAGAGGCGCTGGACTGGACATATCATACTTATCCATTGTCTATTCTTTAATGTCCCCGTGATGGTTCCAAGATTGTAGTAGTACGTACTGGAGATGGCCCACTTGAGAGTTCCTGGCCAGGGTTCTTTGTTGGTGAACGGGTAGTTCAAGTAGAAGTGGGCATAGGCTTCCCATGTGCCCGGAGACACATTGCCACTGTATGAATAAGCTGCCAATTTTTCCTTAAGCGCCGCCAGATCATAATGGGGATTCAGTTCCCAAAATACCACCTTGATTGGCCATCCGGTGGCGGTAAACGGAATCGGGGAGATCGGGACCAACCTCTGCGACCGTGGATGGAGTTCCGTATCTCGGAATCTTGCCAAATTCGCCGGGCCAAAACTTAATGCTTGGTTCCATTTGTGCACAATGGTTTGAAGGGGCGCTTGGGACACTAAACCTTGTCCGTTGATACTAAATCCTAAGTTATTTAGCGCTGTCATGAACCGGGCAGGCAAGATATTGTCGTCATTTTTCGTCACGTATTATCCCCTTCACTGCGTCTTGATGGATGCATTCCTCTCCAAGTAAAGGTTAACACCATCTGCGATTTTAGAAAACGACAAGGATTCTCCTGAACAGGTCACAGCGCTAAAATACCGAACCTCATCATGATTGTTGGAGTTATGCAGCGTTACAAAAGTAGGGCATCCGTGTTTCGGGCCACTGCGAAGGCACTTGCCTATTTCGCTCGTTAACCCACCTCTGGCGAACTATGTGTAAGATGAGGGAAGGCCCGAAACCGACTTCCAGGAGAAGATTTTTAACCGCCGTAGCGGCGTGGGTCAAAAGCCCCGGTCGTGAACATGACGGAAAAAAGTCCCGGAGATGGGGCCAGGTCAACATTCGGGAGCTAAATGTGAGTGGACCTCTGACAAGGTGTTGAAAGGATAGCGACGTCACAAAACCAGGGTCGTGGAACTATCCCGAGATAAGTGGAGAAGATAGCGGATTACCGGTTCCACGCCGACCGGCATGAAATGCCAAAAGCGTCCTGCAGCAGCTCCGCAAGAAAAAAGTGCTGAGGAACCCGCTCAATGGCGGCGGGGGGAAGGATAGCTAGTATCGAAAGACGAAAAATGTCGTCAACCACAGGGAGGAACCCAT
The DNA here is from genome assembly GCA_003023695.1 of Sulfobacillus benefaciens. GTDB lineage: Bacteria > Bacillota > Sulfobacillia > Sulfobacillales > Sulfobacillaceae > Sulfobacillus_C > Sulfobacillus_C benefaciens_A. The sequence continues at coordinate 14,114 of PXYW01000033.1, read as the reverse complement.
GAACAAACCCAAACCCTATGACTTCGAGAAAGGGCTGGTGGACGCAGATGCTTCATGCACTGCAGGCGCCGTCACCGTCTGGCACAAGACCTGTTTCAATCGTGGTCAGCTATATTTCGCGAACATTGCCACCGAGATATAATAATGTAGTGGAACCTTAGGGGGATCTGTCCATGACCATACCGAGGCTTGAGATCATGGAACTGGTTGGTGCGTACATGGACAACTTCTTTGACCATCAGTACTTCCTCAACCTCCATGACGGCACCATCGTCCTACTAAACGGCGATCTCGGAGATAACGATGAACTGCACAACGCGATAGAAGAAAACTTCGGAGTGACCTATCTTCGCATCCCCGAAATTGAATCGGGTCTAGCCTATCGAGATATGCTGGATTTTTCATACTGGGTTAGCTCAACATTGTTGCAGTTCAAGTTGCGACAAGCACTAAGCGGGCCCAAACCGTTTCTCCGTTTTAAAAACGTTTTGTTGGACTTCCCCAAAGAACGTGATCAAAGGTTTCAGTTTGAGTACGAGCGCAATGAGTGGCTCCGTGACGAGAACATCACCATCGATGAAGCGTAAATACCGTGTTTATCCAGGGCATTGGTCTGTCGGGCACCCGTTTAGCGCCTGCCATGTGCTCTTCTTCCTTCTTGCCATCATATCAGGGTAACTACTTACGTCTCTGATCTTTTCGCTTGGCTAGTAAAGAGTTGCGTCATCCCGTTAGTGTCGTGTACGCCGAAGTGGTCTTGCCCTGCTAATGCCTCTTGCTCCAGTGTTCCCCCAATCCGGACGATAGTTTTAATGACCGGATAAAGATCCTGAAATTCAGGATCTGCAAGTAACCTGGCCAGACGTTGCTGATAATGGGCCGCAATCGGAATGCAATTATTGGCATATCGTTCCAGCAATGCGGCATCCATTCTCCATGGAGTAAAGCTTCGCGTCACGGTGCGGCGCAAATGATTTAAAATCTGCAGACCGCCGAAATCGATATCGCCCCAATGCTCAAAAGAAGGCGGGGGCGTCATGGATTGACTGAATGCCCACAGTTTTTGCAGCAGCCGGCGCATACCGTGGCTAGGAAACCCATTTATGAACAGCACCAGTTCATCGGATGTTTTTTCAAAATCCAAGTACCACCGGTATGACGTCAAGTTTTCTATGGTTAACACCCGTCGTACGGGCATGGCAGCAATATTCAGCAACGCCACATCCGAGGATCCCATCGCCAGACCGTGGGGAAACCACTCTACATTTATCGGAGGGCTGCCGTTTAGGGAAAACGTGAGCGGACCCGCCAATGAGATCCCGCCTTCGCCCATGGTAATCCCCAACTGGTTTAAGACTGCCTCATCGTCTAGGTCTTCGATCGATTCATGATCTTTGCCATAACGCCGCCGAAGACCTAAGAGGCGCCTTTCGACCAACGTCTCAAATTCCTTGCTATGCGCGAGATATCGGCTGGAGAAAACTCGACGCGGCATCTCTTCCTCACCCTTGTCGGCAATCCCAGCTAACGACCGCAACAGGGCCGCTCGTTTGTCCGGATCTTCCGGGATGAGAGCCGTGGGGATGGCCCGCTTTTTCTCAAGATAGCTGTTCACATCCCGTAACCATTCCTGCATCCACGGTAGTGCCAGGCGAGGTGCCCAAGCATTAAGTTCTTCTCTCAGCGTGTTAGCCCGCTTCGATAATGGCTGGCGACCACAAATTGCGTAAACTTGGTCCAACCCCGGCCACTCCAGATAGACCTTTTCTAAAATATTGCCTTCTTCATGCCGCATCCACTTCAGTTCCACCAAACCTAGGCCCTGCCATTCTTCCAAGGTCTGATGAAACCTGCGCCTTGTCTCGGGGTCCGCGTCACCGCTTTGATACCCAGGCAAGATTTTGTCCTCAAGTCTCACCTGCGGGCGCCGATTAGATGGTGTCCCCCGCGCGTGCGCTTCACTCCCCTCGAAACGGTCCAACAAAGCATTCAATATCTGCTCTGCCCATTGGCTCTGACTCATGACTGCCCCGCACCCTCCACCTCAAACGGGCTGAAAACTTTGGTCGCATCATGTGCCCGCGCGATTAATAAGGTGCGGTCCACCAAGGGGCTAATATCGGCCACTTTATCGGATGGAGCGGCTAAAATGGCTTGCAAACCCAAACGCCGAATGATGCGGATGCTTTCCCGAATACGCTGCTGATCCATCTTGCTGTACGCTTCATCAAAGACAATCAACCGCAGCGTGTTGTTATAACCAGCCTGGTTAATACGGTAGACCTGGACAAAGGATGCCAAGACCGAAATGTAGAACGGAGTTTGGGTTTCGCCCCCAGATTTCTTCGCCATCACGCGAGACAGCCGCGACTCTCGACCTTCGCTGTCTTTGACCACCAGGTCGAAATCCAAGTAAGTCCGGTAATCGGTAAACTGATGCAGGTTCTGCTCCAACAGCGTTTGCCGAGTGGCATCATTATCATCTCGGGTCACGATAGCGCGAAACAACTCGTTGACCGTATCCTGATGCCGGTCTAAAAACGGCTGGGAAAAAAGGTTATATCCTTGCAACAACAGATCATCCATAATCATGTCGTAAAACTTCTGGTAGTGGCGATTGGGCACCACTTGAAAACGATAACGGTCAGAGCCCCAACGCACATCTTTCAAAGCGTCATTTAAGTCATCAATCTGCTTGCGTGCGGTCTCAATGTTGTTGCGCAGTTTAGCCACAAAATCTTCTTGGAATTGCTGTTGGGCCCGCAGCCGAGCTGCTTCGATTTTCTCCTCATACTCCGGCAATTGGGAGCTTGTCAGTCGCTGCCAGGCGGTGTCGTACTCGTGATTGCTTTTTGCCTGAACATCCAGTCCTGCCCGAAAGTGAAGATTATAGGCTTCCCGCAGAGCAATCAGCTCATTCCATGCATCATTCCGTTGAGTGGTTTGCTTTACCAATTCCTTGCCAAAGTTAAGCCGCACCTTCTCCGCCGACCCTAGCCGCGATAATTCTTTCTGATACCGGGGCTCCCCAATGTCTTGCCGAAACTGTGTCTGGTACTCGCTGCGCAGAAGTTCCTGGTGCGTCTCCCACTGCGCTTGAGCTGCTGGCCGTTCAACCTGGAGCAAATGCCGCAATTGATTATCGCCGGCTCCGCGTTCTGTAGCGACTTGGTCGCGTTGGTTTCCATTGCGTTTCAAATCCTCATCGAGGACCTGGATGCGACGGCCAATTTCCATAATTTCCCCGAGGTCCAAGAGACCCAGCTCACGAACCGCGTCGCGCACGCGGGCGACCACGCCTTCGGCTTCCTCGTCAATCTGTTGGGCGATATCGCCAATCGTCTCCACCTCTGTAAGAGCAGGAACCGGCGTCACTTTCCATGCTGATACCTGATCGTACCGGGGCAGCCAAACCGCCAGCCACTGCTGAACATGGTCCAATGCGGTGTGTGCTTGCTTCAGTGACTGGTCCAAAGCCCGTTGCCCAATGAAAAGACTTTCCCAACGCTTGGGATCCATTTGACGCACCACATAGCCCTGGTATAACATCCCGTCAGGTGTGACGGCCACCCGGTGTTGGCGCAAGTCGCCAACCTGGGCGCATTTGATCACGCGACCCAGCAAATATTTCGCATAAAGGTCAGCGTACCGATTATCGGTGACAATTTCTTCCGCTAAAGACCCTGGCTGCGCGGCGGGATTCTGTTCGGCAATGCGTCCAATGTCGACCAGGCCTACGTCAAAGATGTGCTGGTCCTGTTTTGCCCGATCGTAGATGCTCAGAGCCTGGGAAAAATATTCGGGAGCCACAATCAGATTGAAGCGCTGGGTATGGAGATATCCTTCAATGGCGTTTTGCCATTGCTCGTCTCGCACCTCGAGTACGTCGGCAAAAATGTCGACATTCACCGCGTGCCCGACCAATCGTTTGAGTTCCTCCTGCAAGACAGCGCGCAGTTTGCGCGTATTGGTCGGCCATTGCTTAATCCCCTGTTGCAAATTGGCAATTCTCTGCGTCCAGTCCGCTTCATCGAGGGTCTTAGCCTCCATCTCCTCGCTCAATACGTGCTGTGCCTTACTCAAGTCATCATGGGCGATGCTCCAGCTCTGCACGGCTTGTTGGAGACGGTCCATTGTTATCCCTGATTTAATGGGCCTATCTCCGACCTCGAAAACACGACGAGGCAGCACATCCCCTTTCGGCCAAGTCATCAGCCCGTCACTGGCCTTCTGCCAGCCCTCTTTCATGAGGGAAACGGCACGGCTGGCGCCGTTTATCTCAGGCAGACCCGACCAGTCCTCAATGGCAGACAGTGCTTGGCCGACAGCCCACCAGGCATCGCGATAATGGCGCAAGATCTTTCCTTGTTTGTCGCTTTGGTTGACCAACTGTAGCCACTGCTGTTCGCCCAACTGACGATCATGTTCCAAAGCCTGTTGACGGATAAAAACACCTGAATTGGTCTTTTGCGCAACCAAGTTATCTCGGCGGCCGTGCAGATCCAATTGTTGTACTGCAAGCTCTTCCAATTGGGCAGCCAGACGGGCTTGCTCTGCGTGCAGGTGGGCGATCTGGCGATCGATGTGCACCATGCGCTCCTGATCCTGGTCCACTTCGGCCCGGGCAGTCAGATATTGATAGACAGCCAAGCGCTGCTCTATGCGCTCTAGTCTCTGATTTGCCGAACGGATCGCGTCCAGCGCGGCAATTTCTCTCTTCACACGCAGGAGATCTTCCTCAAGATCTTGGTAATGGTGGATGTTTTCCCGCATATCTTCAATGTCTACTTCGTGTTGGACATCGCAGACAAATTCCGAAATGAAGCGTGCAACGTCGGTCATGGGGGAAAATGGCACCGCGCGCCGAAACAACTGGTAAAATTTCCTATGCAAGTTGCCCATGTTGCCCCGAAACACATCTTGGTACTTGCTATGGGTGGAATAGATTTCGACCCGGTTATTGTGCCAACGAGTTAGCCCGTTGATATTCAACGGGACGTCGTTCTCGATAAAGTGATGGTCAGGCAAGGCTTCGTCCAGCTTAAAAAATCGATGCTGATAGGTACCGTCACTCGCCACGTCGAAGACCACCCCAAAACAAAATGTCTTTCGATGCGGGCGATCGTAAAACTCTCCCACAATGTAACTGGAAAAGGGCCCATTTCGTAGGGCTACGGGCTCTCCCATTTCGTTTTCGGCTACTTCTCCGCGCAGATATCCCTTTACCGTTCGTACGCTGTTGTTGGCAGCCTTATTAAAAAAAGCGCCTTGAGTCTCTCCCAGAATCAGTACTTGCAAGGCATCCACAATGGTGGATTTACCGGATCCGTTCTTCCCGGTGAGAAACGTCACCGGGGCAAACTCCAGAACCTCGTGCACAATATAGTGCCAATTGATTAGGAGCAGCCGATTCAACGCCTTCACATCTCTCCCTCCTCCCCTGTTCCAGCATCCTCAAGCGACTGAATCCTTGCCAATGCATCGTGAATGCGTTCGTCAGGAACTAAGATCCGAATGCTGGGATAGATTAGCCAACGCGATTCCGGATCACTGGCATCACCATCAACCAGTTCGATAATGGAAAGGCGGCGCAGTGTCGCCAGTGTTTTCTCCACCGCTTTTACTGGCAGTTTGCCCACAGTCAAATCTAACACCCGTAATCGGTTAAATACATCAGAGAGGGCTACCAAAGGTTCTTGGCGCATTTTGGCCTCTTCCATTTTTTCAATAAATAGCAATCGGAGTGCCATGAGAAAATAGGTCGTAACCTTGTCCAGCGGTTCCCGATTACGCCCATAGCGGCTGTATAACGCAACCACGCCCAAGTCGTTATCGACTTGAAGATCAAATCCCCCAAAATCCAGATAGGCTCTGAGACACTCTAAAAATCGAGTCACGAAACGATAAGAGGGGTTGGCCACCATCCGCTGAGCCCTCGCGTCCCAAAGTTCCCGGATGATAAAGGTCCTCTCAAAGAGCTGACTCACAATCTCCGAAAGTCGTTCCCTGTCGTCTTCACGCATTTCCTGGCAAGTTTTACTCCACTCCATTAACGCCGACCTTCCCCTCATCGTTGACCGACATTCGAATGGGATCTTTCAGGATAAAGGTCATGTCCGGAATCCGGTATTGACCCCGCTGAACCCCGGCGGTCCTGCCGGGACCTTGCACCTGGTACGGAAACTCCAGTTCGTCGCTTTTTACCGTAGCCAACAATGTGCGCAAAAAATCTTCTATACTACCCAAATTAATCTCAGAGGCACCGACCCGATCCGACCGGGCGCTGGCTATCCAAAAAGCGTACCAGAGCTTGGTCCGCATAAAGACTCTGACGTTGCTGCATGAATTCGAAGACCTCTTTGGCCAACGCGTCATCCGCCAGCGGATGACGTTTTGAAAGCGCCTGACTCGCCTTTTCTTGACGTGACCGAGGTTCGCGGTAGAGGCGCTCAGGATCGGCATAACGGACCCGGGTAATGGCGATATCCAAGATATCGTCAAAATCCTGGGAAGCTTCTTCGCCTAATGCCGGCAAGGCTTTCATCAACTCGATCAATTCGCCTTTAATATCGCGATTGGTATTGAGCAAGTAACGCACCCGGGCCGTGGCCGAACGAGTGTAGGCGGCGTTGCGACGATCGATTTCTTGCAAGAAGCGGTCCACTTGCTCCAAAGTTTCAGAGAGTCCATAAAGGCGGCTTAATACCTCGCTGCGCGCTGATTCTGGCGTCTGCGAGTGGTCATGCCGCTGAACCGATTGCACCAACAACTCCTGCATCCCAGGATCTCGCAGCCAGTTTTGCAAAATGGCCCGCATAGGCGCCTGAAACCGGTAAAAGCTGTCACTCGTCTTTAACGGATGATAGATTTTGGTCCCCAATTCCTCGAGATATTGGTCGAAATGCTGGGTAAGCACTTGAGGAACCTCGGTAAATTGGTGAACATCTTTATAAAACTGCCGCAGGTTGTGCATTAACATGCGAAGGTTGTCCTGAAGACTTTCAATATGTCCCTGTGCCGCTTCAAGTCCTTGTGCCACCAGTTCATTGCGTTCGGCATCGGCTGTTCTGAGTGCGGAGTATGCCGCGTAGACAGATGTATTGTATGTCGGTGCCGAGGGATTTTCGATTTGATAGAGGGTGGCTAAGATTTGAGCGGCATAATCCGGTATTAGGATTGTTTCTTCCAGTGTCTGATCATCCACGTCGGTGACCAGCCAGCCGGTCTCAATCAGTCGGCGGACTAGCAAGTGAGCGCGATCCGATAAATTCCTCAGCTCCCCCGCATCATCCTCCGGTTCCACCTGTTGGAGCAAGTCAGGCTGCAAGTCATTGAGAAAGTAGGAAACCAAATCCGACCGCACAAATTTCATTTCACGGCGATAACAGTCGCGCACCACCATCGCCCGAGCATACAGGCGTCGGTTGGGAGCCGCTAACAAAGAGAAAAAGGTTTCCGGTACGATATCAAATAACGTGTTCATTCATAACCCCCGAGGTGTCGAATCTCCTTGAATTATGGAGTAGTTTGTGACGGCGAGCAACATTTCGGTCTGCGGCTAGGTATAGTCGGAGAGCCGCTTTCATCCTGGCCGCGGCAAAGGAGCCATAGAACGTCGTCACATCAAGTCTGGCACTGCTCTTTCTCATCGAGTGTCCAAACTTGGGAAAAAATCGCTGTTTGCCTAGTGTAACGGTGGAGGGAGGCTTGTTCATAACTCAACGGATGGATCTCGACTGTGGAGAAGGGTCTATGCCCATACCGAGGACTGTTTCCTTCCGTGGGAAGATCAAATTCGGTCGTTCCCGCAATTTTCGTGTGACCGGAGGACCGCATGTAGCAAAGGTTTCGGATGAAACAGCTTCATGGGTCATATCACCAAATAGCAGTTTAGACACATTTCCTGATAAAATGTCTAGAGAGAATTGACCACGCCACGCTCAGACTACTGCCAGGGAAGATGCCTGTGGACGTTAAGTATCGTGTCATCCGTCAACACAACCGCAGCTATGATGAGGGAATTCGCTTCCGGTGTGGAGAGTCGGTGCAGGTCGGGCGACGGGATGATCGCTGGTCGTCATGGCTTTGGTGCACTAACGACTTGGGCCTTGGAGCTTGGGTCCCCGAACAACTTCTTAGTGCTTCGGAATCAATCCGAACTGTAGTGACAGACGATTACAATTCCATCGAGCTCACCGTTAAGCATGGCGAGCTGGTCATGGGCACAAAAGTTCTCGCCGGATGGGTCTGGTGTAAAAACTCCCGTGACGAAGAAGGATGGGTGCCTGTCGAAAATTTACAACCGGCCAGAAACTAAAATCCCTCCGTAATCCCTTGCCGTACACTACGGGGTGACTGATTTCGGGAAGCAAGAGTGGAACCAGCCATAGACTAGTTTTGTAACGCAATGGAATTGGGGTGTCTGCTGTGGAGATTGTCAAACCGCCCAAGTTATCGTCTGGCGACACCGTGGGTATCGTCTCTCCGGCATCACCGATCGCTGCCTTTTGCCCGAACCGACTGCAGCGTGGTGTCGAGTGCCTTAAGAACCTAGGGTTTCAGGTGACATTGGGAACCTACACGTCCAAACAAACCGGCCACACTGCAGGGACCATCGAGGACAGACTATCAGATCTGCATGCCATGTATCGTAATCCGGACGTCAAAGTGATCGTGCCGACCATTGGGGGATACAATTCCCACCAGTTACTAGAGCAACTCAATTTTGATCTGATCGCTCAGAACCCAAAAATACTGTTGGGCTATAGCGACATTACCGCGCTGCAACTGGGGATATTTGCTCGGACGGGCATGGTAACCTACATGGGTCCCGCCCTTCTTCCGCAGTTTGGCGAATTTGGCGGAGTGTTTCCCTATACATGGGATAGTTTGCAAAACGTGCTTATGAATCCACAACCCAACGGGCAACCCATGCGGCAGTCGGAACAGTGGACGGAGGAAAATTTGCAGTGGGACCGCGAAGACACTCGTGCGCGAGTGATGCAAGTATCAACTGGGTGGAAAATCCTTAAACACGGCACCGCGTATGGTCGGATTATCGCGGGCAACTTAAGCACCCTGCTGCTTTTGGCCGGCACCCCATATTGGCCCGATATGAACGGTGCGATTCTCTGCGTGGAAGATGACGAAACGACCGATGTGGCTATGGTGGACCGCTATCTGACCCAGTTGCGACAAATGGGCGTTTATCATCAAGTTTCGGCTTTGGTTGTAGGGCGCTTTCTCAGCGCAACGGGGTTCTCGGCGGAAGACTCGCTGGAAACAGTGCTGACGATTGCGACACGAGGATATGCGTTTCCCATCATTTACGACATCGATTTCGGGCATACAGATCCGATGATGGTTCTGGCCAACGGCGTGATGGCGAGTCTTGAGGCAGACCACAGCATCGCATTGAAGTACGTCGAGTCCACCGTCTCAAAGTAGAACCGTGATGATTCTGAGAATATTGCGGGTTTTATTTTAGTCACAGATCCCTCCCCGGTGATGATGGGGCTCATCATGACTAATGGGTCCCACGACTGTGAGTCGCGCTCGTGGCATTTGCGATAAACAGCCGGCAATCCATCACAAAATACTCGGCACAAGTTTCACGCTTCTCTCCACTTCCCGTTAGTTCTCTTCCCTATCGACTCATTACGATGGCTGCATTTTGTCCTCCAAACCCAAAGGCATTGATCTGGATTTGGCAAATGTCCATGGGTTTTGGATGATGTAACACCACATTAAATTGGGCCTCCGGATCTACGTTCGTCGTTCCCATAGTAGCTGGCAGTTGTCCTTGCAGATATTGCTTGAATGCCAGCGATAACAGCCATTACGCCAGCCGCCGCCGTGCTATGGCCGATGTGTCCTTTGATCGATGTGACCGCCAACGCTGGGTTGTGTCGCCAAAAAACATCGTTGATGGCACGAATTTCAGCTGCATCCCCCATCTTGGTTCCCGTACCATGGGCGATAAGGGCGTCGATAGGGGGTTGCTCTGCCTCGTTAAGGCTAGCTTCATGGCCATGGCTTCCCATTGCCCACTTGGGTCGGGAGATGTTACATGATGAGCATCTGCTACCGAACCATACCCGCGAATATTGGCCGCGCCGCCATGATCTGCAAGGATCTGTCGTGGTCTACCTGCCCACACCGACAGGCCCCCTGCCGGTGAAGGGCCGAACAGGATCTGCGCACCGTCGGAGCCCTATTTTTTGTCATGGTGGCTGCAGGCTGACCCGGTTCAGTCCGATAGACCCAGCCGACCTAAAATGCGGGATCCAGGGATAACAGATAGCGTGTATGGGCCATGGATTAGGCCCCTTTTTGCATCATTGTTTAATCTTCTCTTACGATTCTAAATGGGATCAGATCACCACTGCCCTTGTCGTATCTTATAGATGAAGTAAACAATCATTCGAGATCAAAAAAATATGGTGCGTTTTGCGATGTGCTGATGCTCGCATACGACCAAGACTTGAGCCCCCCGAATTCCGAACGAACCCGGGAACAAACTGCGGCAAGTAAAGTCCGACCGATGGTCTCCCAACATTCGCCACCGCGTACCCAATAATCATCCGCCATGCATGTTGGGCCTCCGGGCTCATAGACTGGAGGGGCCGCAATAGTCATGGCAGTGATGAACCCTTCCACGATCCCTGGGGCTTCCTCCCTGACCAAGGCAATCGTCCTCCGCTCGTTGGCCAACACCTTCGCCAGAATCCGAGATGGCTGGTTGGCGCGGATGGTGCAACTCGCCAAAATGTCGGTTGCTAGGGTTCATATTGTAGGCGCCTTTTTTGAATAAGGTCTGCAATCACGTCGACATCGAAAGCATCTAAAAATTCGCATGTATGAAGTTATCTCTATGGAACGGATTCGTGTGGCTATTGCTCCAAACGGAATGTCTGAGGATCCAAGTTCCATGATGGTTCCTTGGCTTGGCACATTTAACCATCGGACTCGGGGCAGTTCATCACATTCGCCTATCACCCACCTCCTCAACATAGGTGTCCCGATTGTGCTCCCCGTCTTGAACAAAATATTTCGCTAAAACGAAGGCAAACTTCCTCTCTAATCGCTCTAATCCATGAACAAAGCGATTTTGCGGATATCCCGAACCATGTGCCCCAGATACCAAAAGCAACCGTGAACTGGCTTACCCCGCATACCGTGCATTCCCTTCGCGAACAATATGCCAATGACCATCTCCACTTCGCCGCCATCACAAAAATTCTGGGTCCATCGCCCATTTTGGATCTTATCACTGGCCATTTTTTTAAACGCCTTTAGTTATGGCGTAGCCGCAGTCTCTACCACATGGCTTGCCCAACATAGCGCGTGGTCTCTTTGGCATTTGACATGGGCACCCACAGGCTTAATCATAGGCATTTTAAGTGGCGGAATCACAGCCGATCATATAGGCCGCACTCGTCTATTGCATTGGAGCCCTGTAGGGTATGTTATCGGCGGGCTAATATTGCTGGTGGTCAAAAGCCATAGTCTGTCCGCATGGGGCTGTCTCGCGCTGGTCATTACCGCCGGGTTGGAAAGCACCACGGTGTTGGCTTTAGGCCAGGAATTGCTTCCCCCATCAACACGAACCAGCGCATTTTACCTCATGATGAATTTTTCCAACTTCGGTGGGCTAGTCCTTGCAATTCTTACCGCAATGCCTATGCACCCAGGAGTCCGTCAAACCGTTATCACCCTGATTCCCGTGATTCTAGCCATTCTGTCTTGGCAACTTCGCCGCAAGCTCCCAGAATCGCCGGAGTGGTTCCATGCACGGGCTCCCAAACCCACTTCATCCAAGCCCTTCTACCTCACATCACGATTTGCCACCTCGGTGATCTTTTCTTATACCAACGCGACCAGCTTTGCCCTCGTCACCTATGCCTTAGGCGTCAAAATTTATCCTCAGTTATTGCCTCGCTTTCTGATGCTGAGCACCGGTGGAGCCTTCATTGCAGGTTTGGCAAGTCCACTCTTTGCTAAACTGCCCGTCTCCACTCTGCTGCTGGGAAGTTACGGTGGCACATGGCTCTTTGCATTGGCCCTATGGGCCTACCCCACGATACACTGGGCCTTATGGCTAGGTCTCAGCGTCGCAACCGGTGTCGCATTTTTAGCGGAGAATGAATTTAAGACAAGCGCCTGGCCGTCTAAAATTCGTGGCCGCGTTACCGCCTGGGAAAGAGTCGGGGGTCAATTAGGATATTTAGGCACCCTAATCGCCGTTCAACACTTCTCTTTTCCTCAGTTAACCCTCGCCTTGGCCGGAATTTGGGCGATGGGCGCGGGAGCTGCACTCTGGTGGAGGATCTTTTCATCCGGCGATGGTGCCCGACAGGAATAATGCAAGTCCGTTTTGCAATAAGGACAGTTACGGTACATTTCGGCAACGTTCTTTCATAAAATCCCTATGCCCCCTCTGCCAGAGCAACAGTCAAAAACTCCTTCCGACAGTGGAGACGCATGACTACTTTAAGGCCGCCAGGTGGTGCCCCCGAAGCTGACAGGACAGTCGGGAAATGGACCTCGGATGGCATAAACCTGCAGGCGCATCCCGCTGTAACTTGCTTATGGCTAGTGGGAAAACCACCAGTAATTAGCTGACAGCAAGTCCGAAATGGGATTATAGGTGCTGACCGTACCATGCAATGTCTTGCTGTGCGCGGCCAAAGACCCTGCCAATGGCATCCACAGCACGGGCAATTGCTTTGCCGCATACACTTCATAGGCATAAAGCCGCGCTAGTGCCTGTTTCGGAGTACCGGGCGCATAACTCTCGGCAATCAAGTCATCCATTTCCTGCGAGTTATACCCCCCTTTGTTCACCGGTGCTCCACTGGCAAAAAGTCCGCCACCGGTGGGATAAAAATCAGGTTGGTAGGTCCAGCCTCCACCCAATGCCATCGCCCACCCACTGGGGTTTTTGATGGTGACATCTGCAAAGAAGGTGGACGCCGGTAACGGTTCTAGATTAACCTGTATACCCTCGTTTGCCCAGTCGCTCTTAAGAAGTTCCGCCACGTCGGTCAAGGTCTGATTGCTGGAAATGTAGGTCACTGGGAAATGAACTCTCCCGCCACCTAACCCTGACGGGTTGCGGTGGGGGTTTCTGGGATCACTCCGAGAAGTTCCTGGTTCTTCGACCATTGCGCGGGAGCCTCTGGCGTCCCGTGTCTTATCCGATCTCCCCAGGCGTCACTTCGGACCGTTCCGGTCCTAGTTTCCGAAAAATCCGCGTGGTTTTGTGAGCTTTGGTCAGCGGATCGCCGGAAAGAAGCTTTTGGATACCCCGCTTCGCGATCACCACGGCCGCATTGTGGTCGGCATGATCGGTATGTCCACAGCGTTGACAGACAAACGCAGCCTGTGAGGGCCGATTGTCCGGGGAAGTGAATGTGCAGACCGCACATTCCTGCGAACTATACGCGGGGGGGACGGTGATGACCAGCTTGCCTTGGCGTAGCGCTTTATAGGTAGTAAACGAGACGACTGGTCCCCAAGCTGACGACAAGATGGCCCGGTTCAGTCCGGCCTTAGCTGTCGCTTTATTGGGCAGAAACCGTCCTTGGGCATCCGTTTTGGCCTGGGGGCGTTTGGTCATCGTTTGGATCTTCAGAGCCTCGAACACATACAAATCATAGGCATCATTGGCGACCAAATGATGACTCGTTTGATGGGCATAGTCCTGTCGGACATTCTTTTCGTATTGCTGATACTTCGCCACTTTGCGATACGCTTTTTTTGGTTTTTCGAACCTTTTTTTCGCCGACACGCCTTGCGTTGCCATTGTTTGCGTTGACGGCGGGTCTTCTTGATCCGTTTCTTCTGCACGGGCAGGAGGTCAAAGACCTGCCCATCCGAGGTGGTCAGGGGCTTGGCGACGCCCCGATCTCCACCAAGCGTCCGCGCGGTAAGTTGCTCCGCCGAAAGATGCCGTAAATCCTCCGCAAGGTGTTCCGTGGTGGCGTCTGCCGTTTTCTTGGCCATCGTGACCGCGGCATCCTCGGCGGCGAAAGACAGCCACCAGTGGCCGCCTTCCACGGCGATGTGAATCGAAGACGGTACGCCATGAGGCCGATGCGCCACGTAAGCAA
>PXYW01000032.1 GCA_003023695.1 Sulfobacillus benefaciens | reverse complement strand
CCGATGCCGCATCCGTCGATATTAATTCTCGTCTACATTCGGGAAGGGAATTGGGGCGCCGACTCAGGATTTGTGGCACGGGCGATTTATGACCAGTATTTCAAGATTCAAGATCCTAAAGCGGGGCCGTTGTTCGACAGCACGTTCGGTCTCAACTGGAAGTGGCCTTTTGGCTATGTACCGCCGGCGGCGAAACACCCGTAAATATTCCTACTTCGCTGTCCAACAATGCCCCACGTCATTGAGGGGTATCGAGTATCTCAGCAGTATAAATCACGATCCGATCCACTGACGATGACGTGAGCCACCCTTGGGCGCAGGCATGGATGACTGATAGCGACGTGGTGAATCAATTGAGGTGTTCAGGGAGACTCTTTATAAAAGAGCGGCGAAAAACCCCTTGGTTTACCTCTGGGGATGAAAGCCGCTGGGGTGTGCTCTCTCGATGAGGGCAAACCCCAATCCGTTCTCGAGTAGCTAGTGTTCTTGCTGCTTTACAATAGATTGATGATGTTGCGCTAATTCATTTTGGCATGGGTCGCGCTGTAGAAAGCCATCACAATGAGCTATAGACCCGGAAAACCGGACGGAAAACTAGCCTGCCGATCCAAACGCCCCGATTCTCTCTCAAGCACTCAACGAACCTAACGCATTGCGTCAGCGCGTTTTTGACAATGGAGCAGTAGTTCGCGAGGCTCCCGTGGGGATGCGGAGGGCGGGGCGGCTAGCACGGTTCACCAGAGGGGGAAGGCAACCTTTGAGGGCTGCCGCCAATAACCAGGACAGCCACAGCACGACGCCCAGATCTCCAAGAACGGTCAGTCGATTCAAGTGGACGAGGGCTGCCCCGAGCAGGGCGGGAATAGCGAACATCCACGCCGTGCGGCGTTCCCCGGCACTTCGCGCTCCCGCGATCCACACCGCTCCTGTGATCGCCATAAAAATCCCCAGAATATGCACTCCTGTTGTCAGCCACTCAATGGGCAGTGTCTGATAAGACGCACATGCCCCCGCATAGAGATATAATAAGAGCATCCCTAGCGCTGTGCGAGACCAGATACTGGGCATTTGATCCTGAGATCCCGGGTTCCCCAACCCCAGTGTGAGCCGCGCTAACAATGTTTGCACCACCAGACCGCCCACAGCCAGGAGTCCCAAGAGGGCGGTGGGCAACGTCCATAGCACACTGAGCGTACATAACGTGGTTTCCGCGACTAATAACACAATCACTGTCACTACGGGGCGCATCACCGTGGGCTGCCCCTGATAATGTTTCCGTAGCCCTAGGAGAAATGCGGTTAAGACAAGAAAAAACCCCAACGACAAGACCCGGTGGGTCCATTCGATGACGACCGCTTCGTGCGTGAACGGAGGAATTACCGTCCCCTGGCATAACGGCCACTGTGCGCCACAGCCCTGACCCGAATGGGTGTCGTGATCCACAAATCCCATCGCATTGACGGCAAACACGCCAACAACGGTAAGAATGCCTAAAATCTTCAGTGGTCGTGGGATATATGCTATATGCGGAGAATCGGTCATGGCATGCCTTCTTTCTTCGATCCGAGATCGTCGGTGTCGTGCGGTCGATACTACAACGCGGGCGTTCCTGTGTAAGATCCTCGCGGTCGGATGTTCACCTGAACACGCAAGGAAGGAACGCCAATCATGCGTCACCCTAAAATCATTGGCATTTATCATACGCGGTGGGTCAAAATCAACGCAAGGGCCATTGGTTCCTTAAATTAACGACTAATGGCCCCTAACATCCCCGGAACCATGAATGCATCAACCATGGGGTGCCTTCAGAGAATCGTCCTGATCCTAATGGAGTGGGAAAAACACCGGCACCATCCCTATCGTCACGATCAACATGACCAGGCTGAGAATCCAGCCGACGCGCAAAAAATCCCCGTAAGTATATCCTCCCGGCCCCATTACGAGCAAATCCACTTTGTTTGCCAGGGGGGTGAGGGGAACCGCCGACACGGCAATAATCACCGCCAAGACGAAGGGATCCACAGCCCAGTGCAGATGGTGTGCCACCCCAATGGCCACCGGCGCCAAGACGACCACGGTGGCGATATTGGACAACACTTGGGTGAGCAGTGCGGCCAGAATAAACAGCAAGGCTAACAATCCCGAGCCGCTATGCAGGACTTGGGCCACCCCACTGAGCCAGTTTACCATCTCTTGCGTGACCCCCGTATGGATTAAGGCTTGCCCCAAGGGAAGCATCCCGGCCACAAACACCAGAATCCGCCATTCAATCGCCCGATAGGCCTCGGACAACGGAAGCACTTTGAGGGCGGTTAAGGCTAAAATCCCTCCGGCAATCGCAAGGCGCAGGCCCAACACGCCGAAGGCGGCGAGTAGCAAACTGGTCAGTAATACGAGGGGGGCGGCCCATACCTGGTAAGGACGTGCCAGGGGGGTGACGGGGGGAGCGTTTAACACAATCAGGCCGGGTTCGTGTGGCAGCATGGCCATTTGGGCCGCACTCCCTTCGACCAACAGGATATCCCCGACGCGCAGCACGACGCGCGCCACATGTTGATGCACCAATTGTCCTTGGCGATAGAGGCCGAGCACCCCAATCCCCCAGCGACGACGCACATCCAGATCCACGAGGGATCGCCCCGCCCATCGGGATCGATGACCAATCAACAATTCCATTACGGTCAGCCCACCCGAAGCGCGCAAGTGCGGCCCATCGTCCGTATCGCCAAGCAGTTGCAGGCCTAGATGGGGATTCCCGCTATCCAGAATGCTTTGCACGGACCCCACGATCACCAGGACGTCGTTCGCGGCCAGGACGGTGTCCCCGGTCGCCGGCACTGCCCCTGTGTTTCGATAAATTTGGGCTACCGTCAACCCGGCGTCCGAAAACACGCCACTATGGTGCAGGGGCTGTCCGACGAGTCCCGAGTGGGGCAACACCCGCACCTCCGACACGTAGGCATGCAAAACACTATCATCGGATTCTAACGGTGCGGATCCCGGGCGGATCAGCCGCCGCCCCACCACCACCATAAAAATCACGCCGATGACTAACAGAATGAGGGCGAGCGGCGTAATCGCAAAAATTCCTAATACGGGATCCCCCGCTTGCCTAAGCGCCTGATTGCCCACAATATTGCCGGCGCTGCCGACCATCGTCAATAAGCCTCCTAATGCTGCAGCCACCGCCAACGGCAAGAGCACCGTACTGGTACGTGGCTCCGTTGATGAATGGCTTTGACGACGGGAATGAACAGCCCGACGAGTCCGACATCACTGATAAAGGCCGAGGGCAGTCCCGCCAGGATCATCAAGGTGGCCCCTAAGCGGGACTCGGATGTACCGCCCCATTGATGAATCCAACGCGCCATGCGTGTGGTCAGCCCTGATCGCACCAATCCCTCACCCATAGCCAGCATGCCGGCGATGACCAACACGGGTTGCGAGGCAAATCCGCCAAATAATGTCGCTTCCGGCACGGTGCGCGTCAGACCTAACGCCAGGAGGATGCCCAGTCCGATCACATCAATGCGCACACGATTGGACGCCAATAAGACCATGGCGACGCCAAAAATCCCCAGGACAATTCCCATGTTCGCGTCTCCTTTTCTGGGTCAGGGGGCCCGTTCTCTGCTGACGATGCGCGGGGGCTAGGCGCTCCGCGTTGTCCATGCCTCAGGCGGCATTACCGTCGGTGCGGGAAAGCCCGAGGGGGTCTCGGGGGATAGATCGTGTGTGAAAATTGCACGAGGGGCGCCCGCTTTTCCCGCCCTCGGCGCGGTGTCCGCCATCGAGCCCGGATTCTATGAATCCGCGAGTGGGGCCAGGGCAGTGTCGGCGAGGCCTGATGGGATCGCGGGGTATGCCGGTGTGATCCGGCATATCGTTTCTGCTGCGTCTCATGTCGATAGGTTCGGTCTCTGTGCGCTTGCCACACCCTGCCCCACAGCACACAGAGTCCCGCCCCCACCACGGCCATTATTCCATAAAACCATCCCGGTGTGGGGGACAGCACTGGGTGGGCCCATTCGTGACCGACGATGGGAGCCAAATAGGCCGTCATCACCACCATTGCCATCCCCTTCGTGATGCAGCGCCCAGGATCCCCCCTGCCCCATCCGTTAGGTTTGTTCGTAACAGGGTTTGCATAGGAGACGCTCCTTTCGTTCTTCTGTTCCCTCACGCTGCGTCAGGGCGTGGGTTTGAATGTAAGGCCGTCGAATCTACAACCCGACACCATATTTTTAGCCATCCGGACATTGCTCATCTCTCACAGATCCGGTATTCGTCTTAGCGGTGCGAAAGTGTTTTACCACCAGTGTTTTGGATTCCGAGGGCCGAATGACCGCCACGGAGACGGACGCCCGTTGCAGCACGTCCTTCGGGATGTCATAGCCGAACCACCGCCACAGCCCTCGGGGCGGTGATCCGCCGAGGACGATCATCTCGCAACGCAGTTCTTGCGCCGTCGCACAAATCACCTGACTGACCGAAAATCCGTTCCGATGGATAAATTGAACCCGCGAGGAATAGGGGCGAAACACGTCGGTCATCATCCGCTCCTCAATGGCTTGCGCCACCTCGCGCTCATAACTCATCGGCAGGCGGGGTCCCGGAAATCGCCCCCGCACCATTTCGGTCACATAAAGCATCACGACCCGGACCCGCAGATCGTGCGCCAACCAGCCACGCACCACACCCGCCGCTGCGTCCGCATGACCTCGGGAATCTAACGCGAGTAATATTCGCTGCATCCCACACCTCCCCTATTGTGCTGCAGACTGTGGATGCAGCAACTGGTACAGGGCCACATTGAGCAGCACGACATTGATCCGCGACGGACCGAACACGCCGAGATCCGGGGGTAACACCTGAGACCTCACCAATTGGCGTAACCGGGCTGGACGCAACCCGGTATACTTGGCGACGCGCGGCACTTGAATGAGCGCGCTCTGCACCGTAATATCGGGATCGAGGCCCGATCCTGAACTCTCCACTAAGCTGACCGGAATTTGACCGACGGTCAGCCCCGGTGTGGTGTGGAGGTAGCGAGCAATGCGGCGTTGGATATCGTGGAGGAGGACCGCATTGGTGGGACCCTCGTTGCTCGGGGCCGAATTTAAGGCATTGTACGGCTGTGGCTTACCCGTGGTTAACGACACCGTGGCGGATGGCCGCCCCCAAAAATATTGCAAGCGATTGCCAAAATACTGGCCCACATGGCGGGCCGCAATGGGCCGCCCTTGTACGGTGACCACGCTTCCATTGGCTTGGTAGGGAAAGAACACCTGTCCCAATCCGACGAGGACAAACGTGAATCCTAAGGCCAGCATGATCCAAAGCAGCACGGTCACGATCACGGCCCGTTTCAGCGTCAATAACATGTAGGTTCCTCCTTCGCTACGCGAGTCCAAACAATCCCAGCACGCGATCAATCCCCCAAATCCCGATAAATGGCACAATCACCCCGACCACTCCCCAATTGATGATATTGCGGAACAGCAGCCGATCGGCCGATTGCGGTCGATACCGTACGCCTTTGACCGCAAACGGAATGAGGGCCGGAATAATCAGGGCATTAAAGATCAGGGCGGACAAAATCGCGCCGTGGGGTGTCTTTAACCCCATGATATTGAGCGCCGACAGTCCATGCAAAATGGGAACGGCCGAAAACATGGCGGGGACAATGGCGAAGTATTTGGCGACGTCATTGGCGATGGAAAATGTGGTCAAAGCCCCCCGCGTAATTAACAGCTGTTTGCCAACCTCGATGACATCCAGCAGCTTGGTCGGATTGGAATCCAAGTCGACCATATTGCCCGCTTCCTTCGCTGCCATCGTGCCGATATTCATCGCGAGCCCCACGTCGGCTTGGGCCAGCGCCGGAGCATCGTTGGTTCCATCGCCGGTCATCGCCACAAGCTTGCCGGCGGCTTGTTCTTGTTGGATCAGGGCGAGTTTGCCTTCGGGATTCACCTCCGCGAGGACATCGTCGACCCCGGCTTCGGCCGCAATGACTTGGGCGGTAATCCGGTTATCGCCCGTCGCCATGACCGTGCGAATGCCCATGGCGCGAAATTCGGCAAATCGCTCTTTTAGGCCGGTTTTAACAATATCCTTCAGGCGGATAATGCCTAACGCCTGATTATCTACCGCCACTGCCAGTGGTGTCCCGCCGTCCCGAGCCACCCGTTCCGCCGCGATCTCGAGATCCGCCGGCGGCGACTCCACGAGTTGCACGATAGCACTGACCGCTCCCTTGCGAATATGTCGTCCATCGTCTAAGTCGATGCCGCTCATGCGGGTTTGAGCCGAAAAGGGTACCGGTTCCCCTGCGGGAGCCGGCCGACCAGACCAATGGAGTACCGACTCGGCTAATTCCACCACGGATCTCCCTTCCGGCGTGGTGTCAGCCAAGGACGCTATCCAGGAGGCTTCAGCCAAGGCTTCCACCGTGACCCCCGGCACCGGCATAAATTCCGTTGCCATGCGATTGCCAATGGTAATGGTCCCAGTCTTATCTAAAATCAAGGTGTCGATATCGCCCGACGCCTCCACGGCCCGCCCGCTTTTGGCTACCACGTTAATTTTGGCTACCCGGTTCATTCCCGCTATGCCGATGGCTGACAACAAAGCGCCAATCGTGGTGGGAATGAGGCAGACCAACAGCGCCACCAGGGTGGCTGTGTCCACGGCATGCGGGCCATAATAGCGTGCGATGGGTCCCAATGTCACCACAACCAGCAGGAAAATAAGTGTCAAGACGCCGAGTAACGCGGATAGGGCGATCTCGTTTGGAGTTTTTTGCCGCGCCGCCCCTTCGACCAAAGCAATCATCCGATCGAGAAAAGTGTTTCCCGGATCCGTGGTAATCTCAACCAGCAGGGAGTCCGACAAGAGCACAGTTCCTCCCGTCACGCTGTCCCCCGGTGCCTTAATCACCGACGCGGACTCTCCGGTAATCGCGGATTCATCCATGGCCCCGACACCTTCCAAAACCACTCCATCGCCCGCAACCGTATCACCGGCTTCGATGCGAATCCGCATCCCGTGCCGCAATGCGGATCCATCCACCCAGTCCCAGGAACCGTCAGATTTAAGAAGTCGTGCGCGGGCGCTCGCCCGACTGCGACGGAGGAACTCGGCTTGAGCCCGCCCGCGAGATTCCGCATAGGCTTCGGCAAAGTTTGCAAACACTACGGTCATAAACAAGATGATGGTGACCAAGGCGTCATAGTCGCGGGACGCACTGCGGTGGGCACTGAGAGTGAGCCACAAGGTGACGACAGTCCCGACTTCGACCACAAACATTACTGGGTTGTGCAGCATGGTCCGTGGATCTAATTTGACAAAGGTGTCCCTCACCAATTCTTTGAGGCGAGAACTGGTGTCTGACCAGGGTCGTTTACTGGCCGCGGAGGCCATGGCTGAATCCCTCCTCATCGTTTCCTCTCGTTACCCGAAGACATGGTGGGCCACCAGCAGATAATGCTCTGCGAGAGGTCCCAGAGCCATGACGGGGAAGAATGTCAAGGCGTTTAAAATGACAATGGAGCCCAAAAGGACACCCCAGAACAGTGGCGTGTCGGTGCGCATCGTGCCGGACGTTTGCGGCACCGCCTTCTTGTGCAGCAGGGACTCGCCCACCAGTAACATGGCCACCACCGACGCGTACCGCCCAATAATCATCACGATCCCTATCGCCAGTTCGTAAAACGGCAGGGAAGCTCCCAGTCCTCCCATTGCTGATCCGTTATTCGCGGCGCCCGATGTGAATCCATAGAGAATTTCGCTGAGTCCATGCGGGCCGGGATTAAATACGCCGGCCAATCCTGCTGGGGTCGCCACCGCGAGGGCGGAACCCACCAAGATCAACAGCGGGTGCAGTAAAAAGGCTACGGAGGTCAATGATACTTCCTTGGCCTCGATTTTTTTCCCCAAGAACTCTGGGGTCCTCCCGACCATCAGACCCATCAAGAAAATCGTTAAAATCACAAACATCAGCATGTTTAAGAGGCCGACACCTTTGCCGCCGAACACCATGTTGAGAAACATCCCGAGGAAAAAGGCCAGGCTCGAAATCGGCAAGAAACTGTCCTGGGCACTGGCCACCGAACCGGTGGTAAACGCCATAGTGCTCGTCTCGAAGATGGAGGTGCCGCCCATGCCAAAGCGCAGTTCTTTGCCAACCATATTGGCGTGTCCGGAAAGTCCTAACGCGTTCACAATGGGATTGCCCGCGGATTCTGGGAAATAGATCATAGCCAACATCGTTAGAAACAAGGTGCCGGCGACCGCAATCAGGGTCCACGCCAAGCGCTTTTTGCCGGTAAAAAGGCCGAACATGTAAAAAAACGCGACGGGGACCAATCCCATGGCGAGACTTTGCAGGATGTTAGTCAGGGCCGATGGGTTTTCTAAGGGATTCGCGCTATTGGCTCCGGTGAATCCTCCGCCGTTTTGGCCCAAATGCTCAATGGCTTCCCAACCCGCGATGGGGCCACGGGGGATGACCTGGGACTGTCCCGCCAGGGTATGCACATGCAAATAGGGGGCTAACGTATCCGGGACTCCTAACGCGACAAAAGCTAAACCGAACAGCACAGCCAACGGTAACAAGACACGGGTTAACACCAGAGTCAAGTCGACGAAAAAGTTGCCCAACTGGCGTCCGGAGAGTCCGCGGACAAAGGCCAATCCGGCGGCTGCGCCGCTTGCCGGAGTCACGAATTGTAAAAACTGCAAGACCGCAAACTGGGAGAAATACGACATGGTGTTTTCCCCGCTATAGGCTTGCCAATTGGTGTTGGTCACAAAACTGGCCGCCGTGTTAAACGACAACCCGGCATTGAGATTGCCAAAGTGCTCGGGATTGAACGGCAAAATCCCCTGAATCCGCAACAGGGTATAGGCCATGATCCCCCAGACCAGGTTGGTGAGCACAAACGCCACGCCATATTCCACAGCACTCATATTGCTGTCCCGCGTGACATGAAGGACACGGAAGATGCCATTTTCCAGTGGCTTCATCGGGCGGTCCAACAGTGTTGGTTGAAACGTAAAGACGCGATACAGATAAATGCCCACGGGCTTACACAACAGCAGCAAGCCGCCGATGACGACTACCCACGTGGCGACGGTACTGACAGTCACCGGATGAATCCTCCTTTACCGTTAAAACTTTTCCGGATGGACGATCACATAAAGAAGATATCCCATCACGGCGATCGACAATCCCAATAATGCCCAGTTTCCCATAGTTCGCGACGCGCCCCCTTGCTAAAGTGTGCGCAAGACTTGCAATAACCCAATGGTTCCCAGAAACAAGGCCACCATCAGCAATCCCAGACCGACTGTCAACATCTGCTTTCCCCTCCTGTTGTGAATGATCCGGGCCGGGGATGTTTCTAGTCTCCCGTAGTCAATGGCGATTGAAAAAATTGACGATCCAGGCAAGAAGGGCAAACGCCAACAGTGTCAGGCCAACGAGTTCTATGCGTGGCATGTGGATTCGCCTCCCTCCCCGAATTCTGTCGGCCTTAGTATAGAATCCTTCAAGGATCCAAATACAGTAAAAAGATCGTAAAGAGGCCGTAAAAAATTCGTAAACGCTCTGAAAATGTGAAAGTGGTCGGTTCATCGAAAGAACCCGCGAATCTTCCACAATCCGTGCAAGAAGAACTCCGCCGAAATGGGCGGAGCGCACGAATGCGGATAAGATTAGCGATGCGGGAGAAGATGGCGTGGACTGCCACGTTTGCACCAGACCAGGCATTGTTTAATGCTTGGGTTTGGCGCCCATCTGGGGCGTCCTAGCGCGGTCTGCCCCGGGAAATTCCTGAGAATGGCCCCAGGTTCTAGGGATTCGGCGGAAGCATCCTTTCGGCGGGACGGCGGGTTCTACGATGGGGGCAATTCCCGACCGGAACGGCGCCTATGAATCTCACCCATCGCCGCAGGATCCCATAACGCCGTTGCCAGCAGGACACGCGGTATCCTGAGGAAAAATGACCATCCCAACCCCAGGGCCGCTGTCGAAGCAGACTTGTGCGATCAGTCTGCCTGAGGGATTTCTTTCAGAAATGATGATGGACCCGGAGTGCATTTAAATAATGGTGATGGGCCAACACCGCACTGGTTCCCCGGGCAACCGTAAGCAAAGGGTCCTCCGTGTACTGGACAGGCATCCCGATTTCCCCACTCACCACGCGATCAAAATGACGCAACAAGGAACCGCCTCCCGTGAGCACAATGCCACGATCCATAATGTCGGCGACTAATTCCGGGGGGGATTTTTCCAATGTCGTCTGAATGGAGTCCACTATGGCATGCACGCTTTTCCATAAGGCGCGATGAATTTCTGTGGAACGTACGGTGGATATCTTGGGTAACCCTGTGATGGCGTCACAGCCCCGCACATCCACTGTCTCCTCGTGATCGGGAGGATCAGCGGATCCAATGGTTCGCTTGATTTCCTCTGCAGTGGATTCCCCAATCATCATCCGATAAGTTTTTTTAATATGATTGATAATGGCGTCATTCATCTCATCGCCCGCGACCCGAATGGATTGCGAAGCAACAATCCCCTCGAACGAAATAACCGCCATCTCACTGGTCCCTCCCCCAATATCCACAATCATGCTCCCTACAGGTGCGTTAACGGGCAACCCTGATCCTATAGCGGCCGCCATCGTGTTTTCGACAACAAGGTATTCCCGTGCGCTCCCGTATTTGACCGCATTCTTGACAGCTTGGACCTCCACATCGGTAGCCCGTGATGGTATCCCGATAACCACGCGAGGATGGCGCAAGCGATGGACATCTCGCACTTTTCTAAGGAAATACTGCAACATCGCTTGGGCGGGATCAAAATCGGTAATCGCCCCGCCCTTTACAGGGCGCACAACCCGAATGTTGTCAGGGGTTCGTCCCATCATCCGTTTGGCTTCCTGGCCGGCACTAAGGATTTTCCCGGTCTCCTGATCCAGCGCAACCACAGACGGTTCTTGCAACACTATCCCTTGTCCGTTAACAAACACCACTGTATTGGTTGTGCCTAAATCAATGCCCATTTCCTGGGGGGACCGTGTAGACTGGTGAATCATGATACAAGAACGCCTCCTTGTCATGGCATCTTCGGATTCTTACGCGAGTCGCCTAAAAATGTTTTCACCGAAAGATCTTCAGGATCCGTGTACCCATCGGTTTTCGCTCAACAATTCAGCGATGGATCCTACATTTCATATCGTTAGCCAAGCCGAGTGAAACTAAAAACACCATAAGATTGGCATGTCAATACTCTTAAGAAGCGATGTTGTTGTACATCCATAACGATGCGTGGGCGTTTAGGGTCACTGTTTTTGAAAAAGATAGCGGGACTAATATTTTTGTCCACGACGGCGCAACTATTGGAACACACGACGTTTCTGATTGGGCCACATGGCCCAATTGGCGATCCGTACTTGTGATGGTATCTAGGATGGTTTATTGGCTTGATTGGTGGTTTCCTCGGACGTACCGACAACCATTGGGACCTGTGCTAAAAAACCTCAGTGAGTGCGCGACATTTCGCTGGCCATTTGCGATGCAAACAGGTGATTATTGTCAACGGACTTATGGAACACGGCATATTAAAATTCTTTTAACAGTTTGAGTTTGGGATAAAAATTTGAACCGCGTTGGGGCTCTGGATCCCGGCCCCCACTCTAAGAGAGTCGTCGCCCAATCCACAAGATCAACCCCACCAAAGCCACGGCGATTAATTCGACTACCGGATTCCGTGTCAAAGCTTGAAAAGCCATGCGAACGGCACGAATATGCAATGTGGCGGTTAATGTGGTGCGAACCATGACGACCATCCTTTGACTATTTAGCACACGCATGGCTCAACGTCATTACTAGTCACGACAAGGCTTGGCTTTCGTGAATTGCTCTGCCCATCTAGATTACCATTACGACATGCCAATAGAGACTGCGTTCGGTTTCTCTGCATAGCATGCCTGAGATCCAACATTTTGGCAACAGCTTTGTCAGTTTAGGACAATCGACGCGTCGGTTCGGCCCACAAATACCCCTGCCTTGCGGTATTTAACACCACGAACAATGTATGGTTAATGAGCACGGGCCCCCGTACATTCGTCGCCTCTCCAACGCTGCGTTGGCCCAACAGGTGTCCCGCACGGGAGATTTTGAAGAGCGTTCCCTGTAAGTTCACCAAATAGAGCGCATGAGTCGACACCACGGGCGGCTTTTTCACCGGTGACTGCGCATTGAAGGTCCACAGCACCCGACCTGTCCGAAGTGAGGCGGCGGTCACCGTGCCGTTGATTGCATTGCCTGCATAGACGATGCCTCCACGGATGACGGGCGTGCCGCTTGCCTTGAGATTGGGCATGGAGCCTTCGGCCACGGTATCCGTCCATACCAACTGTCCCGTTTTCGCGGCAATTCCGTATAACTGGGCTAAATGATGGGGATTCGCCGGCGATAGCGTCACGTCGTGCGGCACGGCAATCCCTGCGGTGATTAGCATCCCGTGGGAGTATGCTAACGGCGTATCATCAACGCCAGCTTGAGTATCGGGCAATACGGTCCGCCATACCACCTGATGTGTGAGAAGATTGACGGCTACCACCGTGGATGGGCTTGCACCCCCGACGTATAACATGTGACCCACCACGCGAGGCCCCGAGCGACTGACGTAACAATTCAGTCCCAGGGACCATTGCAGAGACCCAGTTCGCGCATTTAACGCATAGAGTATCCGGTTGCCGCTGGCCAAATAAACGATACCCCGCGCTACGGTGACGGGAGGTTGGTCCGATCCTGTCGTCGTGAAATGCCATAAGGGGCGTCCAGAGTGCGCAGAAAATACCCATACGCCGCTAACTCCGGTTCCCCGTGTCTCGTTGGGGCTCCCCGGAGGGCGGGGAAATGTAATGTTTCCGACGCCTACATAGACACGACCATGACTGATAATCGGCTCCGCAAAGGCGGTGTTGGGCAATGTCCTGCGCCATATCACCTGCCCGGATTGTGGATTCACGGCCCATACTGTGCCAGCGGAGGGATGGCTTGATCCCGACACGTTGCCTGAGGTCAGATACAACACGCCCTGGACAACCGGCGTATCGCTCGCCAATTTATACGGAAAAGACACCACATAGGATGGGCCAGTGCCCGCCGAGAGTTTAACAAATTGTGCAAGGTTGCTTACGGTACGATGATCTGTCGACCAATTTTTCGGGGAGGGGCCGAGCGGTGCTGGGGAAGCCTTTTCGACATGAATTTTCGATGAAGCGGTGGTCGCAGGGGGGCTCTTGACTCCACATCCACTCAACAATCCTCCGGCGACCAGAATCGCTACGCCTACTTTCGTCCAATGTCTTGGGAGTGTTTTCATAATATGCCCGTCAGTCCTCCCTATGAATGACTCTCCTATTTTATTGTAATGCACATCCCAACACCCAACCTGAATTTTTTCTGAACATAAGGCCCCCGCATTCCTCTTCCCACGCGAAGCTGGGAGGGGGTCAAGCGGGAGCGCCCGATAAGGCGCCAAGGGTGTTCTTTCGATTGCTGTATCCCCTGTCCTAAAAAGATGGGCAGTATGGTATGCTGGAAATAGAACGTGTGTTCGTAGGAGCATTTCGCCATGCTGAATGGGTATCCGTTTCGCCTATATTCGAGTCCCGCACAGGCGCAGATCTTGCTCCAGTGGATCGGGTATCAACGGGTTATCTACAACGCGAAAGTAGACTATGCCCATCAAACCAGTCATGTCCTGATCGTCCATAATGCCTATGATTTCTATGTGTTCCAGGCGCTGCGGATTCCTCACACGACCCAGCGACCACAGGCCAAGCAGGATGCTAACGGGCAACCCAACGCAGGACTCCATTGTCGAAGCCGACTGTGGATGGTCATTTGGGACTTCTCTGCTGTTGGAAGATGCTGTGGTTCGCCGGGGAGATCGCCTGAATACACAGCATGAGATTTCTCATCACAATTTTAACATCAACGATTACAGTAATCGCTAAGACCAGAGGTTCCTTAAAGGACGGGAGGGACAATGATGCCGATGATGCGAACAAGTTCTCATACCGTACAACACTGCGGGAGAAAGTGGCACGGTCTGATGGTTGGATTCGGTCTCGTCACCCTGGGATTGGGGATTTTTTATACCGCCAATTGGCAGGCTTTGCAACAACTGCCCACCCTCGCTCGGGAAATCGACGTGCAGCACCATGCGCCGTGGACCCCGCTGGATCAGGTATCCCCCAACTTTATTCGTGCCCTCATCGCGACTGAAGATCGCAGTTTTTACCGCAATTGGGGGATTTCTTTCCAAGGAATGGCCCGAGCCGCTTGGGTCGATCTCCATACGGGTCAATTTACTCAAGGCGGAAGTACACTCACCCAGCAATTGATTCGAGATCTTCTCTTGTCGACTGCAAAAACGATCACGCGTAAAGTAAGTGGTATCCTTTTGTCCGTCATGGCGACCATTCTTTATACCAAAACCCAATTGCTTACCATGTATGTGAACGAGGTGTATTTGGGCGATCATGCCTATGGGATTGGCCAAGCATCGATCCAATATTTTGGTGTGCCTCCTCGACAACTTACACTGCCAGAAGCGTCGCTCTTGGCTGGTCTTCCTCAGGCCCCCTCTCTTTACGATCCTTTGGTACATTATCATTTAGCCAAAGATCGGCAGAGACAAGTGCTCGACAGCATGGTTCAGGACGGGCAAATTTCCTTACAGCAAGCACATCAGATTTTTGAGGCTCCATTGCATTTTGCGAACGCTGTCCACCAGTCTCTACGCTAAAAAATGGCCATGCTACGGGGATCATCGCGATCTATTCGCCCATTTCCCTCAAGACCCCGACGCTTCCATGACTGGATTTGATACTTGTTGCACGAGTATGGGCCAGCGGAGGTAGCGGGAACTTTAGGGGGGTCTTTTATAATCCGTCGACGCAGCCACGGTGGTTCCCCCAGAATCTACGGCCTTCAGACCGGGGAAATTCAAGCGTACCCATTGTTGTCGTCAGACAAAGGCGCACCACAAGGTTGGGATAACTACGCCGTCCCAGGGCACAATGGAGGAAAAGGATCAAAGGGGGATTACGACCGATGCGCCGACGGCACTGCACTCCGTTATCCGCATCGCAATGGGCCTTGTTCGTAACGGCTGGCTATTTTGTCAGCGGACTCTTTGCCTTTCCTCGAGAAGTTGCCGAGACTGCTGGACGGGCGGGTCTCTGGGCCGTGGCCGTGGATGGCGTGATCTTTGGGGGCATGCTATGGGCTACCGTGCAAGTGCAGCGTCGGTTTCCCACGATGTCCCTGTGGGCGTTGAGTCCACGCCTGCTGGGACGCTCCTGTGGTTTGGCGCTCAGTGGGCTGGTGTGGCTCTATCACTGGGCTGTGACGACTGTTGGGGTCGCGGAATTTAGCTTCATTATCCAGACATACTTTTTGCCTCAGACCCCCCGTGGCGTGATTGTGGGAGCCCTTGTGGGGACTGCTGTGTATATGGGATGGTCCGGGACGGCAAGCTTAGCGCGGACGTTGCAAGGCGGAATCTTTCCGGTGATCGGGCTAGTGATCCTTACGGCAGGGTTTGCCAGTCTTTCGGTGCGCCATCCCGTGCTCTTGATGCCGACCATTCCCCGGTCGTGGCTCTCCGTGGCGCACGCCGCAGAACAGATGACGATCCTCTTTTTCGGTATCCCATTACTGGTGACCCTGTATCCGGAGATTGATCCCGTGCAACGTCGCCGTGCGGAATGGGTTACCTATGGGGCGTTTGTGGGTGTCCTCGGGTGGTTGATGGGGCTGTATGCCGTACTGTTAGCGACGTTTGGACCGGTCTATGTGTCGCAGATGCGATGGCCGGTTGTGAGTCTTTTGCGCATCATGTCGGTGTCAGGATTTTGGGTGGACAAAATCGGATTAGTAGCGCTGATGCTGTGGACCATCGCCGTGGCGGGATTTACCAGTGTACGTGTGCACGGTCTTCGATCAGCAGCTCCGGTGTTTGGGCTAAACGCGGATACGCGGACCCTGCCTTACGCCTCGCTGTTCCTTGGGACCAGCATTGTGGGCGGTGTGTTGCTCATTCCCAATGCCACGATCAATGGCTGGTTGGCGCACCACGTGTTGATTCCTGCGGGATGGGCCGCCATGGCTGGGATGCCCGGATTGCTCGGTCTCGTCGCCTGGGTTCACAGCACTCGGGACCGCCGCGTTCGTGGGCATCTTCCGACCATGGGTCGCTAGCAAGTCGGACGCGTTTGTGCTTAATCCAGGGAAGAAATGACAGGTGCGCAGATTGGATAACATGGCTAGTCGTTGAACAAGTATGCCTTCTCCACATAAACTTATGGTCAACGTACACGGGGAAGGTCTACAAGATTCGGCATTAGGCTTCTTTCCTCTCTCCTCATAGGGGAATTTATTACCTGGAAGGCGTAGTGGTATGTGACGTTGTCTTTAGGACAATTCTCGTGTGAAAAAAGACGCACTCGCTTGTGGAGCACACTATTGTATAAAGGCTACCATGGCCCATATGGCAGACACAATCACAAATATCCAAAATCCATATGCCAGATGAACCGGGCTCGGGGCTTGCAAGATATGCGATACGGCGTGGGCCATGTGGATCGCTGCAAAAACCGCGATACTCGTTGAAAACGTGGCGATAGCTAAAAACTGCCATGTTCGGCGAATCCACCAGGTGATGGAGCCCCGGAGATCATATCCGCTTAAAAGCCCCACCGATACCACTAAGAACAGCCATCCCCATGATAGACCACTCACATGATAGAGCGTCCATGGGGTTCTTTGGTTGCCCAAACCGACTAAAATCCAGGGTTCGATGGTTACCAATGCCGCCATGAGCGGGCAAACCACGCGCACGGGCTTTGCAAGACCGCGAAAGCGAACGCCACGGAGTCTTGATCCACAACGGGAGCAAAAGGTTGCTTGCTCATCAGTAGGGTAGTAGCAATCCAGACATTGCAAAGTCATTTTCCTCCTTTATTCACACGTCAACTACCTCGCTCTAAAGGACGCTGCTTGGGGCTGCATTCCATCGCCATTCGCGAAAGCGGTTCAGCCTTCTCGATTTGGCTTCGATGTCCGACCCATCGGAGGTTGCTGACAAGAGCCCCATGGTCATCTAGTCCTGCCGGATAAGAAGCGTTCTCATGGTGATATTACGATCACCCACCAGATCGGCATGGAGGGTAGCCCCAATCTTTTGCCAGAAGATTCGCCCCTTACCGGGGTTTGGTTCTGATCTGGCATGTGGCCGCAGCTCGGGCAGCCTTTAGACGTGTCGTCGGCATCGATCTTGATCGCAAAGCCCCAGGCAAGCCAGGCCTTGTAAGAGACAAACGAACCCAGTTCGGCAAAGGCCTACTGGCATTGCTTGCGGCGATTCTTAGCACCTTTGGCGGGTTCGCTCCCGGATATGGGTAAATCCCCCATGCCGATCAGGTAGCCATGTCCCACAAGCTTTGGCAATGTGGCGGTTCACGTCTACCTTAAACTGTCTCTCTCGAACCGTCAATTGGCGTCACCGCCGTTTGGCATTGGGAGCGTCTTTCGACTGAAGGCTTGAACGCACCCTCTGAATGTAGTCACGGCCAGGTATCTCTGGCCCAGATCGCCGCTGGCGTTGGCGGTGCGTCTTCTGGATCCGTTTTGTCTGCACGGGGAGGAGATCAAAGGATTGGCCGTCGGAAGTCATCAACGGGCTGTTTTGGCTAATTCTTTTTGTCATCGGTTTGACTAATGATGTTGCCATCGCTATTGGTGGTTTGAGGAAGAGGGTCGGCACCCGATGCCGTCTTACCCTTGTCATTCGCGTTTGGCGTTGGCCGTGTGTTTTGGCCGTCCGTCAAACGCGAATTTCTTCAGCCCATCGGGCTATTGTCCCCTGATTTGTTCGTGCTCCGGTGCCGCGAATCGGGTGACACCCGAGTGAGCCGAAATGATGACAAATAGCATTAGCGCCAACAAACGGCTTGACCACGCCCTGATCCCCACCCAGCGTGCGCTTGGCGAGTTGAGACAGACAGATGCCGCAAGTCTTCGGCGATGCGCTCAGTGGCCGCCTTTTACGATAATATGAATCGAGGAGGGTACCGCGGGCGATGCGCGGTATACGGGATCTTCCCAACGGGACAGGTTGCGGTCCCGACCGGCAGGTGATACCCGGTGACGGCGTCCGTCACCGGAAGAAACTGAAACAGTTCCTGGGTCAGCCAGACCGCCTGCCGTCCCGATTTCTTTTTGAGTTTCGGGCGTCCCCCGAGTTTTTTAAAAAACCGCTGATAGGCCTGGCGAAACTTCACGGCCCCATCGCACAAAATCTGTGAGGGCACCTGCCGCAAAAACGCGGTGCGTTCGGTAATGAAGCGACGATACTGTTGATCGACCGCGACCTCCATCCCGACGGTGCCGACCATGTGCCGCTGAAAGCGACGGTAGTAGCGGTCTTCTTGCACTTTGGCATTACAGATGAGGCGCTGACAGCCAAGATCTGGGCCTGCGCGGGACTCGGATACAGGCGAAACCGATAGCCGTTCAGCAAGGCGCATCCCCTGCAGCGAACAACCGTTTCTTTTCAGTTTACCCATTTCCTCACGACAAAGCCCAGCAATACGCAAAATTAAGCGGCCAAACGGCCACCGCCCCCTGTGGTTTCGTTCGCCAATGTACCCCCTTCGCGGGACATTAGCAGTCATCTTGCATGTAATACCCTTCCCGGAGGCCGTGTATACGGAATTCCACAGAAAAATAGATCGTATACTTAGAAGGGACGAGGGCCATCTCTTGGATCGCGGCAGACAGAGGCTATTCGGTACGCAAGGCTTCGGCAGGCATCAGTCGCGCGGCACGTAGAGCCGGTATTACGCCAAACACCATGCCAACGAACAGGGAAAACCCAACGGCTAGCGCCACCGCAGTAATCGTCAGCCCTGCTGAGAACCCCGCCAATTGACCAATCACTCCGCTTGCGATGGCCGATAAAACGATGCCGATGGTTCCACCCAGGAGAGATAGCAAGACCGATTCGGTTAAAAATTGAAGGAGTATATCGCTATCGCGTGCACCCAGGGCTTTTCTAATCCCGATCTCACGAAAACGTTCCGTGACTGTGACGAGCATAATGTTCATAATGCCGATGCCGCCAACCAACAAGGAAATGGCCGCGAGACCGCTTAAGAACGTGGTGATAGTCGCGAGCGTGTTGTTGATGGTGGTTAATATTTGAGTATCTTTGGTGACAGAAAAGTCTCCTGAAGGATGCCGTCGACTTAAGACTGTGGTGAGGGCGTTGTCTGCCGTGTTGACTTGGCTGTTGCCAGACGCTTGCACAATAATCTCGGAGATGGTGTGCAAGTGCGCGATCTGTAGTCCGGTAGTAATAGGAACAAAGACCGAGGCATTGGCGGCTTTGCTTAAAAGTCCTGATGCAGAACTCAAGACCCCGGTTACGGTTAGCGCGGATCGCCCAAGATAAAGGGTTTGACCGATGGGATTTTTGACCCGGGGGAATAAGGTGTGTGCGGCTGATGCGCCTAACACGACTCCGTGGTCGTCAAAGGTGCCGTGCAAAAAGGTGAGTTGCTCTGCACTAAAATATTGATCGGTGGTTCCGGTGGCAGAGATGCCAGAGGACCCGACGCTGCTGGTCGAGACCGTTATTGGCAAGAGCACCACCGGAGCGACATGAGCAATGGCAGGGGAGTGCAATGCGTTAATCGCAGTGGCGTCGCCGAGCGTTAAGGTGCTGGGAATATTGCCAAAGTTCTGTTTGGGGCCACCTCCAAAGGGATGATGAGCGATTTTGTCATGTGCACTGGGTAAAGACGGCGAAATCGTGATGAGCGTGGCACCGAACGATGAAAACTGTCCGGTTACATAAGATTTCACGCCACTGCCTAAAGAAGTCAGGGTCACCACCGCAAACACACCGATCACAATTCCTAAAGCGGTCAGCGCGCTGCGCAGTCTATGAGCCCAGATAGAATCTAGGGCGATCGTGAACGCGTTCATACATCGACCTCCATGAGCTGTTCAGGTGGTATTCTGTCTTCTACCAGGTGGTCTGCGACAATTCTGCCGTCTTCCAGTTCGACGATGCGTTGGGCGTGACGCCCGACAAAGGAATCATGGGTAACCAGCACAATGGTCAGTCCTAAGTCGGCATTCAAGTGCTGAAACAAGGCGAGTACTGCGCGCCCAGAAGCTCGGTCTAAGGCACCGGTTGGTTCGTCTGCCAAAAGCAAGTCGGGTCCTGGGGCCACCGCACGCGCAATCGCAATGCGTTGCGCTTGTCCTCCTGACAGCTGGGTGGGGCGACGATTGGCCAAATGGCTCAGCCCGACTCGGGCGAGGCTTTGTCTGGCCAGTGCCTTCCGTTCGGAGGCAGAAAAACGTGCATAAACCATGGGCAACTCCACGTTTTGGATGGCGCTGAGACGTGGCAGCAAATGGATGCCTTGAAAAACAAACCCGATCCGACGCCCACGCAATTCGGCTTGCTGGGATCCACTCAGGGTACTGATATCGGATCCCGACAACCGATAATTGCCGGAAGTGGGTCGGTCTAATAATCCGAGGATCTGCATCAGCGTGGACTTGCCGCTCCCAGAGGGCCCCATCAATGCGACCATTTCACCGCGGTGAATTGCCAGGTCGATTCCGGCCAATCCTGCTACTGTAGCATCACCTCGCCCATAATTGCGTTGTAGTTGGTGCGTTTGGATCAGGGGAATACCGACATCACCATTCATTGTCCTGAGTCCTCCTTCAGAAATTCCGGTGCATCAGCCAAAATGGCCGCGACATGTTCAGCAATGCCTACTAACTGAGCCCGTTCTTGTGCGCTCAGTTGTTCTAAAATGCGTTCGACATAGCGATGCTGATGCCTTTTAATGTTGTGGACCAGTTGCTGGCCTGCCTCCGTAATGGCTACCAAATGGCGTCGGCGATCCAAAGGATCAAAGGTGCGAGTAATCCATCCCTGGGATTCTAAGGTTCCCACAAATTGGCTGATCGTGGTTTGCCCTACATCCAAGAGATGCGCCAGGTCTGACATGGTGAGCGGACCTTGACGCGCAATGGTGACCAGGAAGAAACGTTGGAGACGTGTGAGTCGGCGTTCGGGGCCGCGTGGTCTACGTTCCATCATAATCCGAAAAAGATGTTGAATAGACACGAGCTTATCCGTTGCATCTTTTGCACTAAGCGAATCCATGGTCAACACCAACCTTTAGTATATACAAACTATTACTCTATGCGTTACCTGTCAATATCTCGTGACGCTATGTTTTTTGAACACAATTTTCCACTTAACCCCTTCCCAGGCGAAGTTGGGAGGGGGTTAAGTGGGTACGCTCGATAGGGCGCAAGAGGTGTCTGTCGATTTCGGTGTGCGTTACACGAGAAAGCGAATTTGTATGCTATACTGACATTAGAACATCTGTTCATAGGAGAGTTCCGCGATGCTTAATGGGTACAAATTTCGCCTATATCCCAGTCCTGCACCGGAACAGATCTTGCTCCGCTGGGTTGGGTGTCAACGGCTCATTTATTCGGATGCGCCGTAAAACTCCGCCGTTTAGGGTGGGACTTCAATTGGATCATGAGGGCCCTCCTTGTTCAGAGAATGGGCTACACACCATCTCTTCGACAGAAAATCTTGATTTCCCTGATACTATCATCCTGGGTTGCGAATAACTAGGTAATATCTTAAAGGCTGACGGGAGAAAGGGTTCCCCCGATTCCGAGGCAAGGGTCTCGACAGCAGGTTCCCTCCGGTGGCGGGTTTACCTCGCGAAGACCCCTGGTAGACCACCATCCACCCGGTGTGACTCCTGGCCAGGAATATATATCCCCAAAGAGCTTTTTGCGTTGTGCTAGAGATCGCATGGTGATTGGGATTGAAGCGTGGGCTGAAAAAACTTTACCCCAATTTTGCACGGAATCCTGCGCCGTGCGAGGGGCTGTTTGGCTGCGATGGTCGCATTTGACCCCCGCGGGATGGATCGGGAGAAAATGGCATAAAAACACCAAAACGTGGGCCTGCTCTGGTAAAATTGAGGTAATAACCCCATCAATTTTGAAGGAGCGTGCCCGCATGGCGATTATACCACAGATGCAGTTGTTTTCCTGGGAAGCGGTTCAACCGCTGGGCGATTTGGAGCGCCTCCAGTGGGTACTCGACACCATTCCCGATGCACCGTTGATGCGGATTTTAGACACTCCCCCGCGGACGCAGGCGCAATGATTATCCCGTGCACGCGATGTGGAACGCCATACTCGCCAAGGTGGTCCATCGGGAGTCTCCGGTGGGAACTTCACCGGAACGGGCAGTTGCGCGAGCTGGTCGGGTTGGGGGGACGGGCACCCTCCGCCTGGGCGTTTACCCGCTTTTTGCAGCAGCTGCTCCGACACCAAGACGTGCTCGAGGCGATGATTCATCAGATCATCGAGGCCCTCTCCCAGTGCTTGCCCGTCTTTGGCGAGCGCTTGGCGATTGATAGTAAAGCGATGGCATCGTTTGCGAAACACGGATCCGCCGAAACGACGCCAGACGGGCGTCGCGACACGGACGCCGACTGGGGCAAGAAGACCTACCGCGGCGTTGGCAGGAAAGGAAAAGCGTGGGAAAAGGTCGTCGCCTGGTTTGGATATTAAGATCCATCTCCTCGTCGATGCCACCTACGAGTTGCCGGTGGCTTGGACGGTCACGAAGGCCTCCACGGCCGACATTACGGAAGCGCCGACCTTACTGCGGCAACTGCACGAAAAACATCCGTTAGCGTGGCAATCGGCCCGTGTGTTGAGCGCCGATCGGGGCTACGATGCCACGGCATTGATCGAAAACCTATGGGATGATTATTGGATTAAACCCATCATCGACATCCGGAATTTGTGGAAGGATGGGGAAGCGACCCGACTGCTGCTATTAAGCCCCTTATCACCCATGGACAATACGAAGCCACGACGGGTCTGAGCTAGGGTCTCGCTGGAGGCGGAGAACGGGGCATGATAGGCTGGAACGCTTGGCCTGTAACCTTTTGGCCTTGCCTCGCAATATCATGCCCCGAGAGGCTCCGGGTCCAGCGATCAACGATCTGTCTAGAATTAGGGGGTTAGACCAGCTGGTGGCTGGCAGTTCCGGCGAACGATCCGCAGGTCACCCTACCCGCAAAAACAGTCAACGCGAAGGACTTGCGGCATCTGTCTTCCGCCAAAGTCACCGAACGGACGCTCGGCGGAGGCGTGGCTAAGCCTTTGGGCACCTCCGACGGCTAGAGTTGCGATCTGGTCCCCGTGCTAAAAGACCGCATTCAGAAGCATCGCACACGCCACACGCAATGGCAACGCCAAGCGTCTTGGCGAAGCCGTCCATACGGTAGCGCTCACGCGTGGCATGTCTAAGCGCTAAAGAATAGTGCTCTAGGCTTAATACAGGCCCAGAGAGTGTTTTAATCGATGTCGATCAAATCCCACGGAGACTACACCGTTCATCAGAATCACGGGAATGCCCCGCTCGTGCCCGCGCAGCCGACGCATTTCCTCGATGGTAACGTCGTTGTCTAGGGTGTGGTCGCGATAGGCAAAACCATTTGACGAAAGCAACGCCTTCGTCCCATTGCACACGCTTCACGTCGGGACGGTGTAGAGGTCGATGGCGGGAAGCCCAAGACGCTCGCCCAATCCCACCTGAATGTGCGTGCGCGGCGCCGGAATGTCCATCCGGTAGGCCACGAAATACGCGTCTGGGTTGACCTCCCCAAACCACTCATTCCGCAATTGCTCGGTATCGCCGAGCGGGCTGTCGATATCCCACACCGCAAGATCGTCATAGACTTGATGGTCAAAGACGGTCACCAGTGCCGTTGCTACAGGCCTGACCTCTTTAGACACCCGCACACGATAGGAAAACGTAATGGCTTGCTCGCGGTACAGTCCGCGTAGCGCCTCGGCCATGTCCTCGGACTTGGCGACTAAGACTAACCCGCGGTCTTGTGCCATGAGTCGGTGAATCACACCGGGAGTATGGCTCGTTTCCATTTCTGCCAGCCAACGGTTCGATTGTAGCAATCCGTTGACCAAGGTGTCCTCCCCGTCGGGTCGGTCGGGATGAACCGCCATCCCTGGCGGTTTGTCCGCGACCACAAAACTCGGTCCCTCATACCACAGATCCAGTGCCATGGGGGTAATGGGAAGCTGGGGAGTTTTATCCATTGGTTCTCCTTCTTTCTCGCTCCGGGAGCGGTTTGCCCAAATGGCCGGCGCTCTGCCGCACCAAGGCAATGGCTTAGCTTCGGTGCGGGCAGATTCTGCCCAGCTTCGGGCTTGTTTAAGACAACAGCTCTGGACCTAGATCTTGGAGACCAGAGTTCTTGCCGCAATTTGCACCGGATCCCAGACGTCGGAAAACGGCGGTGCGTAGGCGAGATCGAGGTCGACCACTTGGGTCGCCGTCATTTTGGCGCTGACGGCGGTGGCAATGGTATCAATCCGCTTTCCGCTACCGCTGCCGCCCACAATTTGTCCTCCGAGTATCCGGCCGCTGGCAATCTCGGCCACGATCTTGACGGTCATCGGGGACACATCCTCAAAATATCCCAGTTTCGTTTCGGCTTGGATCCGAGTTTCTATGGCCTGGATCCCGGCCGCCGAGGCCTCGGCCCATGTGAGTCCGGTACGCGCCACCTCGGTGGAGCCGACCCGAGTAATGGCCGTCCCCAAAACCCCCGGAAAGGCGATCGAGGCGCCACTGAGGTTCATGCCGGCAATGCGCCCTTGTTTATTGGCGACCGTGGCCAGGGCGACGTAACTGGGCAATCCGGTCACTTGATGAAGGGTTTGTGTCGCATCGCCCACGGCCCACACGTGCGGTACCTCCGTCATAAGATACGGGGTCACTCTAATCGCGTTTTTGACGCCGAGAGGAATGCCGGCTTCTTGAGCCAGTGTAGTTTGTGGGCGAACGCCCAGGCCCAAAACGACCAGGTCTCCGGGCACCGAGCCATGCCGCGTCTGAACCGCCTGGACGCGCCCTCGGTACACGTCAAAGCCCACCACCTCTTCCTGAAGGTGAACCCGCACCCCTAATCCTTCGAGGGCATCGCAGACGAATTCCGCCATATCGGCGTCCATGGTGGGCATCACCTGGCCATTTTGCTCTAGAAGGGTGGTCTCTATTCCCCAGTGGCGGAGGTTTTCCGCCATTTCTAACCCGATATAGCCTGCGCCTACCACCACGGCGTGGCGGGGATGCTGCTGCTCGATGTAGTCGCGAATGGCGCGACCATCCGCTAGCGTTTTGACCGTAAAAATTCCGTCCGAATCTACCCCAGGCCATGCGGGCACGAGGGGCACAGACCCGGTCGCAATGACCAGCTCATCGTAACTTTCCCACCTGGTGCCCCCATTCCCTTGCACCGCCACCCGCTGTCGAGAACGATCGATCTGGACCACTTCATGATGGGTCCGGACCGCAATCCCTAAGCGGCTTTGAAACTCCTCGGGTGTGCGCGCAATCAGTTCTTCGGTGTTGTCGACCAACCTGCCGACATAATAGGGAACGCTTCACGCCGAATAGGATACGATCGCACCTTTTTCAAACGCGATAATGTCGAGGGATGGGTCGCGCCGTTTGGCTTGAGACGCCGCACTCATCCCGGCCCCATCGCCACCGATGACCACAATGCGTTTGGACATAAAATCCCTCCTCAAGGGAATTAAGATTGGTCAAGATTTTTCGGAACTAGCGATCAGAATGCGACAATGCGCGCAGTACGCCACGAGCCTTCAACGGCGGCCGTGTGCGAGTTGCAGGGACTCTGGGCGATGGCGCAAACGCGCCATCGCCCAAATGCCGACGGCCGGCCCCACCGCCAACACCATCAGCACGTGAGACCATCCGATGCGCGGCTCAAGCCATCCCACCAGATCAATGGATCCAATCGTGATTAAAAAGCCGACCGCCATTTGCAAGGTCAGCGCACTGCCTTGCAGCGCCGTGGGGGCCAGTTCCGTGACGGCGGCCGAAAATTGCGCCGAATCGGCAATCACACTGAATCCCCACATCAGGGCAACGAGGATCGTTAGCCATGGCGCGTGCTGAAACGTCACCCCAATGAGCAGCGCCATGGCGCCACTGACGCCCATAGCACCGATGGTCGCCCGCGTCCGGCCCCACCGATCAGCGGCCCATCCTCCCGCCAGGGCACCGGCCAGTCCCGCCAGGCCAATGGCGGCAAAACTCACGCCCCCCGTCACGCGGATGAGCGCCGTGCCACTCCACCGAAATGCCCAACTCGCCCCCAAAAACGTGGGCAGCCAGGTCCACATGGCATACAGTTCCCACATGTGGCCCCAGTACCCCAGGTTCGCCCACATAACGGGTTGGTCGCGCAACACCGCTCCCACCCGGTCCCATCGAAAGGCGGGCGGATGAAAGGGCCCCGGATGTTCCGGCACCCCCCACAATACCATCCCCCAGGAGACCACGGCCAAGGCTGCACTCCCCGCTAAGACGCCCTGCCAGTGTTGCAGCAACGGCATGCCGGCCAACAGATGCGGCAAGGCGGATCCCATCGTCAATCCGCCAATCAGGATCCCCACCGCCAGGCCGCGTTGGCGAGGAAACCAGCGCGCCACCCACTGCACCGCCACGGGGTACACGACCGCGAGAAACGCCCCCGTCAGGGCGCGTAAAGCAAAAGGTCCCCACCCGCCGCGGGGAAACAGGAGCAGGGCCGCCGTCGTGAGGGCGGCTCCCAAAGCCCCCCATCCCATCAGCATCCGGGGGCGAAAACGGTCCGCTAGTCCGAGCGTAGCGCTGATTAAAGCCCCGGCCACAAATCCCAACTGGACGGACGCCGTGAGCCAGGTCACTGCGATGCCGGATAGATGCCATTGTCGGGTTAAGGCTCCCGTGACGGCGGAGGCACTAAACCACACACTCATCGCCAACAATTCGGCGCAGGTAATCCACAGTAGAGCCGTCCACCGAGAGGTGGGCCGTCGATCCCCCGTTTCTCGATCTTCTCGCAGGGTGTCCCGTTTGGTGTGGACCATTTTCTTTGCTCCCTCCTCAAGCCGTGGTTGCGGCCTAATGTGTGATAACTAAATTCCATAATACTATACGATCTATAGTATTAGTACTTCGCCAACAAAAAATGGCTGAAGGCTCCTGACGTGATCCGTCGAGCACTCACCCTGACACGCCGTTCACGGCCTTTGCCTTACCCGCAATCGGCACTGATGCCGAGAACATGGTTACACATCGACGTTTCTTGCGGTCATCGCGTGCCCCATCGCATCCAGATCAATGAACCAGCATGGAAAGTCCGACCGCCAGGAGCAACAGGCCCGTGCCCCCTACTTGGTATCGTTCGCGAATCGCCTGGGCATAGTGGGCGACGACATACCCCGTCATCATCGCCGTCGCTCCAATGAGGACGAATCCGATTCCATCCAGCTCGTGGTGCCACCCATAACCCACGGCCCCACTCAGCGCGGATAGGGCCATCGCGGCCGTCCCGGTCCCAATCGCAGTGCGCAGGGTATAGCGCAGCCCATAGAGCAACGCCACTAAAAACAAAATGCCCCCAGAAGCCCCGATGAGGCCTGAGATGTTGCCAATGAGAAATCCCAGTAATCCGACCCCGGCCACCATCGGCCAGGACGGCGGTGTGTGGCTCTGCCCAGGCGGAGGAGGCGTCACCAAGGGCACATTGCGCCACGCATGAGACAGAAAATTCCAGGACATTGTTATCATAAAGACCCCGAATGCCACAGTTAGCCAGGCGGTGGGCACGTGGTGAGATAAGACCACTCCGGTTTGGGCACCGGTCATGGCCCCCAGCATGAGGAGCGCTCCTTGTTTAAGCGCCACATGATGTTGCTGAGCGTAACTCCACGCCACAATGAATGACGTCACCACATCGACGGCAAGGCTCGTACCGACTGCCGTGCGGAACGGTATATGAAGTGCCAAGGTTAAAGCCGGCACGACCACCACTACCGCACTTGCCCCCGAAAAACCGGTTAACGCCCCGGTGATGATTCCTATTAAGAAGTAGGCTAAAACATCCATACGCTGTGGGGGTTTCAAAAGCACCCGATCCCCCTGACCTCCTTTGCGGATCTCGACCCTAGAAGACACAACACTGTGCATATAATGCTGCGCAATACTGTCCCGATTTTTCACACAAGACAAAGAGTTAAACGGGTGAGTGGGGATTCTGCCTCTCATCCAGTCATTGTGCGTCAAGGCGGTACCACGCATGGGTTCGCGGTGGAGCTATGAACGGGCCTCATCCTGGTTACGCTCTGACATAGTGGTGGTCTATAGGATCCGTGTGCCCAATCGATTTCGCACCGAGACCGGTCAACACTAGAGTCCGCATCGGTTCAACCTGGTCATCCTCTGTCGAATAGTCGACCACCTAAGGTTTACATACCATATCGAAGCCAACTTTGTCTTCTTTGACCCCACAAAGCCCTAATTGTGCCATCATTCGTTTCCACGAGACATTCTGGTTCAGCCGTAGAAATGGGGCAATTCCCGCTCACAGCGGGTCTTCTGCTACTATACCGTCTTGGATGGGGAGCGACTGCCCACATTTTCTCATCATCGCCTCAAAATCCCTGTCATAGCATCATAGAACCAGGCTGTTAGTCCTAATGTATCTAACGATAACGACTGATGCAGTAAGCTTCCTTACTTTTTAGTCATATTTCGCACACGGCCCGTATTGAGGGTGTCACCTGCCTCCGAACAATCACAGCGCGAATATCTCCCATCCGTGCCCGA
Organism: Sulfobacillus benefaciens; assembly: GCA_003023695.1. GTDB lineage: Bacteria > Bacillota > Sulfobacillia > Sulfobacillales > Sulfobacillaceae > Sulfobacillus_C > Sulfobacillus_C benefaciens_A. The sequence goes on along the minus strand of PXYW01000032.1, from coordinate 3,810 downwards.
ACTGCGGATCCTGCGGCCACCCATAAAAGGATCTGTTTTTCCATTGACAATCAGTCTGTAGGCCGATCTGGCTCGGGTGCACGTCATGTCACGCGAATAACGATCCAAATTCGGCAGAGATGGAAGGCAACGGCTTATGTTGTCAACCCACTCGGGTGGGTCGGACGATGACGCTGTAGCTCCCACTGGCAAAGGGTCGCATTGTCGGGGGAATCCACCGACCCCGAGCCACCGGATGTGGGGGGCTCATCGAATTCTCACCCGGGGCAAAGCCCCAGTTCTCCCACCATCGGATGATGACGGCTTTTTGGAACGACGGCTTGAGGGTTTAATAGTAAACTTTGCGAAAGGGTTATCCGAACTAAATTGAATGGGGTATCGACACCTGGGCAACGACCCTATCCTAGTCCAAATCCGACCGGCTGTGATCGCATTGTGGCGTGTCGACCCAAGAGGACTACGATCAGAGTGCGGAGCCTACTAGTGGATGGGCACCGCGCTCGCCACTTGGCGTACCGCATGATAACGCACGGCAAAACGTATTTTACGGTATTTTAGGGGTGATTTTAGATAACATGGCAGCCTCTGCAGCTATTGTCCAGAAGTATCCCATCAACGCATCTAGGGCATATCTGTATCAAACGTCTCGCCCCACTTACTGCATATGTGCCCCATCTAAAGATGCCTGTGGTGTGATCGTCATCCTTTTTCCCGTGATCGTTATTAGCCCTTCCTTTTGTAATAGGGCAAGGGTGGTGGTGACCGTTTCGCGTGTCGACCCAATCATCGACGCTAATTCATGATGGCTCCAATTCAATGTAAATTCCAGCTCATCCCCATGGATTTGTCCAATTTCACTCCCTATTTTCGTCAAAATCAACAGAATTCTCTGCTTTACGGTACTATACGCGATTTCTTGCATCATCCTTTCTGCTGTTTTTAGACGTGTACTCATCACATGCAAACGGGTCCTTGCAAAGGTTGGATAGTGCGAAAGTAAGTACTCGTAGTCGCTTTGGGGGACCGCTAGACAACGTGACTGCGTTACGCTTTTCCCATAACTTTCCGTCACACCTCCCTCCAGCAAATCCTCCTCGCCAATAAAGTCTTCTGCCCCAAGTGTTCGGATCGTGCACAATTTTCCTTCAGCCGTTAAGCGATAAATCATGACCTGTCCCGTTACGACGACCAATACCTCTCGGACCACATTGCCTCCACGGTAAATAAATTCTCCCTTTCGAAATGATCTGACGCTCCAACCCAACCGCAACCGTTCTACATCATGTTCCGGTATGGCAGAAAAGGCTCCACTAACGGAGAGATTCACGGGTTTCACTCCAATACGATCAAAATAGGAAACAGCCCCTGGTAGATAATCGAAAATCAGGCATACCATCTGCTTTATACTAGTTATACGGTCGAACGTCAATGGATTCGGGCGGGCGTCAGCTAATCCCTCACCGGATTCCCGGTCGGGTAATCAGTGCTTGTTTGGAAGTTTGGAATGCCTTGCAACCGGTGAAAACCTTGAATGGTCGGCAAGGGGTCACGGGATGTCCCGGGGTGGTTGTTTGAGGCATGTGGTGGATTGGGCGCAAAATCCGCACATGGTATTTGTTGCCGAAGGTCGTGAGCCAGTTGAAGCAATATCGCCAAGAATTTCAGGACAACGCCCCGTTTCACGGCATATGTGCTTTATTTCCGGAACACCGGGGTCCAGGGAAAATGAGTCAGACGGCGATCAACTAAACTGAAAAAGCAGCCCCGCGCCGCTTACGAGCAGTAGCGTATTTAAACCCTCGTACCAAAATTAAACGCCATGGTGACCTTGGAAGACGAGGCGGAGAGAACAATATCCAAGCAGTGGGCAAATGGAACCGGGAACCTAGCGGCATTCTGTGGTGTGACCCCACTGAAACCGTAAAGAAAAACCCGTAACCTTGTGACTCAAAAGACCGTTTACCCAGATTTTCGGAAAAGATGGGGATTTTATTTAGGTTGGGACAACGCACGATCCTGACAAGGCATCAATACAAGCAGACGACCACGGTGGTTAAAGAACCTCCGGGTACGACAATAAAGCCAAAGACGGTCCCTGGTCTTTAATGGGTCGCCGTCCCGCTTATGATCATCGTGTTTGGGCCGAACAACGCCTACGTCATGAGATGACCCCGGTGTCGAGTTGCGGGCCATGGGGTTTAGCGGGTCTCACAGTCCGTACGCATTCCAACACTGTCAGACCGCCACATCCTAAGAGTTAAGCCATCTCCCTAGGTAAGGCCAAAACGTCTCACGGTCAGGTTGGAGCGATTTAAAGTCCGGGTCCACGTATCCTCCCTCTCGTGGTGGGGTTAGGGGAAAATTATGGATGCGGATTTGAAAACGGATGCGGCTTTACGATTGAAAGTTGCCGCGGGACACTTGGAAAGCATTCGCCGCATGGTGGACCACGATCTTTACTGTGTGAACATCATGAAACAAGTTTCTGCAGTTCAGGCGAGTCTGGAACAAGTTCAACGAATTTTATTGCGCAATCACCTCTTGACCTGCGTGGCCGATGCGATGCGTGAAGGCATGGGCACACCTATAGTTGATGAACTCATCGGGGCGCTGAAATACATGCCCTTCACTGCAGGACAAGCCCTTGAACCAGATAATGCACTGGCGCCACTAATTGAACACCCGTTATGTCATTGTCATAAGGGAGAAACGCCCGACACGGTGCAAACATTGATAAAAGAAGGCGAGAGTAATGGCCACCCATCGGATTGATCCAGAACCGTCTGCACAGTCCCTCAATTTAGATATTGGCGGCATGACCTGCGCGACCTGTGTTCACAGTATCGAAAAAGCGTTGCACCAGTTAGACGGGGTTGATGCCCATGTGAATTTAGCAATGGAACGTGCCAACATCACCTTTGATCCCAGTCTTGTGACCATGCCACGACTCGTCGAAACCATCACTGAATTAGGTTACAGCGTGCGTAAAGATCATGTGTCGTGGATATTATCAGGTATGGATGAAGAACCGTTGCGCCAACGCGCGATCGAAGCGGCAGAGTCCGTTACAGGGGTAGAAAATGTTCAAGTTAATGCCGTAACCGGTGTGCTCTCCCTTGACCTTATTCGCAGCGTAGCCGATGCTCGGCAAGCCACAGATACTCTACAGGCTGTGGGCTTTGCTCCAAAACAACAAACCACAGATGAACCTAATCCCCGCTCACATGAAATGCAAGTCGCCAGGCGCCGTTTAACCTGGTCGATTGTGTTCTCCATTCCGATATGGGTGGATATGGTGCATATGCTGTTTCATGTCGGACCTTCGTGGCTCGACAATGGCATTATGCTCTCGCTATTTGCAACCGTCGTCGAATGGGGACCCGGATGGGGCTTCATTCACCGGGCGTGGATGAACTTGCGGCACAAAAATGCCAACATGGATGTTTTGGTCGCGACGGGTACACTCGCTGCGTGGGGATTGTCCATGTACGATTTAGCCGTTCATGGTCCCTTATATTTCGACTCCTCGGCCACTGTCATCACCCTTGTCCTGGTCGGAAAGTATCTGGAAGCCGTAGCTAAAGGACGCACCAGTCAAGCCATTGAAGAATTGTTAGCACTGCGCCCACAAGAAACCCGCCGGAAAACGGCCCAAGGAGACTGGGAAAATGTCGCTGTTGATGCGATTCACCCGGGAGACATTTTGCAGGTCTTGGCCGGCGAGCGCTTTCCGGTCGATGGAAAAGTGGTTGCTGGGCAAGGGACGGCCGATGAATCCATGCTAACCGGAGAACCTTTGCCCCAGGATAA
>PXYW01000031.1:33469-35306 GCA_003023695.1 Sulfobacillus benefaciens | reverse complement strand
GATGGGCACACGTCGCCTCAGGAACCCGGATGGCGGACGATCACCGTGTCCGGGGACGGTGTGGACTTGGGCACGTTGCCCCTAGCCCCCGGTTGGGCCGCTGAACCGACCAACGCCCAGGCCACGCAGTCCATTCCGTTCTTTGACCGCTATGGTGTTGAATTGACATGGTCTCGCGGATCGTCGTATCTGTCGTGGGATGTGATGCCGGGCACAAAAAGCGTAGGGCAAGGATGTATGATTACGGGATCCACGGATCACGGACTGCAAACTCTACAGTGCGGGGCGTCCCAGGTGGGGGTATTGTGGACAGCACCGAACGCTACAGGGAGTGTGCAGATTATCGGCACGAACATTGTCCCGACCTTATGGGCGTATATAGTCCAACATTTGACAGTTAATCCTCACTCGGTGTCGTACAGATCGGCGTATACATTGCCGTCCCGGTCTCCATCCCCGTCATCGCCTGATACCGTCACTCTGTCCGGGACCATCGACGCGGTGGACGGCAAAGCGTGGGTGCCGGTGATCGTATGGCAGGATGTCGGGGGGCATTGGGTGAGCGCCCACGGCAACGCGCTTCTGGATACGGGGGGCGCGGGCCTCATCGTGTCGGGGCAGCGCCTGGCGCAGGCGGGGATGCAGAACAACGGCCAGGTCAATGAGGAATACGGCGTCGGATCGCAACCCGTCCGGGGGACGTTTTGGCCCGGTTTGTACGTGGCTCCGGTGGCCGATCCGCAGGACTACATTATTGCCAACCAAACGGTGGGGTCGGGACTCGGCCCGGCCATTGACGCCAGCGCCTCTGATGAAGTGATCAATATCGGTGGCGAAATTCTGGATCAGGGTCGTTTTACCGTGAACGGTGCCCAGTGGACCTGGACGTATACGCCGGTCTCCCCGTCGGGCAATTAGGGCAGGAGATCCTTGAACACCATCTCAGGATCCCGATGTGGTCGCCGTGTGTCCAACATGGATGGAGGGAGTTGTTTTTGATAGACACCCGGAACGAATTCGGTAGTGGTATCGCGATCCACCTGGTTGAAAATGGCTTCCTGCCCGAATTCCTTTCCCAAGTCCGATGCGACTTGGGCCATATACGCGGTGTCCTGGGCGATTTGTTGGGCGGACGTATTCGGTCGCACGGCCTCTACTACGATATTTTGATCGCAATTCAGTTGGTTATCCTGGCCCACCCAACAGCCTGCCGCGACGGGATAAATCGTGAGGCCCTGAAAATGAGTCGCCAGCGACTTGGCCACTTGCTCCAACAACCATGGCGGGAATGATCAAACGGTACTGGCGTTCCACGCGGATCCCCCCTTCTTGCTGATGATATCACACCATAAGACTAGGAGGACAGGGAGACCATGATGAACAACGACGACCAAAACACCCGGCCGGATGCGCAGGATGACAGTTTTGATCGCATTCGGCCCCTATTTAATGCCCAGGCGCTCATCAAACAGTTGCGCCAGCGGGCAGCGGAACACGCCCCGAAAACGCCGGAAGAACTGGAGGCCAGCCACGCAAAATGGGAGGCGGCACGGGCGACCCAGTACCGCCGCTATGGGTGGACCAAACCCCGGCGCTAGAGGACGTCCTGTGACATCAGGGATTTGTCAATTCATGCCGCAACATCGGCTATTGAGGAGGTAATGTCATGATTTCCACGGAATTTCTCGCATTGACAGGGTATGCATCGGCACAGGATTTATATGCCGCGTCGGAATTGATCGTGACGCAGGGCCCGGACATTGGGTGGTACGTTGTCCCGGCCCGGAACCCCGCGTTGGGTGGACAGTGGGTCGCATGGGATGACGCTGACCCCGGC
>PXYW01000031.1:0-33411 GCA_003023695.1 Sulfobacillus benefaciens | reverse complement strand
CGGGTCACACGGTCTGTCCGACTCGGGCGCAGGCAGTGGCCTGTCACATGGCCGGGGCTGTGGATGTCCCCGGCACCCACATTGCCGTGCGGGAGTGACCCGGATCCGTGCGGGGCATATGGCGGCATGGGTGGCGGCAGACACGTTTTTTACCCGGTACGGCGATCCTGAAAATATGAGACACCACGTAGGTTTGCGGGATTCCTTGGGAGCTGGGCGGGGCTGTTCTCTCCTTTTCCGCCAATAGGTTATCATGGGAACAAGATTATTGTCACCCTAGGGATTGAGGTGAATAGGCTGATGAAGGGGTCGGGCGGATTGCAATTCGCATCACGTCGGGTGCTGGTTTGCACCGGGGCTGCATGTCGCAACCGTGGTTCACGGGATCTTCTAAAACAGGCCAAACGAGCAACTAAGGGATCGGATGTGGTCGTGCTGGCAACGGCCTGCCTTAGATTGTGCACCAGGGCTCCTAACGTCGTGGTGTACCCCCAGGGTATTTGGTTTGGTGGGGTGACCCGTGCTACGATTGAACTGGTGGTGGATACAGAGGCACCGCAAAATCCGGCGTTACAGGATCTGATTACCCACCGTCTAACATTCGACGATGGTTCGTAAACCGCGCTCACCTAGCTACTTCAATCTGGAATGTAGAGGGTGCTCTGCTTGCTGCGAATGGTTGTGTTGTGGGGTCGCTAAACTACACGAGGAAGTGCCGCGTTTTGATATTCTCATTATAAATCTAGACAAATTATAAGTCTACTCATGGGGCAAAAATTTCTCTATGATAAGCGGACCCGGCCGGGAAGCTGACATGGAGAGGAAATGCTATACAATGGCCAAATCTCTATTTACCAAAGGAGTCCTCGCCCATTCTCCATTTCGATGGTTTTATTTAGGCCGAACCATCTCCCTTTTTGGTAGTGGGATGACACCAGTGGCCCTCGCGTTCGCGATCCTTCAGACGCGCCACGGTCAACAACTGCTCGGGTACATTTTAGCGGCAGAGCTTTTGCCTAATGTCCTCGTCGTATTGATTGGCGGCAGTGTGGCCGATCGATACCGCCGGGATCGGCTTATTCAGATAGCGAATTTAGGTTCCGGCTTTTCCCAAGCCTGTATCGCCGCCGTTGTGCTCTCCAATGCCAATCCCTATTGGATTTTTCCGTTGGCTATCATCAATGGGGTCTTGGGGGCTTTCACCAGCCCGGCAATCCGTGGCATTGTCCCTGAACTAGTCGACCGTGAAGATATTAAGCAAGCCAATGCTCTGTTGAATACGTCCCGGAGCGCTAGCCGCATTGTCGGGCCAGCAGTGGCCGGGATGCTCGTGGCCACCGTTGGGGGTGGGTGGGGTATTGCATTCGACGCGCTAAGTTTTTTCATTGCCGGGGCCTGTATGGTCCGGGTCCGGATTCCGTCCCATCCTAAGGTTTCTGCCAATTCGTTAATCCGCCAGATGGGTGAGGGATGGGAATATTTCCGACACCAGCGGTGGATTTGGTCGATTACTGGTGCATGGGCCGTGATGAATGCGGTGCAGATGGGGGCGTGGCAAGTGCTTGGGCCAATTATTGCCAAGCATACATTTGGGTCGGCCAGTTGGGGCCTGACGTTAAGCGCTAAAGCCCTCGGCCTTCTGTTGGCTAGTGGGATGATGCTACGCTTGCAGTTCTCCCGTCCGCTACGCGACGGTATGATGGCCGCGGCCGTTATGGGAATTCCCATGGTGGTTTTGGGACAAGGTCTCCCGCTGCCCTATCTGATGATGGCCGCCATCGTTGCGGGAATCGGGTCGACAGTGTCCACCATTTCTTGGGACACTTCTTTGCAGCAAGGGGTGCCAAAGGATAAACTATCGCGGGTCATAGCTTTCGATGAATTTGGGTCCTATGTGGTCATTCCTCTCGGGGAAATTCTGGCGGTACCTGTCGCGGATCAGTTCGGTCTTCATACTGCAGAAACTTGGGGGGGACTGATTTTTATTGTTGTCGCATTGGTGCCGCTGTCCCTAGGATTGGTCCGCCGCATGACGATGACAGACATTTTAGCGCTAGGGCGAGGTGAGAAGGATCCCATGGCCCAATAGCAGGGTGCTGGCCTGGTGGGTCCACTTCGTCTCAAAAATAAGTTCCGGTTCGAATCAAAGTGAACCTTTACCAACATCATCGCGTGGGTTATTATGTGTTGGGGTACACTTCCTTTAACACCAGTCCTGCGAGGCTGGGAAGGGGCGCCGATGTTTTTGCTCTAGCCTTCGCAGGGGTAGAGCATTTTTTATTGGGGAGGATTATGGTGGCGGAAGCAGAGATTCTTGACCATGACGGTATGAGGCGTGCGTTAATGCGCATTGCTCATGAAATTGTGGAACGTAATCATGGAGCATCTCAGCTTATGTTGGTAGGAATTCGCAGCCGCGGAGTGCCGCTCGCGTGGCGCATTCAGCACAACATCAAATTGATTGAAGAGGTTACTGTGCCAGTGGAAATTCTAGACATAGGACTTTACCGGGATGACTGGTTTCAGAGACCATTTAATCCGGTGAAATCCAGTGATATTTCCGCGACGGTGAATCACCGGGTGGTGGTGTTGGTCGATGATGTGCTATTTACCGGAAGAACCATTCGGGCGGCGATGGACGCCCTATCCGATTATGGTCGTCCTTTGGCGATTCAGCTTGCGGTACTGGTGGATAGAGGACACCGGGAACTGCCCATTAGAGCAGACTTTGTCGGGAAGAACATTCCGACTTCGCGAAATGAAAAAGTCTTGGTGCGGGTAAAAGAAGTAGACGGGGAAGATCGGGTGCTTTTAAGTCGTCCTCTAGAATGACCAGAGGACTTATGACGGTGCTTAAAGGGAGTTTGAAAAGCGTGAGGGATTTCACGGCATTAGAAGGCATCAATGCGGAAGAACTGGCGGCCCTCATTGATTTGGCAGAGACACTGAAAGACGTCTTGGAACGGCCTATTAAAAAAGTCCCAACTTTACGGGGCAAGGCAATCGCCAACGTGTTTTTTGAGCCAAGCACGCGGACGCGCAATTCATTTGAATTAGCGGCCAAATACATGAGCGCTGATGTAATCAATTTTCAATCCAGCGGATCCAGTGTGGAAAAAGGGGAAACTTTATGGGATACCGCCAGGAACCTCGCCGCCATGGCAATTGATGCCGTGGTAATTCGCCACCAAGTGGCGGGGGTGCCAGGATTGTTGGCGGACTTGCTTGATGTCCCGGTAATTAATGCTGGTGATGGAATGCATGAACACCCGACCCAGGGCCTTCTGGATTTGCTGACGGTAAAGGCCCACTATGGACGGATTGGGGGGTTACAGGTCGCCATTGTGGGTGATGTGCTGCATAGCCGGGTGGCCCGTTCCGATTTATGGGGATTTACCAAAATGGGCGCTGCCGTGCGTCTTGTGGGGCCGCCCAACCTGCTTCCTTCAGAATTAGAGGCTCCAATGACATCGAACTTAGAAGACGGAATTCGTGGGTGTGATGTCATACAGGTGTTGCGTTTGCAACATGAAAGACAAACAAGCGGTGCTGTACCATCGATGCGCGAATATCGCGAGAGATTTGGAGTGACCCGGGAACGACTGGAAAAGTGGGCTCCTGATGCCCTGGTAATGCACCCGGGACCGCAAAATCGGGGCGTGGAAATTGACAGCGAGGTGTTAGACGGGCCGCAAAGTGCGGTGTTGTCCCAAGTGCAGTACGGAGTAGCGGTAAGAATGGCCGTATTGTACCGTTTGTTAGGAGGAACCCATGACATTTAGCGAAACATCGTCTGGCGACAAGTGGCATATTAAAAATGTCCGGATAGTTGACCCTTATACCCATACCGATGCGTCGGGCGACATTTTTATCGCGGACGGGTGTTTTGTATCCGAAAAGCTTCCTGGAATGGTCACGGTGGATGCAGCGGGGTTATGGGCGGTACCGCGGATGGTAGACATTCACGTTCATTTTCGGGAACCGGGGCAAGAACACAAAGAGGATTTGCTATCGGGGAGTCGGGCGGCCGCCGCCGGGGGATTTAGTGTGGTGGCGGCCATGCCAAATACGGCCCCGGTGATTGATAATCCTGCCCTAATTAGCTGGGAAGCGGGTCGTTGCCGGGAAATTGGATTGATTGATCTTTGGCCCCTAGGGGCGGTCACTAAAGCCTCAGCAGGTAAAGAATTGGCCGAGTTGGCATTGATGGAAGCGGCTGGCGCTATGGGATTTTCGGATGATGGCAAACCTGTAGCCAATGGACGCATTATGCGCGCTGCGTTAAGTTATGCCACAATGCTAAAGCATCCAATCGTGCAGCATGCGGAGGACCCCGACTTGAGCGAAGGCACGGTGATGCACGAGGGTCAGGTGTCCCACCGATTGGGATTGCCTGGGGTGCCTGCCGCCGCAGAGGCCGCCATGGTGTGGCGGGATGTCGAGCTGTCATTGCTGACCCACGGTCCACTGCATGTGGCGCACGTCACTGCATTGGGATCGTTGGAGGCGATGGCCTATGCGAAAAGATTGGGAGCGCGGGTCACGGCCGAAGCGACCCCGCATCACCTGCTATTGACAGATCAGGCTGTGGCTGACTGGCAAGCGTCACCGGTTACCAAGGTCAATCCTCCGCTGCGTCCCCTAGAACTTCGCGATGCCTTGCGTAAAGCAGTCGTTACCGGATTAGTGTCGGTCATAGCTAGCGACCATGCTCCCCATCACGAGGATGAAAAAATGGCTCCCTATCCCCAGGCACCCTACGGCATCAGTGGACTGGAGACAAGCATCGGAGCAGTCTTTTCTTCCTTGCTGCACACGGGTTTAATGGATCCTTTGACGCTTCTGGAGCGGATGACAAGCGGCCCACACCAGGCATTGGGGGCCCGGTACCCTGGCGTGGTGCCCGGTGCTCGCGCTGATCTCACGCTGATTGATCCTCAACTTTTGTGGGTAGTGGACCCCAGTACCTTTTATTCTCGGGGACATAATACTCCTATGGCAGGGATGCAGCTCAAGGGGAAAGCGGTGGCGACCATGTTGCAGGGACGATGGACGATGCGAGAGGGGCAGGTGCTGGCATGATTCAACCTGGATGGCTCACTTTTGCCAATGGACGCCGGTTCCAAGGGCGCTTGATTGGGGCAACAGATCAGATAGTGGCGGGAGAAGTGGTATTCAATACAGCAATGACCGGGTATCAAGAAATTTTGACAGACCCGTCTTATTTTGGCCAAATTGTGGTATTAACCTATCCGTTGATTGGCAATTACGGAACATTTGCAGAGGCTGCCGAATCGTTATTTCCCTGGGCCACTGCTGTCGTGATGCATCAGGCCAGTGAGACTCCGTCGCATTTTGGAGGAGCGGAGTCGATTGACCAGTATTTGAAGCGTTATGGGAAAATGGGGATGGTAGATGTTGATACGCGAAGCTTGACCAAGATGCTGCGCTCCGAAGGCACCCAAATAGCTGCAATGTCTCCTCAAGGCACGGATGATGCGAAGCTTCATCAGGCGATATCTGCAGTGGATTTGTCACAGAGTGTGTTTTCTGTCAGCACGCCCGAAATAATGACGATCGACGGGTCCGGACCTCACATTGTAGTGATCGATTATGGGGCTAAAAACTCTATCTTAGCCGAACTGCAACGTCGTGGAGCCCGAATTTCTGTAGTGCCAGCCGGCATTTCTCCAGACGAGATGACAGCCATGAGGCCTGATGGAGTGGTACTCTCCAATGGTCCAGGCGATCCAGCAAGCATTCCCCAAGTCTTGCCGACGGTGAAACATGTTATCGAACATTACCCCACTTTAGGGATCTGTCTAGGACACCAACTTATTGCCCTGGCAGAGGGAGATCGCACCTACCCATTGAAGTTTGGCCATCACGGCGCCAATCATCCGCTATGGGACAGCGAGCGGCAAAAAATATTGATTACCTCGCAAAATCACGGCTATGCGATAGCAGGTGACTCATTGTTGGATCGATACCAAGTGCGCTTAACTAACTTGCACGACCAAACCATTGAAGGTCTGCAACATCGCACGCGACCCGTAATGTCGGTGCAACACCATCCCGAGGCAGGTCCCGGTCCCTCAGACTCGCTCTATTTGTTTGATGAATTCATGCAATGGGTTGTGGATCAAAGGGGGAATGCGAGTGCCTAGGGATACACGGATTAAGAAGGTTCTGGTGATTGGTTCGGGCCCCATAATCATTGGGCAAGCTGCAGAATTTGATTACGCAGGAACCCAAGCCTGTCGGGCGCTCAAAGAAGAGGGACTCGAGGTGGTATTGGTCAATAGCAATCCGGCCACGATTATGACCGATTTGTCGGTAGCCGATATTGTTTATGTGGAGCCGCTTACGGTTTCCTTTTTGGCTTATATTTTGGGGAAAGAACGGCCTGACGGAATTTTAGCCACACTGGGCGGGCAAATGGGTCTAAACTTAACCACAGAATTGTTCAAGGCTGGCATTCTTACCGATTTAGGCGTGCAGGTGTTAGGAACGTCTATTGCCACCATCGAAAAAGCAGAAGACCGTGAAGCATTTCGCCGTTTGATGCTGGAACTAGGCCATCCGATTGCCACGAGCCGCACGGTTACCACCTTGGAAGAAGGGCTGGAATTTGCCGCGGAATCCCAATATCCTCTGGTTTTGCGGCCTGCCTACACCTTGGGTGGCAGCGGAGGTGGATTTGTCTATGATGATGCGGACATGCAAGAGCGCCTGCCACATGCTTTGGCTCTGAGCCCCATAGGGCAGGTACTGGTCGAAGAGTCTATTGCTGGGTTTAAAGAGGTCGAGTATGAGGTTATCCGTGATAGCGCAGGCAATGCTATCACTGTTTGCAACATGGAGAACTTCGATCCAGTAGGGGTCCACACCGGGGATTCGATTGTGGTGGCCCCAAGTCAGACCCTAACAGATAAGGAATACCAGATGCTGCGGTCAGCATCGCTAGATATTGTTCACCATCTAGGAGTCGAAGGCGGGTGCAATGTGCAATTTGCCCTGCACCCCGATGGCCGCTATCGGGTGATTGAAGTCAACCCTCGGGTTTCCCGCTCGAGTGCGTTGGCGTCAAAGGCTACCGGATACCCGATTGCCCGAGTAGTGTCCAAAATTGCTGTAGGACTGACGTTGCCGGAAATCCCCAACTCCGTGACCGGAACTACTACCGCAGCCTTTGAGCCCGCGCTGGACTACGTTGTTGCCAAAATCCCCAGATGGCCATTTGATAAGTTTGCCACTGCCGATCGGCATTTGGGCACTCAGATGAAGGCAACCGGCGAAGTGATGGCCATTGATCGTACATTCACCGCTGCCTTGCAAAAAGCGGTGCGGTCTTTGGAGATTAAACGGTTTGGTTTGTCAGGGCCTAAGGAGGCCCAAGCGTCACTAGACATGGTATGGGATGAATTGAAACATCCGACTGATGAGAGGCTGTTTTATGTGGCCGAAGCATTGCGCAGGGGAATAACCGTTGAGGCGATTCATGAGGCCACCCAAATCGATCGCTGGTTTCTTCATCAAATCGAGGATATTGTTCATGAAGAAAACTGGTTACGAGCGCATTCGGAGAATTGGTCCGAAAGGTTGGGCGAACTCAAGGAAAAGGGATTTGCCGATCGGCGGATTGCGGAACTCGTAGGGAAATCCGAAACTGCCGTGAGGGAAGAGCGGCTACGATTGGGCATTCGGCCTCAATATAAAATGGTGGACACTTGTGCCGGGGAATTTCCGGCGGCAACACCGTATTTTTACGCCACCTACGACCAGGAAAATGAGGCGGAGCCCCTGCCCGGGCCAAAAGTTCTGGTTCTGGGCTCCGGTCCGATCCGCATTGGCCAGGGAATAGAATTCGATGCCGCCAGCGTTTATGCTTTGGAGGCATTGAGAGAATTAGGTTATCGGGCCATTATGCTGAACAACAACCCGGAAACGGTCTCGACCGATTTTAATGCATCGGATCGGCTATATTTTGAGCCGCTTACCCTGGAAGATGTGTTCAACGTGATTTTAAGGGAAAAGCCTGATGGGGTAATGGTGCAGTTTGGTGGACAAACTGCCATCAATTTGGCGGAAGAATTGGATCGGTTAGGCGTGCCTATACTGGGCACTTCCATAGAAGGCATCCGTGGCGCCGAAGATCGTGAGCAATTTGATAAGATTTTAGAAAAACACGGGATTATGCGTCCCCCTGGGAGAACTGCAACCACCGCCGCCGAGGCTATGGCCGCCGCGCAGGACATAGGGTACCCGGTATTGGTGCGGCCGTCTTATGTGTTAGGCGGCCGGGCGATGGAGATTGTCGACGATGCTGAAGGATTGGCCGACTATTTGCAACGGACTCAGGAAATGGGGCCAGGCCAGCCACTATTGATTGATCGATATATGAATGGCTTGGAGTTGGAAGTTGATGCGGTGAGTGATGGTATTCGGGTGGCCATTCCAGCTATTATGGAACATGTGGAACGGGCAGGGATTCACTCTGGTGATTCGGTGGCGGCCTTGCCGCCGATTCGGGCTTCGCATTTTGTGGTTGACCGTGTGGTATCAATTACTGAGCAGCTTTGCCAGGCGTTAAATGTTCGCGGTTTGTTGAACGTCCAGTTTGTTGCGGTAAAGGATCAAGTGTACGTTATTGAAGCGAATCCCAGGGCCAGTCGCACCGTGCCTTTTATCATTAAGGCGACCGGGGCGCCCATGGTCAAAATGGCCATTGAGGCCGCGGTTAAAGGCTCGCTGAGTTCCGTTTATCGCACGGGATTGTGGCCATCCCCGGATCACTTTGCCGTCAAAATGCCAGTATTTTCTTTTGGCAAGCTGAATTTGGTTGATGCGGCTCTCGGTCCGGAGATGAAAAGTACCGGTGAAGTCATGGGAATTGATCAGGACTTCCCTAGCGCGCTGTATAAGGCGTTGATTGCTGGTGGGTTTCGATTGCCGGCGGGAGGGAAGATTTTGGTCACCATCGCCGATCAGGATAAAACCGAAGCCTTGCCATATCTAGAAGAATTGGCACGACTGGGATACCGGATTTATGCTACCACGGGCACTTTGGCGTTGCTGTCCTCATTAGGCATCCCCGCAACGCCAGTCTATAAACTGGGAGAGCGACGGCCCCATCTTGTCGACTTAATTCGCCAAGGCCAGTTCAACTTGGTGATCAATACCATTACCGTAGGTGGCGACCGAGAACGTGAAGGATTTTTGATACGGCGGGCCGCAGTCGAACGGGGGGTGCTGTGTTTTACTTCTTTAGACACGGTGGCGGCCGCATTGGAAGCACTCCGACAGCGCTCCAGACAGGCCTTCGGTGTGCACTCGTTAAATGAATGGCTTGTTGGCAGAAGTGTTAAAACACATTAACCCATAGCACGGAGGTGAGGCAATCTGTCGGAGCTCATTTTAGCACCAATAATCAAACGGCATGTGCCCGCGCCGGATCATGTGGAATTGTGGGTGCATAGCCCGCCATTAGCTAAGGCTACTCCCGGACAATTTGCGCATGTGGCGACCCAGGGGATGCTTCGCCGGCCGATTTCGTTTTCCCGCCTTGACGTCGATACCGGACACGCGGCCATTCTGTTTCAGGTGGTAGGCGTGGGAACCCGCTGGCTAGCCAGCCAGCAAGAGGGGGCCGTTCTTGACATTTTAGGGCCTTTAGGCCGAGGATTTCCGGCCCCTGATGATCGTCGCCCATGGTGTTTGGTGGGAGGAGGGGTGGGGATTCCCCCATTGCTCGCTGCAGCATCCCAATGGACCCCTGCCGCTCAGACGACTCCTGCCACCATCTTGGGAGCCAGGACTGCTTCTTTGCTATTGCTGGAGGAGAACTTTCGCCAGTTAGGCCATGAGGTGTGGGTCACCACCGACGATGGTTCCCGCGGGGAAAAGGGTACCGTGATTGGGCCGTTAGCCCGCTGGCTGGCCAAGAATCCTCTGGGGCAGGTCTATGCCTGCGGACCGACTGCAATGTTAAGCGCGGTTGCGGCAACGTCTGGCCAGCGGGGCGATGTCTGGTTGGCGTTGGAGCAAAGAATGGGATGTGGAGTCGGAGCGTGCTTGGCGTGTGTGGTGTTAGGAAATGGGGCCAATGGCCCGAGTTACCGGCGGGTCTGCGCCGATGGCCCGGTGTTTTCTCGAGAGGAGCTGATCTTCCCATGAATTTGGCGGTGTCATTGCCCCGCGGACTAAAGCTCAAGAATCCCATCATAGCAGCCTCCGGCACGTTTGGATTTGGTCCAGAGTATGCGTCCTTGGTTGACATGTCAGTGTTAGGGGGGATTAGCGTCAAAGGGTTGTCTCCAGACCCCTGGCCAGGCAATCCGCCGCCTCGGGTATGGGAAACCCCCATGGGGCTGTTGAATTCAATCGGGCTGCAAAATCACGGCGTCGAGGTGTTTTGTCAGCAAGACCTGCCATTTTTGCGCAACGCTGATACGCGCATTATTGCCAACATTATTGGCCACACCGTTGACGAATATCGCCGAGTTGCTGCACGGCTAAGTCGGGAGTCCGGGATTGACGCCTTGGAGGTGAACATCTCGTGCCCCAACATTAAAGAAGGTGGAATGAGTTTTGGACAAGACCCCGATCAGGCCGCACAGGTGATGTCTGCGGTGCGGGCTGAGACTGATTTGCCGGTAATGGTTAAAATCTCACCAAATACCACCTATCCGGCGATGATTGCTAAAGCCGTGGAGGATGCTGGAGCCGACATGATTTCGGCTATTAATACTGTGGTAGGAATGGCAATTGACGTCAGACATCGGAGGCCCGCGTTGGGGGGGATTACCGGGGGCTTATCCGGACCTGCAATTAAGCCAATAGCCTTGCGCATCGTATACGAAGTGGCTCAAGCCGTGGAAATTCCGGTCGTAGGTATGGGAGGCATTAGTTCCACCATGGATGTGGTGGAATTTTTAATGGCCGGAGCCGCGGCGGTAATGGTGGGGACCATCACTTTTCAATATCCGCGGAGGATGCAAGAAATCGTGGCAGAATTGCCGGAGGTCATTTCAGAGTTAGGTTTTGACGGCCTTTCAGATGTCGTGGGATCGGCTCTTCCGGGGCGGAGCCATGCTGCTCCAGTTATGGTGGAAGACTATGAATAGACCCAAAATATGGATTGCCTTGGATGTGCCTGCTCGTGGCGACGCGGAATCTTTGATGAACAAGTTTTCCAGTCACCGCCAATTCAAGGTGGGATTGGAACTATTTACGGCTATCGGCCCAGGTCCCGTTATAGAGTGGATCCGACAGGGTTGGGAAATTTTTTTAGATTTGAAACTTCATGATATTCCTCATACCGTCTCGCGAGCCATTAACCGCATTGAGGAAATGGGGGTATCCTTGACTACGGTTCATGCAACAGGAGGGATGGCGATGATAGAGGCTCTCTCCCGCGAGCAATTGGCAATAGTCGGTGTAACCCTTTTGACGAGTTTGAGCACCGATGATATTCATCAGATGGGTATTACCGGGACTAGTCAAGATTTTGTCATCAATGCTGCCCAAAGGTGCAAACACGCAGGATTGGATGGGGTGGTAGCGTCCCTGGATGAAACTCCCCGGATCCGAGAATTGTGGCCCGAATCCCGCATTGTAGTACCGGGAATTCGGTGGGGCGCTGCGGTGCCCGGAGATGATCAGGAGCGGATTGCAACACCGCAGCAGGCGGTGTTGGCTGGTGCCACCGATTTGGTCATAGGACGATCCCTTATCGGCCGGCCTGATGTTGTCCAGGCCTATCAAGAACTCATGGCTATGGTCGAAAGTGTGAGTGAGGAGAGGTAGGGCATGGGGGTTTTTAAGCCAACCAATATGTTGGGACGGGGAGATGACAGCGATGGCTTGCGACGCAGCCGATTTAGCAAAGTGGGGCGCTTATTTGAAAGGGCATTTTTTGTTGACTACCGGTCGTCACAGTGACCAGTTTCTTTTATTGGCGAGGTTGACCGAATACCCATCGGCGGTGGCGCCCTGGGCAGACCAACTAGCAAGGCAATTAGAACCGTATCAGGCATTTACTGTAGTGGGCCCAGCGGTTGGGGGCATTATACCAGCTTTCGCCGTAGCTTCGCGGTGGCATGACAGTCGCGTCTTGTTTGCTGAAAAAACTGACGATGGGACCATGCAATTTAAACGAGGATTTCGTCTGACTCCCGGAGAACGGGTGGTTGTAGTAGAAGACGTCGTGACCACGGGAAGTTCCGTTGACAAAGTCATCGCGGCTGTGAACTCCAATGGGGGGCAAGTAGTTGCGGTGGGTGCCTTAGTGGACCGCGGACAGGAAAAACCCCATTGGACCAAGCGGGGTTACGAAGCGGTATTTCGGTTTCCCGCGGGATCCGTACCGTCCTGGGATCCCAGTGAGTGCCCGTTGTGTCAAGAGAACATTCCATTAACACGGCCTAAAGCTTAACGGGAACCGGGGATTCCCTTTCCAGCCAGTTTTTCTTTTACTGCGCCTAGTCGTCTCAGGCGCTCGGGGTCTGGGGTAATATACAACGTTTTTTCTTGCCGGTACAAGACCTGCCCTGGCTCCCCGTGAGGGCGCTTGCGAACAAACTTACGCCGGGTATAGTCTACAGGAACCATTGAGGATTGCGAGGCCTGACTGTAAAATACGGCAAGTTCTGCTGCGTCCAACAAGTCATCGAGATTAGGGTGCGATTTTCCGCAGCCCAATATGACGTGGGACCCTGGAGACTGTTTTACGTGAAACCACATGTCGTCAGGACGAGCTTGGCGAAAGGTTAGATCCGCGTTTTCTTGTTGCGAGCGGCCCACCCAGATAGGGTACCCGCTTTGGGTTTGAAATCGACGGTAAGGGAGTACCTGCTGAGAGGTCGGTTTAGCGGCCATCTTTTGCGTCATCTGCAATTGTTGAGCTAGCCAGGCCTGGCTTACGTCGGTTGCCAAAAGCTGCTGATTTGTTGTGACTTCGGCAAGTTCATGCGCTAGTTGCGGTAGGATTTGAGCAAGAGACTGCTTTCGTGCTTCTTGTTTGCGGGCCTCTCGATAATAGGCCTGAGCCAAGGTGACCGGAGTATCCCCTGGTTGGGCGGTGAGCTTTACCGTAGTCGTAGGATTTTCCAAAGAAGGTACCTCAATGGTACAGGGTAGTGACTGATTTTGGAACAGGTATTGATAAGTTAGCCAGAGGTCTCCGAGATGGCGTAACTGATTGGGGTCGGCAGCTATTTGTGATTGATACTCGGAAATTTTTTTCTCCAGGTGCTGCTGCCGTTTCTCCAACAACCGCGCCAATTGTTTGCGCTGGGCTTCAAAAGCCATGGCCTGCTCGCGGGATTGGAACAATTCATCCAGGGCGGCGTGCGGATCTGTCACCGCCTGATTTTGGTAACCGGCTAGTGGGTAGACCCATAGATCAGATTCGCCCTTTGGAGAGGTCAGTTGATAAAAGCGGTAATTGGCCTGGTGCCAATCCGAACAAAACCGCTCCCAAGACCAGTGTCCTGTTTCCGTGTATAGGAGTTTGGCCAGTGGGGTTAAGTGGTTGGGATTATGGGTATCGCACGGATTGGCAACCGCTGGTGGCGAGGTGTAAGGCTGACCGGGCCAAATAGTGCGACCGGGACGTCCTGGCGGAATTTTACGGAATGCGTCAATCACGGTAAAATCCGTTGTGACCAGCACCAAATTGGTAAGGTGCCCTGCCATTTCGACGATGAGACGACGAGGTTGAGGATCCCCAAAATCGTCGGGTTGCAGGATGTCCAAGTGGACTATTCTCTCGAAGTGGGGCACGACAAGGGATGTGATCACAAAAGGAGTTAAGCGTTGAAAAAATTGATTTTTACTGCGGTCGCCTTCTTTGGGCAGCGGCCGTTGAGTCCAATGCATGCGGCTTAGCCCCGGTGCCAACACTATTAACAGGGCACGGGGGCGATTTTTTGCCTTGAGCCAAATATGGCTGTTTTGGGAGACAATGTGCTCTACGCGCATGCCGGGCAATTCGGTGGCCCAGCTTTGCTCTAAAGCACGTAACATAAGGGCGTCAAAGGGCATGGGAGACTCCTGCCTTCCTGAATACATATCAAATGTCATTGTACGATTTAACGTAATTGATTAAAAGGCACTATACTGAGATGTAGATTTGTGGCATCGATGGTGGGATAATGGCTTAAGAGTGGCTTAAGTCCCCGTGGAGGCGGGGAAAACACGTCCGCCTGAGCCATGTTGACAATATCTTTGGAGGGATAGCCGTGGCACAGGGAAGCGCTCATTCAGCGAGCGGCTTGAGACATTTGTGGCAAACCTTGCCATTGGAGAAGTATACGGCCAGGCCTAACTACATTTGGCTGGTGGTCGGCACAGTCTGTATTGGAGCGTTCATGGCTGCCCTCGATGCCAGCATCGTGAATGTGGCCTTGCCGATCATGAGTACGTCGTTTCATGCAACTGCCAGTGTTGTAGGGTGGGTTCTGATTTCCTATCTGCTAACGCTGGCAACGTTATTGACACTGTTTGGCCGTATGGCCGACATGCTGGGCCGAAGGCCGCTATATACCTTTGGCTTTTTGGTGTTTATTCTCGGATCGGCAACCTGTGGGGCTGCTGTGAACCTTCCGATGCTCATCGTGTCCCGGGTTTTTCAAGCCGCGGGCGCAGCGATGCTGCAAGCAAATTCGGTCGCTATTATCACCGCAACCGTTCCACCTTCGGTGCGCGGAAAGGCGATCGGTTTCCAAGGATCGGCTCAAGCGATTGGATTATCACTCGGGCCGGCGATCGGTGGCGCTCTGATTGGCCTATTCGGATGGCGGGCCATTTTTTACGTGAATGTGCCGGTGGGATTAATCGGAACGATTATGGCCGGTATGATTCTACCTAAAGATAAGATATCGGGCGCTAAAGCGACGTTTGACTGGTGGGGAACCATCTTGTTCACGCCGTTTTTAGTGGCCTTAATGTTGGCTTTGACCGAAGGAAACGTGTGGCATTGGGACTCTCCCGCGATTATTGGATTATTTGTCGCGGCCATTGTGTTGCTGGTGGCTTTTCTGCTGCGTGAGAAAAGTTTTCGAGCTCCGCTGGTGGATTTAAAGTTGTTTAAAATTCCCATCTTCAGTATGGGCAATTTTACCGGATTACTGTCGTATCTGGCCATGTTTGGGGTCTTGTTTTTGATGCCATTCTTCTTTGAGAGAGTCTCTGGGTTTAATTCCGCGTTAACCGGTTTGATTCTCACGTCGGTTCCGCTAGGGATGACGGTGGTCGCGCCGAAAGCTGGTGGCTTGGCCGACCGCTACGGCTCGCGGTTGTTGACGACTGTCGGCATGGCAGTGACCGGGTTTGCTGCGCTATTCTTGGCGTTTAGTGTCAGCATTCATGCCGACATTATCTTCATGATTGCCGAACTAGTATTCGTAGGCGTAGGGCTCGGAATCTTTACGCCGCCCAATAATAGTTCGGTGATGGGAAGCCTTCCTTCGGATCGTCTGGGCGTGGGCGGCGGTATTTTGAACATGGCGCGATCCTTGGGCATGGCGATGGGTACGGCATTGTCTAGTACCTTGATGGCGGCGTTTTTAATTATGCATGGAGGAACCGAGAGTGCTGGTGGACCGAAACCGCCTTGGATCCCCTCCATTCGTTACGCGCTGTTTGTGTTGGTGTTTTTGTCGCTAGTAGCTGCTTTGATGTCGTTATTTCGGGTGCAAGGCGAGTCGAAAAACAACGAACACGAAGCAATGCCTATGGAATGGTAGGGAATTGGGGCAAAGGGCGCAACTAATGGTTGCGCCCTTTGCATAAGAGGCGGAAAATAGGAACTGACGACCAGATTGAACACGGTAACCAACCGGCAGGAGGGACTTCCATGTGGACGGTTGTCTATATCGCTCCCACGTTAGCTATTGCGGAGCGATTAAAGCAACTACTAGAAAACGAGGGCATGCTGGTCAATTTGCGGCGCGTTGATGTGGATGACGTTGGTCGCGGTAATATTGAAATTCAAGTGCCTGATGGGGAAGCGGAGGAGGCCCACGAAATTATTACTGAAAATTTGGGCCGATTGAGATAATGCGACGAACTAAAATTGTAGCTACCCTGGGCCCTGCCTGCGATAATGTTGAGGTTATGACGCAACTGTTGCAAGCAGGGGTGGATGTAGTCCGAGTTAATTTGTCCCACGGAGAGTGGGATCTGCATCAAAAGCGAATCCGATTGGCCCGGCATGCAGCGCAGCAATTAGGAAAAGAAATTGGAGTCATGTTAGATACCCAAGGACCAGAAGTGCGCCTAGGGCCGATACAAAAGACATTGCATTTAGAGATTGATGACACTTTTTACATTGGGCGAAAAGGCAGTGAATCGGACCGGATATTGACGGTGACTTGGCCGGGGTTGTTTGGCCTGTTGCAAACAGGGCAAACGCTTTGGATTGATGATGGCCGATTAGTGGTGGAGGTGCGATCTGTCACCAATGACTTGATTACCCTGGCTGCTAAGAACCGTGGTGATGTCGATTCCCAAAAAAAATTAAGTCTTCCGGGATATGGCTGGCCATTGGATCCCCTTACGCAAAAAGATCGGGATGCCATTGTGCGGGGCGTGACGGAAGAAGGAATTGATTTTGTGGCGCTCTCGTTTGTCCGGACAGCAGAGGATATTTTCGCGGTGCGTCGGTTTTTGGAAGAACAACAAATATCGACATTTCTTATGGCAAAAATAGAAAATCCGCTGGGGATGGATCATCTGGATGAAATTTTGCAGGTGTCCGACGGAGTGATGGTGGCGCGCGGTGATTTAGGCGTGGAATTGCCGGAAGAAGAGGTTCCCGAGTTGCAAAAAACCATTATTCGTCAGGCTAACCTGATGGGCCGTCCCGTTGTTACGGCGACCCAAATGCTTGAATCGATGGTAGATCAAGAACGCCCGACCCGAGCTGAGGCGACTGATGTCGCTAATGCGATTTGGGATGGCACTGATGCCGTGATGCTTTCAGCCGAAACAGCTGTGGGCAAGCATCCAGTAGAGTCCGTCGCGATGATGGCCAAGATTGCGGAGCGCGCGGATGCTCATCCTGAATATGCCCACCGGATAAAGTTTACCACCGATCGCATTGCTGATGCGGTCAGCCGAGCATCAGCAGAAATTGCCGCGGAACTGCACGCACGGGCTATTCTTACAGTGACCGAATCGGGCTATACGGCGCGAATGGTCAGTCGCTGCAAACCTTCGGTACCAGTGGTGGCGATTTCCCCCCATCAAACCACGTTGCGGCAACTTACCTTATACTGGGGTGTGGAAGGTTTGGCAATGAACTCCGCTATCCATACCACTGATATGGTACGTCAAGCTATCGAAGTGGCCCGGGAAGCAGCCGTGGTTGCAGAGGGAGATTTAGTCGTGGTCACAGCTGGCGTACCTCATGGCACCCCCGGTACTACCAATTTAGTGCGCGTTGAGATGATTACCGACCCTGTATTGGAGGGTCAGGGACTTGGGGTCAATGTCGGATCCGTGACCGGGGCGGTGATGGTGGTCAATAACCAATCAGTGATACCAGATTCTCCATTTGTGGCAGTGGTGGACGGGTATGATCAATCTTGGCTGCCAATTTTGGATCAAGCCGCAGCGATTGTTGCCAGCAACCCAGGGTGGACTTCTGATATTGCTGTGTATGCGCTGTCGCGAAAAATTCCCGCTGTGGTAGGCGTGGTGGATGCGACCCGTAAGCTCAAAGATGGGCAGATTGTGACCGTAGACCCCGTTCGTGGGGTGATTTATTTGGGAAAGACGCAAGTATAGGCTTAAGTATATGGCGAAGGGAAGTTAAGCAAGATGCACGTGTATCTCAACGGGAAGATGGTGCCGGAATCGGAGGCTATGGTCTCCATTGATGATCGGGGATTTTTATTTGCTGATGGTGTGTATGAAGTGATTCATGTCTACCACAAAAAACTCTTTGAATGGGAGTTGCATCTGGCACGATTGCAGAGAAGTTTGGCTGCTATTCAATTACCCGCCATGGATGGGTCGGAATTGGCGCGTGTAGCGGAACAACTCATCCTGGAGCTCGGGCCGGAGCAATCTGAAGCAAGCCTGTACATAGAAGCGACCAGGGGCACTCATCGCCGTGCCCATGGATTTCCGCCACCGGGCTCTACGCCTCCTACGGTTTTGATGTGGGTGCGGCCGGTAAACCCGATTCCTAAAGAAACGGTGGGTCAGGGGGTCCCCATGATCACGGTGCCCGATGATCGTTGGGCTAAGGTGTGGATTAAGACCATAGGACTATTGCCTAATGTCTTAGCTAAGGAGAAAGCACATCAAAGCGGTGCTTTCGACGCGATCTTTGTCCGCGACGGCATGGTGACGGAAGCTACTAGCGCGAATATTTTCATGGCTAAAGATGGTATGCTTTATACGGCCCCGGCGACCAATTATATTCTGTCTGGTATTACCCGGCATGTTGTGTTGGAACTAGCGCAGGCACGCAATATTTCGGTGAATTTAACCCCGTTTAGTGTTGATCAGCTGCTTATGGCAGATGAGGTGTTTCTCACGGGAACCCTTACCGAAGTCTTGCCGATTGCTTCCATCGACGGCCATCCGGTAAAAAACCCAAGCGGCCCCATGGCTCGTCAGTTGCTGCAGGATTTGCATGAGCGGGCGGGTCTTCAGCCATAATACAAGGCAAAAGGGGAGGGACCACGGATTGCATGTGGTGTTAGTGGAGCCAGAGATTCCGCCTAACACCGGGAATATTGCTCGTACCTGCGCGGCAACCGAGACCACGCTGCACTTGATTGAGCCTTTGGGATTTTCGGTAAGCGATCGCTATTTACGGCGGGCTGGGGTAGACTATTGGCATCTGGTGGATGTGCGGATTCACAAATCTTGGGAAGCCTTTCCGGCGTCTCTAAAGTCCCCCCAGCATTTGCATTTGTTCACCTCTGGTGCCGACGCATCTTATATTGATACGGTATATGGGCCAGAGGACGTACTGATCTTTGGCCGTGAATCGGTCGGTTTGCCCAACTGGCTGTTAGACCAATATCCGGATCGACAGCGCAGGATTCCAATGCGCGGGCCGGTACGGTCACTAAATTTGTCTAATGCCGTAGCAATCGTTGTGTACGAGGCCTTAAGACAACAAGGATTTCCCGGTTGGTAGGCATAGGAGCCTCTGGATTGTCCATATAATCCATTGACAAAAAAGGGGGGAGGGGTACGGTGTCACTCCTTCTGATTTTAGTCAGTGGCATGGTATTGATCATTTTATCAGCCGACTACTTCACCAATGGTATCGAGTGGCTGGGCTTCATCTTGGGGCTTGGCGAGGGGGCGGTAGGCTCCTTGCTCGCCGCCCTGGGGACTGCGTTGCCGGAGACATTGGTTCCGGTGATGGCCATCGTTTTTGGGGCAAGTCAGGTAAGCGATGCGATCGGACTGGGCGCCATTTTAGGAGCCCCATTAATGTTGGCAACGTTAGCCTTCATGATCATTGGAATTGGGCTATGGTCTCATCGACGGATAACCCCGCGTTTGCGTGCGGGCTCCTTGGAACGCGATTTGACTTTCTTTGTAGTATCTTTTGGCATGGCTATCAGCACCGGATTCTTGCCTGCTGCGTGGCACCGCCCGTTGGCCTGCGTTTTAATTCTCGGGTACCTCGTCCATGCCTGGACGGTTGTCCGCCACAGTCGAGATGCTCAAAAAGCTCTGCCCCCTGGTGATCGGTTGCATATGGCCATTGGCTCGGTACCAGTGTGGTTGATGGCATGGATTCAAGTGGCGATGGCGCTTTCCGGCATGATTTTGGGTGCCCGGTTTTTTGTGATGGCATTGGACCATGCCTCCGCAAGCCTTCGCATTTCTGGCTTCTTCTTATCGGTGATTATTACGCCAATTGCGACCGAACTTCCTGAAGTGTTAAACAGCGTCATCTGGATCCGCCGGGGGAAGGATACGTTGGCCTTCGGCAATGTCACCGGTGCCATGGCATTTCAAGCTTCTGTAGTTCCTGCGATGGGAATTTTTTTGACCCCATGGCGATTAACCGGATGGGAACTGGCAGCAGCCGGCCTGGCCTGGGCTTCTGCCGCTTGGATTTTATGGCGAAGTCATCGGCATCGGTTAACTCGCGGTCCACTCCTAATGGCTGGCCTGTTTTACCTAACCTTTATCGGGTTAATTTTGACTTGGGGATAGAGTCAATCCTTAGAAAGTACCAGGTACATGATAAATACACGCTTGGGTAAAACGATTCTTTGTTGACTCTACAAATACACTTAACTATAGTTAATCTGTATAAGGGAACTTTTAAAAACTTTTAGTGAGAACAATCAGAATTTTATGGAGGGATTCCCATGGCGGGCAAAAGGCCACAGCGGGCCGGCTGGACACGCCGAGATTTTTTCAACTGGGTCCTTAACGTAGTGATGGGTATTATTGCGATTTTAGTAGCGATCCCGGCTTTAGGCGTCGCTATCACCCCCGCATTTCAAAACCCCGCGCCAACCTGGGTTAATCTAGGAGCCGCAACCGGTTTGCAACAATCCTCGGTGCAGGCGGGCACTGGTGGGGTAGGGACAGTGGTTAAGGCGCCGTATTCCTATATTGAAGTGGATCATTGGGCCAAACTTCCGGCAGCGGATTATGCCTATCTACGTTATATAGGCGGATCCTGCCAGTTTTTTATTTTGTCTCCGATTTGCACCCACTTAGGCTGCCATGTGAACTGGATACAAGCCGACAACCAATTTCACTGTCCCTGCCACGGCAGCGTCTACACCATTGACGGACTTAATGTGTCTGGTCCTGCACCGTTGCCTTTGGGAGTCTTCCGCTGGAAAATGGTGGGACCCGACGTGTGGATAGCGCGGGAATCCACCTTTACTCATGCGCATCAGCGCATGGTAGAGGCCCCAGCACAACCGTGTCTTAAAGAAGCCTAATTTACTTATTTTTTGGAATTTGGAGGCGGTGTGACTGATGTATACGCGTCTCGTAAGGTGGATTGACGATCGTCTCATGGTTTCGCCCCTATGGCGCGATATGGCCGACCACCCTGTGCCGGCTCACGTCAATCCCAGTGAACGGGTCTCAGCGTTCGTCTATTGTTTTGGTGGGGTAACATTCTTGCTGATCATTGCGCAATTTATCACCGGAATGTTTTTAGCGATGTATTATGTGCCCGATATTGTCAATTCGTATAACTCTACCAAATACTTAATGCATCACGTACTTTTTGGTCTTCAACTGCTCAGTATGCACAATTGGGGTTCGTCCCTCATCATCATTATGGTTACATTGCATATGCTGCGGATTTATTGGATGGGAGTCTATAAAAAACCTAGAGAACTTAATTGGCTGGTGGGCGTCACCCTATTGATTCTGATTCTGGCTTTTGGCTTTACCGGGTATTTGTTGCCATGGGACGAAAAAGCATACTTTGCGACTCAGGTTGGGGTGAGTTTTGCTAAATATGTTCCCTTTATAGGACCCGCACTTCAGAAGATTTTGTCTGGCGGTAACAATATTGGTGCGGCGACATTGACCCGATTTTTTGCAATTCATGTCTTGTTCCTGCCCGCGCTGCTAATCGCCTTTTTGGGGTTGCATTTTCTTATGATTCGGCGCCAGGGCATTACCGGACCCTATTAGTCTCGGGCAGGAGGGGTTATTGATGAACGATCACGAGCACGAACATAAAGCGAAAGAATATCAAGATAAGGGCGTCGTCCCATTTTGGCCAGAACACCTATTGAAGGAACTGGTTGTGGGTTTGGTGGCGATTGCCGTGCTGTTTGTGTTTTCATTGTTTGTCCATCCTAGTTTGGGCCATGTGGCCGATCCTGGGGACTGGGCGTATGTTCCTGCACCGGACTGGTATTTTTATTGGGTAGAAAACTTTTTCGATGTCGGTGGGTATTATTGGAGCGTTCTCGGCCTAGTCAAATATGACTGGATTTTGATGTTCTTAGTGCCCGCCATCGGGGTTGCGACACTGTACTTGGTGCCATTTATCGACCGCTATCCCGAACGGCGGCTGTTAAAACGCCCGTTGATGTTAGGGCTATTAATGTTCGGAATGTTGTTTCTTGGCTATTTCACAGCGAATGGCGTTTATGCGCATGATACCCTGACAGCGGAAGAACCGTACAATATATTTAAGTCTTCATGCGCGACGTGTCACTACATCCAAGGGCTAGGCGGGGATCAAACGGGTGCCGTAAAGACGCCGACAGGGCAATGGATTTACCCCCCGGATTTGAGTCACGTAGGGAGCATATTAAGTCCAGCTCAAATTCAAGCGCAGTTGGAAAACCCCAAAGGAGGAATGCCGCAGTTGAATTTGCCCCCAGCGGCGATTAAAGACTTAGTGCCATTTTTGTCGAATTTAAAATAAATGGAGTGGTAAAACTTGCGGAGGCCTTTGGCTCTCCGCTTTTTTGTTTGGTCCAGGTCCATAAATTAGCAGATTTGGGACACACTAAAGGGAAAATCTTCACCCAAGGGTAAATCAAGGGAAAAGAAAGGAACAGAACGCCATGACGAGTCAATCGCAACCTGGTACACTAGAAAAGAAATCTGCCTCCAAGACCAACAAATCCCAACGAGAAAACCTAACCATGCTAAAAATGGAAGCGGCTGAACTTTTGGGGCTGATGGAAAAGGTGCGTCAAGTAGGCTGGGGCGGATTAACGGCAAAAGAGACCGGTAGCATTGGCGGGTTGATGAACCGGATTCAGCGCGAACGATCGCAAAATACCAAGTAGGTGGAGAGTCAGGTGATTTAGTGTATTGGGAACGGTTGACCAGCAAAACCTTTCAAGAACAGGTCGTCAATCATATAGACACGGCCATTTTGCCGACGGGCAGCGTGGAAGCTCACGGCATGCATTGTCCTTTAGGAACCGACAACATAGCCCCGGCGGAATTTGCCGCACGGTTAGAGGCGTTGTTTCCTGAACGCGTTCTGGTATTGCCTGTGGTGCCTTATGGGCATACCTGGGACTTGGCTCAATGGCCTGGTACTATTTCTGTATCCAATCGCGCTTTTAGTCAATATGTCGCAGAAGTAGGAGTCAACGCCAGTCGGTGGGGAATTCGCAATCTCATTTTGATGAATGGCCATGGCGGAAATGTGGGTGCGTTGCAAGAAGCCATGGAGTCCATGGCAGAGGCCGGGATGCGCGCAGTGATGGTGAACTGGTGGCTGGATTATAGCCAAGATATTTTAACGGTGGCCTCAGGCCAAGGACACGCTGGCGAAGACGAAACCGCTGTAATGCTAGCTATGGCTGGAAATTGGGTAAAAATGGAGGATGCCACATTTAATCCGTTTCAGCCTAAATTTCGCGTCAAGGCCATAGGTATTCAAGATAAGGTATTGCGTCATGCGACGACTGGAGATGGACGGCTCGGCACCAAGGAAAAAGGCGAAAAAATTATTGAGTTGGTGGTCTCCCGCTTGTCCCGTATGCTGGAAGATTTGTGGCGGGATGACCTTTTTATCGAGGCACACTGAGAACTGGATGTTGAGGAGGAATCATCGTTGAAATTGGCTGAACGCGTAACCCAACTTAGTCCTTCACCTACCATGGCAGTCGATGCCAAGGCCAAAGCCTTGGCCGCCCAGGGCCGCGATGTGGTGAATTTTGGCGCTGGAGAACCCGACTTTGACACACCGGAAAATATTCGCCGTGCGGGGTGTGAAGCGGTGGAGCATGGGCACACCCGTTATACCGCGGTGGGCGGCATTGTCGCTTTAAAGACCGCCATCTGTGGACGACTGAAGTTGGACACTGGGGTGGACTATACACCTGATGAAGTTTTGGTTTCAGTCGGTGCCAAGCATTCCTTATATAATGCGACCATGGCTCTGGTGAGTCCTGGCGATGGGGTTTTGCTGCCGGTTCCCTATTGGGTGACCTACCCTGAACAAATCCGTCTGGCCGCGGGCATCGTACAAGAGGTAGACATTGCCCCGGAACATCAGAACGAGTTAACCGTGGATGATATTCTGCGAGTAGCCAACCCCGAAACCAAAGGACTCATTCTCAATTCTCCCAGCAACCCATCCGGTGCTGTGATTCGTCCGAGCTACTTGGCGGACATTGCGCAACTGGCGATAGAACGCGATTGGTTCGTGATTTCCGACGAAATATATGGTCGACTAGTCTATGACGATGCCGAGCAAGTTTCTATTGCCCAGTACCCGGGAATGCGCGAGCGCACTATCGTCATTAACGGGGTGTCAAAGGCGTATGCGATGACCGGTTGGAGAATTGGCTATGCAGCCGGCCCGAAAGAAGTGATTTCTGCGATGAGCAATCTGCAGTCGCAATCAACGTCCAATCCTACCACCATCTCGCAGTATGCTGCTTTGGAGGCTTTTACCGGCCCTCAGGAAGCGGTTGGGGAAATGCACCGCGAATTTGACCGTCGGCGCCGCTTTGCAGTTTCTCGGGTTAATGCGATAAAGGGCTTGTCGGTGGTGGCTCCCAAGGGTGCCTTTTACCTCTGGGTGAACATGAGCCCGTGGATTGGGAAAACGGTAAAAAACCGGACGATTAATTCTGCAGATGACTTGGCTTTAGCATGGTTGGAATTTGCTGACGTATCCGTAGTGCCTGGATCCGGTTTTGGCATGCCTCAGTATTTTCGCATATCCTATGCCACGTCACTGGAAAGACTCAGCACGGGACTAGACCGCATGGCCGAATTGCTGGAGAACGCATAGTATGGGTGGCACGCCACAAGTGGGAATTATCGGACTAGGGGTGAATAATCAACCCCTGGTTCGCTTTTTTTTGGATCGGGGAATTGCTGTGGCGGTGGCCGATCGTAGACCGAGGACTGCCATTGAAGAGACTTTAGCACACTTGGGGGTAAAATCCGATCAAGTGCAGATCGCGGCGGGTGATGGGTATTTGCAAGATTTAACCGATTGGCCGTTGCAAGAAGTGTATGTGACGCCTGGGATGAAAAAAGATGTGCCGGAAATTCATGCGTTGGCATCACAGGGAACTCGTATTACTTGCGAAACTAATTTGTTCTTTGAATTATGCCCTGCCCCGATAATTGGCATCACCGGTTCCGCAGGCAAGACCACGACGACAACTTTAGTGGGCATGGGACTGAAAAAAGATGGTCGACATCCCGTATACGTCGGGGGAAATATTGGGACGTCACTGTTGCCCCAATTGGATCAAATTCACCCCTTGGATTGGGTGGTCATGGAACTTTCTAGTTTTCAGTTGGAACTGGTCACCCTGAGCCCTCATGGGGCAGCAATCTTGAATTTATCCCCCAATCACTTGGACATCCATGGCAATTTTGCCGCCTACCGAGCAGCTAAAGCCCATATTTGGGATTTTCAGTCGGATGAGGACTGGGCGTTGCTACCGGCAGATGACCCCGGGTTGGAAACCTTATTTAGGGGTCATCGTGCGACACCGATATGGTTTTCACAGCAAAAGATGCCATCTCATGGCTCAGGTTTAGATCGCGGATGGTTGGTATGGCAATCCGAAGGAGAGCGTGTCCCCATTATTAGCCAAGAACAGTTGAAAATTCCTGGCGAGCATAATGTCGCTAATGCTTTAGCGGCAATTGCCTTGCATATGATGGCCGGAGGCCATCCAGACGCGATAGCCGAGGTCTTAGGAACCTTTACCGGTGTGCCGCATCGGTTGGAAAAGGTGCGCGAGCATGATAGTATCATATATATCAACGATTCGATTGCCACCGCCCCAGATCGGACGATGGCTGCTTTGAATGCTATCAAGCAACCTATCGTATTAATTGCGGGTGGTTATGACAAGCATCTAGATTATCAGATATTAGGGCGGGCCATTGCCGAGAGCACCGTTCGCGCGGTCATCGTCTTAGGGCAGACAGGGGAAAAAATTGCTCATGCGGTACAAAATAGCGGTTGTCAAATTCCCGTGCAACAGGTGAGCGATTTGGCGATGGCAGTGGTCGCGGCTAGAAATGCGGCTCGGCCCGGCGACGTCGTGTTGCTTTCTCCCGCCTCGGCGAGTTATGATATGTTTTTGAACTTTGAAGAGCGTGGCCAGCGCTTTCGCGAACTTGTCGAAGGTTTGTAGGGACTTCGCCTATATTGGAGGTTTTTAAAGAATGGAACGGCGTGACATACGAAACGTGGCTATCATCGCGCACGTGGACCACGGCAAAACCACGTTGGTAGATGCCATGCTCAAGCAGAGCGGCATATTTCGGGATCCTAGCCAAATGACTGAACGTGTGATGGATTCCAATGATTTAGAGAGGGAACGTGGAATCACAATTTTGGCGAAAACTACGGCGGTGCGTTATCAGGACGTGACCATCAATATTGTTGACACTCCCGGGCATGCTGACTTTGGTGGTGAAGTGGAACGCATCTTAAGCATGGTTGACGGTGCCCTTTTGGTTGTCGATGCCAACGAAGGTCCAATGCCGCAGACCCGATATGTGTTGCAAAAAGCGTTATCGTGGGGCATCAAGCCGGTTGTGGTGCTAAACAAAATGGATCGTGAGGGAGTGCGTCCCGAAGAAGTATTGGAACAGGTGTTAGAGTTGTTCATTGACTTAGAGGCTAACGACGAACAGCTTGAGTTTCCAGTCATTTATGCCTCCGCCAAACAGGGCATTGCATCGCGTGAAACAGATTTGTCCGGTGAGGGAAATTTGTCTGTGCTGTTCCAAACCATAATCAGTGCGGTGCCGTGTCCTGTCGGCGACGAGACCCAGCCCTTGCAGCTTTTGGTAACCACGTTGGACCATGACGAGTATGTGGGACGGCTGGCCATCGGACGTATTCGCCAAGGAAAAATTGCGCCAGGGCAAATGGTTGGGATTGTCGACCACGATGGGGGGGTTACCCGTTCTCGGGTAACCAAAGTATTTGGCCGCATGGGCCTTAAACGAGTTGAATTGGATAACGCCATTGTGGGAGACATTGTCACCTTGTCGGGACTTAACAACGTGACGATTGGCGACACCATTACCGACCCGGAAAATCCGTCGCCATTGCCACCGGTGAAGGTGGATGAACCCACTTTGACCATTTTAGTTGGCGTCAATACCAGCCCGTTTGCTGGACAAGAAGGCCAGTTTGTTACCTCTCGGCATTTGCGAGAACGGCTGTTGCGCGAACAGGAGCGCAACGTGGCATTGCGGGTGGAAGAAACCGAAGACGCAGAAATTTTTCGTGTGTCTGGTCGTGGCGAATTGCACTTGGGCATCCTTCTTGAAGAAATGCGGCGTGAGGGTTACGAAATGGAGGTTTCCAAACCCGAGGTGATTATGCATCAAGGACCTGAAGGGTTGCTGGAACCTACGGAACGCTTGTTTCTTGATGTGCCCGATGAATATGTTGGGGCCGTGATGGAGATATTGGGGCCCCGCAAGGCAACGATGGTTCAAATGGGACAAGCGGGGCCGGGGCAAACCCGTTTAGAATTTATCATCAGCGCTCGTGGATTATTGGGATTTCGTTCGGCGTTTGTCAACCAAACCCGTGGCTATGGGGTGATGAATCATTTGTTTGAAGGTTATGCACCGTACTCTGGACCGATTGAAGAAATGCCCCGCGGAGCGCTGGTAGCGATTGAGTCTGGGGTGGCTACTTCTTATGCGCTCGATAATGCGCAAGAGAGAGGAGTGCTGTTTATTGGACCCGGCACTCCGGTGTATGTGGGGATGGTGGTAGGCGAAAACAGCCGTCCCACGGACTTGGAGCTCAATGTCTGTAAGAAAAAACATGTGACGAATATGCGTAATGCCACCGCTGAAGAGGGAATCCGGCTCACCCCTCCGAGGACGCTTACCCTGGATGCAGCGTTGGAGTATGTAAAGGCGGATGAGCTTGTGGAGATTACGCCAAAAAGTGTGCGATTGCGCAAGGCCACCCTGGATCGTAATCAGCGCAAGCGGGAACGAATCCAGAAAGTTTGACGAAGTGAGGGTGTGAGGTGACGCCGCTTCTCAACATCTGGTCCGGATATTCTGTACTCCGCTCGACATGGCGCTTTGAGCCAGGTCTTAATGCGTTAGCGCGGTTAGGCTACCGTCACGTTGGACTCGCGGATTGGGAAACACTAGCAGGAGCAGAAATTTTTGATCGTGAGGCCAGAGCCCGGGGACTCACGCCTTGGATCGGGGTCACCCTCAATGTGCACATGGAATCCGACACGCATCCATTGCGGCTCTATGCCATGACCCCTCAAGGATGGCGACATTTATGCGGATTGATGGAAGCAACCGACCCCTACACGGTCGCTGCAATACAGTCACCCGATGTTGTGGTAGTGTGGGCCAAGGATTCTCCTTTGGCGCCAGGGCTGTGGGAAGGATTAAGGGATTACCACTTCTTTGCCGTGGTCGAAGAAATGTGGCCACCTGGTGAGGCGGTGGCCCAGGCCCCTCGTGGATGGTGGCTGCCGGCTTGGCCTATTCGTTGGCATGATCCCAGAGACGATGATGCTTATCGGGTATTGGCGCAAATTGGTGGCCACGACCCAAGAACCCTGCCCCAGCTCCAGCCGCTGCCACCGGAACCAGAATTGTTGTCACGGTATCCTCTCGAATGGCACAAACACATCTTTCAGGAAAAGCCCCCGGAAACCGTGCTGCCCAATGGCGATTTCAAACTGCCGCGCAGCAATGAGTCCGTTGATGAAGAACGGCAGGCATTAAAAAGGCTAGTCGACCAAGGACTAAACCGTCGATTTTCTTATTTGACGCTAGAGATTCTAAACAGGCGAGACCAGGAATTGGAGATTATTGATTCCCTAGGATTTTCCGGATACTTTCTAATTGTTGCGGATCTGGTGCAATTTGCTCGCGAGTGCAATATTAGAGTGGGCCCGGGCCGCGGCTCGGCGGCCGGGAGTTTAGTGTCGTACGCGTTGGGCATTACCGATATCGATCCCCTATCCCATGGCCTGATTTTTGAAAGGTTTTTGAATCCGGCACGCAAGTCTATGCCGGACATAGACCTCGATTTTGATTACGAACGCCGTTATGAACTCATCGAGTACTTGCGACGCCGATGGGGTGCCGATCGGGTGGCTCAAATTGGCACCTTTGGGACTTTGGGAGCACGTGCGGTGACGCGTGATGTAGGGAGGGTTTTGGGGATAGCTCCAGCCTTGGTTGATCAAGTGGCGGCAGCCATTGCCCCAGGACAAGATGTATCCAGAGTGGCGGAGCAGATGAATAAAATCGACGAATCGGGACGATGGAGCCAAGTGTCGCAAAAACTCGAAGGACTACCGCGTCACGCATCAATTCATGCCGCGGGGGTCATCGTCGCGCCGGGACCGATTCGTAATTGGGTGCCATGTCATCGGGAAGAGGGTCATTTGGTGACCCAAATGGAAATGGTCTCATTAGAGCGATTAGGGCTTTTAAAGCTTGATTTGCTCGGACTTCGTACGTTAACTGTCCTTCAACAAGTTGAAGAGGCAACCGGTACCACAGGGAGATCACTGGCAACTTTAGATCCACGCGATAGCAAAACCTTGAAACTGCTGGGACGCGGTGATACTGAGGCGGTATTTCAACTTGATGGAGCGGGCGTGGTGGAATTGTTGCGCGCTTTAAGACCGCAGTCGATGGAGGATGTGATGACTGTGGTGGCTCTTTACCGGCCAGGTCCAATGGATAATATATCCCGTTTTTTGGCCCGGCGGCGGCAATGGCGACCAGGTGAAGGGGATCGCATAGCGCGATTGGTTCCCGAAACCTATGGAATTTTGGTGTACCAGGAACAGCTTATGATGGTGATTCGGGAATTGGCCGGATACACTTGGGCTGAAGCTGATTTGTTCCGCCGGGCTATTAGTAAAAAAGACCGGGCCCTTTTAGACAGTGAGCGGAGCCGATTGATTGCGGCATTAGAGGGTCGCGGCATGGAGCCTAGTGCCGCCCAAGAGTTATGGCGCCAAATAACGGCATTTGCGGATTACGGATTTAATAAGTCCCATGCGGCAGCCTATGGGAGCCTTAGCTATTATGTCGCCTATCTAAAGGCGCATCATCCCTTGGAGTTTTGGGCGGCGGAACTGAGCACCTTGGCAGATCTGGCACGTTTGCAAAAGACGGTAGACATCGTAGCAGCGTCCGGTATTGAGTTCTATCCGCCCGACATCAATCGTAGCGGAATTCGTTATGTAGCAGAAAGTGGTAGAATTCGTGTGGGTCTGGCAGCGGTGCGCGGTGTTACCCAAGAAGCCGCCACGATTATCGTCCACGATCGCGAGAACCGGGGCCTGTATCGGAACTGGGACGACTTCATCTCTCGGGTTGGACGCAAACTGGGGGAAAGGGTGTGTGAGGCTTTGGATGATGCGGGAGCGTTTGCCGAGGTTGCAGGGAATGGACGCAAACCCACACAGATGTCATGGTTCGAGGATCGAGAGGAAGATGGTTCTCGTGTCCGTGGCAAGTTTGATGCTCGAAGCATTTTAGGCTGGCGTTGGCCAGTGGCAGTAGGGCCTATTTATGTCCGCCTTGATGCCCAGGCTCAGTGGGAATCCGTGGCAGAACAAGTCGCCAGGGTGGCAAAGGATTGGCGAGGTTCCGAAGCGATTGTGCTAGCGACGCCTGAAGGGCGTGGTCGGCCTATCCCAGGAATCACGATGGATACTCACTGGCAAGCTTTAGCAACATTGCGGGAGATTGACGGGGTATTGGCTGCCGGACGGCAAGTAGAAAGGCTGAAGGAGGTGCCGCGTTGACAAAGCCGCGGCTTACATCAAAAGAAATCACGGAGCATTTAACGCCGCCACCAGGAATTACGATACCACCCTACCCGGCGCGCCGGGATCGCATTTATCGAACGTCACTGCTGGTCTTTACATTTTTTTTGGCAGTGGTGGGGGTGGGGTATGAAGTACCCATCAAGTGGGTTGGAACTGTAGGTCACGTGGGTGCCAGTGTGGCGCTGCTGGTAGCAGGTTGGACATTTCTGGTGTGGCTCTCCAACTGGCGGTGGCTAGTGCGTTCACTGGTAATTGCAGGAGCTGTTGTGGCGTTTTTTCCTTCACTATCATTGTTATCCTGGGCTTTCACCCTTGGAGCTAGTGCCATTATGGCCGCTAAAGAAACTCACTGCTTTCATTTTTGGGCGGGACGGGTAATACCTTGGTATGCATTGGGTGTCGGATTGAGCTTGTTGGTGGGGATGGACCACATTATTGAGGGCCTACTCTGGCTAGGAATGGCAGGACTATGGGCAGCCCTAATGGCTGGGCGGTTAAGGCTTCCGCTCTTTGTCATAGACTAGATTAATAGCCATGGCGAGGGAAGCGGGTCGCTTCTTCAGCCACCCCAGCCACATGATTAACGTACCGGGCGGCAGCGAATAGGGCGTCGGAAAGCCGATTGACAAATGTCAATACGGGTTTTGGCACAGGCTCGAGTTGGTTTAGCCGCAAAATTTCTCGTTCAGCGCGCCGGCATACCGTCGTCGCCATATAAAGAGCGGTGGCGGCCGGGGTACCTTCGGGTAGTGTGAATGGGCGCCACGGAGGAGAAGCTTCGCGCATGAGGTCCACCAAGTGTTCCAAGGTTTGGGTGTGCTCGGGCACAGTCGACGGTTCTTTTCGTTTCTCCGGACTTTGGGATAAGTCACTGCCGACGAGAAACAACCGCTGTTGCACCTCGCGCAGTGCTAGTTCTAGTTGAATCCATGGTAGGTCGGGAGTTGGCGGCATTTCAGCATGCAACAGCGAACGGGCATGGCCGATGAAACTATTCAGTTCATATAAAGAACCGTAGGCCGCTACCCGATCACTGTGTTTGGCAATATGTTCGCCGGTTTTTAGACGTGTTTGTCCATCATCTCCGCGACGAGTATAAATTTTTCCAGGCATCATGGTCACCTTTTCACTGGTATATGTTCCATTATACCAGGCCGGTGACTGGTCTGATCCTGGTTAGCCGTTGGACGCCTGATTGACCGTGAGCACTATGGTCCCGTTATGGAGGTCGTGGGCTATGCAGTTGGTAATCCGGCAAAGCCACATTGCGATACGGTCCCGCTCAGGTTCGTCCCTGGCCATAAATACCGGCGCCATGCCCCCGTGTACCGATTCCTTGCGTGTGGTGACAATGGCGAACATAATTGGGGTAGGGGCGTCAGCCACTTATTCCATCTCCTTTCGATTCAACACCGGACTGGTCACTGCAGACCATTTTCCAGATTCCAGTACAGGGGTATTTTTGATGGCTTTGATCAGGGCTTCCATGTTGTGCTCCACGGGCAAAATGGAGAGCCCAGCACGGCCTGAGCCTTTAGGCATATCCATCCGGCACAGTGGGGTTTGTTCAGGATAACCGACATCTTTTTGAGTGCCGACAGCGGCTGCGGCTTCATGAGAGATGGCTTGGCGCTGTGCCACATTCCATAAGACGGCTTGGCCTCGTCGGCCCTTAGGTGTCAATAATACCCCCATCCCTTCTTTTTGGTATCGCTCACG
This sequence comes from Sulfobacillus benefaciens, assembly GCA_003023695.1. Classification (GTDB taxonomy): domain Bacteria; phylum Bacillota; class Sulfobacillia; order Sulfobacillales; family Sulfobacillaceae; genus Sulfobacillus_C; species Sulfobacillus_C benefaciens_A. Next base: position 925 of record PXYW01000031.1, on the reverse strand, counting down.
AGAATGGGGCAGTCCCACTTCCATCATCATCACATCGCCGACGTAGAGCAGGGACCCTTTTTCGAAATGGATCTTGGCGGGCTCAACCTCAATCATGTCGCCTATTTTTGGACCGGACATGTACACTTCGCCGATAATAATGGCGATGATGCCAACCACACCCCCAATGACCACGCCCGTATATTCGGTGGCCACCGACGTCACCAAGGCGACCATCATGGCTAAGTAGTTGCGGGCCTCATAGGTAATGGCGATGCCTTCAATATACCCAGCCCCGCGAGCGACCAAAATGAGGTCCTCCTCTTGTTCCAAGGTTTTTCGCTCTGTTGTGCGCACGTCGCGGAACTGAGTCGCCGCTAGGGTGAGAAATGTGGCGGCGGTGAATTCTTTGCCTACCAAAGAAACGATGACGCTTGACCCAATCATGGCGGCAATGATAGCCAATGCCAGCTGGGAAATGTAGCCCGACGGGTACCCCGGGTAGTGAGTGCGTCCAGTGCGAAGAGAAATGAGACGCGAGATAAACCCAGCGGCAAAGCCGATCACCATCGGACTCCAGTCAATGGGAGCGCTGCTAGACGACATGAAATGCCTCCTCCTTACAAACCATTCCTAAGGCTGGTGTATTCTTCCCCGGTAGGGGTATGCGAGACTAGTGTGGCTTCAAAGCTTCCCTGGCATACATTGGTCTTAAGGAGGGAAATATTTCAGACAGAGAGCTATCACTGGGACCGCTGCCTCATGAGTAGCCGGCCCTTTAAAATTGGTTATAAGGAGAATGAGGTGCCACATTATCTATATTTAACAGAGAAAAATACGACAGAGTTGTCGGACGATAAACCGGAACAGGCTAAAGAAGTGTGGGTTGATATTGGGCCTCATGAAAACGACCAAATTGGGGATATTGTTCGTCAATTTTATGCAG
>PXYW01000030.1 GCA_003023695.1 Sulfobacillus benefaciens | reverse complement strand
GCATGGTGGGCATGTCCATCTGGATTATGTTGTTTAAATCCGGAGTGTCTTAGCGTTTATTTTTGTATATGTTAGCGTGCAGTCCGTGTGAAAGGGGGCTGCACGCTACTTTTTCGCCTTTTTCCAGACGGAAGATATGCGGTAAAATCATGGATAGCGTGAAAACATGGCAGTGGATGGAAGGATTCCGTGATTCAGTTCGCGAAGATATGGACGCTGGTTTTGGGAACTACTAAAGAAGGACCGTAGTTTGTCTCAGGATAAGGAGGCTTTTGATGAATCCGCCTATTGCTAAACGTATTCCTCATCCCCATCTATTGCATGGTGACGTTCGTTCCGACGACTACTATTGGCTGCGGGATCGCAACGATCCAGACGTGATACGGTATTTGGAAGAAGAAAATCAATATTATGACCACATGATGAAGCCTTTGGAACCATTGACCAAACAGCTCTACAACGACATGGTGAGTCGAATCCCTCCGGTGGACGAAGAAGTGCCTTATCAAGACGGACCGTTTTACTACTTTTCCCGCACTGAAAAGGACCAGCAATATCCCGTTTACCTCCGCATCCGGGCCAGGAGCCGAAATGAACTGGATGGGGGGCACCAAGAGCTCATACTGGATTTAAATCGAATGACCACTGGCAGCGATTTTTTAAGCGTCACGGTTCAGCGTGTCAGTCCTGATCATGCCAAGTTAGCCTATCTGGAAAATCGCGATGGCACCGATCGATACACGCTATACATAAAAAATTTATCCACTGGCCATCTGTACCCTGATCGCATTGACAATGTCTTTTTATATGGCAGTGTTGAATGGGATGCAACAGGAGAGTACATATTTTACGTGACAGTTGATGACACCCAACGCCCCTATCGCCTATGGCGCCATCGCTTGGGCAATCTTGGACCCGATACACTTCTCTATGAAGAAGCTGACCCTAGTTTTTCCTTGACCCTTGATAAATCACGTAGTGGTCAATATCTATTTTTTAAATGTCACAATAAGGCTAGTGATGAGGTGTGGTATTTGCCTGCAAACGTGGCGACAGAGGAATTTCGGCGATTTGCAGCGCGAAGGCGTGATATTAAATATGACCTCGAACACTGGGGCCAAAACTTTGTCGTGTTGACCAATGAGGGAGCGGAAAATTTTACGGTCAAGGTGTGCGATGTTACCGAGCCCCATGGGGAACTACGGCAGCTTATCGAGTACAACCCTGACCGTTACATCGAAGCCATTCACCCGTTTCAGGACGCCCTCATCCTCTTTGGCCGTCAAGGAGGATTAACGCAAATTTGGGTGTACCGCGATGACTCGCTCAAAATGCTCGCCTGGCCCGAATCCCTTTACAATGTCTGGCTAGGAACTAATCGACAATACGATACCACTGAAGTGCTTATCCATTACGAATCGTTTATCACTCCGAAGACCACGTGGAGTTTGGATCTTTCCACGGGCGAATTGTCGATTTTGAGGAGTGATCCTGTTCCTGATGACTACCATAGAGACCAATATCAGCAATGGAGGATTTGGAGCCCATCAGCAGATGGGGTGCAAATTCCGGTTTCCTTGGTTTACCGTAAAGGTGCGTTGGATAATGGGCCTGCCCCGCTGATTTTGTATGGATACGGATCTTATGGGATGAGCATTGACCCAAATTTTGATGCTAAGCGACTGCCACTTTTGGATCGTGGCGTGATTTTCGTGATGGCCCATGTACGCGGAGGGGCCGAGATGGGCCAAGGGTGGTATCACGATGGCAAACTATTGCAAAAGCGGCACACATTTTCGGACTTTATCGATGTCGCTAAAGACTTGATACGTCAAGGATATACTAATCCCAGCCGCTTGGCTGCGCGGGGGCGCAGCGCAGGGGGACTGCTTATGGGTGCCGTGTTGAACATGGCACCAGAGTTGTTTCAAGTGGTGGTCGCAGGGGTTCCTTTTGTCGATGTGATTAACACGATGCTAGATGATACTATTCCTCTGACCAGCTTGGAATGGGACGAATGGGGAAATCCGATGCAGTCGGAGTATTATGGTTACATGAAGTCTTATAGCCCCTATGACAATGTGGAGGCTAAAAGGTATCCCCATATTTTGGCGTTTACTGGCCTAAACGATCCTCGTGTGGGATACTGGGAGCCGGCAAAATGGGTGGCGCGGCTCAGGGTGACGAAGACAGATAATCATAGTCTTCTGTTAAAAACTCATATGGGAGCGGGACACGGGGGTTCTTCAGCCCGATATCAACGTATCCTTGAGTTGGCCGAGGAATATGCGTTCATTTTGGACAAAATTGGTCTCAATAAGTAGGGCAAGCAGTGTAGACAACCAGCGAAACTGTGTGGTCGAAGGGAAGAAAACGGAGGTGTGGGCATGTCAAAAGGCACGTTAGTCGTATTAACCACGGGTAAAGAGGCATTTGTGAGGGCAAACGCCATCTTACAAATGACATTGATGGTTCAAAAAACCAGAGGCATGGCGACAGAGTTTTTGGCTCTGGGTCCCGGTGTAGAAATCTTTCGGTCTAATCAAAGAAACTCGGCCCAATTTGGGCAGATGCTTGAACAATTGCGTCAAGCCGGGGTTGACTTGGCGGTGTGTGAAATGTCGTTGGAAAACCTCGGATTGACCCGAGATCAAATGTTTGACGCCCGGATTGTGCGCGGCGGAGTCGAAGTTGCCACCCGGCTTGAGGAGGGATATGCTGTCCTGACATTCTAATGAGGATCAGCGAAGGGCATTGGCGGCAATTTAGGCATCGAAAGCTGGATTAAACGTATACCATATTCTTTGGCCAGTTGCACGGTTTCCGGACTGTCGTAATGCCGAACAAAATAAATCGACCGAATACCTGATTGGACCAGTGCGCGAGCACAGTTCCGGCAGGGGAGGTCTGTACAATACAAGTCAACGCCACCAGCTGCAATGCCATATTTAGCGCATTGCAGCAACGCATTAAGTTCCGCATGGATTGTGCGGACACAATGGCCATGTTCCAATAGGCATCCAACTTCGGTGCAATGCGGTTGACCCGCCGGGGATCCGTTGTATCCAGTGGCTATCACCCGATGTTCCCGTACCAATACCGCGCCCACCGCACGCCTGGGACAGGTAGACCGAGTAGCTATCAACTGACTCATCAGGATAAAGTACTCTGACCATGAGAGACGGGGATCGGATACCATGAGACCTCCTCGGATGAACAGCAAGTGGTTTTTTGCGCCAATAAAAACCTTGTCACAAGGTTAGTTTAGCCTTTGCACGCAAATTTGGTAAAGCAAAAACACTTTGGCTAACACAATCCGCGAGTGTATGTTTTAGTTCGGACGAGTAACGGCGATGGATGGGTGGGAGATAGCCAAACGCCATCTCCCTGAAACTTTAGACCTTACGAATCATAACTGGAGGGATGACAGCAGAGGGCTGGACGATGTCCCGTGGGCACTGTCTAGAGCTTCACTCTGTGTCCAAAAAAGCGCGCCTCCGACTGCAGCGCCTTGTATTGCAGGCCGAAACCTTACCGTGAAAGTTCACCCGTAGTGTAGTAAGGAAATGGTTTGTGACAGCATTATCCTGCCAGTGGACTTTACCGGAGGGGGTCCACAAAATGTCAGAGGAAGCATAATGGTCGATCTCCTCAGGTTTAATGCCAATGAAAAGGGAGGATTTTGTGAATCTCCATACTTTGCTATTTTGGGCCTTGTGGGCTGTATGGATTATTATGGAGATTGTCCTGAACGTGCGGGCCCGGCGGCTTCATCGACAATCTGGGTTCGCTATAAACGCCGATCAGGGATCTGTGTGGTTCATTATTAGCCAATTCTGGTGAGTGACTCTGGGGACGAATAATCTATAAGCGAATTCTGCGTTCTTCTCCTCGAGGCTCTCCAAAAATCCAGCGCCATCTGGCGCTAAGCCCCAATGATCAGGACCATGTGTGCTAAAGCAAGTCCCCTGTCGTAAAAGACCAACGTTTGCACGAAGAGGCCTTCCGGCGAGCGGTCTTAGGCCGGGGTTGGTGACGAAATACAGATCCCCAGAATTTTTATTTTTGCCTATTGTTGAGACTGATGTGGAACACTAATGATATTAATCTGCGAAGATCAGGAGATGACAATGACCAACTGGAATGACCGGATTGCTAGTGGTATTACTCGCTTGGTGACATCCATGTGGTTTCTCTATGGATTTGTGGTATTTATCGGTCTTTGGATGTGGGGCTCTCCTCTGATGCATTGGGATAATTCGCCTAATTACCCAGTGATGCTATATTGGGTTAATCTCTTTCAAGCGCTTATGCTTCCAGTACTGGCGGTGGGCCAAATGGTATTAAACAGGTCCAATCAGGCACGAGAACAAAGGGAGTTTGAAATTGTAAAAAAACTCAATTTGCTGCTGGAACATATAGACACCGACTTAAACCGGGTACACCAAGAACTATCTGCACTGGAGGAGACCGAAGAAAATTCTCCATCCAAACCTCAACCATGAGCGGGGCATACAAACCCCAACTTCCCAAGGGGAACCCGTAACACGGGCTCCCAAGGATTCGCGGTGTTATTAATACAACCCCAGGTGGGACTTAAGCCGATGGCGGTCTAAAGCAATGCTCACGACCCCATTCATCACGATCACGGGGATGCCCCGTTCACCCCGACTTAAAATTTTCATGCGCTCGACATTGGCCCGATCAGTAAGTGTATGGTCTACATAACCAAAACCGTAAGACGAAAGAAACTCTTTCGTGCCGTTGCACACGCTTCAGGTCGGGGCGGTGTAAAGGTCGATATCGGGCAACAAAACGCGTTCCCCAAGGCCAATCTGAAACATCTTAGTGGGTGTTGGCACTATCATCCGATAACAAACAAAACGCGCCAGATGCATTGCTTCTGGCCCCAGCCATTTTCGTGCTACTTCTTCGGTATTTCCTACCGGAGAGTCAATATCATAGATTGTTAATTCTCCATACGCGTGGGTGTCAAAAATTCGGACCGCGTCGGTTGCTGTAGGTTTGATGGAAGATGGGACCTGGACCCGGTAACTGAAGGTAATCGCGCTTTTTTGATACAATTCACGTAGCTCGGATGCCATGTCGTCACTCTTGGCCACAAGGGTCAGGCCGCGATCTTCCGGACGCAAAACGTGAATTACTCCCGGAGATATACTCGTTTCCATTTCCGCGAGCCATCGATTGGATTGCAATAAGGCATTGACCAAGGTCCCCCGTGAATGACTTTCCATAGGATAAACTGATACGCCAAAAGGCTTATCTGCAATCAAGAACGTAGGTCCTTCGTACCATAAATCGATAGCCAATTCATTGTCTACAGGTAACAACGGCACTTTTTCCGTGATACAACACCCCTTTCATCTCCAAATTATACCACGAGGGTAGTGGTGTCAGCAGCAGCCTAAAACTCTGGACCAGCCTACACATCCATTGTGCGTCTGACCTTTGTCTCCCTCGATGGAGGGGAGAGGAGTGTGGCCTTTCCTCTTCTCGGCATCTTCCTCTGGCAAGCCAGTGCCCTCCTAATCCCTCTCAGCAACGTGCAATCGCCTTACCATGAGGGCTCATCATGATCTGCATCAGATGTCTCCATCTGGATCGTCATGTGTTCAATGCCTTCTAGACGGAGCGCTAAGTCGACTTGGCGCAATATTGTCTGACTATCTTTCATGGAAATGTTTGGGGCAAGCACGACATGGCAAGCTAGAGCATTTTTTCCGGTGGTGACACTCCACACATGCACGTCATGTACCCGGATAATGCCCTCTATTTGTCCCATGGTGGCAACTAAATGATGCACGTCAAGATTTTTAGGCGTAGCTTCCATGAGTACCGCCACCGTTTCTGTGATAATTTGCCAGGCGCCCCAGGAAATCAACGCAGCAATAAGGATCGTGAGCATAGGGTCCACTGGCGTCCAGCCAGTGGTGGCTATGACTATTGCGCCTATAACCACGGCGAAGGACCCAGCGGCGTCACTGACGATATGGAGCCAGGTGCTGCGAATATTGACGTTGGCATGGCCCTTCAATCCGTGGGCGAGATAAAGATCGCCCCCTAGGGCTATAACCGCAGTAATCAGCATAGCGAAAGGGTTGACCGCGGTAGGATGAAAAAACCGCATGATCGCTTCGAGCAACAAGCCAAGGGTTAAAATCAACAATATCACGCTGTTGACTAAGGCGGCTAAAATTTCGCTGCGAAAATAGCCAAAGGTAAGGGTGGAGGTTGCTGGTTTTTTAGCCTGATGCCATGCATACCACGACAGTCCTACCGCCGCCAAGTCCGTTACCGAGTGCCCGGCATCGGCCCATAAGGCCAAACTGCCAGATAAAATGGCCCCAGCGACTTTGATGATGAGCAACAAGGCGGTAATGGCAAATGTGCGCCCAATCGGTGAGGCATCTTCGTGGGCATGGTGATGGGCCATGAATATTCCTCCTCGGAGGTGCCCCAAAGGCGGATCACTCTTCTTATTGTATCATGAGCGCGACTGGGGCTCGAGGAAGCGCTGTGGTCGCTGTAGTCATTTCGGACCTTGATAGGATGCCAGTAAAAGAGCTACCCTAAGAATGCGTTTTTGACAAAATATTCTTGAGCGGTACAATCACAGACAGTAAAATGCCAGGGAGGTGTGTCACATTCGCGTAACAAAACCCCCACGGCTGTTAAAGATTTTAGCGGTAATCTCGGCTGTAGGAATGGCTTTAGTCAACCTGGTAGGATTTTTGGACACACAGACCAATTCGGCTTTAGGTTGTGGGCCAGATTGGCCACTGTGCAATGGACAACTCATTCCTAATCTCAACAACGAGCATGTACTAATTGAGTTTGGGCATCGCATGATCGTGGGAGGATTTGCCCTGATTGCCACAATTTTTATGATTTGGGCTTGGATCCGCTATCGCGATTGGGTGGAAGCTAAGGTCTTTGCCATCATCGGTATTGGCTTTATTATTGTGCAATCGGCTTTGGGAGCCCTAGCCGTATTGTTTGTCAATCCGCCGGCAATTTTGGCGCTCCACTTGGGATTTGGATTTTTGGCCATGGTAGGTGTGGCGTTGTTAGCCGCCTTTCTCTGGCAAATGGACCGCCTAGCTGACGGCCAACAAGCGGGGTTGCAATATCGGTCCCTAGTGTTGCCCAAGGGTTTGGTATGGCGCATTTGGATTGTGTGGGTCTACACATATTTAGCCATCTATCTGGGTTCATACGTAGCTTTTCGGAGTGCCGGCGAAGCGTGTACCGGATGGCCGCTATGCAACGGACAAGTCATCCCGCCCCTATATGGCAATATTGGATTAGATTTTGCCCACCGGGTAGCTGCCATCATATTGGCTATCTTGGTGATAGAGCTTCTATGGCAATTGCGTAAGCAGAAAAGCACCCGACCAGATTTGTACCGTGGAGCGGGGTGGTTGGTGATAATCGTGTTCTTGCAAATCCTCACAGGAGCGAACTTGGCGCTAAGCCATCTGGGAACTGGTCCCTATCTGTTGCACGTGGGAAATCTTATGCTGCTCTTTACTCTGATTAGCTACCTCGCGGTACAATCTTTACATCCTGTTCCTAAGGCTCAACGTTGGATGGCCGAGCCTCAATCCAACATTGCACCTAAAGGAGAACCGAGACATCCATAAACGGTGTCTCTTGTTCCTCTTCCCGCGGCCATGATAAACTAAGTTAAGTTGTATAGACCAATTAGGGAAGTGGAACCTTAGTGAAACTCAAAAATTATCGGGTGACGCGTTCAATGTTGCCGTTAACATCACCTTTTCATACGGCTTTGCGTACGGTCACGGCCGTCGAAGAAATTCGGGTGGCACTAAGCACTGATGTTGGCCTATTGGGTATAGGTTCGGCAGCGCCCACTGGGGCTATTACAGGAGAAACCGCTTCATCGATTGTTGCAGCATTGGAAGAATATATCCTGCCCGCGTTAATCGGGCAGGACTTGACAGACGTCCCCCACACACTCATGGTACTGGCGCGATCTATCGTGGGAAACTTCTCGGCGAAGGCGGCTGCAGATATTGCGCTTCACGACCTTTACGCCAAATACCGTAACGAATCTTTGCTGTCATACTTGGGCGGGATCTCCCATCCTTTGTGGACGGACGCCACCGTGAGTTTAGGAGACATTAGTGCCATGGTGGAACAGGCACGGGGATTGGTAGAACAGGGCTTTCATCATCTCAAGATCAAAGTAGGCGGCCATGATGGTCATGACGTTGAACGAGTCATCGCCGTTCGTCAGGCAGTTCCTGAAAAGGTGCAGATGTGGCTTGACCCTAACCAAGCCTGGACGGTGCGGGAAAGCATCGCTGCAGCCGAAGTCTTGGCTGAGTTTGACATAGCCTTCATTGAACAGCCGGTGGTGTCTCATGATATTCAAGGGTTACGCGAAGTGACCCGTCGGAGTCCAATTCCGATTGCCGCTGATGAAAGCGTGTTTGGAATGGAACAGTTGCTTCGGGTATTAGATTCGAAGGCTGCCGACATTGTGAATATCAAGCTGATGAAATGCGGAGGATTGTCCACTGCACGACTCATGGCCGAGTTGGTTCGATCTTCCGGAGTCAAGCTGATGGTCGGCAGTATGATGGAGGGTATGGCTTCGGTTACCGCTGCGGCGATGTTTGCCACCACGTATCAGGCAGACTATGTGGATTTGGACGCCGCATATTTTTTGTCCGACCCTCAAGCGACTGGCGGAATTCAATATACCGGAGGAGCTATTACCCTTCCAACAGGCCTTGGAATCGGTATTGACTGGTCGGACCCCCAGCAAGAGGAGTAGTAGAATGGAACACGATTACCTGAAGGAATTGCAGTTGACCCCAGAGATGTTGACATCCCAATTCTGGCAGATGTTTTGTACGACGGCATCGACTCTAGATGTCCCGTCCTTTAATACCCTCTTGGTATCCTCGGGTCAAGTGGTCAATTTATCCAAGATGCTGGACAACTTCGGCGATCCACTACGGTGGATACAACCGGTGGCTCCAGTACCCGAAGGGCATCTAGCTGACGGAAACCGACTAACAGACGAAATGCGTGTTCAAATCAGCAACAATAGTGTGCCGAAGGCAGTGAGCGAAAGATATGGTTTTAGTATCAGCCGTGCTCCCATGAACTCTTTTGCCACGCATACCCGTATCTATCGCAGTCAAGACGACCGGGAATTCGATCAAGTGCAACAAACCGCGTTGCATACATTTGAAGCGGTTCTAATTCTCGGCGAGAGTTATGATCAGGAGTGGTACCTGGTGCAATCACGGACATATCAAGGCTGGGTGGAAAAACGCTACATAGCTTGGTGCAACTTGCCATCCTTCCTAAAATATGCTGAACTATCTCAACCGCTTGTAGTTACCGGCCGTGGGGTCGTGATCGAGCCAAATCCTTACCAGAGAAATGCGTTGCCGATTCCTGTGGAATTCGGCGCCTGGCTTCCGTTGGACCTTTCGACAGCTGCAACGGATTCGGCTTATGGGAGACAAACCTCTTTCTGGCACTACCCTATTTTGTTTCCTACTCGTGATCCTGATGGGGCCATGCTCGTCGAGAAAGGCTTAATCTCAAAACAAGCGAAAGCCGTTAAAGGATTCTTGCCTCCCCATCGTGGCTCCTTATTAGAGAGTGCCTTTGCTCTGTTGGGTGAGCGTTACGGGTGGGGCGACAGTTTTGACCGGCATGATTGCAGCAGTTTCATCATGGATGTGTATCGCACCATAGGGGTGCAGTTGCCACGTAATAGCAAATCTCAAAAAAATGCCTTGCCATTACGGACAACGGTCACCGATGATTGGGATCGAGATCTTCGCCAAGCGAAGCTCGGAGACGAACTCTACATGCCTGGACACGTACTTTTGTATCTGGGCTATTATAAGGACCGCCATTGGGCTATCCATGCTTTTGTCGGCTATAGAACGGATCCTGACCGAGACCCCGTCTTAGCCAACCAGGTCATGGTTACCCCTCTTGACTTATTTTTGAGACATGGAGGGCAACGTTATGGGGAGGCCTTGACTTCTGTTCATACTGCGTTTGCATAGCCTTCAGAAGATGAATCCGATGATGCCAGGAGACTCCGCCACCCCACATACTGTCCCTAAAGGCTCGAATGCGTCCGTCCTAAAAATGGTAAAATAAAAACGAGGTGGTAAATTAGTGGAATTGACAACAAAGTGGGTCACCCATTCAAGAGATGGCCAAGAAATGCAAGCATATTTGGTGACGCCTCCTAAGGCTGCTGACAACACGCCTGCGATTTTGGTTATTCAGGAAATATGGGGTCCAGACGACCATATCCAGGATATGGCTAGGCGTTTTGGCGAAGCGGGGTATGTGGCATTAGCCCCTGATTTGTATTCGCGCGGGGGTCGACCAGAGGCACTGTCTTTTTCACGTATCGAAGCGGTAAAACGATTTTTTGATACTTTGCCCCAAGCTGCATGGATGGATCAAAGTCTTCGCGTACAATATCTTAACAAACTGCCAGTGGATGAAAGTCAACGCATCCAAGAAACTTTAGGGGTGTTGTTTGGCCCGCGGGATACCGAAGCAATGGTGGCTGACTTAAAAAGTTGGGCACAATACTTAAGCGAACAAGGCAGGGAAGTAGGCAGCGTTGGCTATTGCATGGGCGGTGCCTTGTCCTTTGCTTTAGCGACGCAGTTTCCTCAATTGCGTGCTGCCGTCTGCAATTATGGAGTAGCGCCCAGCACTGAGGCCATGGCGGCCATCCAATGCCCGGTATTCGGATTTTACGGCGGGACTGATCATCGCATTACCGACCAGGTTCCGGCAGTGGCGGCTGCCATGGAAAGGGCTGGGAAGACCTATCGTTACAAGATATATCCGGAAGCAGGCCATGCGTTCTTTAACGATTCTCGAAGTTCTTATGACCCCAATGCAGCACGTGATGCCTGGGCGGAAACGCTAGAATTTTTTTCCTCTCATGTATCTTAATTTAATCGGGGACGTCTGCAATTGACGTCCCCCTATTTTTGTAACGCCTCTTCCAGTGCAGGTCTCTGAAATCCGATTACGACCTGAGTAGAGCCATCGTCTTGGGTAATGACGGTGGTAGGTGTTGATTGCGAGCCAAGATTGATGACATCATCAATCCACGACACGTTGTGACGAATATTTCGTTCCTCAAATGGGATACCGCGATGAGAAAGCCACGCTTTCTCTTCTTCACACGCGTGTCACCCCGTCTGGGTATAAATCACCACTCTTGGCATGCGCTACACTCCTTCAATTTGAGATGAGCTTAGTCCCCATTATACCCAATGATTGCTATAAGAGACCCGCCATGGATGGTTGCGTGAAGCCCGTTATTTTGATATGCTGAGTCTGGTCACAATTTAACTTGCTCTAGTTTGAAGTGCCCTGATTGAGATATATTTGTGCGCCCGTAGCTCAGGGGATAGAGCAGAGGTTTCCTAAACCTTGTGTCGGTGGTTCGAGTCCTCCCGGGCGCACCACTTCGCAAGGTGAGTGAGTGGGTATGGACCATAATTATTACATGGCCATTGCAGTGGCGGAAGCAGAAAATGCCGCTCGTTCCGGAGAGGTTCCGGTGGGAGCGGTGTTAATACGTAAAGATGGTACGGTCATGGCTCGCGACCATAACCGACGGGAGTCAGCGCAAGATCCGACGGCACACGCAGAAATTTTGGTATTGCGTCAAGCGGCAGAGCGGCAAGGCGGCTGGAGATTGGAAGACACTATCTTGTACGTTACGCTAGAACCGTGTACTATGTGTGCCGGGGCATTGGTGTTAAGTCGCGTGGCACAAGTGGTGTTCGGCACCCGTGATCCCAAAGGCGGAGCATTAGTAAGCTTGTACCAGGTAGGGAGCGATCCTCGTTTGAATCATCAATTTGATGTCATCGAGGGCGTTATGCAGCAAGCGTGTCAACTGTTGTTGACCAGTTTTTTTCGCCAACGGCGGTAAAAATAATTGAATAGCGGTACGGAGAGGTGTCTGAGTTGGTCGAAGGAGCCCGACTCGAAATCGGGTAGGCGGTATAACCCCGTCTCGTGGGTTCGAATCCCACCCTCTCCGCCATAAAGTGTTAAACGCGGAGGGGTGGCCGAGCGGTTTAAGGCGCACGCCTGGAAAGCGTGTTGGTGGGCTGAACCTGCCTCGAGGGTTCGAATCCCTCCTCCTCCGCCACTTCGATGAGGCCGTGGAGCAGCATCGATTGGGTCCCGCGCGGACAACACCTGTGAACCCCGTCAGGCCCGGAAGGGAGCAGCGGTAAGCGGGCACGTTGTGGTGCCGCGGTCAACCTAATCGGTGCCGCCCTATGGCCTTTCAACCTAGGGTGGTACAATTAGAGGCAAACGCACTTAAGAAAGGGAACTCCATGTCACGGCAAGCGCTATATCGGGCATATCGTCCTCGTTCTTTTGCAGAAGTGGTCGGCCAATCCCGCGTCGTATTGACGTTGCGAGAAGCTGTGCGACAGGGGCGTTTAACCCATGCCTATTTGTTTTCTGGGCCTCGAGGGACCGGAAAAACAAGCATTGCGCGTATTTTGGCCAAGGCCGTGAATTGTGAAAATCTTTCCCCCTCTGGGGATCCCTGTCTCCAATGTGCTTCGTGTGTGGCCTTGGAACGCGGAAACCATCTTGATGTTATCGAAATCGACGCCGCCTCTAATCGGGGAATCGACGAGATTCGGGACTTGCGCGAACATTTGGGGCAGGCTCCGGTCATGGGAAAACAACGGGTATACATCATTGACGAAGTGCACATGTTAACGGAACCAGCTTTCAATGCCCTGTTAAAAACCTTGGAAGAACCCCCTGAACATGTGATCTTTGTATTGGCCACTACGGAGTCGCACAAGTTGCCAATTACCGTGTTATCCCGCTGCCAGCGATACGAATTTCAGCGCTTTCGGGTGGGGGAAATCCAGGAGCGATTGCGTCAGGTGGCAATGCAAGAGAAAATTCAAATGAGCCCTGAGGCATTGGAGCTTTTAGCCGAATTTGGTGATGGAGCACTGCGAGATGCGTTAAGTTTGCTGGACCAGGTTTCTTCTTCGGTGGGCGTGGAAATTACCCGCGATCATATTGAAGACATGGTTGGTGCTCTAAGCCCCGGGTTGTTGGAAGAGATAGTCTTTGCGTTAACGGCAGACGATTTATCGATTCTGATACGGGCCATTGACCGTGCACTTCAAGAAGGTCGCGACCCTAGACAAATGTTGAGAGATGTGGCGCGTGAATTGCGCAATCTCGTGGTATGGCGCCAAGCAGGGCCAGACCTGTTTCCCAGTTACCGCCGCGATTGGCTGGCACGGTTAGATGGGATGGTTCCCAACAATATCTTGCCCGGGGTTTGGTTTGAAGCCCTAGATATTCTTACCGAAGGTGAAGGGCGTCTCAAAGGCGGATTTCCTCCGCAACTGGTGCTGGAGCTGGCGTTGTTTAAGACACGTCAGCATTTGCTGCAATCCGACAGTCCAAACAATCGCGTATCGCGGGCTGATGAAGCCGGGATTAAGGTTGTGCAGCCGCCAAGTTCTGGACCTTCGCCCATGTCACCCGAGCCGCCCCCTGTCATCAGTGAAAAATTTCAGCAAGCGTTAGATTTCATTCGACGGGAAAGGCCTTCGACATACGCCTTGGTTAAAGAAGCACGGTGTCGCGTCAAAGGCCAACGGTTGGAACTGTGCTTTACCTTTCCAGCTCATTTGGATTTAATGAAGTCGGGGACGCATCATGATCTTCTAGAACGAGCATTAAAGCACATCTATGGAGATGAAATATCGTATACTTTGACCACGGAGTCTAATGACGGTCCGACTGAGAATGCTGACGTCACTAATCGTGAGCCGGTGGTTGATGCGGTCAACCGAAGTGATGTGGCCATCAGTGCCCGGGAGTGGTTTGGTGAAGGTATACGCTTGATTGGGTTCGAATAAAGCATCCGGCAAACAGATTCATGATGGCATTTTAAAATGTGTGTTCGTAAAAGAGCCCAGGGCCGGGAACCCCCCATTTACCAAAGACAACTCAGAGGAGAGATTAGCATGGGATTTAACCCCAACAATATGCAGAAAATGATGAAGCAAGTGCAAAAAATGCAGGCGGATATGGCTCGAGTTCAAGAAGAGTTGCGAACTGAAACGGTGGAAGTCGAGTCTGGCGGCGTAGTGAAAGCCGTGTTCAATGGTCATGGGGACATCGAATCGATTACTATTGATCCCCAAGCCGTGGATCCGTCAGACGTGGAAATGCTGCAGGACCTCATACTAACTGCGGTGCGTGAAGGGCAAAAGAAGGCGCAGGAGTTGGCGTCAAGCCGCCTTGCCGCCGTTACTGGCAACATGAATATTCCAGGAATGCCAGGACTTTTCTAAATGCTTTATCCGACACCCATTCAAGAGTTGGTTAACGAACTTGCCAAGTTGCCTGGTGTTGGGCCTAAAACGGCCCAGCGTCTGGCGTTTTTCTTGCTCAATATGCCTCAAGGTGAAGCTGAGTTGTTGGCTAGCGCCATTGTGACGGCTAGGACCCGGATACGATACTGTTCCGTATGCTTTAATTTCACCGATCAGGACCCTTGTGCCATCTGTCGCCATCCAGGCCGCGACGCCAAAACAATTATGGTTGTAGAACAGCCTAAAGATGTTGTGGCCATGGAAAAAACACGTGAATACAAAGGACGATACCATGTATTGCATGGAGCTATTTCTCCTATGGAGGGGATTGGACCGGAGGATCTGCGCGTTAAGGAGCTCTTGCTTCGGATAGAGCGCGAGACTCCTTTAGAATTGGTGCTGGCAACGAGCTCAAATTTGGAAGGCGAAGCTACCGCCTTATATTTAGGGAGGCTGTTAAAACCCATGGGAATTAAGGTGACCCGGATTGCACGGGGATTGCCAATGGGCGGGGACTTGGATTATACCGACGAAGTCACCTTATCTAAGGCGCTCGAGGGACGTCAAGAAATTTAACCACAATGCGATCTTTGCTTGCCCTTCACGTTGCACCTAGTTACCATCCATCTATAATGACCTGAGATTAGGGTGTTTGCGCGTCCTATACCAGGAGGTACGCTTCATGCCAGTTTTTATGATTCTTATGTGGAAGCGGATAACCAAACATCAAACGCTCACACTGACAATCATCGCTCTCATTACCACCGTCATCGGAGCCCTGCTCTTTGCTATTACGCAACATGCCTCCCCGTTTATCGGATTCTACTGGGCCATTACAACCATCACTACGGTTGGTTATGGGGATGTTACGCCGCATAATACGATAGGTCGCGTTATTGCCATGGCTACGATGCTGACCACAATCCCGCTGGCTGGCGCAGCCTTCGCCGGTTGGGCTGCCAATATGGCATCACTTCACATTCGGAGGGCTCTGGGTATGACATTAGATAAAACACGGGACCATCTCATCATTCTCGGCTACAGTCCGTTGCTCATTCATTTACTGCCGGATTTGCTTCAGGAACATCAAAACCTGGTTTTAGTGTCCTCGATGGATACAACGCATTTGCCTCCAGAAGTTCCTTGCATAACGGGAGATCCGACCAATCCTCACGTTCTCTCTAAAGCCCACCTGTCTCAGGCTAAGCAGATTGTCGTGGTAGGGGAAACTGACGGCGAAGTGCTGATGACGGCGGTTGAAGCGCAGCATTTAGCTCCCGATGTGCCGATCTTCGCCATTACCCAGTCTCGCCGTGCAACAAACACCCTTCACGACCTTGGAATTTTGCATAGTGTTGCGGCGCAGGACCTTTTAGGACACACTCTTGCAAAAAGTCTAGAAACACCTCATGCTGCCGACCTATTCACTGCGATCTTGGCGTCGGATCAGACCATGCTGCGAGAAATGGCAGTTCCACCCGCATGGGTGGGGCAGGAACTCAGCACCATTCGTTCTCAAAATGCGGAAAACTGTCTTGTCCTCCTGGGATTGGTGCATGAAAATCAGATCTTTTTAGGCGTTCACCAAGATCGTGTAATTGAAACGAATGATCGGGTGCTCTTTTTGACTGGTGGTACATAGTCTTGTCCTTTCAGATCGGGACTCGATTAAAGGAATTAAACCGATTTTCCGTCGTTTAAAACGTCGTCTTGATGAACTGCATGAGTGCCCCGGGTACCATGCGTACTACGTCAATCGAAGCCGCATACAAGAACAAGACCCGGCAACGGATACCCCGGCTACACGATAGGCCTCCTGTTGCCTTGATTGCTTGATTGTTGTCTGGTCCTCATTGCCCAACTTACATATCGATTGCTGTACCCCGATAATTTCATGACCATCTCCATAATTGTCGACTCCATTCTCTTTTGCTTCAGTGCTAAAGAGCGACTTCCCTCATAAGAGAGACGAGTTCGTCAATATGAGTGAGCTGATGACTGCGTTGAATCCACAAACGACCCATTCTCAGGGCAGTTATTTCGGCGTAGGTTTTCATCTCGTTGTCGGTAATGTGTTCCAAATCAACGGTGTGGGCCAATCCCACGATCCGTCTAATGATTTCAACCCCCCCAAATCCTAAACTCTCCCGTAATAAACGGTGTAAATACTGATCGATGTATACCTCATTTTTCCACGAGTGGGCATAGGTGCGCCAAAGACTACGAAATTCTAGAGAAAAGACAGTCCATATGGTCTGTATGCTCTCCGCAATCCACCTACGGTACTCGGCGACAGTTTTCGTATTGAGACCATATGCACCTTGAGCCACATAGCTGATGGCCAGGTTGCCTAAAAGCGACCCTACATCGAACGCCATCGGACCGTAAAATGAGAATTCGGGGTCGATAACGGCCGTATGGTGTTGATTCAACATAATTGATCCCGTATGCAAATCGCCATGGATAAGGGCCTCGGCGTGCGTCATAAACCGATCTTTGAGATCCATAATTTGTGCGAGAAGAGGGGAATCTGTTCGAATTTCGTCTATTTCTTCAGTCAATCGAGGATTCCAGTGATTGCCTGGATGGTCAATGAATGGGTGAGTAAACACCAAGTCTTCTGTAACACGACAGAGCTCGGGGTTAATCCGCAAGGAAACTTGCTGTTTCTTTACCTCGGATGCACAATACAGGTCAGAGGTATAAAACAGCGTACGGGCTAGAAATAGTCCCAAATGACGGGCAAACTGGGGATATTGGATCTGTTGCATCATACCTTTGCGCATGATCACATGCTGGTTCAAGTCTTCCATGACCATAAGCGCCATGTCTTCATCATAATAGTAGACCCGTGGTACCCACTGTGGGCAATACTGCGCTTGAACCGTCAGAGCATGATGTTCCACCGAGATTCTCTTAAGCGGCATTGGAAAACTTTCACCTACAGCTCGTGCATACGGCAATGCCTGTTTGACAATCACTGAAGCTGTCTTTGAGGTGGTGCCATTCGATACACGAAATACCAGGTTCACGTTACCATCGGCCAGGTCTTCTGCGACAAGCGTCTCGTCTTTGGAGAAAATTGATCCCATAAGCGCGGTGTCGCGGATATAATCCGTTACGGTGGAAATCTCCAGCGGTCGATATGTCATGTGCCCACCTCTTGTCGAAGTATTATGGTAACTTGCGATCGCTCTTGCTGTTTCATAACGCATTGCCCGCCAAAACCACATTCCCTGGTGATGATAAACCTCAGGTGACATGGCATTTTACTACGGGAGCTTCATCAAACCTATACCAGCCCAGGGGTTTACTGACACGACTAGGTGTTGGATAAGAGCATGAAAAAATCGCTCTAACCATTTTGGTATCGTTCAAGTATTAGGCGAGCTGTATTCTCGTCCGTTACAAGGTGATTCATCAAACCGCCCCGAATGGCGCCTAATAAGGCATAAACTTTTTCTGACCCACCTGCGACAATCATTACAACAGGAATCCTTCGCAATTGTTCGAGCGTGATGCCTACTAGCCGATCATCTAACTGAGAATTTACGGGACGTCCTTCGCGGTTGAAAAATCGTCCTAAAATTTCGCCCACTGCACCTAGCATGCGTAGGCGGTATAAATCTTCGGAGGTCACTAGCCCCATGGTATATAATGTCGATGTTTCATCAACGGTTCCCAAGCTTGCTACAGCAAGGTCGGCTGTACAAGCTTTTTCCAGCACTTCCCGAATTTGTTCATGATTCTTGAGCAAATTGCACGTTTCGGCATCCGGGGCTATCGCCGGGGCATTGAGAGCATATGCCGTCATTCCGTAGGCTTGGGCCAGATTTCCTGCCACTCGCAACGTTGCTAGTTTATCTCCCGATGAGCTAAACGCCCCTACCATTTCCACAACTTCTCCACCGGTACGGTCCTGAGGATTGAGATATGCTGATTGTGCAATATGAGAGATTGTCCGTCCCCACCCGACCGCAATCCGCGACACAGTTCTGATATGCTGATTGATATAGCTGGCAGCGGCTTCCCCCAAGATACTCCCTATTTCTCGATTGGCGAATCCTTGTGGTACAATTTGCGTAACGAGTTGCAGTCGACGCCTGAATTCGTCTTCAAGTCGAATGCATACTCCGAATTGAGAATCGATTGAAATCCGCACTATGCCCATGGTCCGAGCCTTTTGAATTAGTCGGCTTATCGTTGGGCGCGACACTCCAAGTTGCTGCGCTATGACAGCTTGACTCGTTTGATTCATGAAGTATTCCCATGCTACACGCACGATCAGCTCTTCTTCTGGGTATGAAGTCGAATTAATACTGTGCACAATTTTCACCCCGCATTAAGTTTTGGCGTGCATCTGGTATTGGAACGCATAGCAAGGGATTTTGATTCCACCTTTCGATAGCATCTCAATGGTCTTTTTGGTTTACACACCCATTGATTGGGTCAAACGCAATAAGGCACCAGATTCAATGTGCTTCACCGCGAGATAAGTTTATTTTAATAAATCATATCACGCGGTGAAGAAACCACTGGTAATGGTGTTGTCACAATCTCATTCTGTAGAAGCCACGGGATTCATTCCCATTGCGAGATCGTCTTCGTCGGAGAAATCACGGTTTACTCCATTTTCATAATCAATGGTATCTTGGGTACGATAGCCAGAAGCAACGCCCCAATAGTAAAACACAATCGAAAGCAATATGACGACTAGAGAATCGTACGGGAAAGGAATCCAATTGCGCCCCTTTCCAAAGGACCCAACATAGCTCATCGCGCCCAGGACTACGAGGTAAATGGCCCACCATGCCCCGGCTTTGAGGTCAATCACTGGCAACCGATTTCGTTTTCTGTACCACAGGTAGATCAATACTCCTACCGCATTGATTCCATCAACCTGTAGGACTAAAGGCCACCCGGACCAATAAAAAATCAAGGAACCCATTGCAAAGGAGGCGGGTCCAATCCATTTGAGATGGCGACCTAGAGTAAACCGACGGGGTGTATTAGGCGACGTTCGGCGCAATACGGCAGCGGAAACTCCGCCCAAGGCATAGCCTATGGCCCCGACCGATGATAAAATTCCCACCATTGCTCCCCAAGAAGGAAACGGCAACAGTGCCAAAAAACTCAAGACTAGGATAACAATCATTGAGGTGACCGGGACACCCCGATTACTGAGATTGCGCATCCATTTGGGGCCATAGCCGCTTTTGGGCATGGCAAACAATACCCGGGTAGCGGCTCCGAAATACACTAGTCCATTGCCAAAGGGAGAAAGCACTGCGTCGCCATATAATATGATCGCAAGCCAGCCAATATTAAAGGCGACCGCTAGTTGAGCGAACGGAGACGAAAAATTAATGTTTGCCCATCCGTGAAGCAAATCAGGACGATCCAAACTGACCAAAAAGGCGAGTTGCAAAAGCACATAAAGAATTATGGATAATATCAAAATGGTGAGCATGACCACAGGAACATCACGTTGGGGATTTTTGCCTTCGGCTGCAAGGTCCATGGCCTGGCGAAATCCCGTATAGGCAAAATAGATTCCCCCAATGGCAATTGCCACGAGCACGCCGTGAAACCCAAAGGGCAAGAACCCTCCAGGAGACGCCGACGATAAGTTTGCTGCGCCGCCATGGCTTAGTCCGACAACGATCAAGATCACCATTGTAACGGTAGGCACGATGTACTTAATTGTACTAATGGCGGTGTTCGCTTTGGCGAATAGTCGCACTCCGAAATAGTTCAGAACAAAGTATATAACGACCATCCCTGCCGTGACCAACAGGCCCACTGGCGTCAACTGCGTTCCACTATACAGACCATGAATATATCCTCCCGCATATTGCACGGAGGCTTCGGCCTCAATTGCGGGGGATAGGCCATAACCGAAGAGAAGGGACCATGCCTGTAATGCAGACAAAAAAGACCCATGGCTCATTGAGGGATAACGCACCATGGATCCGGATTCTGGGAATGCCGAGGCTAGTTCAGCGTAGGGTAGCCCTAAGACAACCATTAAGATGCCTCCAATAATCCAGGCGATAATTGCTCCAGGGCCAGCATATTGTGCACTATATAACGCCCCGAATAGCCACCCAGACCCAATTACGGCTCCCGTGCTAATCATCATAAAATCGTAGCGACTCAGTTCGTGTCGTAGCTTGCCCTGCATGTTCAACCCTCCAGTTTGTATAGTGCGGTATTAGGAAAGAGCTTGGGCAAAATCTTCAATAATATCGCGAACGGACTCGATTCCAACGGAAATGCGGACAACGCTGGGATCAATACCCACCGCATTCTTTTCTTCCGGTGTCAGTTCGCGATGCGAGGCCACCACAGGATGTGACAAGGTTGTGGAGACATCGCCTAAACTAGGAACAAAGCGCACCAATTTCAGTCGTCGTATCATTGATTGGACGGTGTCATATCCTCCGCGAAGAGATAGGGACACAATAGCTCCGAAGCCTCGTCTCAATAAGTTTTTCGCAACTTCATGGTCAGGATGAGAGGGTAATCCGGGATAGTACACTCGGTCTATACATGGCATAGATTCCAATGCCTTAGCTAACTCCAAAGCGTTGGTGCTTGCGCGCTCCATCCGGATTGCTAAAGTTCTGGCGCCACGTAATGCTAACCAGGCTGCGAAAGGATCAGGAGTAAAGCCCGCCACGTCGACAAGTTCTTGTACAGCGCTTAGCCGCTCAGTTGAACCTGTGACTATTCCCAAGATTAAATCGCTGTGTCCGCCGATGAATTTGGTGGCCGAGTGAACGACCAGATCGGCTCCCCATTCAATAGGTGATGCGTGGAAGGGCGTGGCGAAGGTATTGTCAACTAAGACTAGTGCTCCGCGTGCATGCGCAATGGCAATAATTTTGTCTAGAGGGCTAATCCTACCTAATGGGTTGGAGATGCTTTCTACGATTAGCAAAGAGGACTGTTTTGTTATCAACTGGGCGAAAACCCTCTCGTCATGAGTGTCAACCCATTTTGTCACATAACCCATTGGTTCCAGTATGCGGCGACAAATCCCAACGGTACCCCCATAGATTTCTCGGGCAAGATAGATAGTGCAAGGTTTAGGGCGTAACGCGAGGATCCCAGCGAGAAGGCTAGCCGTCCCAGATGAGGTTATGACGGTCTTTTCGGTTCCTTCGACTCCTGAAATGAATTGTGCCAACGAATCGTAATTGGGGTTTCCTCCCCGAGTATATGAATATCCTTGACGTTGGCCTCCAAGCAGTTGGTCTACTTCCTCAATATCGTCGAACGAATAAACGGATGTCTGAAAAATTGGGTCGGCGACAGAATTTGTTGGGATACTCAAACGTGACGGCTCAACAACTTTCGTAAAAATGTCCACATAATCACTCCTAAATGCTCGGATAGAACGGCTGAACCGTTTAATTCTGCATGAAACAAATTCTATTTGTTGCCTTATGTGGTGTTCGTCACAACACATCAGTGATGCACCAATGCAAAATCAGTTTAGGGGGCGGCTGTTGTTATGATAGCGATGTCCCTTTCCAAATCGAAAACTGTGGTGAAATTTTGTTCAACGCATGAACAGAGTTAATATTTTAGAATATTCTCTCGCCTGTGAACTTGTCTGTCAAGGCCATTGGCCAAATGGTTCAAAAATTTTTTGTAAGCACTCAGAATCATCATACGTAGTCTTGTCATGCTCTTGAGGTTTTAGTGGCGTTAGACCATCCGTGTCATTAATGCATGCCAACGAGAAAACAATTCGAAAGAATAAATGCAAAGTTGTTATCGGATGTGTCAACATTGTTAAGTTTGGGGATACATATCAGCCCTTGGCCAGGAGTCCCACCTGCAGGAAACCCCCAACGTATCCCTGCCAACCACTACCACTTTTATCGGTGCGGTGCCCCATTTCCTGAGCGACGCTTCCTGACGTACACGGGCTCAAACGCCCCAGATGTTGATCCAAGCTTCAGTGAGGGTCCCGCGAAGGGCCGGGGATTGGTTCCATCTTTGCGTCAGGCTCGGAGCCTAGGAATTCGGTGGTCTCCCCCGGAAATGCCCGGTTGTTCCGAACTCCGAACTCCGGGCATTGAGCACACAGCGGGCGAGGGCCATGAGACCATGGGTTCCGTCTTGGACCGTCATTGTCGAACTCAAGAGCCGCATGGCCCAGCCGTGCGCGGCCGATTGCCGGACCACCGATTCATGGTAGTGGCCGGTGGGTTCGATGCCCGTGATGACCTGGGTAGCCCCGATCTGGACACATTAGGCTTCCGCCCGTTGCATCCCTGTGGATTCGGGCCAAAGCCAAACGGCGCTTCCTGGCAATCGCAGGTGAGCGCCTTCGGATTATGTTTGGCCATATCAATGGCCGCCACCACCGTGTTCAGTGCCACAACCCGAAAGATGATGGTGTCAGGAATCCCGTTAAAACTGTGAGTCGTTGGAGCCATCCGCTCTCGTTGATTTTCGCACCCAAAAGCTTTCAAGCACTGTCATCTCCGAGAAAATGTCTCTTAGTCTTTTAGTGGTGTTGGATTGCAAAGCGATGGTGCAAATTTTTAGATCGTCCATTAAAGACAATGGATTGGAAGACTTTTCCCCTGCGTTTGCCCGAGATCGAAAAAATTCCAGTGGCGTTCTACCTACCAAGGAATATACTGCCAGTAGCTTGTTGAAGGATGTGGCACTATGGATTTTTTTGTAGTCTTGGGTCAATGGATAGACCTCGGATTGGATGGTCTAGGATTTTTGTGGTTGTTGCAATTGTACCGGCATCGCCACATGCTACACGACAGCCTGTGGTGGACGATGACTCACCATCGCCAACAATGGATTGAACGATATATCGATGCGGCAGTTGCCCAAGGGCAACGCCGTTCCGCCGAGCAACTTATCCACACACTGGAGAAGATTGGCCACCCCCTTTCTCCAATTGAGAGCAACTTTGCACTCAACTGCCAACGCGCCAAATTACCCCATATTATAGAAGAGACATCCGCACAAGGAGAAGAGGTTAATGGGACCACCAGAGAGGGAACGACACCGCGGACGCATCAGTGAGCCGATCGATCCTCCCGGATGGGCTCCTGATGAATTCCGTGAAGCTTATCAAAACTGGGTGCAGCAACAACAGTTTGATACGCCACCAGATCCTGACGTATTTAATCACGCGATCCATTTTTGGCGTGAAGCCGAGTTGCGTTATCGACAATGCCTGGACCGGCACCGGGAACATGGACGGTTCTAGAGGTTGTCCTTTGGGAATATGCTGTTGCTGGGGGGATGGCAATGCTGCAGCCGAAGGATATCCTGGCCGGGGTCTTTGGTATTTTAGTGGTGTATCTGTTAACCCGTGTTTTTAGCGGATGGGCGCGCTGGATGGTACGCAGCGTGATAAACATTGCGGTGGCGGTCCTGGTACTATGGGCATGGGATCGCACACTTGGGGCTGGCTTTCATATTGGCATCAATCCAATCACAGCTTCAGTTGTCGGATTGCTAGGAGTGCCAGGCTTTCTTCTGGTGTTGGCGGCCAGGGCTTTGACCTTAGGATGGTAGATTGATTAATCCAGGCACTGATTTAAGGAGTTTTCATAGCATCCCTTGCTCTATGCCATCCCCGACATGGGTAGCACATGTGAGGTATCTAAAATTCGGCACCCCCCTAACTCAAATGCCGACTTCATTCGGTTCTCAGTGCTTATGGCTAGACAAGGTAGCCTCTCTTTTTCGTGCGGCCCTGTGTATAATACAGACAACAGGCGTAAGTCAACGTTGGGGCAGGGAGGAAGGATCATGGCGGCCGCGGATTGGGATAAGCTTCTCGAAACGGAGCGGATGATTCAAACTCATTTCCCTGAAGCTGTATTAGTTGGAGGAACCGCCGCTGCACTTCATGCACAGCATCGGGTCTCATTAGACGTCGACTCGGTAATCGTGGATCTGAGGAGCCGATTTCAGGACGTATTGGCAACACTTGAGAGTTTGGCCGGGTGGAGAACACGACGGCTACGCCCTCCTGTCCTAATTTTAGGTAACTACCAGGGAGTCGATGTCGGCATTCGGCAATTAATTCGGCGTGCACCGTTAGAAACCACCATTGTAGAGGGGATTACCATTCCTACCATGGAGGAAATGCTGCGCATTAAAGGGTGGCTCGTGGTCACGAGAAATGCCGTGCGCGATTACCTCGATTTTTGTGCCCTGGGTGATCGTTTAGGACACGACTTTGAGCGGGCAATGCGATCCATGGACAGTCTTTACCCTCAACCGGAAGATGCTGACACGACTAGCCAACAATTGGCCAAGATGTTAGCAGAACCCTTACCGTTCGATTTCTCCCCTGAGGAAGACTCGCTTACCGTGTGGAGGAAACTGCAGCCGCCATGGACGGACTGGACGTTTGTGAAAGGGTACTGTCGCAAGTTATCTGCAAGGATAATGCATATCATGTTGGAGTAAAGCCGAGGAGGCAGAATTGCTTGCAGCATCGTCATTTGGTGACGGAAATCTCGTCCAATACGGCAGTCGTTGCCGATATTTTAGAACGGGGTACTTTGGCCGATTGGCGCAAATTAGCGCGTGAAGTGTGCAAGGACCCTCAGGGACCTTACGCTCGGGCAGTAAGACGTGTGGTAGAGAATACCCACTTTTATGGCACGACGATTCTTTGGAAGGACTTTCTGAACCAGTGTCAGGAAGAAAATCGGGGTACGCCTTAAACCCTGACGCGATGCGGGTGAGTGTGTAGGATTAGAACGTCGTCTGCGTAACATTCAATGTGGTCGTTGTCATGCTCTCCACGAAGCTTCCTTGACCCGGATCTGCCCCTTAGATACACTATGACTACCATATTAGGCTTTTAGGAGGATGTTTTTCTTGGTTCGAACACGTTATGCGCCCAGTCCCAGTGGAACACTCCACGTGGGAGGCGCTCGTACTGCTCTTTTCAGTTACTTGTTTGCCAAACATTATGGGGGTCAATTTGTACTCCGTGTGGAAGATACCGATCAGACCCGATTGGTCTCGGGATCCGAGGAAGCTTTGATGCGTTCTTTGGCCGCGTTGGGTATCTTATGGGATGAGGGACCCGACGTGGGAGGCCCATTTGGGCCCTATCGGCAATCCGAACGCCTAAGTCAGCATCAACAGTATGCTGCCCAATTGTTGGAGGAAGGGAAAGCCTATCGTTGCTATTGCACCCCAGACGAGTTGGAAGCGACCCGCAAGGCGCGGAAGGCGGAAGGGCTGCCTCCGAGATATATGGGAACTTGCCGCAATCTCAGTTCTGACGATCCCATACACGGAAGCGGAAAACCATACGTGTTGCGACTCAAGGTTCCGCTGTCTGGTGTGACCGTGGTCGATGATCTTATTCGTGGCCAAGTAACGTTTGAGAACAAAATTTTGGATGACTTTGTGATCGTCAAGACGAATGGCGTCCCGACCTATAATTTTGCGGTCGTGATCGATGACTGGGCTATGCGGATTACCCACGTCATCCGAGCCGAAGAACACCTATCCAACACCCCTAAACAGATGTTGGTTTATGAGGCGCTGGGATTTTCTCTGCCGAAGTTTGCTCACATTCCCATGGTTTTGGCACCGGACCACACGAAACTCTCTAAAAGGCATGGGGCCACGGCGGTCGAGGAGTACCTGGAACAAGGCATATTGCCGCAAGCCTTAGTGAATTATTTAATGTTGCTGGGATGGTCAGCTCCCGATGGCCGAGAGTTTATGACCGTTAAAGAAGCGGAAGAGCTATTTACTCTAGATCGGGTACAACACACTGCTGCAGTTTATGATCAAAAGAAATTAGAGTGGATGAACGCCCAGTATCTTAAGCAGCTTCCGCTCGCTGTTGTCACAGACGCTGTTAAGCCATTTGTGGAACAGATGGGAGTTAGTGGGGGGCAAGGTCCCAGCCTAGAATCTGGGGTGGCATTGGTTAGAGAGCGGGCGCATACCCTAATGGATTTGGCGCAGGGGATGCGGTTTTTGTGGCAGCGTCCAGTGCAGTATGATGCTAAGGGTGTGGCTAAGCACTTTTCCCATCCCGAAGTGGCAACCCGATTGCAGGCCTTAGCGACAACACTAGGCGGATTACCTGGGGACAAGTGGGAACATGATGCCTTGGCGGCCACATTTGACACTCTCGCTAGCCAATTAGACATTAAACGGGCAGAGCTTATTCATCCTTGCAGGCTGGCACTGACTGGTCAAACTGTAGGTCCGGGACTCTTTGAGCTGGTTGCGGTACTTGGTCAACCGGAAACTGTCACACGCCTTTTGAATGTTGTTGCCATGCTGAAAAATGAAGGGCATGACATTCCTACTTTCTGATACCTCGCCGGGAATGGAAAGTTCCTAAGGGCAATGTCAGGTTGTTGGCTCGGGAAGATACAGGGCCATTGGTTCTTGCCCAAACGGGTCATTAGACCGCTAACAACGTGCACCGCCAAAGGTACAATCAACTTGTGAACAGAATCACAAATTGATTTGTTAGAAGGTGTTTAAGATGCATCAACCTACGTCCCTTTCATCGTCCTCTGAATTAGAATCATTTCAGGGCGATTCCCACCATTTGCGTCGTGTGCAGTGGCTGCGGTTATCGCTAGTCTTCTTTGCTTTGCTTGATGTTGCAGCACATATCTTTGCCTCACCGGCATCGACACCCATTGTCTCTTATTGGATTGACATTGAAACGGCATCCTATGGGCTTATCGCCGTCATTTATCTGTTGGGCTTACGGACATATTACGGACCCCCGATCATTTTTACCGCGTACAACATGACCATGTTTTTTGTGTCCGGATTTACTGCACTTCCTTTTGGGATTAATAAGGTGCCGTTGACGGGCCACCTTCAATTCCTGCAATATTCTTTTGGACGCGGGTTCTCGTTGGCCGCATGGCTTTACCTCTTAATTGTCGGGTTGATTATGTTGCGCATCGACCGGGGTTCTCGCCTCAATGACCTGTTGAAGGACTCCTAAAGTTGTGGGGCGAAAGAATTTCGTCAGACGCCGCCGCTATCAACTATCCATTTTTGATAGCGGCGGTTGTGGCATTGATGGCAAGTTGGTTGGTTACAGCGGAGAACGAGACCTGATCGGGTCTTGATGCTACAATTCCCTCGGGTCCCCGGTCGTCACGGCCTGATCCGGGGTGGGGGGTGATGCCAACCGTCACCTCATCGCGCGGGTTGCCGCCATCCAAATCCGTGGTGTGGCAGTCGATGCGAAAGGCTTGTCCGAGATGAGGCCAGTCCACGGAATCTTTAGCGCCTTGGTGGTCCGCACTCGCCGTCTTCCCATTCGCGCATTCCCCGATCACAATATGTTGGCCTAGCCACTGACCATGGGAAAAGGGAACAAACTGGTCTTTTGTTTTCCTTGCCATATCTGCACCGGAATCCGAAATCGCCAACACGTCAAAACCCCACGGTTTCACAAACGCCAAGTCATCGTCGAGCCACCCCTCAATCCCGTGAGTTTTTACCGTACTAAAGGATTCCAGTAAATACGCCCCGAAATCGCCTGTCAATGTCCTTTGGTCCACAGGACTAAGTAATGGCGACATATTGTCCAAAAGTATCGGCAAATCCAAATGAGTCAGCTCTTGTGCTCGCTGAGTCAAATCGGCCCGAATGGCATCCGGCCCTTGAAGAGCCGCCGAAAATTCTTCGATATTGTCTTCTCCCCGCCCCATACGGTGCAACACTCGCTAGGGCACAAGCGGCCACCACCCGAGAGGGAAGTAAGGCGGCACACACCAGGGCATGAGCACCTCCGCCGGATATCCCCCGCGTTGCGCAGCGGTCGATGTTTTAGGCATTTAAAATATCTTCAACATCGCGTGCGGTATCGGCCACATTCCGCCCCGCATGACGAGTCGAACCGGCATCACCGGGGCGACTATAACTAAGAAGTCGGATAGGACGATCAAGACCATTCATGCGGAGCATACGAGATCCCCGCGCCAGGTGTGCCAATATGCACGATCACAGCCGGATCGCCCGCTTCCACCACGTGAAGGGCACGGCCATCACGTGTTTTGATCTGATAAGTTTTCATCTTCAGTGCTTTCTCTTCGTTGCTAGGTCAGTCTATCTAAGTCTGATAATAAATTTATAGCAAGCGCTGAAATTCTTCGAGTGTCAATTGGCTTTGTCGCAAGATGGAAGACAAGGTACCCAATGCTAGTTCATGGTGCACGGGCACAATCACCGCGCGCCCATCAGGGTGACGAAGTTTCCGCGTTGGCTGACAGGAACAAATTCTGCCTGTTTTAAGGCCGTCACCACCTCGCGACCTGAGAGCATCGGCAGACCTGGACTCATGGTTGGGGCAACTCTATTGTAGCCGGGGCTAAAATCGGTGTCGTTGGCAAGTCGGTCAGAGGCGTATCTTCAAAGTATAATTCTAACGCTTCGCGAAGATTATCCAGGGCCTTTTCGAGAGATTCTCCTTGACTGGCAATCTCGACCTCTAAACAGCGCGCTACATACCATGGCCCTTCGTGCGTAATGGCCGCCGTAAATCGCACAGGATAGCCCATAACATGCATTCCTCCTTAATCTCAGTATATCGCAATTTGACTTAACTCACCTTGGCATGTCTGAGCTGGATCAAACTGGCCGCCAATCCAGACGCCCGGAGCCATCACGCCGGGTGTAGATATAACAATCCAGGGGACTGGTAATTTCCCCCATCATGGCCTCACGGTGTGACAGATCGCGCATGATCACTGTTTGTCTCGTTATTGGGGGTTGAACCGACTGGGATCGAGAAAGGTACAGCGTAAGAGTTCTTGTTCGAAGACGGGGCGCACCATGAACCCATCCCCCGGGAATGGAAGCCGCGCTAAATAAGCGCGAAAGGTTTGAATGTTAGTCTATTCCATGGAGACCTTGAACTCGGGGATGATATCCTCACTCTAATTGAAGTGCACTCTATGGCCACAAAATATGATGCGGCGTTTAAAGCGCAAGCGGTGCAATTGGTGACGGCGCTGACGAAACCAATTGAGGAGGTCGCCCGCGGCGTTGCGGACACGACGTTCCACCAATGGCTGAGAAATGTGCGGCAGCATCCCGACCGCCCGTTTGTCGGCAGCGGCACACGCCGGCCGGAGGACCAGGAGGTCCATGACTTACCGCGGCGGATACGGAATTGGGAAGAACAGAATGCCATGCTAAAAAAAGCGATGCGCGTCTTCGCCAACGATCGGAAGTGAAATACGCGTCCATTCATGCACACCGCTCCACCTTCCGCATCACGCAGAGGTGCCACATCTTACAGGTATCTCCGAGCGGGTATTATGCTTGGCGGGATCGGCCGCCCAGCCCGCGGGCGATCCGGCGTGGAGCACAACGCGAAAGGGCTAACGTGCCTTTTGGTCGATCTGGTACCAGGCGTGGATTCTCTCCATGCGCGGTACCGTGTCTACACAAACCGTCGCCTTCCCTCTGATTCTTGAGACCGACACATATCTGCGACTTTTTTATCCTGACAGCCCATGGAATCGGCTGTATAGGGTCAGAGGCTGTGGACCGCAGACCGTTAGAGGCGTCGGCATACGGAAGCTTCGTAGGGGTGGTGGCCCTCATTCATTTTGACTTCGTGCAATAAATTAGGGGGTCGTCTCCTGAGGGTTACCGTGAAAGAATTTTAGACTGAGGTGTATGGGATGCGGTCCGACCGCGCTCACTCTCCGGCAAGGGATTTCTCCGTTGATGGATGGTCCCGTTGCGACGGATCCGCTGTCCCTGGTGTCTGAAAACCCTGCCGTCCGCCAGTCCCATGGGGGCAGTATGGGGTCTATCGATTCACTACTAACATCGGGACTTCTGTTTGAACGACGTAGCCAATGGCGTAAAGGGGAAGACCTTTGTCCGCAAAACTCTGGCAAACTTTCGCTTCATCCTCGGCTTTCACAGTAAAAATCAGTCCACCTGAGGTGACCGCATCTGACAATAAAGTCAACAGCCAGTTCTCAACGCGGTTTTTTACCTGAAGATGAGGCCTCACATAATCGAGATTGCGCCGACTTCCGGCGGGGAACCGATCCGATTGAGCTAAGTCAGCAGCACCCGGCAAAAGAGGAACCTTTGCGGCATCAATATGAATACCAACTCCCGCCCCCATAGCCATTTCCCAAACATGGCCCAGCAGCCCAAAACCGGTAACGTCGGTTACCGCTGTTGGTATGCAAGCTTCCTCTAAGGCCTCCTTCGCCCCGCGATTCAAAGTTGTCATCATGGCAATCACGGCATCGGCCATGGTATCGGTGGCGTCCCCATCTTTAATGGCTTTAATGATAACCCCGCTTCCAATGGGTTTGGTCAAAAATAGGCGATCACCCGGGTGTGCGGTGCTATTGCGCCAAATTCGGTCGGGTTGGACAATGCCCGTCACGGCATACCCCATTTTGGGTTCGGGATCGTCAATCGAATGGCCCCCTAGCAAGGCAGTGTCGGCCCTGTCTAATATGGATTGTCCTCCTCGTAGCATTTGGCCAATCGTTTGAGGGCTGAGGATCTCATCCGGGACCGCTAATAAATTGAGTGCGGATAGGGGGGTAGCGCCCATGGCGTAAATATCCGACAGGGAATTGGCGGCGGCCACTTGTCCAAAAATATACGGATCATCTACCACCGGTGTCAGAAAGTCGACCGTATGAACCAAGGCACGCGTGGCATCCAACAAAAAAACGCCTGCGTCGTCATGGGTTTCGTTCCCCACCAGTACCCGAGGATCCGCTACGGGCGCCGACACCAAAAAACTTAATGCTTGGGTTAGGTCCTCCGGACCTAACTTACACCCTCACCCGGATTTAGTGGTCATTTGCGTCAACCGCTTTGCCATAGTGTCACCTTCTTTTCCCATAGAAAAAATTCAGTAATGCGAACAATTATATGTCCGCGAATGTGAAAGGCTTTCTTTCATATATACTCCATAGTGAGAAATAGACAAGCAAGTATCCAAAGATTGCATGGGGGTGCATCTTAAGGATTGATGGCCTTACAGCAACAGAAACGCACCAAGCCGCCCTGAATCTATTTATGTTGTGCGAACAGTGGTAAGATTGATGACCTGCCTAAGTGGCGGTGCCACTAGTATGATTCTGAGATGTCGAGGACATTCTCATACCGGCGTGAAAAAATCGAAAAGTCATAGTGAGGTCAAGGAGACAGACAATTTATGGTGGCCGATAGCCAATCATCGTATTGGACTAAAACTACAGATCCCTTTATCTCGACTGGCTCTGAGGGCATTCCCCAAAGGATGGATGTGATCGTGGTCGGGGGAGGATTGACCGGCATTTCTGCAGCATACCATCTCTCACGTGCTGGGCGCCAGGTGATGGTTTTAGAAGCCTTTGATGTGGGTTCAGGTGCCAGCGGGAGAAATGGAGGGCAGGCGCTCAATGGCTGGCCCTTAGACATGAGACAGATTCGCGAACGGTATGGAAATGACACCGCGCAAGTACTCTGGCGTTTTTCGGAAGAGGCGTTGTCGCGGTTTGTTCAAATCGCCTCCGATGAGGAGATTGTGTGCGATCTGCAACAGGTCGGCCACCTTGATGCCGCATGGACCGAATCGGATGTCTTACGCTTGCAAGAAGAGCAACGGGTATTGGCAGCATTGGGCAAACAGACCGAGTGGTGGTCTAAAGGCGAGATTTGGGACCGGGTGGGAACGTCCCTGTATTTGGGAGGGATTTATGATAATGCTTGTTACCAAGTGAATCCTTTAAAATTTGTCCAAGGATTGGCAAAGGCGGCCGAACGTCAGGGAGCAAAGATCTTTTGTTTCGCCCCCGTGATGGCTATTGATCGAGAACCCACAGGGTATCGGGTTCGGGGCCAGAAATTTGTCAGTCATGCTAAGGAGGTCATCTTAGCCACCAACGGCTATGTCCCATCATTTGCTCATTGGGTGAGATCCCAATTGTGGTCGGTGGCAAGTCAGGTTGTAGTGACGGACCCACAAAAGGGCTTGCTTCCAGAAATGATGCCAACGGTATCGGACAGTTCCCAAGAATATCACTACTTTCGATTGGTGGAACACGGCCGTCTCTTGTTTGGAGGACGACCGCCGATTCTACCCAAGATTGCCCGGATGTTTCCTCAAATGGCACAAGTTCCGAGGGCATTCGAATGGGAGGGGCGTGTCGCTATATCTTGGGATGGGTTGCCCCACTTCGGGAGAACTCCCGGTGGATATTGGTTTGCCGCAGGGTACACTGGCCATGGGGTCGT
This sequence comes from Sulfobacillus benefaciens, assembly GCA_003023695.1. GTDB lineage: Bacteria > Bacillota > Sulfobacillia > Sulfobacillales > Sulfobacillaceae > Sulfobacillus_C > Sulfobacillus_C benefaciens_A. The sequence goes on along the minus strand of PXYW01000030.1, from coordinate 30,575 downwards.
TTTGTCTACCGCTTTAGGCCAGTTGATTGCCGAAGCGATCGCGGGCAAACCCGTGGAAACGTCTCTTACCAATGTTCTGGGGTCGACCATAACACGTCGTCCCTTTTCGCGACGATGGCGGGCGCGTTGAAATAGGGAACATGCGTTTCCGCTGACAAGATTTTCCTGCCCGGGTCGGTTATACTAAGGCAAGTTAGCTCAGTGAAATGTGAGGGTACTAAGGACGATGGAAACACAGACAACGATCCGGCTTAATGTAAAAACCGCCCGTGTGTTTGAGGGCTCTCCCTGGATTTATCGCGGCCAGTTTTTGCCGCCCAAAAACAATGAAGGTGTGGGATCCGTGGTGACTGTGGTTGATAGTCATAACCGTTTTGTCGGACGCGGATTTTATAATCCGCAGTCTGTCATAGCGATTCGGCTGTTGACTCGGCGTCATGACGAAACCATTGATGGTCCGTGGTTTGCACGAAAAATACGTTCGGCGTTACACAGTCGTGCCGCTTGGGTGGGGCCCCGAGATGCGTATCGTGTCGTTAACTCGGAGGCCGATGGTATTGCTGGGCTTATTGTCGATAAATATGGCCCGATGCTGGTGATAGAGGTATTAAGCCGCGGGTTGGTTCCGTTTATGCCGGAGATATTAGACGCCTTAGTCAATCTCCTGCATCCTACCGGAATTTATGAGCGAGGGGATGTGCCGGTGCGTGCCCGAGAGGGATTGCCTCGAACGAATCAATTAGTGTTCGGCCGCATGGAATCCCCGGTGTTCATTCATGAACACGGTGTGACTCTGTCGATTGATTTGGCGGACGGACAAAAAACGGGCCATTTTCTCGACCAATATGAAAACCGAGGCCGCGTGGCATCACTAGCTGGCGGGAAAGAGGCGTTTGACGTATTTTGTCATACTGGAGGGTTTGGTCTTACCGCCGCTTATCATGGCGCGACATCAGTAGTGGCGGTGGATATTGATGAAGGAGCCATCGCGCAAGCAAAGCACAATGCGATGATTAACGGTCTCGATGAGCGGATGACATTCATCACTGCGAATGCTTTTGATTGGCTTCGTACCTCCAGCGAACGGGGTCCGCAGTTTGACCTAGGTATTTTGGACCCGCCCGCCTTTACTAAGTCAAGGGATGCAGTGGCAGGTGCTCTAAAGGGATACAAAGAGATTAACTTGCGTGCCATCAAATTAATCCGTCCTGGAGGCATTTTGGTGACTTCGAGTTGCTCCTACCATGTCTCGGAAACGGATTTTATCGGTGTCATTAGCGATGCTGCCAAAGACGCCAAACGCCACGTAAAAATTATGGAGATACGGGGACAAGGTCCGGATCACCCGATGTTGCCGGCATTACCGGAGTCTCGCTATTTGAAGTGCCTCATTCTTGAAGTGGGAGAATAAATAATCTGTTTGTTGTTAACGGAATCTTAATCTCATGTTAAAACCGCCATAATTATCGGGGCGCATGATAGGGGTGAGAAACGGGAACACTCATTCAACAGCACTCAGGAGGACATCATGCTGACCGACACCGAAAATATTAATGGCGCTCTCGATAACGCAAAACTGAGCCGGACGCACTGGAAAGTCTGGTTTTTGTCTGCGATGGGAGTATTTCTCGACGGGTTCGACCTGTTCATTATTGGTGTCGCGTTGCCATTGATTGGCCATAGCATGGGTGTGTCTAAAAGCTGGATTGGGCTAGTGGGAGCTGCGGCACCGCTAGGAGCCATGGTCGGAGCGTTCACTTTGGGGCGTTATACCGACAAGCTTGGTCGTAAGGCCATGTATTTGTTTGATTTGTTGTTCTTTGTGATTTTTGCTGGATTGTCGGCTCTAGCATGGAATATTGAATCGCTTCTAGCGTTTCGGTTCCTCCTTGGAATCGGGATAGGTGCCGACTACCCCATTTCCTCGACTTATGTGTCAGAATTCATGCCTAAGAAAATCCGAGGGCGAATGTTGTCGGGCGCATTTAGTTTTCAAGCCGTCGGAGCGTTGTTTGGAGCCGCGGTGGGGTTAGGCATTTTAATGGTGCACCCCAATCCAGATGCATGGCGTTATATGCTGGCCATTGGGGTTATTCCTGCGGTGGTAGTTATGATTCTTAGGACTTCGGTTCCCGAAAGTCCCCGGTGGCATATGGCTCAAGGCAATGCTGAAAAGGCTCAGGAAATTACCCGCCAACTCACTGGCAAAACTGTGATGGCAAATACCGTCGAGGCCAAATTAAATTATCGTGAACTATTTAGTAAAAAATATATTCGCCGCACCGTGTTGGCCACAGTCCCTTGGTTTTTGATGGATATCGGGCTTTATGGGATTGGGGTCTTTACCCCAACCATCTTGGCAGTGATGGCCTTTACCGGTCATGGCAGCTTTATCCACAAGGACATTTTATCTACTCAGGGCGCGGTTTTCTTGGATGTGTTTTTGGTGGTAGGATTTGCCCTTAGTATCTTGTTGATTGAAAAGTGGGGCCGTATTCGGCTTCAATGGCTGGGATTTTTGGGGATGACTGCCGCTATGGTATTGCTGGCGTTTGTCGGAGTACCAAAAGGTTCTAGCGGAATGACGATGGCAGTAATTTTCTTGGGATTTGCCCTCTTCAACATTATGGTTAATATGGGACCTAATGCCACCACATGGATTTTACCCACCGAATTGTTTCCTACTAGTCTTCGTGCCTCTGGCCATGGACTAGCTGCCGCATCAGGAAAGTTTGGCGCGGCAGTCGGGATATTTCTTCTCCCGGTGATGGTAAAAAATGTGGGAATTGGCCCGACATTAGCCATGGTTGCCATCGCCTCATTCCTAGGTCTGCTGGTGACATGGCTATTGGGATACGAAACGAGCGGGCGCTCGCTAGAAGAAACCGCGGGTGAAAACCGGGCAGCTACGTCTGTAAGAAAACCGCGAGATTTAAGCCATGCCACGGCTAAGTGAAGAGTTGTATTAAGTCCGCATCCTAGTACACGCTCTCTTTCATGGCCGTAACGATCCCCGAAGCATTGTCTTCGTCTATTGTTTTGTCACCTGCGTTTGGATCATTGATCGACGCAAGTGTGACCACTTGCGCAACGCAATCACACTCCACACGCTCTCCACGACGCCAAATGGCCAGGTTCCCGCTAGAAATCCGTAGCTTGCGGATCCTAAACAAGCGACGGCAAATGCAAAAGTAAACCATGGAGAACGGGATTCTAAGGCGTAAAATATCATCATCAGGGTCACGACAGTTGCGCCGTATGCCGTTAGCATAGGAGACCTCCTTGGGAATCTTAGGAAAATTTCTGTATCTACGTATCTATTGTAATGGTTTAGTCTGCAGCGAGATATTAGTGCACGGAAGTACCTGACCTGCGTTTATTTCTGATCCTCGCATAAATTGTCAAAAACGCCTCAGAGTACACCGAATCAATATTCCCCGCGTCGGTTATTTTTGCTGAATAGCTGGTGCCCCGTGGTACGAACGACGACGGGGCGCCTTGAACCACCATGCGTCCGCATGCGACGTAAGGATTCCACGAACCCTATCGCAAGCCTTAGATTCCTAAATCACGGAACAGTTAGGACTGCCGCAAAACTCCGTGTCGCATCATTTGCGGGTACTGCGAGAACAACGTCTGATTGAGTCCCGTCGTAAACCCGAGGACCAACGTTGGGTATATTATCGTTTGAACCCAGACGAAATGGACCGATTGGCCCGCCAATTTCAATATTGGGCCGATATGGCGCACTTGGCACCGGAACATGAAATACTCTGTCCGTAAAACCCGCCTTATCAGTTAGGCCTTTGAAAGCTGTGCCCATGTCCACGGTTGACAATTACTGTATATCCGTATATAAGTATATCGTAATGAGGTGATATTTAATGTATGAGACCAAAGCTGAGCTTTTCCGAGCGTTAGGCGATCCGACCAGACTTCGAATTCTAGCATTACTCCGAGTAAGGCAAGCGTGTGTTTGTGAACTGGTCGAACTGCTGCCGATAAGTCAGCCTGCAGTTTCTCAGCACCTCCGTAAACTCAAGCAAGTAGGTTTGGTATCGGAGCGGCGTCAAAAATATTGGACGTATTATGCGTTGCGGGATGATTTGCCTCCTGCCGTGAGAGAACTGGTTCGTGATTTGCCGCGGGTTGCTGATCAGGAAGAGTGGCTTAATGCCCATCGGGTGGATATTGTCTGTCCAACATTGCCAAATTCCGACGCGAGCCCCCTCCTTACTATTACTGGCGGGTAGACGAGCGTCAAGGGGCCTCTCTTCAAACTAAAAATTCATGATAGGGGGGAAAAACCATGGATCCTAAGATGAAGGAATTGGTGGCCGTTGCAGCCTCCGTGGCCAGTGGATGCACATCTTGCCTGGAGACTCATATGCGTTTGGCGCGGCAAGCAGGAGCGGATTCCCGTGATATTCAAACCGTGGTTAACATTGCGCGCGCGGTTCGGTTGCAGGGAATTGCTACGATTGATGATTTGGCCGGCAAGTGGGCACAAGGGGAGCCAATCGCGGTTATCGCAGGCGGAGAAAGTTGTGGTCCGGGTTGCAATTGTTAATTGAGGAGGATGCAACATGAAGATAGAGATTTACGATCCGGAACTATGTTGTTCCACCGGGGTGTGTGGCTCGGCGCCCGATCCTACGCTAATCCGTGCGGAAGAAACCCTGACCCGTCTGCAATCCGAAGGCGCTATCGTAAAGCGCTATCAACTTAGCAGGCAGGCCACGGCTTTTACCGAGAACCCTGTTGTCTATCGGACACTGTTGGAATCCGGCACTGCGGCCCTGCCAATAACCGCCATTGATGGGGTAGTGCATTTTGTCGGACGGTACCCGAGCTATGAAGAAGTGCAGATGCTGATGCTGGATAACACAGTGAAGAAAGGCTAACCTCTATGCGATATTTGTTCTTTTCGGGCAAAGGCGGCGTCGGCAAGACGTCTTTGGCATCATCCACAGCGGTTATCCTAGCGGATGCCGGACAGCGGGTGTTGTTGGTGACGACAGATCCCGCGTCTAACCTATCCGACGTATTCGAACAGGAAATCGGTCCGGAACCTAAAGCGATATCGCAAGTTCCCGGACTAAGAGCGCAGGAGATTGATGCGGAAGCTTCTGCCGCGGCCTATCGTGAACGGGCATTGGAACCTCTTCGCGGGGTGCTTCCAGATTCCATGATTAGCACGTTGGCGGAGCAAATGAGCGGCCCGTGCACTGTGGAAATTGCCGGGTTTGATGAATTTGTTCATGCCATGTTCTTAGCCGACTATGATGTGATTGTGTTTGACACGGCGCCTACCGGGCATACCTTGCGGCTTTTGGCGCTGCCCTCTGCTTGGTCTGTCCATATTACCGAAAGTGAGCGAGGGTCTGGTCAGACGTGCATCGGCCCTGTAGATCAATTGCAAACTTCTAAGGCGGAGTATGAAGCGGCGTTGAAACGACTGCAAGATCCAAGCAAAACCGCGTTCATTTTGGTTACCCAACCGGAACGGGCGGCGGTCGAGGAAACGGTGCGGGCTGCCAAAGAATTGGCAGAACTGGCCATTGTTACACCGCAAATTGTGGTAAACGGCGTGATTCCCGAAGAGGCCAGCGATCATCCCTTCTTTGCCTCGCGTCGTCGAATGCAGCAGAGGGCCATAGATGGGTTAGCTCAGGAGTTTAACGTGAATCCCATTCAAGTGCCGTTGTTGGAAAACGAAGTCAAAGGTATTGAAGCCCTGCGTGCCTTGGGAAAGTGGGTGTCAGACGATGTCTACGCTGTTCGGTGACCACTCAACTCGATTCTTTTTGGCAGGTAAGGGGGGAGTAGGAAAGACGACACTGGCGGTGGCCATTGCCGTACAAAATGCCGGAAATGGAGCCAAAACGCTGTTAATGACTACGGATCCCGCCGCCCATATTGGGTTGGTGTTGGAAAGCCAGGTCGGTGAAGATCCGACAGCGATTGTTGGAGTTCCTGGGCTGTATGCGGCCCGCATTGATCCTCGGGAAGAGACCGCCCGTTATCAACAGGCCGTTTTGGCCGAAGCACGGGAACGGTATACGGCGGACACTGTAAAGCGCATGAAAGAAGAACTGAATTCTCCATGCACCGAGGAAGTGGCGGTGTTTCGGCGGTTTCTTTGGGCTTTGTTAACTGATGAATATGATACGGTGGTCTTTGATACCGCTCCCACCGGACATACGCTTCGACTGCTAGCATTGCCCTTGAGCTATAGCCAGCAAATCGCGGTAAAGGCACAAGGATCGGAAGAGAGCCATGCTGTAGACCAAGAAGAAGCGGCGACAATGCATCGCGCTATGGCGATGTTGCAAGATCTTCAAACAACAACATTTGCTTGGGTACTATACCCAGAGTCCACGCCAATCCAGGAAGCTCATCGCGGAGCTCACGATCTCAGAACCATTGGCATTGAAACTGGTGCGGTGATTGTGAACCAGGTGCTACCGGAGGAAGTTTGTGTACACCCATTGTTTCGAAAGCGGTATGAGATGCAACAGCGGTATATTGCCAGTCTCGGAGAACAATTTCCGAAAGCAACTCTTGTTAAGGTACCGTTGCAAGCAGAAGATGTCATTGGTTTGACGGCTGTGGGTGATCTGGTGGAGTCCATAGGCCAGGTGCGATCGCTAGGACTTTCAGGCCGATAACGCGAGCTCTTAAAGTGAGGAGGAGGAAATTGTTATGGGAAAAATAGCCATTGTGGTGATGTCGGGGAAGGACAACCCACCCCGTGCACTGTCGGGTTTGCATGTGGCCAAGAGGATTTATGATGCGCGCCACGAGAATGGCATTGAAGATGTAGAGGTATTTTTGTTCACTGAAGGACTGCGAGTGATAGGGGACACCGGAGGAGAAATGGCGCGTCTAGTCCATGAATTGATTGATGCAGGAATTGTAGTGGGGGGATGCAGCAATCAACTGAACAGTTGGGGATTGGCTGACGAGGCCAAATCAACAGGGATTTTTGCAGAATTTGCTCGGGACGCTTTTTCGCGGTATGCGCGTGAAGGCTATACCGTCATGACGTTTTAACATGACAACGCTAGAGATGGAAGAGATCGGGGATAATGGGGAAACCTGGTATTGGCCAGAGTGGGCTGCAAGTGCGTCACTCCCCCCATTTCAGGTACGGGACACAGAATCCAGTCATGGGCGGTATACCCAACGTGCCAAGTCCGTCACCTTCAAAGATCTGGTGAAGTTCCATGGCCATGCCTGCGACGGACTCTTTCGAGGCGCCTCCGCTATGGCTGTGGCCATGCCGGTCCTGTTTCCCGATGGGGTGATTGACCGCACCGATTTGCGGGTCCTGTCGCGTAACAGTCCTTGTTTAGGTGATGTGGCTGCCTACTTGACGGGAGGTCGGGTCCGTTTCAACAGTCAGGATGTGCAAAATACACCAGGGGTCTGGTTTATCATCCAGCAGATGTCTACGGGAAACACCATTCAGGTAGCGGAGAATGCAGGGGTCTATCCGCAAGAGCTCAGTGACGAAGAGGCTCAACTGGTGTCGTCGCGATTGGCTAACCCAGAACAACTGGATCGACTGCAAACCGCACAATGGCATTGGGTCCAAAGTGTTTTGTTGAAGACACCATGGGAGGAGCTTTACACCGTCCAAGAGATCCCTCAATTTGTGTGGCAAGACGTTTCTTATGATCATATAGGTCTTCGGACCGATGTGCTTTTTAAGAACGTACCTCGAACCCATGATTCTTGATGTCTCAGAGCTCTTCCGTGACTGGGAGAGCTCTGAAGTTATATGCGGTATAAGCTCTTTACGCCGTCTGAGTATGGGGCGACAACGTATATACGAGGTGATAAAAAGGTTCCTCGGGTCCACCTAGCACATAGGGGGCTATGGCACTAGCGGCTTGACGGAATCGCGGGTCAAGATGAGAATTTTCATGATCCCACAGCGATTCCCAAATCCCATGCATCAAGTAGGGACGGAGCCCTTGATTTGTAGCAAGTCCCATGAGAATTTCCGTCGTCACCGGCTTGCGATAATAGGTGTTGGAGGCATCGGCAGGATACCCTATATGGTGGGGGTCAGAAGACGGCTGAAATGTTTGTTGAGCAGTCTCCAGAAGACCGGTGACTCCTTGGTTAAAGGCAGCGGTATAAGCGTCGGCAATCAGCACATGGTTAAGAACTGTGACCATAGAGGCAAGATCAACGGGGCGAAGCACAAATTCTCGCACTGGATCCGGGGTGGTAAAGATCCTATCCCGGTCTCCTGCGCTAATCGTGGCAAAGGCACCTACATAATAAGGCATGGGATGGTCAAGTCGGTGTTTGCCTCCGGGACGCTGGGGGTCGGGAATATAAGCGTGCAGATGCGATACGATGGCCTCTTTGAACCAGTGGTCAAAATGGGAAGCGGCTGATGATCGAGGGTCAACCCGGACCAACAGCGCATAATGCCAGGGTTGCGTTCCCTCTTCCGCGGCTCCGGCATAGGCGTGGCCTAAAGCGCCTTTATAGGTTATGGGAAAGTTTTTCACCATAGTCGATGTTCCGGTCAGTTGGTCGAGCACAAGATTGTGGAATCCTGGTATGGCGAGAATATGGGTCTTCTGGTCGTGAAAAGCTGCGTGTAAGGCTTGCCGTTCGACTCCTGATACTGAAAACTCATAGACCAGCGTGATAGGATAGTCTATCGAGGGGTCTATAGACCAGTCAGTGTTGGGAGCAAACCCGGTATCGATTACGGCTGTGGTCATAAAAACGCCTCCTAAAATGCATTGATATGGGGTATACTGGCCAATTATCATGGTATTATACAAATTTTATATAAGAATAGTGCGATAAGTTGATATATAAAAGGGGTTGGCACTCGAGAAAATGTTCTCGGCATCTGGCGGCAACTATGAATAGACCCCAAAAAATGAAAACCCCCCACCTTCAACACCAGTTTTTGTCATAAAGGGGATGTCAATGACGTGGCTCTGGTTTTGGCTGTAGGATTATTTCTAGTGGTCTTGGTGTTGATTATTACCCAGCCGCGCGGGCTCTCCATTGGCTGGACAGCACTAGTGGGTGGGATTCTGGCCCTGGTTCTTGGCATCGTATCCTGGGCGAATGTGCTGGATGTAGTTCATATTGTGTGGGATGCCACCTTGACGTTTGTGGCTGTGATACTGATTTCGTTGATATTGGATGCGGTGGGATTTTTTAAGTGGGCTGCGCTGCACATGGCACGCCTTTCCCGCGGCCACGGCATTCGCCTCTTTTTATTCCTGGGAATATTGGGCGCGCTGGTGGCTATGTTTTTTGCCAACGATGGCGCGGCCCTTATTTTGACGCCAATTGTATATGAGCAGACCAAGGCACTCAAGCTCAATGATAAGGCTACACTGGCGCTTATTATGGTCAGCGGTTTTATAGCCGATACGACCTCGTTGCCGCTTATCGTCTCAAACCTGGTCAACATTGTGTCGGCAGATTTCTTTCATTTAGGATTCGCATCATTTGCCCTGAGGATGGTGCCAGTCGACGCGGTGTCATTAGCCGCCAGTCTGGCGGTGTTGTTTGCCGTATACCATCGCAGTTTGCCCAGATCCATCGACGTTACGGCTTTGGAAGATCCGCGGTCAGCTATTTTAGATCTGCGTGTATTCCGAATTGCTTGGGTGGTGCTAGGGTTGCTGTTGGTGGGATATTTTGCTAGTCAAATATTACATTGGCCGGTCTCAGTGTTTGCCGGAACCGCGGCTATTGCATTGTTGTTGATTGCCCGGAGCAGTCCGGCAGTCAATGTTACTCGGGTGGTTAAAGAGGCCCCATGGAAGATTGTGGTGTTTTCTATTGGCATGTATGTCGTGGTATTTGGGTTGCGTAATGTGGGGCTCACGCATCTGTTAAGTGAAGTGCTGAGTTCCCTGGATCGCCATGGATCATTAGCGGGAATCATAGGGACAGGTGTCGTAGCCGCAGGACTTTCCTCCATTATGAACAATATGCCCTCGGTTATGATCAATGCATTGGCTATCCATGATGTCGTAAGTTCGGCGGCGATTCATACCGCAATGGCCTATGCTAATGTGGTAGGTTGCGACTTGGGTCCGAAAATTACCCCGATTGGTTCATTGGCGACCTTATTATGGCTGAGCGTGCTGGAAAGGCGAGGCATTCGCATTTCCTGGGGCTATTATTTCCGGGTAGGTATCCTGATGACGGTGCCAGTGCTTCTGCTCACCTTGGGGGCACTCTGGGGTTGGTCTTTGGCGATTGGATAAATCCATAATCGAAACAACGGGAGGATTTTATGGCGAATATTCTCATTATCGGGGGCAGTGACGCCGGGATTAGTGCGGCGCTCAGAGCGCGGGAGATAGACGACACCACTAATGTCACCATGTTGGTGGCCGACGCATTTCCTAACTACAGTATTTGTGGACTGCCATTTTATCTGAGCGGCGAGGTTATCGATTGGCACCACTTAGCTCATCGTACTTTGGGAGAAATTCAAGAGACCGGGATCAATGTCGAGCTTAATACTCGCGCCCTTCAAATTAATCCCCAACAACACACCGTTTTAATACAGAAGCCTGATAACAGCCGGGAACTTTTGCAGTATGATCGACTGGTTATAGGGACTGGTGCTGAACCAATTCGCCCGACAATTCCGGGATTGGACCACCGCGGGGTATTTTTACTGCACAGTATGGAAGACAGCTTTGCCGTAGCCGACTTTATTGCCTCTCATAAGCCGGAGCGTGCTCTGATAATTGGTGCCGGATACATTGGGCTGGAAATGGCCGATGCCCTGCATCATCAACGAATTGCGGTGACGGTGGTGGAGCAGTTGCCGTCCGCTTTGCCTACCGTAGATCGCGAATTGGGCAATGCATTAGGATCGTACATCGCGAGCCATGGGGTTGAAGTGAAAACCGGGGTACGCATTCAGGAAATACGGCGAGAGGGAGATGTCCTGCGGATCACGGGCGACGGTGGTTTTGATCAACGTGTCGACATGGTGTTGGTGGTGGTTGGGGTTAAACCGGTCACGGAATTGGCTACAGGGGCGGGAATAGCGACTGGACAGCGAGGGGCCATCGTTGTGGATCGGTCCATGGCCACTAATTTTGACGATATTTATGCGGCGGGAGACTGTGTCGTTACCTACCATTGCTTGTTACACGCCGACACCTATATGCCGCTGGGAACTACCGCCCATAAGCAAGGTCGGGTTGCCGGCGAAAATGCGGCAGGGGGTCAGGCACGCTATGGCGGGTCACTAGGCACCCAGGTGGTTAAAGTTTTTGATTGGGCAGTAGCTCGCACTGGTCTCCGTGATCACGAGGCTAAGTCAGCGGGATATCATCCGGTGACCGTTGAATTCTCGACATGGGACCATAAGGCCTACTATCCTGGTGCCCATCGGCTAACCTTTCGTGTCACTGGCGATAAAATCACAGGGCAACTGTTAGGAGCGCAGCTGATGGGACATTGGCAGGGCGCGGTTGCGAAACGGATCGACATTTTTGCAATGGCGCTTTACCATCAGATGTCGGTGGCCGATATTCTAGAGGTTGATCTTAGCTACACTCCCCCATTGGGGAGTCCTTGGGATGCGGTGCAAATGGCCGCCGATCACTGGCAAAAGCACCGACAGGACGCGTGAGTGCGGGTGCATAGTCGAGGGTCCTCTTGAGGGGTGATAGATAAAGGCCTTTCGGGGAACGCATCGATATGGCCATGTCGTTTCTTGCGCAAAACTTTACTAAACGGATTGATACCATAAATGCTAATTGACAAGACTGTTTCTTCAATTTTTAATCCTATCTATGCGTGTCAAGCATATGTCATGATAGGAAAACACCATTTATAGAATAGGAGAGACTCAGCAAATGCCTCCCTAACAATCTGTCCGAATCGCGATCGACGACACCGATGACTTTTAAATCCGGTCCTTGTTCGTCTTCCATCCACAACGCTCCGATTACACGCACGGCTACTTGGATTCCTGGGGCAATAGCGGTGTGACGTCATCGCCAACACATCGAGCGGGTCGTTGTGTTCCGCCCAGGTTTTGGGAATAAAGCCATAATTTACGGGATAATGCATCGCGGGATGCAATACGCAATCTAAGCGAATTTTCTCGGTGGTCACATCATATTCGTATTTATTTTGTGACCCGTGGGCAATTTCGATAATAGTCTGGACAATCATCTAAAACCACTCCCCATTCGACGCACAATTAATTCGGATGGGGGAATGGTTGACGCTATGACAGCGCAAAAAATTAGACACCTACCGGTTGGTCGGTGTCATCATCCTGGTTTTCCAGGCTTTTAGAACGTTGTCAGGCCAACATGTTCCATAGTATCCATGTTCATTCCAATTTAGAGTCTTCTTTTTTGCGGAAAATCCGGTAGATTCCAGTGCATTCAGCAGCTACTTGTCCAGATTCATCAAGAATTTCACCTTCGACAAAGACCATGCTGGATCCTGCGCGGACTACTCGGCCATGACCGACAATGCGATGTTTGGCAGCAATCATCCGTTGATACTGGATGTTCAGGGTGATGGTGACCTGACCTACGATATCGTCTGTCCAAATGGAACGGACGGCTGTGCCTAAAAGTCCATCGAACATGTATGCGACGATGCCTCCATTAACCGCGTCAGTTCCGCCGCCGCCCCGATGATGATGTTGGACATCAAGCTCAATGGTCGAATGGCCGTCTTTAGCTTCAATGATGCGCAAACCTGCCCACGAGAAAAAGGGATAGCCATTGGCTTCACTGGGAGGAAGAGGATGAGAATTTTTGTGTTTGTCGCTTTCGTAATGCAACGAAATGCCTCCTATGAATTGGATCGTGTGAAAATACAACAGCCTCCACGGATTAATCCATGGAGGCCATTGCTACCTTCGAGAGGTTAATGGCTGCAGGCGTTCGCAGATCCGGCTTCGTCCTTGGTTCGGAAAGAATTACCACAACCACACGAAGATACCGCATTGGGGTTGTTGATGGAGAACCCGCCCCCCATGAGAGAATTCACGTAATCTACTTCGATGCCTTCGAGATACGGCGCACTTTGGGGATCAATGACAACCTTGATGCCGCCAAAATCGTATTGGTTGTCATCGGCCTGCGGTGCATCCAAGGCCATCCCGTAGCTAAAACCGCTGCATCCACCCTTGCTGATATAAATTCTAAGGGCCAGATCCTCACGGTCCTTGGACACCATGAATTCCTTCACTTTATCTGCGGCTGAATCGGTAAGAGTAACCAAACTTAGGACCACCTCCTTGGGCGCATATGAGCCAGAAAACTTATAAGCTATTATACCGCATATTGCACAATGTTCAATCAGGTACTGGAACTTTTCGTCGTTTTTGCTTCGTGCTCCAAATCGGCGAAAGCGGCGAGCAATGCGGATAACCCTTCGATTAGTTTGAACCGTTCATGCGATTTCATACGCTTGGCGAACCGAGTAAACTGTTCTTGACGACGTGATAGCACTAGTTCTGCCAATTGCGTGCCATAAGACGACAAGCGCACACGAACTATGCGTCGGTCACTGCCATCACGTCCTCGTCGAACCAAGTTCATATTAATCAGTCGATCCACTAAACGGGTGGCTGCCGATTCGGTCAGTCCGAGCAATTCCGCCAGTTCCCCCATTGGCAGATCGTCGGTGCCATAGAGCGAGACCAACGCATTCATTTGGGAGGGAGTCACCTCAAGTCCGATGAGTTCTCGGGTGGCTTCGGCGTCTAAATACCGCATAATGCGGGGAAATAAACGTTGAATCTCATTGACAAACGATTGAATATCCTCTTCCGGCACGATAGATCCGCCCCTCGCGACTCTTTATCTTTATCATATCAAAAGTCAGCGCATCATCACAGCCAAAAGCTTGCTGTTGACAAATATTTCGATGTGAGAGTATACTGGCGCTGCAGTAAAGGGGGCATCGCCACCAATGATGGAGAAAGTCCATACCCGATATTTTGCCGTTGCGCTTTGGTTCTAGAACCGGAGCGCCTTTTTATCCTGGCGGCTATGTGAAAGGAGCCCACGATGTATATCAAAAAAGTTGCGGTAGTAGGAGCGGGCACGATGGGGGCTGATATTTGCTACACCATCGCCATGGCGGGTATCCCGGTGGTCTTAAGAGATGTCAGCCGTGACCAGTTAGATAATGCCCGACAGCATATTGGAGAGTTGTTTCAAGGGCGGGTGGCACGGAATAGAATGAGTCCGGCGGATGCAGAAGACCGGATGAGTTTTATTACTTTTAGTGGAGACCTTCAGGATCTGGACGGCGTCACTTTGGCAATTGAAGCGGTTACCGAGAAAATGTCCATCAAAGAGGCCGTCTTTCGCGAATTAGACCAGGTTTTGTCCCCTTTATCCATGATAGTATCCAACACGTCGGCGTTAAGTATAAGTCACTTGGCCACGGTCACATCAAGGCCAACACGTGTAGCTGGGATGCACTTTTTTTATCCAGCCCACATGATGAAGTTGGTTGAGGTGATAGCCGGAGACCAAACCAGCGCAGAAACCATAGAGACAGTTACAAGATTAGCAGAAGAAATCCGCAAGATTCCGGTCAATGTCAAAGAGTGTCCTGGCTTTGTGGTGAACCGCATATTGATGGCCTCGATGGCCGAAGTTTTGCGATTTAAAGAAGAACATCAACTGGACGCGGCTAGCATTGATCAAGCCATCACCCAAAACAAAATAGCCCCAATGGGACCATTTATGCTAGCTGATGCATTGGGCCTGGATGTTGCGTTGGAAGTGGCGAATACCCTCAATCAGGCACTGGGTGATCGATTCAAACCGAGTCGTGAATTGGAACAACTAGTGGCCGAAGGACATCTCGGAATGAAGACTGGCCAAGGATTTTATTCATACCGCTAACAAGATGGGAGGAATGAACAGTGGCACAAGAGTGGGAAGGCGAATTGCTGACCCGATTTCAGTTGGCGACATTTTTAGAAGCGGTGCGGTTGTACGACGAAGGAATTGCGAATGCGGAGGATATTGATATTGCCATGCGCGCAGGCGCTGGACTTCCCATGGGGCCTTTCGCCTGGGCTGATGAGACCGGATTGGATGTCATTTTGGAACAACTGCAGCAACTCACTCGGGCAGGCAATCCCAATTTTGCTCCACCCGAATCTCTCACGGATAAAGTGGCACGTGGACAACTGGGCAATAAATCCAAAAGAGGCTACTTACGTCACTAAATGGGGAGGAATCTCGCATGGCAGTTATTGATGTGGAACAGCGAGATCGGGTGGAGATTTGGACACTGAACCATCCACCGGTCAACGCCATCAGTATGGACGTTTTAACTGAATTGGAACAACTGTTGAATCAGGTTTCTAACAATGATGGCATCAATGCGGTGGTCATTACTGGAGCCGGCTACACGTTTGCTGCGGGGGCGGATCTTGCTGGCTTTATGAAGCTTGGAGGCCAATTGCCGGAATTTCTACGCAAGGGCGCTCAAATTTTTGGCCAACTGGAACAGTTGCCCAAGCCTGTGGTGGCGGCAGTCAATGGGATTGCCTTTGGCGGTGGTAACGAGCTGGCGATGGCCACAGACATTCGCATTGCTTCCACCAAAGCACGATTTGGCCAGCCCGAAGTAAATTTGGGCATCATTCCCGGTTGGGGTGGCACGGTGAGAATGCCGCGGCTCATCGGACGTTCCTCTGCCGCCCGCTTGTTATTGACGGGCGATCCCATTGATGCACCCGAGGCCTACCGCTTAGGACTGGTGACCCAGGTCGTGGAACCCGAACTGCTGTTGGACTACGCGGTAAATCAGGCTGATCGGCTCGCGAGTTTGCCGCCTCTCGCTCTTGGTGCTATTAAGCGCCTGCTTTCGAATGATAATCTAGAAGGAGCTCAGGAGCGGGAGACGATGGAGATTTTGAACTTAATGACCACGCAGGACGCCATGGAAGGTGTGATGGCATTTATGCAAAAACGTCGGCCGCGATTCCGAGGAAAATAGCCATGAATACCAAACCTTGGTTGCAATTTTACGACGGTGTGCCGCATGACCTTGTGGAAACGCCGCAGCCCCTATACCAGATTCTACAAGGGAAACCAGCACAGCAAGTGGCCTTAATTTTTGAACAGCAAACCCGAACTTATGGAGAACTTTGGGAAAACACGGGTAGGATCGCTCGGGCACTAGCCAACATGGGTATTAACAAAGGGGATCGTGTGGCGCTACTGCTGCCCAATTGTTTTGCCTTTGTGGAAAGCTACTATGGAATCTTACGCCGCGGCGCTATTGTGGTTGCCTTAAACCCGCTGTATACCCCGGCGGAATTGGCCGTTTTGTTGTTGGACGCGGCACCTAAGGCCTTAATAGTACCCACCCAGGCAGTATCCCAACTTCCGCCTGGACTGCCGTTCCCTGTGATCTTTGCCGACATCGCCAACGATAGGGAAAAAGAACACGAGGCTAGTGCGGGCTACCCGGGTTCGCTATGCCTTTCTGACTGGTTGGCAATAGACCAAGAGCCAGAGGCCATCGAAATTGACCCAACACAAGATGTGGCCGTGCTGCAATACACCGGAGGGACCACGGGAACTCCCAAGGGTGCAATGCTTACCCACTGGAATTTATTTGCCAACGCCATTCAGTCTCGCTGGTGGATGCACCATTTGTTGGCTGACGGCCAAGATACCGTCCTTTTAGGATTGCCGTTGTTTCATGTCTATGGCATGACGGTGGGAATGAATTTGGGGCTTTTGATTGGTGCGCGCTTGCTCCTGTTGCCGCGGTTTACTCCCCAAGCTGCAGCAGAAATGGTTGCGTTACATCATCCTACAATATTTCCTGGGGCCCCGACGATGTATGTGGCCTTAGCTGAGTACGCGCGCCATGCGCAATTGGACTTGTCCT
Source organism: Sulfobacillus benefaciens (assembly GCA_003023695.1). Classification (GTDB taxonomy): domain Bacteria; phylum Bacillota; class Sulfobacillia; order Sulfobacillales; family Sulfobacillaceae; genus Sulfobacillus_C; species Sulfobacillus_C benefaciens_A. The sequence goes on along the minus strand of PXYW01000030.1, from coordinate 13,658 downwards.
CCATAAGGGGCTGTATTAGTGGCTCTGCGCCTTTGCCACAGCAGGTGCAAGAAGAATTTGAACGGTTGACAGGGGGAAAATTGGTGGAAGGCTATGGGCTTTCCGAGGCGTCTCCGGTCACACATTGTCAACCTTTATGGGATGCTCCCCGGAAAACGGGCATTGGGTTGCCCTATCCTGGTACCGAAGTGCGCATCGTCGATGACGAAGGCAAGGATGTTACTATAGGTGCGGCAGGAGAGCTATGGATTAAGGGGCCGCAAGTGATGAAAGGATATTGGCGCCGCCCAGAGGAAACCAAAGACACCCTCTCTCCAGAAAGATGGCTCCGTACCGGAGACGTAGCGGTAATGGATTCCGATGGGTATTTTCGTATTGTAGACCGTAAAAAAGATGTAATCATTTGCTCCGGTTTTAATGTGTATCCACGCGAAGTCGAAGAAGTACTGTACCAATATCCGGCAGTCCAAGAGGCATCCGTAGTCGGAATTCCCGACGCGTATCGCGGAGAAACCATCAAGGCGTATATCGTGAGTCGGAATGGATCCTTGTTAGACTTGGACGACCTTAACGCTTTTTGCCGGCAGCGTTTGGCGGGTTATAAAGTTCCGCGCTTTTATGAAGTGGTGGATACCCTACCCAAGTCGGCGGTCGGTAAGATCTTGCGTCGGGTACTGCGCGACCAGTCTCGCGGTGAGGGGATAACAACATCGCCAAATACACCGTGAATGCGGTCGCTAAACTGGCCATGCCCCACCCAAAGGGCATGACCCCGGTATGGGTAAACGCTAACAGCAATTCGGCGATAGAAGCCACCCAAGGCACTATCCGACGGTTCGAACGCATGGATAAGGTGACCAAAATAACGCCGAGGAAACCGAAGCCGAGCCACCAATAAAGACCTTGGGAAAAAGTTAACAAGCCAAAGACCAAAGCAATCATCAAAAGGCGGCCCATCCCCACGGGATTTATCCGGCGGGTCGCTCTTTTGTTATTTCGACGGGGTTTCTTAACACGAATTTGCATTGATGTCATCGGTTTCTTACCTCCAAAGTGATGGGCCATTGGGCCGAGGGGAAAATCTTGCCTTGCAATGCTTTAACTAGTGCTGCTTGGGCCTCGCCGCTGGGATCAAACGCCGTGAGGCCAATACTCCCGACCGGGATGCGACGCAAATCATAAGGAGAGCTTAATGCCAAGGCCACGATCAAGCCATCGGTCCACGGGCGGGCCAAAAGACGCAATTGGCGGGGGTGTCGGATAGCCTGGTCTAGGGCAACAACGAGCGGCATGCCGCGGGCAGCTCGGTGAACCATTGCAATAGCGTCCTCATTAGGATCCTGATCTAAGGCAAAATGTTTCTGAACTCGGGGGTGCAATAATTGCACCAAGGGTGGCACAACCCCCGTAGACTGATCCATGGCTGGGGTTTGTCGGGTGCCCGAGAAGGTGACCAGGGTGAGCTCACCCATGAGAGGGAGTCGATCCAGGGCACCGACTCCCGCGACGGCTCCCTCCCAGATGGTTTGGGCCAAGTGCTGCGCTTCCGCCCGATCCGCCATAAACGGGGTCGCACGGATTTGAGACTTGGTGTCGCTGACACTGCGCAAGGCTTCTTTTAAGCGGGTGGCCGAGAGTTCTCCGTTAATGGCTCCGCGGCTCAGTCGATCATAGGACGCCTCTTGTAATTGCGCAGTGTGAGAGATCAGGACTTGGTCAGCTCCTGCATCGATGGCCAAAAAAGTGCCTTGAGCCGTGCCCACATTGTTTTTGATAGCATCCATTTCCATGCAGTCAGTCACGACTAGCCCGGAAAACCCAAGTTCATGCCGCATTAAATCCCTTAAAATAGCAGGCGAAATCGTAGCCGGCCGATAAGGCACCGGGTCGAACGCGGGAAATACCACGTGCGCGGTCATGATAGCCCTCAGTCCGGAAGCGATTGCAATCCGGAACGGCAGCAGTTCCACGGCTTCAAGACGTGGCCGCTCATGCGGCACCAAGGGGAGGGCAGTATGGGAATCCTGGTCGGTGTCGCCGTGTCCAGGAAAGTGCTTGCCAGTGGCAATCATTCCGGCAGATTGTGTGGCTTCGAGATAGAGACGGCCCCATCGTGCTACGAATTCAGGATCTTCGCCAAAAGAGCGGACCCCGATCACCGGGTTCAAGGGATTGTTGTTCACGTCGAGATCGGGTGCGTAGTTTTGATTAATGCCAAGTCCCATCATTTCTATGGCGGATAAATAAATCAATCGGGCAGCCGCTTCCTGGTTGCCACTGGCCGCCATCGCCATCGCGCTCGGCAACGGAACGAACGTCTCACGAAGGCGGCGTACCGGCCCTCCTTCTTGATCAATAGAGATGAAAAGTGGTGGATGACTACCTAGTTGGGCAGCTTCTTGCAATGACGAAGTGAGATGACGGAGTTGTGAGGCGTCATGGATATTTCGGGAAAAAAGGATAACTCCCCCGACTCGGCCTTGGCGTATGGCGCCTAGCAGAGACGAAGGAGCTTCGAAGCCATCAAACCCCACAGTTAATAATTGCCCGATATCCCTAGGTGTCACGGTGTTGCCCCCATCTTTAAGGTAGCCTATAGGATTACCGGATCAAGACCTCTTCATCCGGTACTTTTCCGGTTATGGAGCAAATGCTTGGACAGCGCCATCGTAGCATTGCGCCCAATAAGCCTCGGACAGATTTTGCACTATTACCCCTTGAGATGGCGTGGCGGAAGAAATAAACTCTCCGTTGCCCAAATAAATACCGACATGAGCGGCAAAGACTCCGTCAATGGTAAAAAAAACCAAATCCCCGGGCGTTAGCTCACTATACGCTATGTGTGTTCCCGCATCCCATTGAGCATAGGACGTGCGTGGCAAGTTCAATCCAAACTGACTGTAGATCCACTGAGTAAACCCCGAACAATCAAATCCTGTAGCCGGGGATGCTCCGCCAAAAACGTAACGATACCCTTGGTATTTTAATGCCAACCCAGCTATGGCGGCACCGGTAGGTGACGAATTGCCCCGATTGACTTGAGTTTGACTGGCCTCCGATCCAAGATCGGTATTGAGGGCTCCCCAGGTTAGGGAGCCTACTAAACCATACGAGGGCAAGTGGTTTGCTCTTTGAAACGACACGACGGCATTTAGGGTATTAGGACCAAATATGCCGTCAACGCCGTAGGTATTGTAACCCAGTTTTGTAAGATCGGATTGCAATGTTGCGACGGCGTTGCCGGTGTCACCTTCATGCAAGTATCCTGCTGGAAAGGAGGCAGGCGCGGTCGCTACCGGGCTTGCAGAGGCTTCACCCTGGCCTAGTGTTTGGTGTAACGCAGCAAAGGTTAATGGTCCTGCTATGCCGTCGACTGCTAACCCGTGGGCTGCTTGAAAACTACGTACTGCAGCATAAGTCAGCGGACCGAAATCTCCATCAGTTGCCAAATGATATCCGTGTTGGTCTAGTAAGGTTTGCAATTGCACGACCATGGCACCCCTACTTCCCAGTTGAAGCATTGGAGAGGACGCCTCAAATGCGGGAGAGGAGGCAGTAGACGCAGATTTTACTGTGTGGGAAGCAAATATTAGCGCATTTAGCTTAGCCCAGGTCAAGGGCCCAACGATGCCATCGGGAACCAACTGGTGTGCTGATTGGAATTCTTTTACTGCCTGCAATACTAAGGGACCAAATATCCCGTCAATTCGACCGTGATAATATCCTAAGTTGGCAAGGTAGGTCTCGGCTTTATAAACATCGACTCCCCGAGAACCGTACGAAATCGTCGAATTCACGGCAGTTTGGGCTTGAACCGATTGCGACAAGAGAGGCACGGCTATAACCGCCGCGGTTGCCGCATATGGCGCCCACTTTCGATGAAATGATGGTTTCAACCGACAATACATCCTTCCTTCTTGGACTGCCTTCGAGGTTAGTGTCGGGACAGTGCCCGCGGTTCGGGGGAGAAGGAGCCCCCTACTGACAGAAAATGCCAGATTCACCTGCCTGGGATTTTGTTCCAGGATCCCCCGTACCTCAGCACTGCTAAGGATTCGGCGTCTATGCTAACATTTTCAGTCTAGAAGTATAACAAGGCATCGTCAAGGAAATAATAGGGTTTTGTGGCGAAATTCCCATTTTGCACACAATAGGCGAGAGAGTAGAGAACGCATGACGAATCCTGGCAAGGGAAAAATTTAAGAATCGATTCTAGAATAGGAAGTTTTTCAGACAGAGGTGATATAATACTCGGGAGCTAGACTTCGGCTAATTCTTGTTCACTTCTGAAATAATAACGGCATGAGCCATATATTGCGGATGGAGGGAGATCCATGCAGTCTAATGATGCTGCTTATGAAGTATTGAAAAAACATGGAGAGGCAATGGACATCCATGATTTATTGGATGAGACATTGGCGATTTTAGGATTGGACCGAGAACCCCGGCGTGCTGCTAAAATTTACACGGACCTGAATCTTGACGTGCGGTTTCAGTATCGGGGAAATTCCCAATGGGGTTTGAAGGAATGGCTTCCCAAGTCGCCTGGCAGAATGGCTGCTGCCAGTCGGGATCGGGATGAGGAGGAGACAGAAGAACTTGAGGAGGACGAGGGCTAGAGCCTACGGACTCCTCATCATTTTTAACGGCTTTGTAATTGTGTAGCAGGGGGCGTTGGCAGTCGTGGCAAATTTCGTTTTTATCACGGGTGGGGTTGTATCTTCTTTGGGAAAGGGGATAACAGCGGCATCCCTGGGACGAATTCTGAAAAGTCGAGGGGTCAAGGTTACTGCATTAAAACTAGACCCGTATATTAACGTAGACCCGGGGACGATGAGCCCGTTGCAGCATGGCGAGGTATTCGTGACCCAGGATGGAGCAGAAACCGACCTTGATCTAGGCCATTATGAGCGTTTTATGGATGTGAATTTAAGTCAGGCCAATAACGTCACGACGGGTAGAATTTATTGGACCACGATTAGCAAAGAACGGCGTGGGGATTTTTTGGGCGGCACCATTCAAGTAATTCCCCATATTACCAATGAAATTAAGGAACGAATCCATCGAGTTGCGGAAGCTAGCGGAGCCGATGTGATCATTGTAGAAATAGGGGGAACCGTAGGCGATATTGAAAGCCTGCCCTTTCTTGAGGCTATCCGGCAAATGCGTTCGGATGTAGGTCGCGATTCCGTCATGTACATTCATGTGACGCTGGTGCCATTTCTCAACGTGGCAGGGGAAGCCAAGACCAAGCCTACGCAACATTCTGTCAAAGAGCTGCGATCTATTGGCATTCAACCCGATATTATCGTGTGCCGAACTCAAAGGCCGTTATCGAGGGAATTGCGCGATAAGATCGCATTAATGTGCGACGTAGATAGACGAGCTGTAGTGCAAAACGTTGATGCCGATTCTATTTACCGACTGCCGCTGATGTTGGAACAGGAAGGCCTTGATGACATTGTTGTGGATCGGTTGCATTTGCCGGTTCCGAAAGCTGACTTGGGGGATTGGGCGAAGATGGTGGATCGGGCCACTAGCCTCAATGGCTCAGTGACCATTGCTATTGTGGGCAAATATGTTGCGCTGCATGATGCTTATTTAAGCGTTGTCGAAGGTTTGACGCATGGCGGAATTGCGCATGGGGTCCACGTCAATGTGCGCTGGATTGACTCTGAGGATTTGGAGGATGGGCACGCCGCTGCGATTCTTGAAGGTGTTGATGGTCTCTTAGTGCCTGGAGGGTTTGGCTATCGGGGGATTGAAGGCAAAGTGGAAGCGATCCGCTGGGCTCGCATCAGCGAAACCCCGTTTTTCGGCATTTGCATGGGAATGCAAGCAGCGGTCATCGAATTTGCCCGTAACGTTGTGGGGTTGCCTCAGGCCAATTCCACGGAATTCGCGGCCAATACTCCGGACCCGGTGATTGACCTGATGCCGGAACAGCAGGGAGTTTTGGATATGGGGGGGACGATGCGGCTCGGGAGTTATCCCTGCCAATTGCAGGAGGGATCACGGGCGCATGAAATTTATCAGGACGGATTGATTTTTGAAAGACATCGTCACCGGTTTGAATTCAACAATGCTTATCGGGATCGCATCCAAAAATTGGGGTTTATAGCATCTGGTTTGTCTCCAGATCATCGGTTGGTGGAGATTATGGAACTCCGGGGCCACCCTTGGTTTATCGGTACCCAATTTCATCCTGAATTCCAGTCGCGACCTAACCGCCCGCATCCGTTGTTTGCATCATTTGTCGGAGCAGCAGTGCAGCATTCACTGGTATCTATGCATACTGTGCAGAGAGATCTGGTTATAGAGGAGCAAAACTAACGCAGATCGCCCCGTCCATAATGTGAGTGGGGGTGGAATTGGCATACGCGGTGTAATCAGCAAATTCATCAGCATACCCCGCCCTCAGTTGTCCGTCGTAACTCGCCTCGATGCCCCCTACAACTGGCGACGCTACGGTCACGTTGCCTGGACCGATTTGGACAGTGGTCAACGTGCATTGTTGGAACATGTTGTAACGACATGAAGTGACTTGGCAACCGATTGACGCCATAACGACACCTCCTTGAATACTATTTAGGATTCCCTAAATAGGCAGCTTTATTTCGAAGGCATCGTGCGTGCTTGCGACTCCATGCGTCGGGGAATATACTGAGTTCAAATGGGAGGAGGATTTACCATGGGCTTGATCTCGAGAGTATCCACGATTTTCAAGGCTAAAGTCAATAACGTTCTCGACAAAGCGGAAGATCCACGGGAGACCCTGGAGTATTCTTACCAGAAGCAAGTGGAACAGCTTCAGAATGTGCGTCGTGGCGTGGCTGAAGTAGTTACCTCCAAGAAGCGAATCGAATTGCAGTTAAATAGACTAGAACAATCGGCACAGCAATATGACCAGGATGCTCGCGACGCGGTAAAAGCCGGACGCGATGATCTTGCACAGCAGGCATTGAACAGCAAGCAGTCGGTGGTTGCTCAAATGGATGGCCTGAAGACACAAATTGCCGATCTGGCTAAGGAAGAGCAACGCCTCATCGATTTGCAGCAAAAATTGACCACTAAAGTTGAAGCCTTCCGCACCCAAAAAGAAGTCATTAAGGCGCAATATTCCGCGGCACAGGCCCAAGTTAAAATTGGCGAAGCATTTTCTGGATTAGGAGAAGATATGGCAGATGTGAATATGGCTATTCAGCGGGCGCAAGATAAGACACAATCTCTTCAAGCACGTGCCCAAGCTATCGATGAACTCTCGGGAACGATGGCTCTGGAATCGGGACCCTTGTCGACTGGTGATGCGGTACGCGATGAGCTCAATCGAATTAAGGCCCAGACGGGGGTATCGGATGAGTTGGCTCGGCTTAAAGCCGATGTGGCAAAGGAGGATTCGTCCTCATGATAATCCGGATCTTATCCGAAGGGCAATTTGAAGTGGATGGTGAAACTTTAGAGCGTATTAATATTCTGGACGAAGAATTGATGCAAGCAATTGAAGAGGACGATGAGGCGCGATTTAACCAAACTTTCCACGAAGTGGTGCGGTTGGTGCGCTCGGGTACCGAACTCGAGCATCACCAACTGTCCGAATCCGATTTAATTTTACCTGCATCCGATACGACATTAAGTGAGGCGAAAAAACTCTTTAGTGAGCATCCTCTTGAGTGAATTCATTCCTACAGCGGAGGATCCCACAGCGCATATCGGCGCTCTGGGTCCTTTTCTATGGGCATAAATGGCTTTAAAGTTTCTGCAATCCGAAATTCCCGTGCATCATCCCGATTGTGGCCTGGTTTGGGCACGAAAGGATAAAAAGTTCCCCGCCGATAACTGTAAATGAGGTACCAGCCGTTGAAATCAAACATGGCGGCCAATAAACTATCACCGTAGCCGGCTTGCGATACTAAGTCAGCAGTGAGATGCAATGCGTTAATCACATCATCTGCGTCCCCACCTTCGAACAAAATCCATCGAAATCCCTCGGAGTCGTCCACGTGATGGGCTGTCACCGGAATGTCTTTACCACCTAAATGCAGGGCGTCATTGACATCTTTTTCAATAGATTCGTAACCACTGTTATCGACGGTACGAAGCACAATGCCAGCCTTTTTTCCAAAGGGAGTGGAAAGACGGGTTTCAATGTCCAATAACGCGGTGGACAGCGCAAACAATTGATCCATTTTTCCCGACGGAATTTTGGTTCGGCCAAATAATGAATCGAAAAACCCCATGAATTTCCCTCCCTGTTACTTATTGTCAATTTCGCTCTGCAGTTTTTCTAGATAACGGATCCTGTGTTCCAGACTAGGATGGGTCGAAAACATTTCCATAAAGCTGTTTTTGCGTACTGCAGGAAAGATGAAAAACGCATTGAAGGATTCAGCCTTGCGCAAATCGCGTTGAGTAGAACGTGCCATACTGGCATGGATTTTTTGCAAGGCACTGGCCAAATAACCTGGATGGCCGGTGAGAATTGCGGATCCGCGATCAGCCGCATATTCCCGATAACGTGACAGAGTGCGGATGAGGACATAGCTCACGGCCCAGACAACAATCGAGGCCAACCAAATAAGCATTATCGCCTGACCGCTGTTGCCGCGTCCTCGGCCACGGTCCTCTTCCATAGCGAAACCGAAAAAGAAAAATTGTTGCACAATAAATGAGGCAATCATCGCAAAGAAACTAGCGATGGTAATCACCGCAACATCGCGATTTTTGATGTGGGTTAGTTCGTGAGCTAACACCGCTTCCAATTCAGGTCCGTCGAGGCGATCCAGTAAGCCTTGAGTGACCGTAATCACGGCAGTTTTCGGGTTTCGTCCGGTGGTAAACGCATTGGGCATTCGTGTAGGCATAATAGCAATGCCAGGTTTGGGCAAGTCCGCCATTTGCGCTAATCGTTCGATAGTCTTATGCAGTTCGGGAGCTTGTTGCGCAGTGACCCTACGAGCTCCGGTACTGAGCAGTACAAGTTGATCGGAGAAAAAGTATTGGCTTAGAGCGAGAGCTCCAATAATCACAATCAGCAATGGAATTCCCACGTGTAATGCTACCAATACCGCGATAAACCCTAAATAAAGCGCAGCTAATAGCAGCATCGTGAAAAACATTCGAAATGACAGGCCGTAATCATGGCCATACCAGGAGCGTGTTTTTTTTGTCATGACAGGAACTCCTTTCTCTCTTATAATAGTCTATGTCGTTGGCATAGCCTGCTCAAGTTTTTCTTAAACAACAGCTTACCACGTTATCTGGAAAATATCGTCGGGGGACAAATATTGCATATCATGACTCTCGCCGTTATAATAAGCAATGCTGTTGGGGGATGATGTAGCGGTAGCATAGATGACTCTGGATCATCTCGCCCAGGTTCGAATCCTGGTCCCCCAGCCAAATATAATTTGGCCCCATAGTCTAGAGGCCTAGGACGCCGGACCCTCATTCCGGAAACAGCGGTTCGAATCCGCTTGGGGCTACCATTTTAACCGTCGCATGCGACGGTTTTTTTGTTAAGATTTTCAAAGACGAGTATGATGATTGTGGCAACGAGGAGGGATCACGATATTGGCTACCTGGAACTCAGTGGTACGTTGGTCTGAAGTGGATGCAGCCGGCATCATTTACCATGCGCATGTTTTCGATTGGTTTAGTGAAACGCGCATTGCCTGGCTTCGTCAGCATCAATTAGACTATTACACCGTGCTGCGTGGTGTAAACTTGGAACTTTTGGTAAAAAAGGCCGAAGCCGAGTTTGCTTATGCATTGCAATTAGGCGATGAAATCCGGGTTGTTGCGCGCCTTACGGAAATATCGGCGACACGATGTACTTTTCGTTATCATATTGCCGTCCCTCAGAATCCGGACAAATACGCTATTGTAGGATCCACAGCACATGCTTTTGTCGTGGATGGACGGGCCAAACGGTTAGACCGCTATGCGCCTGAAATCCTGAAACGTTTCCGTGAGGCTTCTATGAAAGATGCCGGATGAAACCCGGGGACCCGGGCCATTCTAAATGAGGGACTGCGAGGGAGGCATTACATAGCGATGGCGATCGACACATATCATAGCGAACCATTGACAGACTTTTCTCGACCGGAGAATCAACAAGCGATGCGTAGGGCGTTGGCCCAGGTCCAGTCGGAGTGGGGACGGTCCTATCCTCTCATTATTGGCGGAAAACGGATCCTCACTGAGGACAAGATTATTTCCACCAATCCCGCCCATCCGGACGCGGTAGTCGGCCAGGTCGCCGTAGCCGATGCGGCATTGATCGACCAGGCATTGGCGGCGGGGTGGCAGGCCTGGGCTGAATGGAAGAAGGTGCCCGGCCCCCAGCGTGCGCGATATCTCTATAAGGCGGCGGCCCTCATGCGCCGCAAGAAATTTGTGTTATCCGCCTGGGAAGTCTATGAGGCGGGCAAGTCCTGGGGCGAGGCAGACGCCGATGTCGCGGAAGCGATTGATTTCTTGGAGTACTATGGGCGGCAAATGGAACGATTGTCCCACGGGGTGGAGTTAACACCCTTGCCGGGAGAGGAAGATACGGCGTTTTATGTGCCGTTGGGCGTAGGCGCGATTATTCCGCCATGGAACTTTCCGTTGGCGATTCTGACCGGTATGACCTCGGCGGCAATTGTGGCCGGGAATGCGGTAATCGTCAAGCCGGCGTCCCCCACGGCCGTCATTGGCGCCCAATTTGCGGCGATTATGGAAGAGGCCGGATTACCCCCCGGGGTGCTGAACTTTGTCCCGGGCGACGGGGGGGTCATTGGCGACCATATGGTGACGCACCCCCTCACCCGTTTCGTGAGCTTTACGGGATCCCGCGCCGTCGGGCTGCGCATTAATAAATTTGCAGCCGAGGCCGGTCCCCAACAGCGATGGGTGAAGCGTGTGGTGGCGGAAATGGGCGGCAAAGATGCCATCTTGGTCGATGAAACGGCCGATCTTGACGCGGCTGCGGAAGGCATTGTGACGTCGGCTTTTGGGTTCCAGGGACAAAAATGCTCGGCCTGTTCGCGCGCGGTGGTGGTCGATGCGGTCTACGATGCGGTGTTAGAACGGGTCGTCACCCGGACCAAAGCGCTGGTGATGGGAGATCCGGCCGATATGGCCACGCAGATCGGGCCGGTGATTGATGACAAGGCTCAACAGAAAATCTGGGGATATATCGAGTGGGGGAAAACCCATGCCAAGTTGGAAATAGGCGGGGAATTTGGCCAAGCTCCCGGGTACTTCATCCAACCGACCATTTTTTCTGAGGTGGCCCCGGGCAGTAAAATTGAGCAGGAAGAAATTTTTGGCCCGGTTTTGTCCTTCATTCGTGCCCGAGACTTTGATCAGGCATTGGACATCGTGAACGACACCGAATATGGCTTGACGGGGGCCGTATATTCGCGGCGGCGCGACCGGATTGAGCAAGCGATGGAGGAATTCGAGGTAGGCAATCTGTATATTAACCGCAAGTGCACCGGAGCGGTGGTGGGCGCGCATCCCTTTGGCGGATTTAATATGTCCGGCACCGATTCCAAAACCGGCAGCCCTGACTATCTGCTGTTGTTTATGCAAATGAAGGCCGTTGCAGAAAAATATTAAAGCCAGGCGAGCGTGCCCTCCACCAGGGGGGCACGCTGGTTGTTATTCCAGAGATTTTTTCAGCATCTGAGTGCGTCCTTCACGAAATGGGAGCTACTCAAAAATATAACGACTCCCGGTGGCCCACCAGGTATGGGTGGATACGTTGGCCAACAACGCCCGGTCATGCGATGCGATGATGAGGGTGCCGGGATATTCAATTAAAAGGTGCTCCAAAGCCTCACGCATGGGAATATCGAGGTGGTTTGTGGGCTCGTCCAACAGCAAGCACTGTGATGGAGCCATGAGTGTTTCAATAAGCTTGAGTCGGCTTCGCTCTCCTCCTGACCACCCTTGGAGAAGAGTTTCCCATAGAGCGTGGGGCAAACCAAATCGTGCCCCAACATAATAAATTTCTTCGCGATCCATTCCCATTTGGTAAGCATACTCTATTCCGGTCATGTCATCGGGAAGTGTAGCCACTGCCGATTGGGGAAGGTAGCCTACAGTGATGTCCTCGCGCCATTTGACATGGGGATTTCCTGGCGAAGACATTAGTGCTTGCAGCAGGGTTGTTTTTCCAGCGCCATTAGGACCCACCAAAGCCACCCTAGCGCCATAGGGTATTTTTAACGACAATGGTGACCAAGTGCGATTTCCTTGGCTCAACGTTAGTTGGTCCAAGGTTAGGGCAGGCAAAGATCCACCACGTACCTTGGTTTCTTGAGATAGTGTGAGGTTGGGGGGCCGATGCGATACGATTTGGGTAGGCATAGATTGATTAAGTTTGGTCAACGCCTTGGCTCGACTTTGGGCTTGGCGTGCTCGGGTTCCCGCTCGCCATTTGTTGATATAGTCTTGAAGGCGAGATTGTTCTTCGAGATACCTCTGGTACTTTAGAGCTTCTTGAGATAATCGTTCCCGCCGAAGATTCAGGTATTGCGCGTAGGAACCAGAAACGATCCAAAAAAACCCATCTTCCCAAGTCATAATCCGGGTACAAACATGATCTATAAAAGCACGGTCATGGGACACGATTATTGCAGCACCGGAAAATTGCCTCAGTTTCTCTTCTACCCACTCAATGGTGACGATGTCTAAATGGTTGGTAGGCTCGTCGAGTAGCCAGATATCCGACCCGGACAGGATAACTTGCAACAGCGCCAAGCGGTGGGCTTCTCCGCCGGATAGAGCACTCGGGGAATCATCCCAACGATCAGGGTCAAAACCAATGCCTCGCAAACTACTTTTCACAATGGTATCCCATTCGTAACCGCCCAGGTTTGTATAACTTTCTGCGAGGTCGCCCCATTCATTGACCCACTGGGCTAACGCCTCAGGATCAGCATCTGGTTGGCTCATTTGTGATTCCAGCTGTGAAATACGTTTGGATAGTTGGATGAGGCGCCGATTGGCGTTGTAGGCAGCATCCCAAAGAGAAGTATGGGGAGTATTTTGCCATTGCTCTAACCGTGTGATTTGGTGGTCACCAAACGACTCTAGGCGTCCTTGGTGCGGATCTAATTCTCGAGACAAGAGACGTAACAGGGAAGTCTTACCAACACCATTTGGCCCCACGATGCCCACGCGATCTCCGGGGTTTATGGTAAACGTGGCTCCGGATACTAATATGCGGCCACCAACAGAAATAGCGACATCTTGTGCGGATATCCAAGACATAAATAAGTCCTCCTTGGTATGGTTCATCAAAGTCGGGTGAAATACTCCCTCAACTTCAGCGTGGCTGACAACGAACCATCATTAGAAGGACTCCTTTACTAAAGATCAATATCCACTATGTTGTAGACTATAACATAAGGCATCGGGAGACACTACCAGTACTGAATACGTAAAAAGGGCTTGCATGAAGAATTCGTCCGTGATATCATCTGCACGCTGCGTTGAAGCAGTATTACCTGCAAGACTAAAAGATAACAATGAGCCTTGAAATTTCGGTGCTTACGTGATATCATTAGATCTTGCGACCCGGTCCTTGAAAACTATATCGTCAGTCACGCAAAAATACAGTCAGACAGCATTACCAGCTACGAGTCATGGAGAGTTTGATCCTGGCT
>PXYW01000003.1 GCA_003023695.1 Sulfobacillus benefaciens | reverse complement strand
CTCAGGGCACCACCGACGGGACACCGATGGGAGTTTCCTGCCATCCTTCTCCTGCCGGGATCTTGAGCGGTGCGTGGGGGAAAAACATCCCCACGCGATGGAGCGGAAGCCACCCCCGAGCAGACGAATCCTGTGAGGACTGCGGGTCCCGTTAGGGGCCGAGAAAAGCCGAAAGAGATTATCGTAGGTTTTTTTAACCAGGTAGAGATTACGCATTACGGAAGTGGATTGACGGGTTAAAGTTTGGCTATCATTGCATAGAAAGGCCCTACGTGGATTTCGGCAACCTAGATGAACACCCAGGGATCAATGGTCTTGCTAGGGTTCGATATCCTTTCAGATGGTCAATTTGTCATCGATCTGGACTCTATGGAGATTTATCAGAAGGGTAACCGATGACTAACCACCTACCCTCAACCCTCTTCATTGGGAGTGTCAAGCATTTGTATAATTAGAACAAGAGATGTCCTGGAATTCAGGATATTCAGCGCGATTCCCTATTGGCGCAATTAGTTCGAGGTTGGAGTGTGTTGCGTCCGGATGCAAAAGAACAACTTAGGGACTTATTACTCAACCGGCAAGATAAGTAGCGTTTGAGATGCGATGCGGGGATATACGTTAAATGGATAGGAGATAGTCCAGCGCCTCACTGGGACTCATAATCGGGATGGGTGAATCGTCCGCAGGCGGTTCAGCCAGCGACTCAACGATGTGTGCTGATATGCCTCGTAGAGCCAACAGTTGTTTGTCCCCCGTGATAATGAGATCCGTGTTTGCCGCCACCGCGACTTCCAAAATTCGATTATCATCCATGTCAAATAAATCGGGATGCACGATTGTAAACGTGGGTACAATAGCCATGATGTGAGGGGCCGTTAAGAGAGCTTGAATATTGATGACGCGCTCTTTTTCGGTGCCTAACCGGGAGAATTTCGGTCGCATAATCACTGCGCCAAATCTCTGCGGCCATGGCCAAGGATATCACTAGAATGTGCGCAGATTGAATCGTGGCCAGAAGTCGCTTCGGTGTGCTGAATGCCGATCCCAGCAGCGATGATAGGATGACGTTAGTATCGACGACAATCTTCACTTGCCTTCGCGAAACGCTTGCACTTCAACCATGATTTCTTCCTCAGAAAATGGATCGTTTTGAATGCGCTTGGCAATCCTGGCGAGAGCGTCTTCATACCGTTGTTGACGAATCGCTTCGGATTTTTTGCCCATGACTACGTTAATGCGAACAGGTGCCTTGACGATTTTCACGATGGTCCACGTCCTCGATACTTTTCCAATTTATTATAACCGAATAGGGTAAAAATGCACTGGTGGCGGGCAATTTATTCGGTCGGCACTAACATCGACGGTAGTCGACAGCAACGGGAACACGGTGTAAGACATGAACTCTCCCACCACCTACCCCTGACGGGTTGAGGTGGGGGGTTCTGGAATCGCTCCCAGAGGTTCCTCGCATTCCCGGTGGCTCCTTCGCGCCCGGATTCTGCATCGCTAACGCGCCAGAACTCGTGAGAGCCGGGATCTCCCGGGCATTCCTATGGCATCCATCGACAGGATGTGAGGAAGTCACGCCGATACGACGCAGGTCTTACGAGACGCTAGCGATTCATCACCAAAAGTGACCAAGAGCCATTTCTTACCATCCAATTTTCCAATTGCCATGGCAGACACCAGCGCACTTATGCGAAACGACGATTCGAAAGCTGAATCCCATAATTTTCCTCCTAATTTCTTAAGGGGTGGGGAAATCTTTACACGGCGTGACACTAGACAAGGTAGGACGAATGTGGTCTATTATGGGAGAGGAAAACGGAGGTGTCCTGGTTGTTCAAGAAGATACTGGTAGCCAATCGTGGAGAAATTGCCATTCGAATCATGCGTGCTGCCAAAGAGCTGGGCGTAGCCACGGTGGCGGTCTATTCCGAGGCTGATAAAGACGCTCCACACGTGCGTTATGCCGACGAAGCGTTTCCGATTGGTCCTGCGCCGTCGCAACTAAGTTACTTGCACATCCCCAACATTATTAACGCGGCAGTACAAACTGGTGCCGAAGCAATCCATCCCGGATATGGATTCTTATCGGAGAATCACCACTTTGCTGCCATTTGCAAGACTTGGGGTTTGGTTTTTATTGGCCCCCCTGCAACGGCCATTGAGCAAATGGGAATTAAGGCGCAAGCCCGGCAGATGATGCAAAACGCTGGGGTACCGGTGGTTCCAGGTACTGAAGGGACCGTAAGCGATTTGAACGAGGCCCAAACTATCGCGGAGCAGATTGGCTATCCTATTTTGGTCAAAGCGTCTTTCGGCGGCGGAGGACGGGGCATCCGTATCGTGGAAAGTGCCGATGAATTGGAAGACGCGATTGAGCGCGCTAGTCGCGAGGCGAAATCGGCCTTCGGCCAGGGAGATGTCTATCTGGAAAAATATTTGAGACGGCCTAGGCATATAGAGATTCAAGTGCTTGCCGATAACATGGGAAATGTCGTTGCCTTAGGGGAACGGGAGTCCTCGTTGCAACGCCGACGGCAAAAAGTGTTGGAAGAAGCACCCTCGGTGGCGGTGACTCCGGAACTGCGACGCCAAATGAGTGAGGCGGCGGTTCGGGCGGCACAGGCGGTGGGGTATACCAGTGCGGGAACCTTGGAGTTTCTTCTTGATGAAGAGGGACGATTTTACTTTATGGAAATGAATACCCGGGTCCAAGTCGAGCATCCTTGTACTGAGATGGTGACCGGGGTCGATGTCGTCAAAGAACAAATTCGGGTAGCGGCGGGGTTGCCATTGTCGATAAGTCAAGACCAAGTGCAATTGAATGGGTGGAGCATCGAATGCCGGATTAATGCAGAAGATCCCAGTAAGCAATTTCGCCCGAGTCCAGGGACGATAACGGTATGGCATGAACCGGCAGGACCGGGAGTTCGTGTCGATTCGGGAGCCGACCAAGGTTATGTAGTGCAGCCGTTTTATGATTCGCTGTTGGCAAAACTGGTCACCTGGGGTCGTACTCGCGAGGAAGCCATCGCGAGGATGCGCCGGGCGCTTTCGGAATTTCGTATTGAAGGGGTTAAAACCACGTTGCAATTACATCAGCAATTGATGGAAGATCCCGATTTTGTCAAAGGGGATATTCACACCAACTTCTTGGCCGAACGTATGGAAGGGGCTTAAATTCCCCGGGGAGGACTCGCATGGATGATGTCGAAACTACAGTGGCGGTACCGTCAATTCAAATTGCCAACGACGTAATTGCGGCAATTGCAGGATTGGCGGCAACCGAAGTAGATGGTGTGGTGGGTATGACCGGAGGTTTGGCAGGCGGACTTTCCGAGATGCTCGGTAAGCGAGACCCGACAAAAGGGGTTAAACTCGACGTGAAGGACAATCTTGTGGGGTTTGATCTTTATTTGGTGGTTCAATTTGGCAAAAAGATCCCTGAGGTTGCCAGTCGCGTTCAAGAACAGGTAAAAATTCAGGTTGAGAACATGACAGGACTTCATGTGACACACGTTAACATCCATGTCCAAGGAGTTTCGTTTGCGACGTCGTCGCAGTTGCCCCAGAACCTGGAGTAGTTTGGCAAGGAGGATTAATATGGCACGCCACCGCGGAAGGGAACTTGCCTTGCGGGTGTTATTCGAACAAGATTTGGCTCATACCGAGGCGGAGGAACTGTTGCGGCGGGCTTTGATCGATGAATCCGAAGACATTTGCAGCTTTACTCGGGATCTGGTCTTGGGTACCCTTCAGCATCGCGATGAACTAGATGCCATGATTAGTCAAGTTGCTATTGATTGGAAACTTCACCGAATGCCCACCATCGATCGCAACATTTTGCGTCTAGCAACATTTGAAATTGTATATGCCACCAATACTCCGATATCCGTGATTATTAATGAAGCCCTGGAACTGGCACAGGAATATAGCACCGATGACGCTAAGAAATTTGTGAACGGAGTGTTGGCAACACTTTCTAAGAGCGTTCGGCCGGAAGGTGATCGCGATAAACCCGCTAACCAATAACCGGGACGAATGGGAAGGCCTGGTCATGGGAATCGACACCAGTGCCTATACTACGTCTCTAGCCGTTGTGACCCGAGACCAGGTGGTGTTCGATCAACGGATGGTCCTTTCGGTGCCGCAGGGACAGCGCGGACTGCGGTCTAGCGAAGCGGTCTACCGTCATGTCCTGAATTTTCCCATCTTGTATGAAAAATGGCGGCAGGTTGCGGAAAACCTGAAGATCCCAGTGCGTGCCGTAGCAGTATCAACACGTCCCCGCCCAATTGCTGATGCCTATCTTCCGACGTTTAAAGTGGGGGAGGCTTATGCTCAGGTAGTTTCCCTCACGTTGAATGTTCCGCTAATTGCAACCTCGCATCAAGAAGGTCATATTCGCGCGGGACTGTTTGCGGCGGGACGGTCCTTTTCTCAGCGTTTTTATGCATTGCATGTGTCCGGCGGCACGACCGAATTGCTGCAGGTAGAGCCTCGGGAGCCGGGAGCCTGGAATATCCAACTGCTGGGTGGCAGTGATGATCTCTATGCCGGTCAATTTGTTGACCGGATTGGCGTAGCATTGGGACTGGCCTTTCCAGCCGGGCCAGAATTGGAGCGGTTGGCTTTAGGATCGGTAAACCCATTGCTGTTTAACACGGGGGCTGTCCGCCATAAGGATGGTAGGGTTTGGATAAGTTTTTCTGGATTAGAAGCTCAAGCTCAGCGTGCCCTTAAAGGGGGTTATTTGCCCGAAGATGTAGCCCGCGGGGTGGAAATTGGCGTTGGCAAAGCCTTAGCGAATTTGATTACAGCAGGTGCTGAACCTGGGCCTTTGCTGGTCGTTGGGGGAGTGGCGGCCAACGAGACGGTCAGAGAGATTATCCGTCATCTGACGGCAGTGGATTCTAAGTGGGATATCCTGTTTGGCACGCCACAATTGAGCCGGGACAATGCGGTGGGGGTGGCATGGATAGGTTGGGACACTGGGTACTGAGGAGGGCATATGGCAAACATATTGGATGGGAAACTAGTGGCGGCTGGTATAAGACAAAAGTTAAAAGGACAGGTGGAAGCATATCAGAAAGAACACCAGAGAAGACCTGGTCTTGAAGTAGTGTTGGTGGGTGATGACCCTGCATCGCATGTCTATGTCCGAAACAAAGAACGGGCTTGCGCAGGGGCTGGTATTGTCTCCGAAACCATTAAATTGGCGGCCGAATCAACTACGGAAGCCGTCATTGACGTTGTGGATCGTGCCAATCGCAATGCTTCCGTCCATGGTATTCTAGTGCAAATGCCACTACCGCCACAAATTGATACCCAAGCGGTACTCAGCACTATTAGTCCCGACAAGGATGTGGACGGACTTACTTCCGAAAACTTGGGGCGTTTGGCTCAGGGAAAGCCGGGATTGTTTCCATGTACACCCCGAGGGGTGATTGCGATCTTGGACTATTATGGAATTTCTCTGGTTGGACGACGAGCGTTGGTAGTGGGACGCAGTTTGTTGGTAGGAAAACCCTTGAGTTTGCTAATGCTGGCACAAGATGCAACGGTAACCATAGCTCATTCGCGATCTCGTGACTTAGACCAATTGGTGGCGGAAGCAGACATTGTAGTGGCGGCGGTGGGCCGCCCGCAGATGATCCGTGGTGAATGGATCAAAGATGGAGCGGTGGTCATTGACGTGGGCATCAATCGAACTCCTGATGGACTAGTGGGTGACGTTGCCTACCAGGAGGCGGTTGCCCGAGCTAAGTGGATTACTCCGGTGCCGGGCGGAGTTGGACCGATGACGATTGCTATGTTGCTTGACAACACTTGGCAAGCATTTCAACGCCAGGAGCGATCATGATGCGCCAAAACCCGCAGAAGTTTACCGTCAGTCAATTGGTGCAGGCCATCCGACAGTTGGTGGAAGGGGTTCCAGAGTGGCAACACCTATGGATACAAGGAGAGTTATCCGGAGTTAAGCATCACTCTTCGGGTCATTGGTATTTTGTCATGAAAGATGATCAGGCGCAAATCCGCAGTGTAATGTTTCGGCGCGATGCCTTGTCTTTGGACGCTCCCTTGCGCGATGGCATGCAGGTTTTGGCATTAGGTAGAATAGGCGTCTTTGAGAGAGATGGGCAGACACAACTTTATGTGACGCAAATCCACGATATTGGAGCTGGCAAAGCCCACTTAGCACTCGAAGCATTGAAGCAAAAACTGGCGGCTGAAGGGCTGTTTTCCCGCCCCAAACGTGCCTTGCCGCTATTACCCAAGGCGGTAGGGGTAGTCACATCGCCCACCGGCGCTGCCCGCCGTGATATTGAAACGGTCATTGGACGCCGATATCCAGGTATGAGCATCCGACTATACCCAGTGCTAGTTCAAGGTAAAGAAGCCACAGCTGCTCTGGTCGAGGCCTTATCGTCTGTGTCGGCCCAAGACGTTGACGTGGTGATTGTGGGTCGGGGTGGTGGATCTAAAGAAGATCTGATGGTGTTTAACGAGGAGGCCGTGGTGCGGGCGATAGCGCGTTGCCCGGTTCCAGTGATATCGGCGGTGGGTCATGAGATTGATACCACATTGGTGGATTTGGCCGCGGACTTGCGTGCTGCCACGCCGTCTGCAGCAGCGGAACTGGCAGTGCCGGAATTAGTGCGATTGGTCCATTGGCAAAACACTTTAATGTCACGTGCCCAACAAGCTATTTTAGGGCGTATCGATGCGGAGCGCAGACGTTTAGCGGGATGGACGACCCACGGTATTTTGACGCAGCCTGAGATATTGTTGCGAGAGGCCAAATTACGGCTCGACCGTTTGCAGGAGCGGGCGGACAGGTCTTGGGAGCGCAGACTGAGGGAACAACGCCATCGTTGGGACCGTGCCCAAGCACAAATTCAAAGTCTAAATCCTGAGGCAATTCTAGATCGCGGCTATGCTTATGTTACCAATCGCGAGGGCAGCCTGGTGACTGCTGCCCAAATCATGCCTGATGAGTTATACCAAATCCATTGGTATAATGGAAGTCACTGGGTGACCAGAGTGAATCGGTAGGGGGAAATGGGATGCCTATGGCGCCAGAAACCAATGACAATGATTTGTCCCAATATGAGGCTATAATAGAACGGATAGAAGAAATTGTGCGCCTTTTAGAAAGCGGTCGTTCTCCGTTGGCAGAAAGCTTGAAACTTTATGCCGAGGCCAAATCTTTGACCGAGAAGGCCAACCGATTGTTGGAGAGGGCTGAATCCAGCCTTGGTCTCTATCCCACCGAACTAAAGACGGAGGAGTTATAGTGGATGTTGCCTCTTGGTTGATAGAGACTCGCACCCTAATTGACCGATGGATCCAAGAAGATTTTCCTCTGGAGACCTCGTTGGCCGGCACAGTGGAAGAGGTGATGCGGTATTCGTTGCTGGCTGGCGGCAAACGACTGCGCCCGCAGTTAGTTTTAGCTAGTGCTGCATATCTTGGCCGTGCTGTCGAAGAATTTAAGGAAATGGCGCTGGCAGTAGAGTACCTTCACACGTATTCGCTGATTCATGACGATTTGCCGGCCATGGACAATGATGACTGGCGTCGCGGCAATCCTACAGCACATAAGCAATTCGGAGAAGCCATGGCAATCCTGGCGGGAGACGCCCTGTTAACGGAAGCCTTTGCCAAGATGAGTGACCCCGTGTTGGGTGAACGTTTTGAACCATCTCGCTTGATAGCAGCGATAGGGAACTTTTCACAGGCGGTAGGACGTGAGGGGCTCATTCAGGGTCAAGTCAAAGATTTAGCAGGCGAAGGACAAGCCTTGCAATTGCAACAATTGGAAGAAATTCATCACAAGAAAACAGGAGCTTTGATTATCGCCTGTGTACAGATGCCAGCCATTATTGTAGGCGATTTGGCATCGGAGACTAAACTAATAGAATACGGGAGTCATTTTGGGTTGGCGTTTCAAATTGTGGATGACATTTTGAATGAAACTGGGGACGCTGCGGTGATGGGAAAGTCCACGGGTACTGATAGAGCTTTGGGCAAGGCGACCTATCCTGCACTTTTGGGGATGGATGAATCCAGGCGTCTGACGGATTATCATCGTATCCAAGCAAAAACGGCACTAGGATGGGAACCGAGAGCGGAACTTTTACAAGGCTTAATCGATTTTGCGATCGACCGTCAGTGGTAAAGGGGTTGCAAAAGGAGGGACGAAAGTGTTGCTGGAAGGGGTACAGTCACCAAAAGATTTGCGAACGATGAGCACAAGCCAGTTGCAACGACTGGCCAGCGAGTTGCGCCAGTCCATCATTGAAACTACGGCGCGCACCGGCGGCCATATCGGAGCTAGTTTGGGGACGGTGGAACTGACCTTAGCTTTACATCGGGTTTACGACACACCTCACGATAAATTGTTGTGGGATATCGGACATCAAGCGTATGCCCATAAATTAATCACGGGACGGCTGGAAAATTTTGGAACCCTGCGCCAGTTGGGGGGGATTTCCGGATTCTTGAAACGGCGAGAAAGTGAGTACGACGTGTGGGAAGCGGGGCATGCCTCCACATCATTGTCCGCTGCACTAGGACTGGCCAAGGCGCGAGATTTGATGCATGCGAACTATCGTGTGGTGGCTGTCATTGGTGACGGGGCACTTACTGCAGGTATGGCATGGGAGGCACTAAACCAAATTGGGCATTTAAAGACTCCCATGGTGGTAGTCGTTAATGACAATTCGATGTCAATTGCTCCCAATGTCGGAGCATTTTCTCGGTACTTGACGGACTTAAGATCTGCTCCGGCGTATTCGCGGTTAAAGCAAGAAGTTGAAGGATTATTAGAAGGCATTCCCGTATTCGGGACTCAAATCAAGCGGACGGTGGAACGGGTCAAGGATTTAGTGCACTATGCGATGTTGGCCGGCAATGTGTTTGAAGAGTTGGGTTTTCGGTATTTCGGGCCGTTAGACGGCCATAGTTTGGACGCACTGATCCCGGTTCTCAGTAACGCCCGGGACGTCAATGAGCCCGTAATAGTTCATGTGATTACTCAAAAAGGGAAGGGCTACCGGCCGGCTGAAGAACATCCTGGAGAATTTCATGGCCCGGGACCGTTTGAAGTCGCTAGTGGTCGGTTTATTAAGAAATCTGAACCACCTTCTTATAGTCAAGTTTGCAGCGACACCCTTATTGAAATTGCGAAGACCGATCCCACTGTGGTGGCAATTACTGCGGCGATGCCGGACGGTACCAAATTGGACAAATTTGCAGCAGTGTTTCCGGATAGGTTTTTTGATGTGGGGATTGCGGAGCAGCATGCGGCAACGTTTGCCGCTGGACTGGCATTAGCAGGAATGAAGCCGGTGTTTGCGGTGTACAGTACGTTTATTCAACGGGCATATGATCAAGTTATCCATGACGTTTGCCACCAGGACCTCCCTGTGGTTTTTGCTATTGACCGTGCAGGATTGGTGGGAGCGGACGGCGCTACCCATCAAGGAGTTTTTGACGTTAGCTTTCTTCGCACAGTGCCGAATATCGAAATTGCGATGGGCAAAGATGAGGGAGAGTTGCGTAGTTTGTTGTCTGAGGCATTGCATCGACCGCATCCTGTGGCTATCCGTTATCCTCGGGGTTCTGGCCAGGGGATTGATCTGTCCGGGCCGATTCCTCCCATTGCCTGGGGAGAGGCACAGTGGACCTTTCATGGGCAGGACTTGACCTTAGTCGCCTTCGGGCCGATATATTACACTGCTGCTGCAGTGCGGGAGTTATTACAAGCGCAAGGGTATTCGGTAGGCCTGGTCAACGCCCGCTTCGTAAAACCGCTTGATACCGTGACTTTAACCCAGGTGGCGAACACTACCAAAGCGATTATGACCATTGAAGAACATGTGATTTCGGGAGGGTTTGGCAGTGCCGTCGTGGAATGGGCACACCGTGATGGCATCGCTATACCGATTCGCATTGAGGGATTACCCGATGAGTTTATCGACCATGGCCCCGTCAATTATTACCTAAACCTCTATGAATTAGATGCAGAAGGGCTGGCACGCAAAGCGCAGCGATGGCTTGACAGCCTCAACATTGTCCACGCCGAGCAATGACGGGACCGAAATTTCGCTTGGATAGGCGATTGGTGGATCTGGGTCTCGTGGAATCGCGTGCTAAAGCACAAGGGTTGCTTTTAGCGGGGAAAATTCAGGTTAACGGGCGAGTGCAAACAAAGGCAGGATTGTTGGTAAGTGATACCGACCAGCTTACCGTTGTAGGGCCTCGCCTGCCTTTCGTCAGCCGTGGAGGCTTAAAGTTGCAAGCCGCGTTAACCCGGTTCGGGATCCGTCCGAAAGGCTGGAACGTGGTGGATGTAGGCGCATCGACGGGTGGCTTTACTGATTGCTGGCTTCAATCTGGGGCTTCTAAAGTGTATGCGGTAGACGTGGGGTATGGGCAACTCGCATGGAAGCTGCGTAATGACCCAAGAGTCATTGTCCGAGAACGGCTTAATGCGCGCTGGCTGACATTGGAACAGTTAGACCGTTCGGATGCTTTAGATGGGGCTTCGATTGATGCCTCGTTTATCGGCGCTACGCTCTTGTTAGGTCCGCTAACCTCTATGATTAGCGGTGCGGGGGCGGTAATCGTGCTGGTGAAACCTCAATTTGAGGCGGGACCTGAGCACCTTAGCAAACACGGCGTGGTCCGAGATCCGGAAGTTCATCGACAAGTATTGGAGAGGTTTTTGCAATCTGCCCAGAATTTGGGATATGCTGTTTTAGGATTGATGCCCTCGCCTATAAGGGGGCCTGAGGGGAACATCGAATTTCTGGCTTATTTATCGCTTAAGGGAACATCGCAGGATATTATGATTGATGCAGTGGTCAAGGAGGCCTGGCAGGAGGAGTGGGAGTGAAGCAGGCATTGGTTTGGCCTAATCCGGAAAAGGACCAGGTGCGGGGGCTTATCGGCCAAATGGCCCGATGGTTCAGCCAGCATCGGGTCATGATGCGAATACCCAAGGATTTGGCCGACGCCGTAGGTTTCTCCGAATATTCCCTAGACACCTCAGAATTAACGGCAGACAGCATTGACTGGATTGTCGTGTTAGGCGGAGATGGAACTTTGTTAAGAGCCGCCAAGGAGTTAGCTTTCTTAGAACGTCCGGTGCTCGGCGTTAATTTGGGTCATTTAGGATTTTTAACTGAGGTCGAGGTGCCTGATTTGCTTTTGGCGTTGTCGTCGTTGCTTCAAGGTGAATACACCATAGATGAGCGCCATTTACTTTCGGCTAGCGTGTTGCGTGATGGACAGCAGTTAGCCCGTTTTGACGCGATGAACGATGTGGTGGTGGCCAAGGGACCTTTTGCCCGATTGATTAACCTGGAAACCTTTGTTGACAACGCCTATGTGACCACGTACCCTGCCGATGGATTGATTGTCGCGACCCCCACCGGTTCGACAGCCTATTCGTTATCGGCTGGCGGGCCAATTTTAGCTCCCGATTTAAGCAATATGGTAATAACGCCCATCTGCCCCCATTCGTTTTTTGATAGATCCATTGTGATTGATGGCAGTCATCAAATTAAAATTCGAATTCGCACCATCCACCGTGATACATTGGTTACAATTGATGGACAAGAAGGACATCCGTTGGAGGATGGGGATGAAGTTGTGGTGGAAACCAGTCCTATTACAATCCGGCTGATACGTCGTCCGGGTTGGAGCTTCTTTCATGTTTTGCGCGGCTGGAGGAAAGGACATTAGAATGCACCAGGACAAGCGGTCAAGGCAGGCATTGATTCAAGAAATTATCCGAGCTCATGCCGTTGAGACACAAGAGGAATTGTCAGAGTTGCTGGCGTCAAGAGGCATGCCGACTACGCAGGCAACAATCTCCCGTGACATCAAGGAACTTGGCTTATTGAAAGTACCCTACGAGGACCGTCATCGTTATGCGTTGCCCGACTATTCAGCTTTAGCGGGTTCGCGAGATCGCTTAACCCGTCTTTTGCGTGAGGTGCTGGTAAGTTATGTGGTCAGTGAAAATTTGGTTGTGGTGAAAACTTTGCCGGCTGGGGCCAATGTCGTATCTGAAGCGATTGACGGATTGGACTGGCCTGAAGTGGCAGGAACATTAGCCGGAGAAAACACGGTGCTGGTGGTAGCGCGGAGCACCCAGGATGCGCCGGTGCTAGCCCAACGTTTGGAGGACTTGCGATAGCGGAATCAAGGGCAGGGGTGCCGCGGTTCGCTTGGACCCACCAGATGTGGATAAATGCCATCTTAAGGAAGGCGGAATTATGGTTAAGGAACTGACGGTGGAGAATTTCGGGTTAATCCGCAGCGCGTCGGTCGAATTTGGCCCAGGTTTTAATGCCATCACAGGAGAGTCCGGGGCAGGGAAATCCTTGTTGCTAAATGCCATTGGATTTCTTATGGGGGCGCGCGTGTCGGATCCGGCAGGTCCGTTTGGGGAGGTGGTGCGGGTACGGGCGTCATTCGAAGTAGCACTGGATCATCCCTTATGGCTGGTATTGGAAGGCTATGGTATTGAGCCGGATGAATGGCTGATCCTTCAACGGGAACTAGGCCGGGATGGGCGCAGTGCGTATCGGGCGCAGGGCCAAATAGTGCCCGCTCAGGCAGTGCGCCGGGTGGCGCTGCATTTAGTGGAGATTACGGCCCAACATCAATCGATCAAAATTGCGGACCCCGATACTCTCTTGTCCTGGCTTGACCGCATCGGCAATCTGGAACAGTTGGCTTGGAATGTAGCCCAAGCCTATCGCGAGTGGCGTCAGGCGGAGAATGCATTAGCAACCATTCAAAGAACCGCCGGCGATTCTGAGGAATGGGACAGATTGCGAGCGTTGGTTGACGAGATTGGCAATGCCCAAATCCTACCCAACGAAGATGAGAGTTTAAACGAGGAGTTGGCAAGGTTACGGCAAGGGCAACGCTTGGTGGAAGGATACCAAACCATTGACCGCTACCTTAATCAAGACGATGTGGGCGTTATTCCCGGGATTGCTCATGTTGTTCGAATTTTGGATGGTTTGATGCGAATGGACCCAGGATTGCAGCCGGCGATGCAGATGTTGGACCAGGTGTCCCTCTTGCTCAGCGAAATGCAATGGACTCTCAGTGAGTGGTATCAAAACTTAAATTTGGATCCGGCACATTTGGAGCAAATCGAACAGCGAGCGGATCTTCTGGCCAGGATCAAAAGAAAATATGGGCCTCAGTTGAGTGATGTGCTGGAATTGCTGAACGCTTCCACAAAGCGTTTGGCTGAAGTGGACAACATAACCTGGGAGCTTAATAAATGGACGAAAATTGCCACGGCACGGTTCCAAGACTATCGGCAGCTGGCCGAGCAGTTGTCATTTCAACGGCAAACCTTGGCTCAGGCCGTGGCCACTGAAGTGGAACAGTTATTAAGCCAGATGGAGATGCTAGGTGCAGTAGTAAAGTTTGTGATATCACCAGTATCACCCCGGGACACTGGTGTGGATATGGTGGAGTGCCAATTTGCGGCAAATCCCGGCCAAGACCCACGGCCTTTGGCAAAAGTGGCTTCGGGAGGGGAACTGTCTCGGGTAGCATTGGCTATGGCGGTAGTGGAAGGCCGGGCCAGCACAGCAACACTGGTGTTGGATGAATTGGACACTGGTCTGGGCGGTATCAGTGCCCAGCAGGTAGGACAATTGCTGTCACGGCTAGGCCATACGCGTCAAGTGGTTGCGGTGAGTCATCAACCGACGGTGGCAGCCCGGGCCAAAACGCATATCAAAGTCTTTAAGGTGATTAAGAATGCGATGGCAGAATCTAGTGTGGCGAGTTTAGATATGGCGGGGAGACCTGGGGAAGTAGCACGCATGCTGAGCGGGAACCCAGATGCTGTCGCATTGGAACATGCACGGCAGTTATTGGCGCAGGAGGTCGAGGGTGCATAGCGGTTTGTCGCGATTATTAAATGACTCCAATCGGGTGCTAATTACTGCAATTTTGGCGGTGGCCAGTGCCCAACTGATGAAATTTGTGATTTATGCATGGTACAAAAAGCGGCCTCGATTAGAACGGTTAATTGGATCTGGGGGCATGCCATCATCTCATTCGGCCATGGTCTCGGCGTTATCCACGGCTATGGGATTTCAAACGGGATGGCAATCCCCAATGTTTGCGGTGAGCTGTGTGCTAGGGTTTATTGTGTTATATGATGCGATAGGGGTGCGGCGCACTGTCGGTCTGCAGTCAAAATATCTGAACCGGATGAGTGATAGCGAGGAATTTCCAGAGTTTGTCGGACATACCCCGGTGGAGGTACTAATGGGCGCGTTATGGGGTGTCTTTTTAGGGATACTTCTCTACCGAATATAAATGAGGGTGCGATGAAACTTCTAATTGCCAGTTTGCCAATTGGCACAGGCCACGATATTGCCGCTCAAGCAATGGCCGAAGCAGCGTATTTAGACGGATGGCAAGTCGAATTTTCTCATCATTTAGTGGCGGCAGCCCGCGTGGAAACGGCACTATACTTTTTTGGCTTGCATTACTTTGGGACAAGTTATGGTCGGTTATTTCGATGGTCAGACCGGACCACCTTTAACTGGCGCCAGCATAGAATGCATTGGCGGCAGATTGGCCGTCGAATATTGCCGGACGTCTTTGATGAGTACCGCCCGGATGTTGTGATTGCCACCCATCCGTTCGCGCTGAACGCCTGGGGTGCAGTTCGCGAAACGCATCCAAATTTACGGGTGGTCGGGGTGTTGACAGATCTCTCCGTCCATCGGTTTTGGTATGAACCGATGGCGGATGCCTATACCGTATGGCTTCCGGAACAAGTGGAAGATTTAAACCGATTTGGAGTGGCATCAGATCATGTGTTTATGACCGGGATCCCTATTCGTGCCTCCTTTCAGGAAACGGTGCCACCATTGCCCATTTATGATCGGGGACCGATTATCTTGTTGGGTGGTGGGTTGGGTATGGGGCCATATACCAGGATTCTACGGCAGTTGGCCACACTGGATTGGCCAGTGGTGGCCGTATGCGGACATAATGAGAAGCTTCGCTGGAAGCTATCGGAATATCGTTGGCCAGAGACTGTGACGATTGCCGGCTATGTTGAAAATATGCCAATATTTTTGCGCCATGCTCAATTGGTGGTGGGGAAGCCCGGTGGAGTCACCGCGGCCGAAGTTGCGCAATCCCATGTGCCTTGGATCGTGACGCATTGGATTCCTGGGCAGGAAGAAATAAATCGCGACCGTTTATTACAACATCATCTGGCAGTGCGCGGCGATACCGAACTCACTGATAAGGTGCGCAATTTATTGAAAAACGATGCACCGATGCGTCAGTTGATGCTGGCCTCCCAAGAAAAGTGGGCCCGTCCACTTGCAGCCCAGGACATCATCCGCCATCTGAAAACCTTATGCTAAACTTGCTTGCGAGTCGCTTCACGCGTTGATTTTGGCAATCTCACAAAAGATTTGGCACCGCGACCAAGCCGTGAAAATTTACTGCACGGGCACCTTGGGTT
Source organism: Sulfobacillus benefaciens (assembly GCA_003023695.1). Classification (GTDB taxonomy): domain Bacteria; phylum Bacillota; class Sulfobacillia; order Sulfobacillales; family Sulfobacillaceae; genus Sulfobacillus_C; species Sulfobacillus_C benefaciens_A. Next base: position 90,393 of record PXYW01000003.1, on the reverse strand, counting down.
GTTATTTTTGCATTCCCACTCTTGACAGACACTGACTCTGATTCCGGGGATGAATCGGGATTGGCTTCGGGATGTTATAGGTATCAATACAAGAGATTGGAGGTGATCCGTGAGTGAGACAAAAAGCTAAAAACCGAGCCAATACCCGGTGGTGGAATCCAAAAAAAATTATTGGGGTTGCGGGTGCAATGATGCTCATTTCGGCAGGCTTTTCTCCCCCTTTGGAGCGGATCGCTGACTGGCCAAGTCATCTTATGATACCCCAAGGGGAGCCGTTAAGTCTTCCCTGGAGTGCTTATCTTCCGGTACAGGTAACACCTATAGGTCGGATGCAAATCCAGGAATCCAATGGCTTTAAACAAGTTACTTTGGTCGGGACCAAACCGGGGCATTATAATGTAAGATTTTCTCTCTTCGGCAAGTTTTGGTATCGTACCATTCCCGTAGACGTCACGGCTGCGCCGTCATCGTTGGTACCGGGTGGCGAATCGCTGGGAGTGGTGGCTCGCACTCAGGGATTGGTGGTCACTGCGGTACAGCCGATACGGCAAGGGCATCAATGGATAGATCCCGCGCAGGAAGCAGGCATTGAGCGAGGGGACATTATTACCCGGATCAATCGACAGCCAGCGCGTTCGGACCAACAGTTGCAAAATGCAGTGAGAACTGCAGGAGGCACTGGACGGCCGTTGGAGTTGACCGTTGAAGGAGCGCGAACCATGCACCGACGATGGTTGCATCCGGTATGGGTGCCTCAGTTTCATCGTTGGGAAGTGGGAGTGGTTGTGGAGGATGGCGCTAATGGCGTGGGGACTCTTACTTTCTATAATCCCAAGACTCACCAATATGCTGCATTAGGGCACAGTATTACCGATGGATTAACCCGTCATCCGGTGGCAATACGCTCCGGCTATGTAATGGGAGCGGATATCGTTGGCGTTATTGCGGGATCCGGGACCACGCCTGGCCAAAAAATTGGGGTTTTGGCGGGAGGATACAATGTGGCAGGCAACGTGCTGCATAACGGACGATTCGGCATTGTAGGGCATCTAGCGCATAATCCGGTCTGGGGTCCTCAGCGAGCCATTCCTTTAGCATTGCCGGATCAAGTACAACCAGGGGAAGCTCAAATTGTCACTGTAGTCAAAGGACAACGCCCTGAGGTCTTCCAAGTTCGGATATTGCGCACATATCCTCAGTGGCAGCCTAATACTAAAGGGTTGTTGTTCCAGGTTACCGATCCCAGACTGTTAAGAGTAGCGGGTGGTGTGGTGCAAGGGATGAGCGGTAGCCCCATCATCGAAAATGGCCGTCTTGTTGGGGCCGTAACCCACGTCTTGCTAAGTCGCCCCACCTTGGGATTTGGCTGTTATGCTTATTGGATGGCTCACCAGCCAGCGTATAGCAACGATCATAACAGTTCGCCGAAAAATGTATGAAAATTTTGCATGATTGAGATGACGGGCAGGAATTTTGGCGTCCAATAGAGAATTCGTTCGTCAAGATTCTTGCTCGTTTCATGGTAACCGAGGGAGGATCGTCAGCGAACCATTATTGGTTGTGGTTTCTGATATGGGTGTTTTTGTCTGCCTGGCTAGCGGCAACGTGGGTCCTTCTTCGCTATGGTCGTGAATTGTGGACTCAAACTGAATATCTAATGGCGCATGACCTATACCATGCAACAAATTCAACTAATGTCGAAACAGGTAGAAGAAAGCGATATTTTAAATGATGACAGCTCTTCGCAAGAGGAAGGAGATTAGGCAGAATCGTAGAAGGATTTAAAAGGGCATTGGTGTAAATTCTGACCGCAGGGGGCACTTACATGGCAATTAAAGTTTTAATCGCCGACGATAATCGGGAATTTTGCGAGTTGTTGAACGAAACCATCCAAAATGAAGAGGGGTTGGAAGTCGCAGGCATAGCCAATCACGGCGTGGAGGTGCTCGATTTTCTGTCTCGGCAAGCGGTGGATGTAGTAGTGTTAGACATTATTATGCCTCATTTAGATGGGATTGGAGTACTGGAACGGTTGCGGCAAATGGAACTGGCCCGCACTCCTAAGGTCATTGTATTGACGGCGTTTGGACAGGAGACAATGACCCAAAAGGCCCTGGAATTGGGCGCGGATTATTATATCCTCAAGCCGTTTAATCTAAAGGTTTTGGCCGAACGCGTTAAACAACTGGGGGGAGAACCTACGCCGCAACCTAAACCAGTTGTACCCACGACTGGGAAGCTTCAGGTGGTGCCGGTGAAACATTTGGATGTGGAAGTCACCAATATTATTCACGAAATTGGGATCCCAGCCCATATTAAGGGTTACCTCTACTTGCGAGAAGCCATACTAATGGTGGTCAACCGGGTGGATTTGTTAAGCGGAGTCACCAAAGAACTGTATCCGGCTATTGCTGTCAAATTCAAGACGACTCCTAGCCGGGTTGAGCGCGCGATACGTCATGCCATCGAAGTGGCCTGGGCACGGGGCAATGTGGATGTGATCAATGGAATATTCGGGCATACGGTGAATCGAGATCGCGGCAAACCAACCAATAGTGAGTTTATTGCCATGGTGGCCGATAAGCTACGCATGCAAATAAAGGCTAGTTAATGGCTACATAACAAAAGAGGCTCTGACCGGGGCCTCTTTTAGTTTTTCTTCGCTAAGGAATACTAAAACCGTGTGGTACGAGAGGTTTACCTTGGGAAGCAATTGTGCCATTATGGTGAGCGGTACGGGTGATAACAGCGAACGAAAGGGAGTGGAACTCGCGTCAGCGAGAATTTCATGAACATATTTGAGTCGATGGAGAAGTTTGGCCATGAAGAAATGGTGTTCTGGTACGATAAAACCACAGGACTAAAGGCGATTGTGGCAATCCACGACACGACCCTTGGCCCTGCCTTAGGGGGATGCCGCATGTGGCCCTATGAAGACGAAAAAGAGGCCATAGTGGATGTGCTGCGTTTGTCTCGTGGAATGACGTACAAAAATGCCGCCATGGGATTAGATTTGGGGGGCGGGAAATCCATTATTTGGGCCGATAGCCGCAAGGATAAATCGGAGGCCCTGTTTCGCAGTTTCGGCCGATTGATTCAGAGTTTGGGCGGACGATACATCACGGCCGAAGACGTCGGCACTAATGCTGACGATATGGCCACTGTATCTCGAGAGACCGAGTTTGTCGGTGGGCTTAAGGAAACCAGCGGAGATCCTTCGCCGGCAACAGCGCTGGGAGTTTTAGAGGGGATGAAAGCGGCGGCTCGTATGGTTTGGGGGACCGATGATTTGCACGGGAAAACGGTGGCGATTCAGGGCCTGGGTCATGTCGGTACCTTGTTGGCCAAGGCTCTCAAAGACGAAGGTTCCAATTTAATAGTCACCGACATCCATCCTGAAGACGGCAAGCACACGGCAGATGAATTAGGTGCCACCTGGGTGGATCCCGACCAAATTTATGGGGTTGAAGCGGACATCTTTGCTCCATGCGCTCTGGGTGCAATTTTAAACGACGATACTATTCCTCAACTGCGCTGCAAAGTCATCGCTGGTTCGGCGAATAATCAGCTAAAAGAACCACGCCACGGCTTAGACTTGATGAGAAAGCAAATTGTTTATGTGCCAGACTACGTGATAAACGGCGGCGGGGTCGTCAATGTTGCGGATGAGTTCCATCGCGATGGCTATCATCCGGAACGTGCTTATGCAAGGGTTCGACAAATTGGCACACAAGTTGGGGAAATCTTAAGGCGAGCGGACACGGAGCGAATTCCCACTCAAGAAGCCGCCGATCGCATCGCCGAATCGCGCATTCACGTGCTAGGCAGGGTTCAAGCCACGTACGTGCCAGAATAACCGACCAAATAAAGAGGAATTTGTCAAAAGGGTATCGAATAGCATTTCGATGCCCTTTTTTGTTGTGGATATTGCCAATTTGAAGGAGTCTTGCGATGGCAGGCGACATAGAGCAAGTTCCGGTAACCGATATTGAAGCGTTAATTCGCCGCATCCCGACGGTTATTCGGTGTCATGTGACAGTTAATGATTGGGGTGGAGTAGAAGAAATTCATGTGTTAAGTACAGTCGCCCGGGGACCTAAGCAGGTTGTGCGTGACATCGAGAGTGCGCTTTTGGCTCAATGGAACCTTCGGGTCGACCATAAGCGAATTTCTGTAGCCCAAATTTTAGAGGATCAACCTACATATCCTTTAGGCCGACTGGTGGTGGTGGAATTTCATATGAACTGGGATACGTTGCAGCAATTGGGTCATGCTTCTGTGGTGCTGCAACCCGCAGACGACGATACCACGACCTACCATGGCGAGTGGCACGGCCGTTATGTGCCGAGTCAATATCATCAAGTCATGGCTTGGGCGGCAGTAGAGGCAATAAACCAAATTTCCGAATTTGGTGAGCGGTTTGTGCTGTCTGAACTACGGACGTTTCCCCTCGGGGGTCGGTCGGTCGTTGCGGTCGCGTTGAGCTATTTGAATCCAAGGCGGCGCGAAGAGATCTTAGTAGGAGCGGTTCAGGAGCGCGGAGACGGCCAAGGCGCGGCGATTCGGGCCGTGCTCGACGCCGTTAACCGAAAACTCGGGCGGGTGAGAAGAGCCAAGACAACACCTGTCGAGGAAAACGAGGGAGATGTCACGGATGCCGAAATCTAAAGGATCTTGGGTCGAGGTACCTCAATATCAACGGACCAGTAAAGCACGGGTGCCTGCGGTGAACCATGGCTCCAAAGGGGGGGCCAACAATCGTCAGACGTCCCAAGGGCGGCATAGTTCGGCGCAAGAAGCCTTATATCGAGATTGGGTTGCCGCCGAGGTGCCATTGGAACTGACATTTGATAATGGGCAAACACTTTGTGGAACATTAACCGATTACGACACCTATGCTTTGGTCATTGCTACCGAAGGACGGCCGCAACTAGTATTTAAGTCGGCGGTGCGGTGGATGCGGGAGTTATCCCCGGATTCCCGTGATTAACCATGGCGGCATAGACTGCTACTGGCGCCCATAACGGCCAGTAGGTCATTAATTGACGCAAATCGGATACTTTGCCAACAAAAACCCAATATGGTTTTGACAACGGTAATCGCTCCTTTTTATGAGGATATCCAGGTTGGCCGTACTTTATGCGGAGGGAACGTCAATGGAAACACGTCTTGGCCCGGGCACAACGGTATTTGCTGGACGGGTACTATCTGTGCGGGTGGATCCGGTATCAGTTAAGGGACGGAGCAGCAGTCGCGAGGTGGTCCAGCGTGCCCCTGCAGCGGGAATCCTGGCAGAAACCGCAGATCATCGACTGGTGATGATTAAGCAATTTCGGTGGGCGGTAGGCCAATGGCTGTGGGAATTACCTGCTGGAGTGGTGAATCCGGGGGAAGATCCGTTATCCACAGCCAAGCGAGAACTTGTCGAAGAAACCGGATATCAGGCAGAGTCGTGGCAATTGCTATTTAGATACTATCCGTCTCCCGGCTATACTGATGAAGAGATCTATCTTTACTTTGCATCCCAACTGCATCAAGGCAAGTCCCACCCAGATCCCGACGAAGAGATTGCAGTCGAACTATGGGACGCTGATCGCCTCCAGCAGTATCTCAAATCATCGACAACCCTGAATTCGATTTGGTTGATAGGGGTTCAATGGTGGTTGGGCTTGCCGCAAAACCATGGAAGCCGCGGGATTTAAACATAAATCCCGCGAATGCCCCTTCCCCGGCGAAGCCGGGAGGGGGTCGAGCGGCCAGGTTTTCTTTTGTTCCTTGGGCGTCGGCATCGCGTTTTACGGTGCCCAATGAGACTTCTCCAACACTTAAATCGGGTTGGGCATGGCAGATGGATATAATCGCTGCGCCGCATTCGATCAGTCTTAGGCTTCTCGCGATAAGGAATTTTTGTCGTCAACCCATTATATTCTTCAAGCAGATGATGACGGGATGAGCCCATAATGATGGATTGGATCCAACCTGCTGATTCCGACATTGGTCGATCTGTCTAACAAAGGAGCAATTGGACTGCTTATCGGGGAAAGGCCAATTGTAGATCGCACTGAGTCGAACTCGTTCAAGGCAGGAACGATAATGGCGGGGGCACTACTATCATAAGCCTACAGAATGGCCCAAGAGAACGCCAATAATGAGCGTCAAGGCGGCCAAAATAATGGCCAACCACGTGCTGACGCGAAATTCGAGACGGTGTTCAAGTTTCTCAAAACGCCGGTCGATTGTATCGAGGCGCTGATCAATATCGGAAAACCGCTGATCAATATCCACAAACCGCTGATCAATGGCCGCGAAGCGGTCAGTGAAACTGCGTTCTAGGGTGGCAAAACGGTCAGTGAAACTGCGGTCTTGCGCGGCAAAACGGTCAGTGAAACTGCGGTCTTGCGCGGCAAAGCGGTCAGTGAAACTACGGCCTTGCGCGGCAAAGCGGTCATCCATGCGCATCCGCTCGTCGTTAAACCGCTGGTTCATGTTGTCATTGAGTTGCTGAATTTGATTGCTGATGAGAACCCAGGGCATCTCGATGACCGGAGTCGTCGGCTCAGGCGGCGTCGTTGAAGTATCGCTCATGGAGGCCCTCAGTCCTTTCGTGTGGATTGTCACGCATCTTCAGTATAACAGGAACAGGGATTGGTTGCTAGAATGCGATTGGATTGACTCCCTGGTACCAGAACACCGCGAAGCACGAACGATTTCACATTCCTGATCCAGTACACGCGTTAGGTCACCATGACCGGCGCAGATGCCGATCAGACATTGCAGATCGCTCGTGACCGAGGCCATCCACATCATGGACATGACGGATTGGTGAGACGTTTGATCTACTGGCTCTCGAGCGCGGAAATGTTGCCGGAGGATAGAGACATTTGGGAACTTTCCCGGGTCTCTGACAAGATTGTGAAATTTTCTCCATAGGTAGCGTAGTCTATAGTAGAATATTAATAAATAGGTATGGCTCCATTGTTACGGAACCGGTATGGAAGGAGGTCAACGTATGGCTACGGCTCATCGCAGCAAAACACTGACCCGTTTAACCACACCGTTGGTGCGAACTGGAGGAATTCTTCGCCCAGCGTCGTGGGATACCGCGTTAGCGCACGCTGCCGAGTTGTTTGCTCAGGTAAAGTCGCAACTAGGACCCAATGGATTAGGTGTCTTTAGCTGCTCAAAATCTACCAACGAGCTTAATTATCTAGCATCTAAATTTTCCCGAGTGGTGTTGGGAACCCACAACATCGATTCTTGTAACCGAACGTGACACGCCCCATCGGTCGTGGGGCTCGCGACCGTGTTTGGCAGTGGGGGTGGCACTAGTTCTTACGAGGACTTTCACAATACCGATTTGATTTTACTGGTGGGTTCCAATGCCGCCGAGGCCCATCCTATAATCTTTCATCACATCATGAAAGGTGTGCATCGAGGGGCAGAGTTGGTGGTAGTGGATCCCCGAAGGACTCTAACTACTCGACGGGCACACGATCACTTGCAGATTCACATTGGCTCGGATATTGCATTGGCGAATGCGATGGGGCACGTGATCATCCGTGATGGGCTATGGCATCGCGACTTTGTCGCTCAAGCTACTAGTGGATTTGACGCTTACAGGGCATCAGTCGCCGAATGGACACCAGAACGAGCATCTGAGATTACAGGCATCCCCGCTTCGCGAATTGAGTCGTTAGCCTATCGGTATGCGACTGCCAAACGTGCCATTATTGGTTGGACACTTGGGATTACCGAGCATCATAATGCGGTGGACAATGTCTTTGCCTTGATAAACCTGGCTTTGCTAACCGGTCATGTAGGACGCCCGGGAAGTGGACTCAGTCCCCTGCGTGGGCAAAACAACGTGCAAGGCGGTGGTGACATGGGCGCTTTGCCTGATAGGCTGCCGGGATTTCAAAGTGTTCGCGATCCGGAGGTGCGCGCCAAATTTGAAGCGGCGTGGGGCGTTTCGTTATCCTCCGAACCGGGATGGAACCAGACGCAAATGTTTGATGCGATGCAAGCGGGACGCCTTAAGGGACTATACGTGATAGGGGAAAACCCGATTGATTCGGAAGCTAATGGCCACCATATGCGGTCGTTGTTTGAAAACTTGGATGCTTTAGTGGTGCAAGATATCTTCATGACAGCCACTGCGGGAATGGCTGATGTGGTGTTTCCTGCTCGGGTCTCATTTGCTGAAAGCGATGGGACCTATACCAACAGTGAGCGTCGTGTACAGCGGGTGAAAGCGGCTCGCCAAGGGCCTGGGCAGTCCCAAGACGACTTGTGGATTGTCACTGCATTGGCGCGCGCGATGGGAGTGCCGTGGGAATTTAAAGATGCAGCCAATGTGTTTGATGAAATGCGTCATTTGGCGCCTAATTTTCGCGGGATGACCTATGAACGTCTTGAGAAGTTTAACGGGCTGCAATGGCCAGTACCCTCTGAGGATCATCCTGGAAGCCCTGTGTTGCATACTAGGTTATGGGAATCCCCGGTAGACCCCAAAGTGCCCTTCACCCCTGTTGATTGGCAGCCACCAGTGGAAACGCCGACGGAAGATTATCCGTTCATGCTCACAACGGGTAGGCGATTGGCATTTTACAACACGGGTGTCCAGTCCAACGGCTATGATCATCCGCATAACATCGGAGAGTGGCTGGAAATTCATCCACACGATGCCGAGATGCTCGGTGTCGCGGATGGGGACACCGTAGCTGTGATATCCCGTCGAGGACGGGTTGAGGTGCCCGCGTACTATTCTTCCAATGTGAGTCCCGGCATCGTGTTCATGACTTTTCATTTCCCGGATCATGTGGAAACCAACTTATTGTCCATCGACGCCACGGATCCCAAGTCTGGAACGGCCGAGTTCAAAGCAACGGCAGTGCGCATTGAAAAACGGCAATAGGCAAATCATGTCGGCGTTTTGTCAGTTTAGGCTAAAGAAAGGGGCGTTTGCGTGGCCACTAATACGGGGAAACCGTTGCTTGAAGAAGTAGCTGCGGTGATAGGCGACTTACCGAAAGATCGTTCGCAGTTATTACCCACATTGTGGCGACTGGCGGAGCACTTTGATTATCTCTCTTCTTCGCTGTTGGATGCGGTGTCGGAAGTGATGCACATACCATACGCTGATATATATGGCGTAGCCTCATTTTATGCGCTTCTGCCATGGGACCCAGGGCAGTCGATTACCGTGCATGTCTGTACTGACGTGATGTGCAGCCTTAAGAACTCACCGGAATTGTCCGCACCGTTACAAGGGTATGCGGATATTATCGTCAAAGAGTCTCCCTGTCTCGGGCAATGTGACCATGCACCCGCGGCTTTAGTGGGGACTCGTGTGGTGCGGAATGCAACTGGGGAGAACTTGGCAACCGTGATTGGAGAGATACGCCATGGGTGAGGTGCGAAGGCTGTTGCCGGAGGTAGACCACAGGTCTCAGGCGGTAAGCTGGGATCGCGTTGTCGAGCGGGGATTTGACAAGGCTTATCAACGCGTATTAGACATGGGTCCTGAAGCCGCTATTGCTGAAGTCACTGCGAGTGGCATCATGGGACGAGGGGGTGCAGCGTTTCCGACCGGGCGCAAATGGGATAGTGTGCGGTCTTCGCCAGGAACCACCAAGTACGCGGTAATGAATGCTGATGAGAGTGAACTAGGTACTTTCAAAGACCGGGTGTTACTCGAGCAAGATCCTATGGGTCCCTTGATCGGGTTGTTGATTGCCGCGCACTGTGTAGGGGCTCGCCAGGCCTACTGCTATATTCGGGGGGAATACCGAGAGGTCGAATTAGCGCTTATCCAGTCCATAGCTATTTTACGCAGCAAAGGTTGGATTGGCAAGGACGCGGTGGAGGTAGAAGTAAGGCGTGGAGCGGGCGCTTACATTGCCGGAGAGGAAACGGCGCTGTTTAACAGTATCGAAGGGAAACGCCCCGAACCCCGGGTTAAACCACCTTTTCCCACGGTGAGAGGGTTATTCGGTGCCCCCACCCTGATACAAAACGTGGAAACCTTGGCTAACGTCGCCGTGTTATTTTCCCACGATGTAGCATGGTTTAGACAGTATGGAACACCTGCTACTCCCGGAACCAAATTGGTGGCCGTCAGTGGACACGTTACCCGTCCTGGAGTGTTTGAAGTGCCTTTTGGGACACCACTGCAAGAAATTATTAATGCGGATGATTTAGCAGGCGGCATGGCGGGCACGGGCCATTTACAAGCGGTTTTATTAGGGGGAGCGGCGGGGACGTTTTTGTCTTCCGCAGAAGTGGACGACGTCTCATTGGACTATGGGCCTTTGGCAAAGCATGGGGCGAGTATCGGATCTGGTGCGGTCATGGTTTTTGATGATTCTGTGGACCTGGTTTGGGTAGTCACCAAGCTGGCGCATTTTTTTGCCGATGAGTCTTGTGGCCAATGTGTGCCATGCCGTATAGGCACGCGCCGAATATTAGAAATTTTGCGCGACGGCGACACCTGGCAAAGGGAGTCAGATTTAAGAGATTTAGGACTGGCGATGCGTGACGCCTCTATTTGCGGATTGGGGCAAACAGCCCCGGTGGCTTTATTGTCGATGTTGGATCGACCCTATTTGCGCCGCGTGGAAATGAAGGGGGACGAACACATTGGGGAGTAACATCACCCTAACAATTGATGGCCAAACGGTATCGGTTGTTGAAGGAACCACTGTGCGTGCTGCTTGTGAACAGGTCGACACCTTTGTGCCCACCTTATGTTGGCACGAAAATCTGAGCCCCGCCAATGCGTGCCGTGCTTGTGTAGTGGAGGTGAAGGGTTCCAGAACTTTAGTGGCATCCTGTTCTCGGATTGCAGAAGAAGGAATGGTCATCGAAACCAACACTTCGAGAGTGGCAAATGCCCGCCGAGTGGTAGCGGAATTATTAACATCCACAACGGATTACAGCACGGCTCCAGAATTATTGAACTTGGTGGAGCTATCATCAGCTGATCCTGGTCGGTTTTCGGGAGGGTCTACTTGGGAACAGCCGGTCAAAGATGATAACAACCTGTATATTCGTGATTTGTCCAAGTGTATTCTCTGTTATCGGTGCGTGGAAGCATGCGGCGACGACGCCCAAAATACGTTTGCAATTACAGTAGCGGGACGGGGATTTGATGCCCACATTGATGCGGGATTCGGACGCACCTTGCCTGAATCCGATTGCGTGTTTTGTGGTAATTGCGTGGCGGTGTGCCCAACGGGTGCGCTAATGGGAAAAACCGAGTGGACATTGCGTTCACAAAATAAGTGGGATGAAACCCAAATTACTACGACGGATACCATCTGCTCGTATTGTGGGGTCGGGTGTCAACTGAGTTTGCATGTTATGAACAACGAGATCGTGAAGGTATCTTCTCCAATGGATCATCCCGTGACTCACGGAATGCTATGTGTCAAGGGGCGCTACGGATACCAATTTGTGCAAGTTGAAGACTCCGCGTCTGTTTAACGGATATGCCGTCAAGGAGATGGTAATAGATACCATTTTAGACGGTCTATCACCCCCTGCAATAGCATAGGTTGTTCCAAAGGGAGGGACAACCTATGCTGGCAAGAGGTTCCAGCTTGGCGCTCACCAATCAGTTCAAACGATACCGTACATCATTAATGATTGCCTCAGCGACTTTAGGCTTAGGTGTGGTGTTTGGGGGATTGGCGATTGGCACGTTGACCATGGCAGATAAGGCGATGCTGATTAATTACATTCATCGCTTTATCCAAGTAGAGTCCCACACCCCCATAGGTGCCGACCTCTTTACCCGCACGTTAATTAACAACCTCAAACTGCTGGGGTTGCTGTATGTCCTGGGGGTATCGGTAGCGGGAATGCCGTTGGTGCCAGTTGTGCTGTTCTTTCGGGGATTTGTCGCCGGATTTGCTGTAGGATTTTTGGCAACCTCGATGGCTTGGCAGGGGATCTGGCTATCGGTCGTGACCGTAGGGCTGCAGAGTCTGTTTATCGTGCCGGCGGTATTGATTACCAGCGCTTTGGCCCTGGAGTTTTCCTGGAATTTGGTATCGCCAAAGGGGCGCGAAAATGGGCCTCTGATATTAGAAAAGTTTGCAGTGTTTACCGTGTTTGTTGCGTTAATGGGATTAGTGATGACGGTAGGTACGGCGTTCGAATCCGGTGTGGCCCCATTTTTAATGCATCTTTTAAGCAACTGGGGCATCTGATACACTGGCGCCAAGGGGTGTGGTCCATGACTGCGGTGGATATTAATTGCGACTTGGGAGAGGCATTTGGAGTATACCAGTTGGGTGACGACCAACAGATGATGTTATCCATTTCTTCGGCTAATGTTGCATGCGGGTATCACGCCGGCGACCCTCGCATAATGCAACGAACGGTGCGTATGGCCAAAGAACATGGGGTGGCAGTTGGAGCCCATCCGGGATTTCCGGATTTAGGCGGTTTTGGGCGTCGCAACATGATGCTTGGCCCCGACGAAATTTATACGGATGTTCTTTATCAGTTGGGCGCATTGGCAGCATTCTGCCTTGCTGTTGGGGTTGAAATGCAACATGTGAAACCTCATGGACAGTTGAATAATATGGCGTTTGCCAATCACGGTATGGCAAAGGCCATTGTTCAGGCCATTTACGATTTTAATCCCCAGTTGTATGTAATTTCCTATGGTGGTGCATTAAGCCAGGAGGCAACGAGCTTAGGGCTACGTGTTGCGCACGAAATTTATGCGGACCGTACGTACCATCCCGATGGTACCCTGGTGTCCCGAGAAACTCCGGGATCGGTAATTCATGACCCCGACATCGTGGTGGACCGGGTAGCGACGATGGTGAAACGTGGTGCAATTGTGGCGCAAAATGGTGTTTGGGTGCCGACACCGATAGATACTATTTGCGTCCATGGAGACACTCCCGGAGCTCCGCTTTTGGCCCAGAGAATCCGGAACCGATTGGCGGAGATCGGGATAGCGGTCATGGCATTTGGTCAACCCCGCTAAATCATAGTAATCAACACTTTGAGGATGGTCAGTATGTACATTACTAGAGGTTTAATCTAGGCTATGAGCCAAAGCTTGGCTCGACTTGGCACCTGGTGCAGCCCTGTAATGCAATCATAGGGCCTACGGTTGTCTGCATTGGTTGAAAGCCCCTTCTGAGGTGGTATAGGTAAGAGTCGTGGCTAACGTCTGGTAGGCAAGCCGTGTGATTCGGCGAGCCTCGGCCAAAGAAATCGCTGCAAACGACACGGTAGCTCCAGGTGCTAATTGAGATGCATGCCACAGATCTGGCAGGATGACATGACCTATGGGTGGGTACCCTCCTATTGTGCCGCGATGGGCCAACAGCACGATTGGCTTACCATCGGGCGGTAGTTGGATTGTTCCCGGCAATACCGGTTGGGAAAGAAAATTTTCACTGTGGTATACCTGCAGTGGCGGCCCCTGTAACCTCAACGCCATGCCATCGGAATGGGGATCAAGCCGGTAGCTGGTGCCGATTAATTGGTCTTGCTGATTAGGCAGGAACTGATTGACCAGGTGATGCCACGTAAAACGCAAGCATAGGGGTCCCGAGGAATTTGGTGATTCGTTAAGATGGCAATGCCGCCAGCGATTATGGGGCAATTTCGGCGGTGAGGCTGGCAAAATCGGCAACCGATCCCCTGGTTTTAGAGTGCGCCCGAAAAATCCGCCAAAATGATTGCGCAAGTCGGTGCCCCGGCCACCGAGCACCGATTTTACATCAAATCCTCCATGCACCGCAAAGTAAGCGCGGGATGCTTTGGGTCGGATAATCACCAAGGGCTGGTTAGCCGGAGCCCAAAACCCTGTGCAATCGGGAATGATGCCTCGGCGCGAACGGATATCGGCGCCGCTTACCGCTACCAATATTTCTTCGGTCGGCATTAGAGATACCGGCCCAGAGATAATCTCCAACACTGCATCGTTGGCGCTAGATGATTCAGTCAAACGTAGTGCCATCGAGTAAAGCCTGAAATCTAACGCACCACCACGGGACGCACCGTACCGTTCGGCGGAGATGCGGCCACTGTCTTGAATCATCGTTAGCACCCCGGGATTTATTGCTACAATATCGCTCATGAGTTCTCATCCTGTGGTCGTTGGATCGGCACAAATTCGATAGTGTCGCCGGGGACGTATGAGACGGGAGGATCCTGAGCGGGATTAGCCAACACCATGGGGGTGCGACCAATAATTTGCCATCCTCCTGGGCTTTCTGATGGATAGACCCCGGTTTGATGTCCGCCAATCGCAACCGATCCTTTTGGCACCCGAATCCGTGGACTCGCGCGTCTAGGGGTGTGAAGAGCCTCGGGAAGGCCTCCCAAATAGGCGAATCCCAAGGAAAATCCGAGGCAGTAGATGGGGTAAGGGCGATGACTATGAAGAGCGATTACTTCGTTAGGGGTCATGTGATGATAGTTCGCCACATAGTACAGGTCAGGGCCGTCAGTCCCACCATAAAATACGGGGATTTGCCAATGGCGAGGTGGGCTGTTCCCCTTGCCCTCGGATCGCCAATTTTGTAACTTTTGCATTATCATTACCGGGTCAGCGGACACGGGATCCCATTCCACCAGCACACTGTTGTAGCCTATCAACGCATTGATTACTCCAGGAATGTTTAATGCGTCGGCCTGCAGTTGCAATAGCCGATGAGTCAGTTCTTTATGCGGCGGTTGACTAAATGTGACCATCGCAGCGTGGTCGCCGTAGGCGTATAGTTCCACTAGTTTCCCCTTCTTAAAGGATTTAGACGCAATCAATTGTATCGTATAGGACGAAACTTGCCACAATCGCGAAACAAATATGTGGTACCATGAAATTCGAAAAGTGGGTGACAAGAAATGAAATTTGTGGCGTGGTTAACAATCGTCGATCATGATAAAAATTTGCAACACCGTCCTGAACATCTTGCCTATATTGGCGAACAGTATAGGGCAGGAAAGGTTTCCCTGGCGGGGCCGTTTGCAGACAAAAGTGGTGGACTCGTGGTTTATGAGGCAGAAACGATGGAGGAGGCCCGCCGTTTAGCTAATAACGATCCTATCGTGAGTTCGGGAGCACGGACCGTTGTGGTGAAATCGTGGCCTATTCTTGACTTAGCCAAGCTATAAGGGATATAAACGACGGACATAGCGTCCGGTGCTTGAATTTAACAAAACCACGGCAACGGATATGGGAAATAGTGGGGTACGGCCTGCAGGCACCATAACGGCGGGCCTTTTTTTCGGTTACGTTGCGGGATCTCTGCCATGGGCGCAATTAGATAACACGGGAATGGCATTTGATGCCGCCGGTGGGATAGAGGCGGGAGCAACCGAGTTCGGAGTGGCAACGTTAGTGGACTTAAGTCGAAGGTTCAGACAACGATCCCGCCGCGATGCTACATAACATAAGGGAGACGCCAACCCATTGATGCCAAGAGATGGGCTCGGCAACGAAAACACGTGACAAGGCAACCGCGACCGGAAGCTCGGCGGAAGCCAGAATGGCGGTAAGGTTGCCGCCGAGCGACGGCGCATGACGGTATAATAACCACAGGGGCATTAGCTGGCTGAATATTCCGATGGCCGAGCCCCAAATCCAGGCTGCCTGGGGCATAATGGACAAGTGCCAGGGTTGGTACACTAGCACCACGATAATTCCCGATAGCAAGGTGGTCGCCAAAGCTCTAGGCCAGGGTGAGCCGTCGGCTTGGAAACGGCTAGACCATAATAGGGTTAGCGAGTACCCGAGGCCTGCTGCCAAGCCATAGAGGATTCCGTACCAATGGTACGGACCATGTGTTAAGGGAATGGCTAGAAAAGTTCCTGCCAAGATTCCAACCACAGCAAAGAGGTGAAGCCGTGTCGGCCGCTTGTGATATAATGTCCACTCCAGCCCGGGAACCATCCAAGCGAATTGAAACAGCAAGATGATGGCGAAGCCGGGAGGCAACAGCGCGATGCTCCGGTAATATGTCACGCTGGTCAGCGCTGCGGCTGCCGCGATTGCCACGACCAATCCCGGTTGGACTAGCACTTTGGTACCCAGACGAGGCAATACCTTGATCGTTAACAAGATGAAGGCAACCACCGGGAGAGGGTATTGCATGACGGTGATCCATCCCACCGGGATGTGGGATTGGACAGCTAACTTTACCAGGGGTGTTACGGCACCGTATGACATAGCCGCGAGTAAAATCATAAACATCGGAAGAAAGCGGGATTTCAATGTCAGAATCCCCAGAGTCCGGTAGTGATTCCCCGTCCGAACATTAGAACCAAAAATATGCTAAGGCCGAAGTAAATCCACACTTCGTGAAAACGCCCGTAATCTTGCGATATCACTTCTCTCAGGCTGCGTCCGGGCATTAATCCGCGTTCCAGGCCAATTGTCAACAATGCTAAAATTCCGTAAAGGAAGTGCAGAGGATCTTTGGGCCGAAAATTCAAAACGTACAAGGTAGCCCCAGATGCAGCCAAAATCAAGACCAGAATTTGCATGAAAGCTTGCCATCGCCAAAAACCGATAGGAAGGACGCGATCACGCCGTAGCCGCCAGGCGCTGACACTGAGCCCGACAGATAGGGCGAAAACGGCAAATGCCAATGCTACATGGAAATCAATGAGCATTTGGTAGCCCATGGAATTGGTTCCGCCTCGCCTTCGCTGTCACTATGGACGCATGGTTACGCCATCTCTAACAGTCTAAACGAGGGTCGCCAGTGTCGCAATATGCTCTTTAACCGTGATACCGTGGATGCCAAGCGACCACTTTCCGTGACCTGCTGAGATGAGACCGATAATCGGACGGCACGTGGTAATGCCATAATGTCAGCAGCAGGGAACCATACCAGTACAATATAGTGAGACCTAACGACAAAGCTATTAACGCGATGATAGAGTGGATGATATAGGGATCGAATACGTAAAGCAGAAGCGTGATGCTAAGGCCGACGGGAATCCGAAATAGGAACTCCTCCAACAATTGACGTAACATAACGTCATCGCCTCCTTATTCAGATGATAAAGTATATAGTGGCAGAACCGTAGGATCCTGTGGTCCTAGAGGATGGGGCCATTGGACCCTTTTTTCAGAATAAAAGGAGAGATTACTATGTGGGTCATTGCTCACCGTGGGGGTGGAGCATTGTTTCCGGAAAATAGCTTGAGTGCCTTTCGATCCGTGGAACGTCTAGGGGTGGATTTAGTCGAATGTGATGTCCATGTCAGTAAAGACGGGCATCTTATGGTGATTCATGATCGGTCGTTGCGGCGTACCACGGGTGTGGACCGCAATGTCGAGGAACTCACCCGCGATGAGTTATCGCGCTTGGACGTGGGCGACGGGAAAGGAGTCCCGGCTCTGGCCGATGTGATGGAGGCAATTCAGTTGCCGGTCACTGTCGAACTAAAGTCACGCAATACGCTACAAGCCTTATTGACCTTTTTAACGCACCATCGGGAATGGATTTCGCGACTGGTGCCGATTTCGTTTTATCATCCTTTGTTGCGGGCTCTTGCGGATTATTATCCGGACTTGGAATCCGGTGCCCTCTTGGCTGGTTTTCCCGTAGAACCGGGGAGGGTTGCCAATGCGGCTCGGTGTCGTTTCCTTAGCTTGCATTATGAAGGCGTCTCTTCGGAATATGTTGAGCTTTGCCATTCACAGGACATCAAATTGACAGTATGGACACCGAACGAAGATTCCGACATCCGTGATATGATTGCTGCAGGCGTCGATGGCATTGCTTCCGATAGACCAGACCGGGTGCTCGCCTTGCTATCAGGATCCAATAACTGAACGGATAGAGAAATGTCGGATATCTGTTGCACTAGGACAATTGTTGTATAGAAAGGAGATTTCAAGTGGATGTGCTTCCTTGGTTTGAAGTGGAGGACATCGATGGCATGATGGTGAATTCCGATACCATCACTCAGGGTGGGCCATTGCTGATTGTTATGCTGCGAGGCTTATTTTGACCCTACTGCCGCAAGGAGCTCGGAGAGCTTCAACGGGCGTTGCCAACCTTGGCTGCAGCTAGTATCCGTGTATTGGTGATTGGCCCTGATAGCAAACACGCCTTCATAGCATACCGGGATCAACATCCGCTAACGGTACCGATTATCTCGGATCATGATGGCAAATTGTTAGCCAAACTCGGCCAACAGGTTCACTGGTGGCAATTTGGCAGATTGCCGGCAACCTTGGCGGTTCAAGAAGGTGGGAAGATTGTTTGGCAGCATGTGGGACGATCGGTACGAGACATCCCTGATTTTCGGCGGGCGCCGGATTGGTTTATCTCGCCACAATAGCTACTGGAAAAGTGAGAGTCTTTGGCCGTATGCTAAAATGAGTGCTATTGTAACATCGCTTCTAGATAGATGGGTTTACTAAGATTGGGTGCTTTATACGGATAGGGAGGCCATGACATGGTTGGTGGCGGTATTCAATATATTATTCGTTTAAGTATGCAGCGCGAGTTGGTTCCGTTTCGCCAATTGGTGGAACTGGTTGACCAAATTGGAGGCGACATTGTGGCGTTGGACCTGGTAAGGGCCGAAGACCAACGCACGATTCGGGACTTGACCGTGGTTATGCCTTCCCCGGAACATCTGTCGATGTTAGAAGACGCTTTGAAAGCAATGCCGGGAACAGTGATAGAAAATGTTTCTGATCGCACTTTTCTCATGCATTTGGGAGGAAAAATTGAAATACAGCCGCGGGTGCAAATTAAAACCCGGGCCGACTTGTCTCATGTCTACACGCCGGGGGTAGCTCGGGTAGTGCAGGCGATTGCCGAAGATCCTAGCAAGGCGTTTCAACTGACCATGAAACGCAATACGGTAGCAGTGGTTACAGATGGGACCGCGATTTTGGGATTAGGCCATTTGGGACCTAAGGCGGCATTGCCGGTAATGGAAGGGAAGTCGGTGCTTTTTAAGTGGTTAGCCAATGTGGATGCGGTACCGATCTGTTTAGATACTACGGATGTGGATGAAATCGTTGAAACTGTTGTGCGCATAGCTCCGGGCTTTGGTGGGATTAACCTCGAAGATATTGCGGCTCCCCGCTGTTTTGAAATTGAAGCGAGATTGCGTGAAAGGCTAGATATCCCGGTTTTTCATGATGACCAGCACGGAACTGCGGTAGTGATATTAGCCGGACTAATCAACGCAGCGCGAGTCGTAGGCAAGCCGCTGAAAGATATGCGGGTGGTGGTTGCTGGGATTGGAGCGGCAGGTACTGCGACCACGGAATTGCTTTTAGAAGCCGGTGTCAAGGATATTGTGGGCTATGACCGCATGGGGCCAATCGGCTCCCAACATTCATATCCGGATCATCCTGCATGGGAGTCGTATGCTAAAAAAACTAATCCGTTTCATCGGGATGGATCATTAGCGGATATCTTACGGGGAGCCGACGCCTTTATCGGCGTATCGACGGGAAACTTGCTGACCGTGGCCGATGTCGAAGGGATGGCGCCCGATGCTATTTTATTTGTTATGGCCAATCCTGAACCGGAAATTCGTCCAGAGTTGGTTCAGTCAAAAGTGCGCGTGCTGGCTACAGGACGTTCCGATTATCCGAATCAGATAAATAATGTGTTGTGCTTTCCCGGACTATTTCGCGGCGTGCTGGACAGCCGTGCGGCAACCATTACTACCCATATGAAGATTGCTGCCGCCGAGGCACTGGCGGGGGTTGTAAAGCCTGAAGAGTTGTCTGCCGAGTATATTATTCCAAGTGTATTCAATCGTGAGGTCGCGGTAAAAATAGCTCAGGCCGTAACTCGGGCAGCGGAGGACGAGGGGGTTGCCCGCAGGATATCGCCCACCTTGAGGTAATAAATGGGGGCGTAATTATGAATAAAAAAAGTGCAGGGTCACGATTACAGGAATGGTTTCAGGCGTTAGCGGCCCCTGTGCCATGGACCTCGGGCGCAATAATGCGTATAAGGATGGCCGGCATTGTGGTGCTCCTGATGCTGGTGTTAAGTTATGGAGTGTTGTGGGAAGCGTTGAAGGGGAAGTTATCCTTAATGTGGGCAGGATTAGGGGAATTGTTGGCACTTTCGGCTATGGTTCTCGTCTTTGCTTGGGCGATTGCTCGCCGCCGCAAGGACGTAGCGGAGTATCAAAGTCGGCGCAACTGAGCTAACTGTCCATGGGCCAATTGGCTTGCCGTATGAACTAAAAAGTAGCCGATAGCCCCTACTAGACCTGCCCACAGAACCGCCGCCAGCAGTTCGCGTAACCAAGGGTGAAGGCGGCGGTTTGCATTTGGGGTATCGTTCATTGCAGTTTCGGGGGCTGAGTCCCATGGCTGTCTTGGAGAGTTCTGGCGTCTTAACCGACGTCCAATCAAGACGCCAATAGCCACTCCTAGCGACACCAACCCTAGGTCAACAATCCAGGTGTTGTGGTCGTGCATTGCTGACTGGACCGCGTTTGGGCTGCCGGAAATCAGCGTCTGTTGCATGCGTAAAATAGCGCGATGAGCTTGACTTAGTGTGCTCAGGGCGCCAATGACGTACGCCCCTCCTGCTATGGGGATTTGCAGCCCGATAAGCACCAGCCACCACGGCCAATGCCATGGAGGCCAGCGACGCACCTGCAAATTTGTTTTTGCAGGGTCGCTGCGAGAGTGACGGGGCGGGATATATTGTGCCATAAGCCTCCTCCTTATAATTGTAGTATACACGACACACCCGCCCTTCAAACCGGCATCGTGCTCTGGGGGACCTATGATGGGGGAAATACACTAACCAAGGTCCCATAATGAATGTAATTCCAGGCAATCGCAGCATTTGCAATGGGGAGTTCCACACACCCTAAGCTCTGGGGAAATCCATACGCGGCACGAGGGAATCCATGAACCGCATCACCGCCAGCAAAGTAGTTCACCCAGGGGACTCCCGGGTCGTTATAAGGAACCCCAAATGGATTGATGCCGCTCATGGTCTGGCTTTGGTACCGTAGATATACCGGAGACGTCCCTAGGTAGGTGGGACTTTGCGGGATCCCGGTATTGCACAATGAGGTGAGTACGATTTTTCCGTTGTACCAAAGTTGTAGTGTTTCGGGGAGCGTTTCGCTAACGTGAATGTAGCTGTACCCATTTGGATTACTCTTATCCGCCAGTCTGTCAGCTACCAAAGTCGTCCAGACTTTTGGGCCGGCAATCCCGTCCACGGCAAGTCCGTTAACCCTTTCAAAATGCATGACGGCCCCTTTTAGCATGACATTGTAAACACCAGGCTGCCATAACGCCATCAGTGAAGCCGGGGTGTCATTATAGCGCCAGGTGAATGTCCCCGGGGGCGGAGAGTAAATGGCGCTGTCTTGCTCGGCTAACGTAGTCAAATGGGATCCCGTTGGTGTCCAGTTTAAGGGTAGATAGCCGAGTTCAGCTAGAAGTTGGTCAAGGCGCAGCACAGAACCGTTGGCAACGGTAAATTGTTGGCGGATTGTTGTGGCCAGATAACTGCCGTCGATGGCGCGCACCCCGCTGGTCCCGCCGGGAATTTTCAAAGATACCAAAGCACCGGGGCCCCATCCAGAACCACTGGCTTGGAATGTAAAAGAACTGGGAGAGGTTCGTGTCCAGGTTCCGGGAACTGGGGGACTAAAGGTCCATTGAGCAGGGGATGCGTGTTGTACCGGAGCCGAGAAGGTTACCACTACCTGAGTAGTGGGTTCACCGGTTCCCACGTGAATCGTGCTCGTGAGCCAATTGGCTGTTTTCCAGTGCAAAACCTGAGGACGGGACAATGTTTCCCATGGGCGCGCAGCGGTTTCAACGACTAACTGGCCAGTCTTATCAGGAGGGGTCGGAATAGCAGGAATGCGAAATTTGGAGACGGGAACCGACGGCTTGACGATTTGGCTGCTTACTGGACCAACAATGCGCATTAAGGCAGCTGGAGATCGGAGTGCGAAAGACACTGAGTGGCCGATGGGAATGGTTACCAGGGGGGAAAGCAATGCAGGATTGGTTGGAGTCCGCACGACCGCCACTAGTGCCTGGTGATTAAACGGAAGCCAATCCAACCAAGATGGGCCGGTTATCGTGGCGCGCACAACGCCGACCACACGGGGTCTGAGTGCAATAGTAGGCCATAGCCCATCTTTCTTCCATTGCAAAGGAATAGTTCGGGTGCCAAACTCGTATGTGGCATTGGTCACTTGGGTCGCCATTCCGTTGAGATCAATTGTGGCTAACGCATCCGGATTGGGGCCTACTGTCGCCGATGGACGTTCTACGTAGGCCGCAGTAATGCCGCATCCTACTAAAAAAATGGCGACCAAAACGATCCAGAGCCATAGGGGACTTCTATGAATGTGCCGCGAAGTGCTTTGGGTGGGAACGTTGGTCATAACATCGCTTCCTCTCGCATCTTTATGGATATAACGCGAGAGAGGAAAAATATGTTACCTAATATTGCCTGATATTGCAATTTTTTAGGATGAAATTAAATCTCCTGAGGGAATTAGGATCGTTAATAATTCTGCCATTCCTTGAAGGATTTGTAACCGGGATGAATTCCAACTGGAAGGACTTAAAAAATCCGCCTGTAAGATGCCCCACACGGGACGTCCGATCGGCATAGCAGCGATCGATTCGGGAAAACCGAAGTCGCGAATGGTGGGTTCTTTAAGCGCCTGAGGCGTTTGCGAGAATCGTTGGATGATCTGCGGCGTTTCCGACTGATAACATTGCCCAATCACCGAAGGAAAGTCCAAAGAGACGGTTGATCTAGCTGCGTGACCCCGACTAGCAACGGGTACTAACTCATTGTTTTGCTGCCGGAAGCAGGTGATAGAAAACGGATGCAGGACCTTGTCAATAGTTGTTAGAACAAGATTTAGCTGGTCCCGTTTGGTTAAAAAACCTGTGGCCAAATGTTCCATTAGCAAGGCAAAATGGGCACGAAAAGGATCGTAATAATCTTCGGTATTAGATTCTGTCGGTATCATTTGGGTTCTTAATGCGGCCACATTGCGTGATAGGGCAGTATCTGGGAAGGGGTGTCGTTCCCATGATGCGGGCCGGGAAAAATAATAGCCTTGCCCTATATCGACGCCAAGATTCATACAGGTAACCATCTCGTCATAAGTCTCAATGCCTTCAGCAATAAGTGAAAATCCAAGGAATTTAGCAATTTGCTCTATCGATGCGATTAAGTTGCGCTTAATGGCTGACTTATCACATCCATCGACTAATCCTCGATCGATTTTTACATAGTTGGGGCGTACAGTGACGAGCTTTTGTAACCCCGAGTATCCCGCACCAAAATCATCCAGAGCAATAGATCCCCCCAAGTTCTGGTAATGGTGAACCACCGGTTCCATGATCTCTCCGCTCCAGTTTCCCCTTTCCGTTATTTCAATGACTACGGTGCCGTCCAGGGTAGGAATTAGGTGTTTTTGAATCGCGGGATCACTTAAAGAGTCAGGATGCAGGTTAATGAATATTGGCACGTTAATATGATAATCGTGCGCCATGTGCATGGCGCGTTCCACTATCAGACGATCCATATCCACAGCCTTGCCCAATTGTGTGACCAACTCGAAAAACTCTTCGACGGGAAGCGAAGTGCCCTTTTGTGTCGTGGGACGGCTTAAAATTTCATAACCAACCACGTGGCCACTTGACAGGGATACTAATGATTGAAAGGCAATAGAAAACACCGGCCCTTGTTCAAACCATTCTGTGATAGCTAATTGGCTTAGGGGTGTTGCGGATTTCATTTCAATGCTCCCAACCGGACAACGTGTGATGTCCTCCACATTATGGCAAATAAGTTATAGAAAGTCCATCATATACCTCATTGTTGGTAAAACTGACAGCAATTGCTTAGCAATATCGACGTGTCAGCAAAAATACCGGCAAGGGTGGAGCTGCAGAGTGCTGCCTGAACATATTCCGATACAGTAGCAATTGTCGTATGATAGCATACGTGACGTTTTGGGTTCCGCTGTTGCAAAACCTCGGCGTGGAGCTCAAATAAATACGATGGTGGTGTAGTCGTGGATATCCATACTCTGTTTTTAGATATTGGCGGTGTTATCTTAGAGCCAGATCCCAGGTTTTGGGAGCGATTACGTGTAGAGTTCGGGGCACCTGACAATGCAGAGCAAATGTTTTATGGAGAAGATGGGCCCTGGAATGCTTGCAAGACGGGACTCATAAGCTATCAAGATTATGTAGCCCATATGGCCGATCAATTGGGTATCGAGAGGGCGGTGCTTGCGTCACTGCGTACTGAACTGGAATGGATCGTTATACAGCCGATGGTTGATTGGGTGCGCCAGATGCGTGCCCAAAGATCTATCGAGGTTATAGCCGTGAGTAATGCGGATACGACATTAGAAGAGCGCCTAACACAATTCCAATTGACGGATTTATTTGACCGGATTATAAATTCGGCGCGGGTTGGTCTGGCAAAGCCGGATCCCGCAATCTATCAATTGGCATTGTCATTTACCTCATCTCCACCGGAGTCCTGTTTGTTCATAGACGATCGGGAACGTAATATGGCTGCAGCAGAGGCACTGGGAATCAAAACCTTGGTGTTTCGTAGCTTCCCGGAATTTTCTGAAGACGTTGGAAAACTGCTTCGGTAGCACAAGGGGAGAAACGTCATGGCCCATATCGTACTAGATGATGATCAAGTGCATATTGATTTAAGTTTTGCCGATAAAGTGTTGTCGTTTTCAGGATCTTTGCGTGTCCCTTATCTCCACATTCGAAGCATTTCCACGGATCCAGTGCCCTCGGATTGGTATCATGGCATCCAGATTGGCACCAACCTGCCGCCTTTTAAGGTCGCGAGTACTTTTGTTACTGACGAAGGCAACATCTTTTACGATTTCCACGATCCTGACCGATGCATTACTCTAAATTTGGAACATGAAAGATATGTGCGAATTGTCGTTGAGGTCGAGGCTACGCAGTCTCGATCGACTTTAGTTGAAGAAATCCGAGCCCGCGTGGAACAAAGCCGTAAAAAAGCGGGGCAGAGTTAATCTGCTGCCCCGTAATAAGAGTTGCTACGTCTAGGGGTTAATAAACCCGGCACCGTAATACGTGGCCTCATAGTAAGGGCTATCAAGATTGGAAACCCGAACTGTGAGTCCCGGCTCCGGCGCTTCCACGAAAGCCTGGCTATAACCTAGAGCTGGGTAGCTTCCAATGTACAATCCGACATGGGAGGCTCCGGGTCCGTCCGTGCTGAAAAACACTAGGTCTCCCGGTTGCAATTGCCATTTGGCAATTTTATTGGCAGCAGCATACTGGGCCCAACTGGTGCGTGGAATGCTGACGCCGTTTCGTGCGAACACGTATTGGACCAATCCCGAGCAATCAAACCCAGAAGGCGAAGCCCCACCCCACACATAAGGCACTCCCAAATAAGACAATGCCGTATTTACCAGGGCTTGTCCAAAATTGGTGCGCGGGCTTGCCGCTGGAATATAGGACCCGGCCGATCCGGAAGCTGGTATGGTGAGCACTTGTCCTACTTCTAAAGCGTTAGGGTTCGCCAACCCGTTGGCCGCGGCAATGGCCTGCCATGAAACGCCGAATTGAGCGGCAATTCCGCTTAAGGTATTGCCGGGTTCTACCGTGTATCGGGTGCCGCTGCTTGTTGAGGGCGACGAAGTCACTGGGGAAGGACTGCCCGAGATAATTAGCACTTGTCCCACTCGCAATTGATTAGGATTGGCCAAATGGTTTAATGCCACCAATGAGGAAACGGTGGTGTGAAATGCGCCGGCAATTCCGCTCAAGGTATTGCCTGGTTTTACGGTATAAGTTGTGGCGTGGTTGGTAGTAAACGTGGGGCTGGCTGATGAGTTACCAGAGCCTTGACCGTTCCCAGCGACCTGCAGTGTCTCCCCAACCTGTATCAAGTTTGGATTCGCCAGGTGATTTAACGCTACCAATTGCTCTATAGAAGTGTGAAACCGCCAGGCAATTCCACTGAGAGTATTTCCCGGCTGAACAGCATACGTTTCCACTCGATTCGCCGTAAACGGAAGGCTAGATGAGGCAACCGCTTGTGTAGTGACCTCAGGAGACACATGAGAAGAAGGCACCATTGAAGATGCCATAAACGCGCCAAACATGGCCGTGGCCAAGATGGCAAAGGGCCGCAATTGCATTAAATAAATAGGCTCCCTTCCTTCCAAATATTGCCTCCGAGGTTAGTTCGTGGGTTCGGGCTGGAGGCGCCCTACGCGGTACAATCGCGATTCACCAAAGCATCTCTGCTTTTTTCCCCCGTACGTTCTGTCCCTTGTTGGCGAACGATTCGGCGTTGAAGGAGTCAAAAATAACCATATATGACAAATATCATTAAGTCATGGCGCAAATTGCTGGTAAAGGCAAGATTTTGAACCAAATTAGCGTATAAGGGCTCGCCATCGATGTTTTTCATCAAATTTTGATGATCTGGGGAATACTGGAAATAAGTGCAAAGATTCGTTAAGTTTAATTTATTTTAATATCGATTGTAGTTAACTAAGGGGCAAGTATTTACGTATCATTAAATATTAACAACAGGTGAAGGAAATTTATGTCAACCATTTCGGGATTAGCGCGGGAAACCATGAGAGCCTTTTTAGAGGTTATTGCATTGGCTGAGCCAATGATCGCCGACTTGTGGAAATCGCATCATCTCACCCTCTCCCATGTACAGTGTATGCGAATATTGCGGGAGCAACCGGAAGTTGCAGGGGATCTGGCAAGAAAACTGTCCTCCTCGGCTCCCGACGATCATACAACGGTTCGCGGCTGCGTGTCTACGCCAGTTTAGGGGCTTAATAGCCAGTTTAATTATCGGGCTTTGCTGACGGCGATCGAACGACAGGCTGCGCGGGAAGGCGTCGCCGTGCGGAAAGTCAAACCGGCATATACCTCGATGATCGGGCAGTTCAAATATCAACCGCAGTATGGCATGAGTGTCCATCATGCGGCAGCGTTGGTCATTGGCCGCCGGGGCGGCCTCAAAGTCTGGCGGGAGAACGTTCCCAAAGCCTTGCGGCAGTGGATGCAAGCCCAGCATCAGTGGAATGATCCATCCTATCGGAAAAGCGTTTGGAGCACCTGGGCCCGGATTAAATGCGTAGCAACGAAGACGTTGGCATCGCCCCATCAGTATTTGAGTACCTGGTTAGGATATCGCACGACAGTATTCTCCAAATGACCCATATTGCATTCCCCCGTCGCCACCACGTGGCGAAAGGAGCGACGGGGTATCTTCATGAGGGCCCAGTAACACTGGGGCTCAAGGCACCACCGACGGGACACCGATGGGAGTTTCCTGCCATCCTTCTCCTGCCGGGATCTTGAGCGGGGAGCAGGGGAAATGCATCCCGGCTCCATGGGGCGGAAGCCACCCCCGAGCCGGCGAATCCTGTGAGGACGGCGGGTCTCATCCGAGACAGGGAAAAACCAAACGAGATTATCATAGGTTTTTCTAACCAGGAAGTTAGAATGTCAAAATATTTATGGCCCATCGCAACACTGACGATTGTGCTATTAGCGGGTATAGCGCTCTTGCTATGGCCATTTGCCTTGGGAATGACTCATGGCACCTGGTCAAAGGCCGGGTATACGGATTTTTGGAGTGGCGTAGGCGTGGTGGTCATCGCTTTGCTAGGGCTAGGGTCGTGGCTCGGAGCTTTACGCCGGGAAATGCGAAAGTGTGGACTGATTCAGGCGACCGAGAAAAAACCTGCGAGTCGACCGAAGCCTGTAGCACAACTGTCGGCACCAGGCGTAACCACCGACTCTGGGACCGATTTGGATACCCTATTAAAGCCGCTAGCGGAATCAGTGTTGCGGGATTTAACGCGTCAATTACAAAACAAAGACGAACGGCGAAGGGAAGGTGTTTAAATTGCGCGGGGATAGTTGGATTTCGTCCATTGCTTTATTGGCAGGTATTTGGGTTGCTGTCAGTCCTTTCGTTGTAGGATTTTCGCATCCCGTTCATAAATTATGGCCAGCGAGCATTCTTGGCCCTGTAATTCTTGGGGGCATCGTCGCCGTTATATCATTGGCTGGATTAGTCGGATTTTGGGGAATTCAATTGAGGGATTGGGACCGCCCTAAGAGATCGACAACGGGGCTTCGACAAGCCCGGTAATTTGACGGTATCATGTAGAAATATTTTGCGCTGTTAATTGAGAGGGCATTGTGCACCAATTCGGCGGTCGTACTAAGATGCAGCGCATTCAGCACGAATTGCCCGCAATTCCTGGCGACTCGGCCACAGGACGAAAGAAACCGCCAACGCTGCCGTGCGGTCTAATACGGCTTTCTCTCGTAGCAAACACAACACCGGGGCAAACTTGCTACCTATCTGGAATACAAAGCAAAAAACGCTAGCAAGCAACTGCTTAAAGTGCCCCCGCATCATACGTCGCAACTGTGTAGTGGCGGATGCGGAACGATTGTAAAGAAAGACCTATCGGTGCGAATCCACCAGTGCTCTGTATATGGATTAGAAATTGATCGCGACGTAAACGCAGCGATCAACATTCTGCATCGAGGGTTAGAAATACTACTGTAAGTTAGCTAACGGATATGCGTCATATAGGCATGGAACGTGCCGAATCCACGCTTGCGGAGATCATGTAAGACCTGCGACAGCGGGCGGTGGTCGATGAAGCAAGAAGTTCGCGCCTCTAAGCGAAGTGAAGGCGGGAGCAGTTCACCAGCTTGATTGCAAACTTAATGCTCTGGTGCAACCATGGGTTTTAACAGTTTCCTAAAACTTTACCTATGTTTTCTCTGCGTGATCTCATTAGAGTATGAATCGGGAACTTGTGGGGATTCGAGAAGCCGCGAAATTGTTGGGCGTGACTCCCTCAACCGTGCGGCGATGGAAACGCGAAGGAACATTGATCTCGGATGAACGGACCGCGGGGGGCTATCATGATTTAGCCCGATTGCGGCCTCATCGGGGTCAGCACGCCGTCCTCGCCCGAAAGACCGCGGGTGTGGAGTCATGACCAGAATGACTATCTGGAACGGCAAAAGCCAGTGCTGGAACGTTATTGTGCCCGGCAAGGGTGGCCGTGTGAGGTTGTCGCCGACCTAGGGTCAGGGATGGACTATCACAAAAAAGGACTGAAACGCCTCGAGCATGATATCCTGGCCGACCGCATAGGTCGGCTGGTCATCACCCACCACGATCGGCGATTTGACGTGATCGCCATCGAAGATCTGAACGTGGTCGAGATGCTCAGCCACAAGCGGGATTGGGCCAACGCCGACATGGGTTTTGGAGGATTTCGCTGCTAGTGGGAATACAAAGCGGCCCAGCGGGGCAAGACGGTCATCGTCGTGAATCGCTGGTATCCGAGCAGCAATATCTGCTCCCGGTGTGGATACAAAATGCTGAGCATGCCGCACTCAGTGCGAGAGTGGACGTGCCCCGCGTCCTCCGGTGGACGACTGGTCCTGGAGATCCTAAGAAGCCGTGACTCGTGAACCAGGAAGTGGCGACAGATTTGGTCAGGGATGATCAGAAATGGATAAGTCGATCAGAACGGTATTGAAATATGGTTAATATCCAGGCAACCTGGTAAATCTAAGCAGATAGTGTCCCACAGTATCGGCGACCGTCTTATTGTAGAGGAGAGTGTTATGCGCTGCGAAAATTGTGGCCAACCAATTGACCGGCACAGTGCACCACCTGTCGAAATTCCGAAACGGCGGGCTTGTTCGGTATCGCTAGAAGGTGGCTTCCGGCTAACCCTATTCTTTATGTGATGGCCATCCTCCGGTCGCGTTTATACCTGGGGTTGCTACTACTGGCTATTACCCCCATTTTATTGTTAGATTTTCATATCAATGTCGTGGCGGGGATGATGGTGTATTTCTCTTTGTTTTGGTTTTTTGTGTTTCAACCATTGTTAGCGAGCCATATTCGGCTCGCACCGTTGGTCAGCGACATTGGAGCCTATGTGTTTACCGGTGTGGTGGGCACCACCATAGCCATGTTGGTCGAATCTTTTTGGTACGCTCACGGAGGTTCCAAGTTTCTTAACGCATCCTCACTTGCCGTGGCAACTCCTGCCTATATCGCGTTCGTTGGCCTTACCGAGGAATTTTGTAAGCAAATTATCGTGTTGGTGGTTCTAGGCTGGCAAAGGATTCGCGGTGTGGTATGGTCCCCTTTAACCTATATGATGCTCGGGGTGTCATCGGGGCTGGGTTTTTCTGCGGTGGAAAATATATCCTATGTGGAACGAGGTATCGCATTTGAGGTGATGCGGCATGCCTTTGGATTAGGAACATTTACCGCGTTGACGAGGGCATTATACACTCCGTTTTTACATGCAATTTGGGCAGGGATCGCCTCTTGGGGATTCGGCTGGGTAGCGTCACACGGTTTTCGCGGATGGCGGGTAGGCATTGGCCTTTTGTTGCTGGCAGCCATATTTCACGGAGTGTATGACTCGGCTATTGCACGACATCCCCTTTTGGCAATTATCGACGTAGCCGTCTCGTATCTTGTGTTTCTATCCTTGCTGTTAAATCCACGGCGGCGACCTGTAAGGGAAACGCTTGGAAATTGATTAGCTGGTGGGAACCGGGCACTCTAACACACGAAATTAAGCGAAACATCGCAGGTTCCGCATGTCAATAGCTGCCAATCTGCAGTTTAAATAGTAACGCAAAGTGCCCACCCAGACTAGGTGTCATCTACCATGTGCAACTCAGCCATAATGTTGAGGTCTGGTTCTGTTTGCCGGATGCGAAAATAGTCGTCTCTAGGAATGAGCTTCGTTCCCGATACTTTGATATTAATTCCCATGGCTTTCATGCTACATTTCCCTTATTCGTTAAGTTCCCGCATGGGCTTGCTCAAGAGAAACATGGCTTAGGCAACAGCAAGTGCGACTACTTCCAACCAAAAGCAGGCGTGGCTGACGACAATAACCAGTCAAGCGCACTGACCCGGGACAACTTCCCAACCGGTGTAAATGCTTGCACAGAAGCGTGCCACATTGCATTGAATAATCCGATGGCAATTCCGCTGAAAAAAACACCGCACCAATAATCCATTCATATAACCCGCTACCTAGGGCGAACAGAGCGGCCACGAGAAATAACATAACTACGAGACCAAGCAATAGTGGTCGAGATGGCACGACTTTCAAGGCGAAGTAACCTCTAACCGCTTTTCTGGCCGTCAAAAGAGCCGAAAAACACGTCCTGCGACAGGAGACCAATATAGGACGCGGCAACCTTCCGATGAGAGATTTCCGGATGCGGAGCATCCGGCACTCGCGTTTGATTCAGCGCGGCACCCAACGGCAAATCGGCTAGCATGGCCTCCACCACGGCCAAATAAAATTTCAAAATTTGGTCCGCTGATATTTGGAACCTGCGAAACATGAGAGGCGATGAGCAATTTAAGGTTGGCAATTTCGGTTTGTGAGTCCAAGTTATATTCGTCGGCAATTTTTGGCCAAGGTTGGAATATGTGGTTCGTCTTGACGGCATGATACCCTTCCGCTGGTCGTATCTCTCATGGTTCGAGATTATATTCTAAAACATGTACGCACTAAAGCATCAGAGCACAAAAGATTGGCAGGGGAAACAAGGAGATCGCCTTTGCCCCTCGAATAATTACAAAGGGGAAGGGGAGGAAAGTGGTGGCGGATCCGGAATTACTGCGATCCCTAGTGATCTTAGAACGCGATGAACTATATTTGAAGTGGTTAATCCACCTGGTGTCTGCTCTAAACAGCGTGAAATTAGTAGGATCTGCTTCAGCTAGCGTCGCCGGTGTGGCGTTAGTTCGCGATTTGCAACCTAACTTGGTCTTATGCGACGTTAATTTATTAGACAAAATGCTTTATGAGAGCTTTCGAGACGGCGCAAGGAATTCTTCATTCCGACCCAGAGTACTCATCATGGGAACAGATCCTGAAATAGGGCCTTTCGTGGCTAAAATGGCACTTCCGTTTATTTTAAAGCCACAGATTACAGTGTCAATTTTACGCGACTGGTGTGGCGCTGAGCCACTAAATGGTTTTTAATAGGCCAGTGGAAACCGCGATGGGTAGAATGCAGGTTATCCGAGTGCCCTGTGGTGACACCGGTGTCCATTTCAGTGTGCCCCCTAATTCTTCCGCTCGAGCTCTCATCGTTAATGTACCCAAATGTTCCTTCAATGAGTGGGATTGGCGGCCATTGCCGTTGTCTTCTATATGGACGACCAACCATTGACCGTCTTCAACCAATACTCGGACTTGGACGCTATTGGCCTGGGCGTGCTGTATTACGTTATTCAGAGCCTCTTCCACAATGCGGTAGGTGGCTAGTCGTGTAGCTGGTGGCAGCGGACTATCAATCAATTGGTCCCATCGGCGTACCGTGGCATCGATTCGAAGTTGGAGATTCAAGACAGAATGGTAGCGTCGAATCAGATGTTCTAATGCGGGAGTCAGCCCAAGTCGGATAAATGCCGGATGGAGTTGGTGACTTAATTGCCGTATATGCTGATCACGGACGGTATCGAGAAGATCCATGGTGTTTTGCAAAATATCCATTATCTCGGTGGGTTGTGACCTAAGCAAATCTTGACACTGCTGCAGCTGATGCGATGCAACCAGTAAGTAGCTTTGCACTTTGCCGTGTAAGTGGTCAGCTACGGATTCTGCTGCTGTATCATGTGCATGCGCCAATTCTATAATGGCATCGTGTAGCTTCCATCCTTGATCCTGCACACGTTGTTCAAGATCGGAAACCCGTTCGAGGGCTGCCGCCTCGTGAGCATAAGCGGATAATAGTTGTTCTGAATGTTCTGAGAGAAGTTCTTCGTGATGAATAAGTAAGGAACCATAATATACAGTGTCGTATTTGACCGGATAGAGGCTAAGATATGGCCACCTTGGAGGTATGCCTATTTTTATATCGGATTCTGTAAAGTCGGTCCAGTGCCGATTTAACAGCGGCCCCTTGCGGTAGATTGAGTTTGCATTGATTTCCCCGTTCTTCGCGGTCTGGTGGCAGAGAGCTACCACTTGGCAAAGTGCCTCTGCTGCAGCAGCATCAGCAGGATTGTGGCTACATTCAATCACATCAAAAGATACTAGGGAGACTCGTAGATATTGAATCCAGGCCCATTTAGTCTCGTGGCGAATGCGCTCGATAAAATCCTTAAGTACCGGCGGATGTATATTCATGAGATATTTTCTCCTTATTAATCGTCGCCCTATAAGTTTTTTCATGGGATTTTACTTAATTTGTCAGCAGCCAATTCGCCTAAATCCATAAAAATTCCTGCATCGACAGTGACGACGGCGAAGGAATCGTGCGTCACGAACCTGTATATTGCGACAATTTGGCGCAGTGATAATGTCGAAGCCTATGCCATCATGAGGAAATCCCATACACTTGGACGAAAACTTTTACCATATTTATCCGGGCGAGCGGGATAGATTTATCGATGGAGCTAGGATTGGAAGCACGATGGCCATACGATGGCCATCCTCGGCCCAAAACACTTGGCCGCTTAGCAGTTTGATCTGTTGTTCGGCGAGCTTGCGGGGGAACGGAGCCAGACTGGGGAGCGGATCTTGCACTGTGACATTTAAGCACAAGGTATTGCCGAGGGCGGATAACTTGAGTTGGGTTTGCGAGACGATTCCCTCTTCCTCCATTATTTTTAAGTAGTCTTCGACAATTTGATACATGGCGAGACGGACCGAGAAAGGAATACGGTTGTTCGTGGGATAGTCCCAGTTGTGCACAACATCGTCTGCTGCCAAAGTGGCGTTGCAGGTGGAATGCTCTGCCAACAACGTGGAGAGCGCGGCTATTAATCCTAGCTGCAATGTTGGGGGATACATTGCGTGACTCATATTTGCGATGTCCTGGTATGCGGTTTGCGACAATTGTTCGCGAATTTGGGATAAAGTGGGGATCCATGATTCGTCAGGGGTTAATCCATCGAGCACATCATCCAATCTCCACATCAGGGCAATGAGACGCGTTTGGATTTGGCTTGCTAAAATGTCCGCTAGTTCATGGCGATGGTGGGAGGAAAGGGCTATCCATTCCAACGCTGCTCGTTGTAGTGCCTCCAATTCTCCCTGGGTGTTTCCTTGAGCTTGTTCTTGAAACCAAATTAAAGAAGCCAATTGCGCTAACAATTGTAGTGCTGGGCCGTTGGGATCAGACATTCCATAGGCGATTAGTGCGCCCGACACTCTTCCCCGATACCAAAGGGGCGTAGCACAAACGAGGCGAAGATTTGCATAATAGGCTAGAGACTGGCACAATTCTGGGGACAAAATGTCACAGAGAAAATCTTCTAAAGGGGCGCATACCGTTTGTCCTTCGAGATATAGTTGGCGCATCACCCGGTTTACGGTAGGTTGATGGGCGCGGTGAAAAGGATCTAAGGGAGAAACCAGAGTTTGGGTGACGGTCATTAAACGATTCAATTCTGGGGGAACAAAATAAGATACCCCTTTAATGGTGATCAGGGGTTCGGTTTCTTCAAAATGGGTAATTTGCACCCATCCCGCATTTAGCAGTTGGCGCGTTGCTTCTGCGACTTGTCCCCAAAGAGATGCAGTTTCCATTGTTTGTCCTTGCTTTCCGACATCATCGTGATGGACGAATTCCACAGTGTTACCGTAGAGGCTTAATACGTTGGTGCCAATCGCACACTAGGGGTGATTTCATAGGTATGGCGCTTTACTTCTGCGGTTAGGTAGAATGAGAACAGTAGCGGAAATGCCACCCCAAAGAAGGTGAATAGAGGATGGAGCAGTTTCGAATGATGCGGTCTCTATCGCCAACGACCTTGTTTTCCGACGTTCGTGAGTTCTTAATGAACGATGAGGCTACCCACAATTTAATGTTAGGGCTCTTGGAATCGGAGGCTCGGAATCCGCGTCCAGGAGACTTAGTCTATCTGGGTGCGGTTGCCAATCAACAAGGAAAGATTCATGGTGCGGCGCTAGGGATGGCAGGGAGGCCCCTAATATTGTCCAAGATTGGGTTAGAAGAAGCGGTTAAGTGCTTGGTCCAAGATGTTTTTAGCCTGTACCCGGGGCTGGTAGGTGTTATAGGGCCTATACGCCCGGCAGCCGAGTTCGCTAGAATTTGGGCATCGTTGTCCGGGGATGCGGTCACCCGCGAAGTCTCGGAGCGTATTTACCAGTTGACGGATGTGCTGCCGGGATCTTCGGGTCCCGAACAGATACGTCAAGCGGTACCGGAAGATTACTCCTGGTTGCTGTCTTGGATGGTGGACTTTACGGCAGAGGCGATGGGAGAGGTGACAGATCCTCGCGACTTTGCCCATCGCAGTGTTACAGTTCGATTGGCAGGCGAATGGCGGAGCGCGGGATTTATGGTGCTCGAGGAATCTGGAAATCCGTGTTGCATAGTGGGCTATAGCGGACCAACGCCTCATGGCATTCGTATAGCTCCGGTTTATACACCGCCACCCTATCGCGGGCGAGGGTATGCGTCTGATTTGGTGCGGCGGGTGTCACAACAATTGTTGGATTGGGGATATCAACGGGTGTTCCTGTTTACCGACCTGGCGAATCCTACGTCAAATCATATATACCAACAAGTTGGCTATCAACCTGTAACCGATATTGATCAATACCATTTCCAACGGAGACCACTGTGACTCTATTAATTAGCCTGTTATGGAAAAGGGTGCGAAGGCACCAGATCCTCTTTCTGATTATCTTGTCGCTGGTGACCATGATACTAGGGGCGATCTTGTTTGCCTGGACCCAGGGAGTTCGCTTCTTTACCGGACTATACTGGGCAATTACCACTGCAACCACAGTCGGATATGGAGATGTGACTCCCCACAACACCATCGGGCGAATTGTGGCGATGGGGGTGATGCTGACCACGATCCCGCTAGTGGGTGCAGTGTTTGCAGCATGGGCAGCAGCTTTAGCATCAATTCAACTCAGGAGGGTATTGGGAATGGAGCACCGTCTTAATGTTAAAGACTTCCTGGTGGTGTACGGGTTTAACGACACCGTGGCCCACTTGTTAAACGAATTGGTAGACGAAGAGCAAGAAGTGGTATTAGTGGCCGATGTTGATCCGGCCCGTGTGCCTGCCAGGATTCATCTCATGGTAGGCGACCCGACCAAGGTCGAAACAGTTAAGAAATCCCATCCGGAAAGGGCCCGCCAGGCACTAATAGCTGGCAGTTCCGACGGCGATATTTTGATGACGGCAGTGTTAGTAAAACATGCCGCACCGAATTTGCCCCAAATGGCTATGGTGCAATCGACAAAAGTTGCAGGTGCGTTGCAAGATCTAGGGATTCGTCATACCATTTCCGCCGATGATTTAATGGGCCGTACGTTGGCTAAAAGTCTTGAGACGCCACATGCCGCGGACTTGCTGTTAGGGTTGATAGGCACCGACCGCTATCAGTTGCGTGAACGTCCCATTCAACCGGAGTGGGCCGGTCAGCCATTGAGTCAAGTGCGGAAAAACTATCCCGGCGTCTTGTTAGGGCTGGTTCATGATGGATCTGTATTGGTTGGCGTAGAACACGATCCCGTTATTGACGATCAAGATGCAGTATTAATCCTGGTTCCGGAACAGTAGGAGGGGCCACGGAATATAAAATAAGGATGGGAGGAAAATACCGGGAGGTGTGTAGAAATGGGGTTTTCGTTGGCTCTTTCCGGGGGTGGATTGTTAGGGGCAGCCCATATTGGTGTGTTAAAAGCCTTGGAGAATGCAGGACTTCGTCCAGTAGCATTAGCCGGTACATCTGCGGGAGGGTTGGTGGCGGGTCTTTATGCGCTGGGAGTTACGGCTTCGGATCTGGAGGCAGCAGGAGCCCTAATTACTGCGCATCCCGAGCGGTATTTTCACATCAATAGCGAACTATTTGCTGAACTTTGGCCTTGGAATCCGACAAGGGCAACGGGACTAATAAACCCATCACAATTCTTATCGGAATTACTTAATTTAGCACCATTGGCTAGTACCACGGAAGATTTTTTGGTGCCCACGGTGGTGACCTCAGTGGATCTGGTCAGTATGCGGGCTATCGCCTTTACCAATATACCTAGGGTGGCCCCGTTGAGGGGGCGGTGGGAAGTATACCACAGGGTGTCTCTTAATCTAGCTTTAGGGGCGACAATGGCCTTGCCCGGATTATTTGATGCACCGAGATGGAATAATCGAGTGTTGGTGGATGGCGGCACAGCTGATACTTTGCCCGTGGATTGGGCCAAGGCTCTCTTTCACGGACCGGTAGTGGCAGTGAACGTGGCGGTTCCGCCTACTGTGAACGCTAACCAAGTAGGTATTGAAGAGATTTTATCCCGGTCGGAAGATTATGCTACGCAAACCTTATCGGAATTGCGCGCTTCTGATGCG
Organism: Sulfobacillus benefaciens; assembly: GCA_003023695.1. Lineage (GTDB taxonomy): Bacteria > Bacillota > Sulfobacillia > Sulfobacillales > Sulfobacillaceae > Sulfobacillus_C > Sulfobacillus_C benefaciens_A. The sequence goes on along the minus strand of PXYW01000003.1, from coordinate 52,964 downwards.
AATGTGTTTTCCATTGCCCCTATGACGCAACATGTGCCATTTTTTGGATTTAACGATTATGCGATGTTGATAGACCATGGATATCAAGCGGTCCAACGAGTTCTGCCCCAGTTGAAGCAATTTATCGACTCGCGGCAGTAATCACTGGAAATTCACCAACGCGTTGCCGAGCCGCTCGGAGGGCGGCTCGGATGACGGGTTGTTTCCCATTAATGGTGGAAATGGTGGGATCTAGACGATGATGCGGGATACGGATGGGACAAGTCTTCTAGTGCGGCAACCGACCGCTGTAAATCATCGAGAAACAAATGGGCCAAATCCATGGAAAAGCTATTGCGGACCACCACGCGCATAATCGTGATATCCTCCAGGGATGCGGGCAAAGGGTATGCTGGAACTTGCCATCCTCGCTCTCGAAGCATATGCGACAACGTGTGTAGATCCCACTTGCGTTCGGCTCCGGGTACTAGGCGCCAAGCAAAAACGGGAATGTCGGAACCATCGGTGAGAAGTTCAAACATTGGCATGTCGCCAATTTTATGAGCCAGGAAATGCGCCACATCCTGACAGGTCTTTTGCACTTGGTAGTATCCCTGACGTCCTAGCCTTAGGAAGTTATAGTACTGTAGCAGGACTTGACCGCCGGGGCGGGAAAAGTTCAGTCCAAAAGTGGGCATATTCCCACCCAAATACGAGACCTCAAAGACCAGGTCTTGTGGCAGACTGGATTTTTCGCGCCACAAAACCCAACCGAGTCCTGGATAGACCAATCCATATTTATGACCTGAAGTGTTGATGGATTGCACTCGCGGCAATCGAAAATCCCACACTAAATCAGGTTGTAAAAATGGGGCAACGAATCCTCCGGAAGCCGCATCCACATGGATAGGGATGTCCAGCCCGGTCTGTCGTTCCAATTCGTCCAATGCTTGGGCGATAGCAGCCACCGGCTCGTAAATTCCCGTATAAGTTGCGCCTAAAATAGGCACCACAGCTATAGTGTTTTCGTCAACCGCATCTAGGACTCCCTCAGGCGACAGATACGGTTTATCAAGCGTAATGTTTACATAGCGAGGTTCAACTTCAAAGTAGTTGGCAAATTTTTCCCATACTACCTGAACTGCGGAACTAAAGACGATATTGGGTCTGTCGTACGGCTGATGAGCCTGTCTTCGCGCTGTTTGCCACCGACGCTTTAATGCCAATCCACCCAGCATGCACGCTTCCGAGGATCCGGTGGTTGAAACCCCTATGGCGTTATGGGCATTTGGAGCATGCCACAAATCTGCCAGAATATGAATGCAACGATCTTCTATGGCAGCGGTTTGAGGATATTCATCCTTGTCGATCATGTTTTTATCCGCTGCTTCAGAATAGAGTAATCGCGCTTGTGGTTCCATCCAGGTGCCTACAAACGTGGCTAAATTAAGGCGTGCGTTCCCATCTAAGGCCATTTCGTCATGGACTATCTGATAAGCTGTCTCGGGCAATAAGCCGTGATCGGCCAATGTGAATCGGGGTACCACATCTTCTCCATTACGCGCAAATAATGGATTTATGCTTATTTCATCCCGCATTATCTGATGATGCCGGTGAGCATGCCATTCGGTCATTATATCGTCTCCTTTCTCGGATAGAGTATCGCAGAACTCAGGACTCTGTAAAAAGGCAGGTTATGCTCGGGCGATCCTTGCGGACGGTCCAATCATCTTGTTAAGGGTACCATACTCGTGATGAAAGGTGGATTTTGTGCTAATCAACGGTTGAGTTCAATGGGGGCAGTTCGATACACTGATGTGGGGGTGAAGTATGGACCGCGAAACCAAAAAATTTTGGCGTCAACAACGCCGCCAAATGCTGCAAAGAGACCGGCGGATGCGAGGTGGTTGGCATCAAGGAAGCCCGATTACCATCACGCTGATTGGTTTAATGGTGGTAGGATGGTTAATCGAACTGATTCTGCCAAGCGCATTATTGGAAATTGCGATTTTGCCTGGCGGACGCTGGTTAAGTATTCTGGTTGCCACCGTACTGCCTAGCGGATTGTTAGGATTGCTGTTTTCTGGTCTCTTTGTGTGGATAGTGGGTCCGGCCGTTGAGTCCGTCGCTAAGCCAGTGATTTATTTGCTTATATTTTTCGGCGGCGGTATCGTAGGTGGGCTGGTGACAAATTTTATGGGCAGCAACGCAAGTGCTGGGTATGCCGCGTTTGGCCTGGCTGGAGCCTATGTCTACTTAATGTCAAGAATTAATCAGCGGGGCGCTATGCAGTGGGCTTTGCTGCTGTTGGTGATGAATGCAGTGTTTTCCGGGTTTCAGCCCAGTCTGTTGGTCGGAGAAGCCAGTGCCTTTGTAGCTGGTTTAGCAGTGGCGGCTGCCACCGAGGTAGGAAGTCGATAACGGACATCCTTAAAACTGCGCGGAAATTAACGTAGACGATAGCTGATTAATTCACTAACTTACTTTAATAATGTATGATACCATCATTGGAAGAGTGTATCTGGGAGGCGGTTTTGAAATGGAAGTCTCTTCCGCTATGGTAGAATACCTAATTGCTTTGCAGGATGCCTTAGGAGGCATTTATGGCGAGTTGTCGCGTCCGCAATTGCGGCTCATGATGAAATTAAGGGGGAGCGCGCCCACGGTGTCCGAACTGGCCGAAAGGCTACATATTTCGTCGCCAGGCGTAACCCAAATGATTGACAAGTTGCAGGCGCGGGGATTTGTTACCCGTTATAGTCCTGAAAAAGACCAACGCATCGTACGAGTGACGATCACCGAAGTCGGAAGCGACACGCTAAGACGTTCTCTACTTCTCTTTGCCCAGAGGGTCGATGAGGTAATGACCTTATTGTCGGCTGAGCAGCGGGAAACTTTAGAGACTCTACTGAAGACATTGTTCGATGACTGGCATGGAAAGAAGATGACCGATTAATGGGCCAATATCCTGCTCCGTATACCATCGCTGGATGGAAATCACTGGATCCGGTTGCCCGACAATTAATCGCGGCAAGATTTTTGCGCAGCATAGCACAAGGGGCACTGGGAGTTGATTTTACTCTTTATTTGAAAATTCGTCACTGGACTGCCCCGGAAGTGGGCTTGTTGTTAATGGCGGGAGGATTGTCAGGTGCTGTCTTAAGCCTTTTGGTCGGCGTTGCTAGCGATCGCGTCGGTCGTCGTGTGTTTTTATTGATTTATGAATTAGGTTTGATGCTGGGCACCTTGTCCATTATTTTATTTCCCCATGCTTGGGTCCTGGTCTTGACCGCTGCTCTCTTCGGTTTTGGACGGGGGGCCAATGGGGCATCTGGACCATTTGCGCCAGCCGAACAAGCCTGGCTGGCACAGTCCATTCCTAGCGCGAGACGCGGCAATGTATTTAGCTTTAACGCGGGTTTGCAGTTTTGGGGAATGGGGATTGGCTCCTTGCTGGCTGCCGTATTGCCTCACTTGTTGCCTGGAATTTCAGGGCCAGCAGCGTATTTGCCGTTATTTGGCTTAAACCTTTTAATCGCAATCATCAATCTGTTGCAAATCTGGGTCTTGCACGAAACACCGCCGGCCAAAACCTCTGAAAAACAAACAACATCTCCCCACCAGGCACAAGAAGAGGCGCGAGTCACCCGAAGAGAAAATCTTGCCCTGGCTTGGCTAGCGGTGGTCAACATGGTGAATTCGCTAGGAGTCGGGCTGGTAGCGCCATTGTTGCCCTATTGGTTTAACTTGAAATTTGGAGTGGGACCAGGGGCCATTGGTCCAGTTTATGCACTGACATTTTTCTTGACCGGCATTTCTTCGCTGATCGTGGGGAAGGTGTCCGAGAGGTTTGGGCTAATTCGTTCCATTGTGGTACCTCGGCTCTTAGGCGTTTTGTTATTGGTAGCTATCCCGTTTATGCCTGGGTTTTCATTTGCTGCAGTTTTGTATGTGGTCCGTTCGATTGTCAATCGGGGCTCCGTAGGAGCACGTCAGGCGTTTAGTGTGGGATTGGTGCGAGATCAACGACGAGGTTTGGCCAGCAGCTTGAATGCGGTTTCCTGGAGTATTCCGGCGGCTTTGGGACCAGCGTTGGGAGGGTGGCTTATTGGCATGGGCTCTTTGGTATGGCCGTTTTTGGTGGCCTCCGGTCTCCAATTGGGATATGCTATTCTGTTTCCCACAATAATGGGCAAATATGATATGTCACGACCCCGAACTGTTCCCAGTGCCCATGCAGGCGGAGATTAATCTGGAGCAAAACCAACACCGAAATATTAGACGCGCAGCCTATAGAGAAGAAACGACTAGGAGCTGCTTAGGTATAATTAAAAGAGGTGAAACAACTCGTTAGAATGGAGGGCTTACACTGAAACAGTGGTATGGTCTGGCAGCGGCCGCTGGATGCATTGCACTCATGGCACATTTGGTGCTCGGGACTACAGCGGCGTCACTTATCAGCGAGATCCTGGATTTGGCAATGATTGCATTAGTGATAACGGCCGGCATTAGGGCCAAGCGAGCATCCTTGCGTCCGGTGGGGGTTGGCGTGGTTATGGGATTAATTTATGCATTTTTATCCGGCATCGCCAATATCGTGAAAACCCCCTCTTCTGTGCAATTGAGCCAGGCGTTACACAAGGAAGTGCCGTCACTGTCACCAGCAGAAATTCATCATATGGTTGCAATCTCGACGTCTTTGGGTGCGAGAATTGCGATGTTTGTTGTTGGCATTTTGGTAGGGCTTGTCATGGGGATAGTGTTTTCTTGGATTGGATCCTTGTTTACCCGTCCTCCCCAGGATCATCGTCAGGTCGTATGATTAGATCCTGGTTTTACCGCTGATTCGGGTTTGGCTCCAGATCCACGATAAGGTTAACTCGTTGAGGAATTCCGGTGTCAGCGGCCGTTTTAAGATTTGTTCAATTTGTTCAATCCGGTGGCGCAAAGTGTTGCGGTGAATGCCCAGTTGCTGGGCGGCTTCCTGGATATGGCCATGATGCTGCGCCAGCATGGCTAAGGATTCCTGTAGCGACGCGGAAGACAATCGGCCCCATGTGGCAGCCCAATAGGATTCCATTAAGTCGCCCGGCAGCGATGCAATAATTTGCGGAAAGATTAGTCGCGATAGGGGGTGTACCCGACCTTTTGGTGCAAGGGGCAACAAATTTTCTACGACGTCATACATGGCGGCTAATTCGGTGGTGGCAATAGGATCGGTCAAAATGCCTGAGCTTTGGGGAAAGTCGCGAAAAAATTTGGCTAAGCCCTGATTGCAGCGATCGACATCTTTGGCGGCCGGTGGTGTTAAAATGGCCACTAGACAATTATGTCGAGTGGTAATCAGGGGAGAAAAATCTTTCAGTCCTGCCACTAGCAGTTGCTCCGCACGCGATACATTATCTACCCACTGGCGACTCAATTCATTTTCTTGGGACAGTGTGGGGAGTCCCAGAGCTAATAAGGCATGGAGTGACTCAGTATGGAACCCTAAAAGGCGGGCTCTTTCTACAAGTTCTGGATCTTCCAACGATTCGTGCCGCAACAGGGTGTTGACCAATGAACTTTGGAGTTTAGCTTCGGTGCGTGCGCGAACTTGTTCGCGCAGCAAAAACAAACCTAGCACTAACGCTGCATAATCCGCTAACGGTGTCATGCCGTTGTCTTCCACACGAAGGGAATAATGGACTCCGCGCTCCAATGGGACGGGGATTGTCTTAACGGTGCCGGATAAATGGGCAGGGCCTGCGACCAGTATTTCGGCATCATCGTGCAAGGCCATTTTAAGGTGGGCAAGTCGTGATAGGCGGACAATTAAGTCAGAGATGGTGCGAGCAGATAGCGCAGCACGGGCCATTTGGGTTTGAATTTGCTCAATGCTGGTGACCACCTCTGCTTGCTCATCAATTATTAGGCGGTGAACCGCCTCGCTGACACGAATGAATGGCAAGGCCCATGGCAACCGGATTAAGGGGAAATTTAATCTATCGGCTGCTTCCAACACTGATGCGGGCAATTGGTTAACATAGCGGCCAAACGCAATCAGTACGCCGGCCACCTGATGCTCGTCCAGCTCCTCGATGAGTTGGATCCACTCATCGGCGTCTTCACCACGCCCGTGGCCAGTAGTCAAAAGCAACAATTCAGGGCAAATCCAAGGACCTACCTCGGGGATGTCGACGACATGCGCCATGCGCACGATGCGTGCCAACCCGCCTTCTCCCGCCAATACCACGGCATCTTTCAATTCCGGCAATGCTAAACATCGAGACACAGTACTCACAGTTAACGCCTCACTTACTAAAGTATTCGCCAGTAGGTCCTACTTATCCTGCCCATGGAGAAGCGACTTGCACAATTTTTGGGTAAAAAACAGTGCATTTGGATCAAGGAGTTATCATAATGCTGCGAGAATATTGTAATGATTTCCGATAAAAGTCCTACGTTCCCATTTCGTGTGAACGGCTCTGAGGCAACGAATCTGTTTTACTGCAAGTGATATCAAACATTCCCGTATGCGGAGGTGTTATTGAACCCGCACTGATTTGGATAAAATTTTTTAAAGGAGACCCGCGCATGAGTGTTGTTAAACGTTGGGGACCATATACCCAGATGAGTTCTCTGACTGCAAACGGCCCCATAGTCATTGACAAAGCGGAAGGAATTTATGTGTGGGATGAAACCGGCCGTCGTTATTTGGACGCGCACGCTGGTTTGTGGTTGGCTAATATTGGGTATGGACGTCCCGAAATTATCCAGGCCGTAACCCAACAAGCGCAAAAATTAAGTTGGTTTTCTTCTTTTGGGGGGTTCGCCAATCGGCCATCGTTGACGCTGGCAGAAAAATTGGTGCATTTGTTAGAACCTGATGGGATAGGAAGCGTATTTTTTAGCAATGATGGTTCCGAGGCCGTAGAAACCGCCTTGAAAATTAGCCGTCAATATTGGAAAGTGCTTGGCAGGGCACAAAAGTACAAACTTATTGGACGCCAGCACGCATACCATGGTGTTACCATGGGAGCTTTGTCTGTCGCTGGTATTACAGCCAATCGACAGGGCTTCGAACCGTTGTTGTCGGGAGTGCGGCATGCCCCTGCGCCCTATGTTAATCACTGTTCCTATCATGATTCACGCACTCCATGTACTTTAGCGTGTGCGCGTGAAGTCGAGCGTATAATCCAGTTTGAGGGTCCGGAAACCATAGCCGCCTTTATTGCCGAACCTATTCAAGCAGCCGGGGGGGTCATCATTCCGCCGCCTGAGTATTTGCGCCAAGTGCGAGAGATTTGTCGTCGGTATGAGATCCTTTTTATAGCTGATGAAGTAGTGACCGGATTTGGCCGCCTTGGGGAATGGACAGGCAGTCGCCATTACGGAATTAAACCTGATTTAATGACCTTTGCCAAGGGCATCACGTCAGGATATCTGCCGCTTGGGGCTACGGCGGTTGCCCCCTATGTGATGGAGGCGTTTTTGCAGTCGGTTCAGGAAGGACCTGAGTTGAGGCACGGCAACACCTATAGCGGTCATCCATTGGCTGCCGTAGCCGCGTTAGCTAACATCGCGGTAATCGAACAGGAGCAATTACTTTCACGGGCGGCAAAAATGGGGGATTATCTTCAAATTCAACTGGAAAATATCGCGCACCAATACCCTAACTTGGTAGCAGACGCCAATTGTGTCGGACTTTTGGGGAGGGTGGAACTGTTTGCGTCAAGTACTGGCCCTGGCAAAGCGGCAGCTGCAATAGCCAGGTATTTATTGGATCACGGGATTATCGTGCGGCCGGTGGGGGACGTCATTACCTTGTCTCCTCCGCTAATAATTGAAGAATCCGAAATCGACATCATCTCAGAGACCTTAACTTCAGCATTGGCGGTCCTTTAATTACTTGTGGAGGAAGGAGTGTTCTCCTAATGGCAGATCTTCAGAACCAAATTGATGCGGATCAAAAGCACCTGGAACAATTTGGCTATAAGCAAGAACTACAGCGCACCTTGAAATTCTTTGCGAATTTCGGAGTAGCTTTCACCTATTTGTCTCCTGTGGTGGGCTTTTATTCGTTATTTGCTTTTGGATTGCAAACCGGTGGGCCGGCATTTTTTTGGGGCATCCCGATTGTGGTGATTGGCCAATTGATGGTGGTACTGATCTTTTCCGAACTGGCGGCAAAATATCCGTTGGCAGGGGCCCTATACCAATGGGCACGGCGCCTCATGGGGGGCGGTTACGGCTGGTTCGTGGGATGGATTTATGGCTGGGCTTTATTGGTAACGATTACTGCGGTGGATTATGGAGGAGCGCCTTATATTGCGTCTGCGCTGGGATTAGGGGGCAATCAAGGTCAACTCATCGTGATTACATTAGTCATGGTGGTGGTGCAAACCCTGGTCAATATGGTAGGGGTGACCCGGCTTTCGATTCTTATCAATGTTGGGGTGGCCATGGAAATTCTCGGAACTCTCGGCATCGGTGTGGTATTGCTCTTCTTTCCCCACCAACCAGCCTCGATTGTCAACACGACCATGGGAGTTCAAGGACATGCCAGCTACTTCCCGGTATTTTTGTTGGCACTGCTGTTTTCCGGGTTTATCTTTTATGGATTTGAATCCGCGGCGGATGTGGCGGAAGAGGTTATCGATCCTCGCCGCCGTGTGCCCAAAGCGATGATTTGGGCGTTAATGGTTGGGGGCATCACCACCATGTTTGCGGTCTTTGCCTTTTTGCATGCCACACCCAACATGGCGTTGGCGATGAATGCAGCGAAGACTCCAAACCCTATTACGTATATTTTGACTGCAACCATTGGGGCGACTTCGGCCAAAATATTCTTATGGGTGGTGATTATTGCCTTTTTGTCGTGCGGCGCTGCCGTCGAGGCGGCTGCTACTCGCGTGTTTTATTCCTACGCACGCGATCGGGTTATCCCCTTTAGCAAATTCCTGAGCCATGTTTCGCCGAAATATCATACGCCAACAAACGCGCTGTGGTTATCTGGATTGGTCGCGCTGCTGTTGAGTTTTTCGGCTAAATTCGAATCGATTCTGACAAGTTTCGCTGTTGTGGGGATCTATTTGGCGTTTCAGATGATTATGCTTGGGGCGCTGATTGCACGAAGCCGTGGGGTCAAAGCCGACGCCTTGTTCAACCTGCGCGGTTGGGTGTGGCCGATTAATGTGGTAGCGTTGATATATGGTGTCGGAATGATAATTAACCTTGCCAGGCCCACCAATCCTACCGCGCCTTGGTACATTAATTACGAGGTCATTTTGGCTACGGCTGCTATCATTGTATTAGGGCTGGTAGTATACTTTGCCACTTCTGCGAGTAAACAGGTGCAAAGGCTGAACCAGGCGCAATCTGAGGCGAAGGCTCAGTAGGACCAACCAAGTAAGGTTTATACTCCTAGGACACGCCAGCCTAATGAGGTTGGTGTGTCCTAGGCATTTTCCCCAAAACTTGCGCAAAGTTAGGGAAATGCGCAGGAAATTTTGCTCTTAGTAGGGAATATGATGAATATATTATGAAACTATGAGGGGGATGACCCAAGTGGCGATAAAGCTTAGCGAAGCACGGGCACTAACGGCGGAAACGTTGGCGCATTATCAGAAGAGCTTCCATGATAAGCCAGAACAAAAGACCGTGATGAATGCCATCATGAAAAATGGAATTGCTCAAGTAGCGATTGATCACGAAAAGGCGTACCGGATGTCTCATACCTTTTCTCATGAAATTGAAACCGGCCCCGTGACCAATCAAAAACAGAGCGGTCGTTGCTGGCTGTTTGCGGGACTTAATGTATTGCGTGTCGATATTGCTCGCAAACTCAATTTAAAAGAGTTTGAGCTGTCCCAAAGTTACCTCATGTTTTGGGATAAAGTGGAGAAGGCCAATTATTTCCTGGAGAGCATTTTAGATACCCTCAGCGAACCCACTGATGGCCGCCTGGTTTCATGGTTGTTGTCCAATCCGATGCAAGATGGCGGCCAATGGGATATGTTTGTTAATTTAGTGAAAAAATACGGTGTGTTGCCTAAAACTGCGATGCCGGAATCTTTTCACTCCAGTCAGTCCATGATGATGAATCGATTGCTAACGGCCAAACTTCGACAAAATGCCGCACGATTGCGTCAGGCATTTCATGCAGGCCAATCTGAAACAACACTACGCGATGATAAGGAAGCAATGATGGCGGAGTTCTATCGAATGGCATGTCATTTTCTTGGCGAACCGCCAACCCACTTTGATTTTGAGTATCGAGATGTTAACAATCAGTATCATAGTGCTGGAGTTCTCACTCCTCAAATTTTTTACCAGAAATACGTCGATCGCAATTTGGATGACTTTATCAGCGTGATTAACGCCCCGACTGCCGACAAGCCATTTCAACACATGTACACGGTACAATATTTGGGCAACGTAGTGGGAGGGCGGCCGGTCAGGTACTTGAACGTGGACATCGATACCTTGCGGACATTAGCTCAGGCTCAGCTAATGGACAATGAACCGGTATGGTTTGGGTGTGATGTGGGAAAAATGGCAGATCGTGAACGGGGAAGCCTGGACCCGGATCAATTTGATTTGAATCGTGCATTGGACGTCGAGTTTTCTATGACCAAGGCGGAACGTTTGGATTACGGAGACAGCCAAATGACCCATGCAATGGTGTTTACCGGCGTGAATCTGGTTGACGGTTTTCCCAATCGCTGGAAGGTAGAAAATAGCTGGGGAACTGAAGTTGGAAACAAGGGTTTTTATGTCATGAGCCAGTCATGGTTCGACGAGTATATGTATCAGGTAGTTGTTGATAAGAAATACTTAAACGCCGCATTGCGTGCTGTTTTAGACGAGGAACCCAAAGAATTGGCGCCATGGGATCCCATGGGTTCCCTAGCGTAATTGAAACTGTGGACTAAAGGCCCTGCCTCGCCGAAAGCACTTCGGTTTGTCCCTGCCCAAGCGGTGGCAGGGCCTTGGCTGTGAAGTGGGATCGGGCTGTACCTTGCTATAGGATCTCTGGAAAGGAGGGCTCAATAGGACTAATCAGTCGTCGATTTTGCACGACGATAGGGTATAGCGCCTCGTCTGGTTCGATTAAGACAATGTCCTCAATATAATCAGGGGGTAAGGGCATTGCTTCCATCGAAAAATCCTCATCAGGATCCCGGATCCACCATAAAGCGTCGAGTTGTACTAGTCTTCCGTGATCCGTGCTATAAGCCATCAGGGAGACCAATGCATGGGGCAGATGGGGCCATAGAGTGTGGCTGGTGATTGTGAGGGTAGTGGCGTCTTGGGCCATTAGGCGGGGTCCTGGCAATGGGATTGACTCCAGCCAATGAGTCGTGAGTAGGGGCAATTCGGCAGCAATGGCGCTCCAATCATCATATTGGGTTAAGTGATTCTTTCGCAGTAAAGGGAGAACGCATGCGGGGTCCGCGTGGTGGCGTTGTACTCCAATGCGGTAAAAACGGGCAATGGCTGCATATTCTTCTACCTGACGCAGAACGTTGAGGAAGCTGTCGTCTGTCGCCGTGGGAAACCGAGCAAACCAGTCATTCACCCCATATTGAATTAAACTGATATTCGATGGCGGATGGGTTGATCGAAAGTGTTCGAACTGATCCCATGTTGTTGGGCGCACCCATGGCGCTTGGTCAAGTGCCTGATCACGCCAAGGAGCAACCCGAGGGCCTGGATAGCAAAGGACCACATCGACATCGCCACAGCCCGCTATGACATCAAATACCGGTGAAACTCGGCGTCGATAATGGGTGGATGGGACTGTCAACCACCGCAGGCGGGCAAACTCCGATAAATCTTGGTCCAGGGTGTCTAAGGGAAACAATAACGATTGGACTTGACGGTCTGAAGTGAGACAAATAGTGACGGTGAGCTCGCGGGGCTCGTGAAAACTAGGCAGTTCGACTTCGTACTGGGTGACGTTGGCGGCAGTAAACCGTTCGAGGGCAATGCAGTCGTGATATTGGATCGTTTGAATCATGGTCTCACTATCATCCTTTCATAGCTGAGCATGGGATGCACCGCCACAAGGACTATTCTTGAATTTGCAGGCGTAATTCTCGCTTGAGGATTTTTCCGCTGGGGTTCTTGGGCAGACTTGATGCCATCAGGATTTGTTTAGGGACCTTATATGGCGCGAGATGCTGTTTGCAACGCTCTAAGATGTATTCTGGACTGGGGGTGGATCCCGGCTTAGGAACCACAATTGCCACAATTCTCTCGATCCAATAGGGATCGGGGACGCCGATGACGGCCACCTCAGAGATCCCATCAAGCTGATACAGAAACTCTTCCACTTCGCGGCTAGAAACGTTTTCACCGCCAGTTTTAATCATGTCTTTCTTACGGTCCACTACGGTCAGATAGCCCTCTTCGTCAAAGATGCCGAGGTCGCCACTGTGGAACCAGTCCCCGCGGAAAGCCTCCGCAGTCTTTTCCGGATCATGCCAATAGCCAGGCATGATATGGGGACTCCGGTGGCAGATTTCACCTACCTGGCCCGTGGAGACCGGACAGTTCTCATCATCCAGTAGAATTGTCTCCACATTGAGGCTGGCCTTTCCGGCAGAACCCAATTTTCTCAGTTGGTCATCAGGTTTTAATACGGTGGCAAGAGGAGCGACTTCGGTTTGCCCATAAAAGTTCCAAAACTTGGTGTTGGGCAGTTTATGCTGCAATTCCAGTAATATTTCTCGGGGCATGATGGCAGCCCCGTAGTGCCCTTTTTTCAGGGAAGATAGGTCATATTTGTCAAAATTGGGGTCGCGCAAAAGACCAATCCACACGGTTGGCGGAGCAAAAAATTGTGTGATATGCTGCTCCTGAATTAGCGGCAAGATGACTTCGGGTTTAGGTACTGAAATGATCACATGGGTTGCGCCCAGATACACATATGGGCCTAAAAAGACATGTTGCTGAGCGCTATGGTAAAACGGAAGGGCATGAAGGGAAATATCGTCTGGTTCCAACCCTCCATCCACAATTACACTCACGTACTCTGCTATCAGATTTTGATGGGTGAGCATGACCCCTTTTGGTCGCGATTCTGTGCCCGAGGTATAGAGAATCTGAGCCACATCACCGTTGTTCGCCGTGGTAGATGAGGGAGAACCTTCTGTTTCGGATAAAGCTATGGGCAGCAATGAGTCCCAGGAGTGCCGACTGTTGTCGTCTAAAAGCCATTTGCGATGGCCAATGGCAAGAATTTGTTCTGGGGGCAACGATTCAATGGCTTGGTCAAGGAGATTTTGAAATTCGCTTCCGGCAATCACACCAGATACGCCGGCGTGGTTTAGGATGTAGCGGGTCTCCTCAGCAGTCAGCATAAAATTTATTGGCACTAAAATAATGCCGGATTTGGCGGCGGCGAAAATCACGGTGGCATACAGATCCGAATTTTTTGCGTAAATGGCAACGGTTTGACCCGGAACTAAGCCGCTGTCTAAAAATGCTTGGGCAGTATTGTGTACTCGTGATAGCCACTGACGGTAACTGGTCTGGCGGTGTTCGTAGATCAAAGCGGGTTTATGCGGGTAACGAACGGCGGAACGTCTTAACAAGTCATAAAGAGTTTGTTGATGAATGGGGTCACTCATATCGTACCTCCGGTAGGAAGAATCGGACTGTTTGATGGAGTATATTATACTCTTCTTGCCTTGCATTTCTGAAATTTTGGGTGAGTGAATTTGCCGACAGGACTCATAACTCTAGTCAGTGATGTGGATTAAGATGGGAGATTGCTACAGGGTTTTGCGCGGAAAGCTACCATAGACTAGTATTCGAGATGTGGCACGAGTGGTATGGAAGCCCCTTATTGGCTTAAATTAAATAAAATAAACACGGGACAGGCCGTCCGCAACCTATCCCGCGATCAATTTAAGTATCCTACACAATCCGGGAAGCTTGCACCCGCATGAATAGTTCTGGCGAGGCTGGAGGGGGCCTAGCCACTTTCATGCGGTTAGTCCTTAAGTCACACAAGATTCGCACGGATTAGCGATTCTTATTGTGCACTGCTGTTGTCGAAAAGTCTTGGGGTTTTTATGCAATATTAGAAAGTGTTATAGGGGACTTTCAATTTTCTGATACCAATTGCCAAAATGTGCCGTAAAGCCTCCGGTTGGATGTGTATTTACTGCCGTTCCCGGGTTTATTAGGCACATGCTTTAAGAAGCAAGTGCAATGCAGGACTCCGATGACGCGAGGAGCAGGATGTTAATTGAATGGAGGGTTCCGATGTTTGAGGTGTTGTTAGTACGTCACGCAGAGAGTGAAGCGAACTATCGAGGTATCTTGGTTTCCCATCGCGGGGATCCCCAGCTTACGTCTCAGGGACATAAGGAGGCGAACTTTGCTGCGCGGGTTTGGAGGGAAAAACCGATTGCGGCAGTGTTTGCCAGCCCTTTACAGAGAACTCAACAGACGGCCAGGGAATTTGTTAGGCCTGGGATGGAAGTGCAAATTGATGCGCGATTGCATGAAATAGCCTTGGGGCGTTGGGATGGCATGCTGATCTGTGACATTGAAACAAATGATGGCGAGCGCTACCGGCAATGGAAATTAAATCCCGAACTCGGGGCGCCGGATGGTGGCGAACCATTAAGTAGCGTAGCTCAAAGAATGCAAGCGTTTTTAGACGATGTGCGGTCACGTTACGTTAATGGGCTTGTGGTTGCGATCACTCATTCCGACTGCTTAAAAGCCGTGGTGTTGTCAATGCTGGATGCACCGTGGCATGCCGCGCAATGGCTCCATATGAAGAATACGGCAGGAATATATTTACAATGGCGCGATGACCATTGGCAAATGATAGAGCATCCAATCATACCTATCTAATGCGTTTGGATTTTATTGCCAGGATTGTCCGATGGTAGCCACTTGTGATAGGATCGGGATTAGAGTAATTATCAAATGATTGTGAATGATGAGATGGAGGCGGTCTTTAATGCCGGAAGTGTTGACCACGGTTACCATGACAGTAAATGGCCAATCAGTAACCCGCAGTATTGAACCCCGGGTTCTGTTGGTGCATTTTTTGCGGGAAGAGTTAGGGTTGACAGGAACCCACGTGGGGTGTGATACCTCCCAATGCGGGGCCTGCACGGTATTGCTTGATGGGGAGGCGGTAAAGTCTTGCACGGTCTTGGCGGTGCAGGCGCAGGGATCGGCGGTGACTACGATCGAGGGATTGGAAGGGACTCGGCTGCATCCGGTGCAAGAAGGATTTTGGGCCAAACATGGGCTCCAGTGCGGTTTTTGCACTCCGGGTGCGATGATGACGGCCGCATACTTATTGAGTCAAAATCCCCATCCCACTGAAGAGGAAATTCGCGAGGGACTCGATGGAGTCGTGTGCCGATGCACGGGATACGAAACCATTGTCCGGTCGGTGCAGCAGGCCGCCGCTTTAATGTCTGAGGCGTCGGAGACTTCCGGTGCGGAAGAAGTGGGTTAACAGTCTATCAAGGTTTGTCAGGGTGGAGACATCCTGTGCCCAAGTCAAAGTCTATTGAAGGAGTGGGATTATGCCTCAAGTTATGGGTCAAGCGCTTAAACGACACGAAGACATTCGGTTAATACGGGGCCGCGGGCAATATACGGATGATATGACACTACCCGGAATGGTTTACGCGAAAATGGTTCGTAGCCCATATGCCCACGCAAAAATCTTATCAGTGGACACCCAAGCTGCCCAAGCGATGCCGGGGGTGCTGGCCGTGTTTACCGGTCAAGACACCAAAGATGAATTAGGATTGATTCCGACGGCCTGGATTCCACCCAATTCAGATTTGAAGATGACTCCTCATCCAGCACTAGCTTTTGATACCGTCCGTTATGTGGGCGACGCGGTGGCTGTGGTCATTGCCGAAACTCCGTACCAGGCACAAGACGCTGCGGACCAGGTTCAAGTGCAATATCAACCGCTCGAGGCCGTGGTCCATCCCCGGGAAGCAGTGGAGGACGGCCGCCCTCAAGTGCATGAGGAAATTGATCACAACATTGCCTTCCATTGGACCGTCGGGCCTGATTTGGACGCGGTATTTCAGCAGGCGGAAGTAGTGGTGCGTCACGAATTTCGTCAACAGCGCCTAATTCCTAATGCCATGGAACCTCGTGCTGCTCTGGCTCAATATAATAACGCGACTGACGAGTTGACCGTGTGGGTGACGACCCAAAATCCGCATATCCATCGATTTCTGCTGTCAGGAATTTTAGGGATACCCGAACATAAGTTGCGTGTGGTAGCGATTGATGTGGGTGGAGGATTTGGCAGTAAAATCGCCTGTTATCCCGATGAAGTGGTTGCCTCTTGGGCGGCGCGTAAATTGCATCGACCCGTAAAGTGGACAGAAACCCGTCAGGAAAATTTTCTGATTACTAGCCATGGCCGCGACCATGTGCAAGAGGTGGAACTAGCGGGAACCAGGGATGGACAGATTCAAGCCATTCGCGTGAAAGCGTATTCCAATTTAGGTGCGTACCTTTCGACGGCCGGCCCTGGGGTTCCCACCATTTTATTTGGGTTGATCATCAACGGAGCATATAATATTCCGCACGCTTCTGCGGATGTGTACGGTGTTGTGACCAATACCACTCCGGTGGATGCATACCGGGGGGCGGGAAGGCCCGAGGCCACCTACCTTATTGAACGCATGGTGGATTTGTATGCCCGGGAGATTCAAATGGATCCGGTTGCCGTTCGGGAAAAGAATTTGGTGCAAGCTGAGGCGTTCCCATACACCAATCCCTTTGGCTTACAGTATGATAGCGGGAACTATCAGGGCACCTTGAAAATTGCCCTGGATATGTTAGATTATCCGAAACTGCGCGAAGAACAGGCTGCCTTACGTAAAGATGGCAAATATATTGGCATCGGATGGAGCACCTATGTAGAAATGTGTGGGTTAGGCCCATCAGAAGTTGCGGGCGCAGTAGGATTTCAAGGTGGCTTATGGGAAAGTGCCACCGTCCGAGTGCATCCTACCGGGAAAGTGACCGTCTTTACCGGAGCCTCCCCGCACGGGCAAGGAGAGGAAACGACTTTTGCGCAAATCGTGGGGCAAGAATTGGGAATACCGGTGGACGATATTGAAATCGTTCATGGGGACACAGCACGTATTTCTATGGGGTGGGGGACATACGGTTCCCGAACCACTGCAGTCGGTGGCGGAGCGATTCATTTAGCCACCCAAAAAGTGATTGAAAAGGCGAAAAAGATTGCCGCCCATAAGTTGGAAGTGTCGGAATCAGACGTAGTTTTTGAAGACGGGATGTTTTCTGTTTCCGGGGTGCCGGATCGACAGGTCAGTTTCCAAGCTGTGACGTTGGATGCCTATTTGGCATGGAGCTTGCCGGAAGGTGTAGAACCTGCGCTGGAAGGTACTGCGTTTTATGACCCGAAGAACTTCACTTATCCGTTTGGGGCCCATGTGGCAGTGGTATCCGTGGATCCCGACACGGGCGATATCCATCTTATGCGATACATTGCCGTAGATGATATAGGGAATATCATCAACCCGATGATTGTCGAGGGACAAATTCATGGAGGATTAGTCCAGGGGATTGGCCAAGCCCTTTATGAAGGAGCGGAATATGATGCCGAGGGTCAATTACTGACTGGCTCCCTGCTAGATTATGCGATGCCAAAAGCCCGATTTTTCCCCCGCTTTGAAACTGCGCATACCGTAACACCGTCACCACATAATCCCTTGGGTGTTAAGGGAGTGGGAGAGACCGGAGCGATCGCCTCAACCCCAGCCATTGTCAATGCTGTGATGGATGCGTTGCATCCCTTCGGGATTCGGGATCTGCCCATGCCGCTAACCCCAGAAAAAGTGTGGCAGGCCATACAGCAAAATCAAGGAGGACGGTAATCATGCTAACTGCACCGTTTGAATTCCGCCGTGCGAGCACCGTGAATGAGGCATCGGATTTGCTGCAACAGGGAACCGAGGTTAAACTCTTGGCGGGCGGGCACAGCCTATTACCACTCATGAAATTACGGTTGGCAGCTCCCGAGATGGTGGTAGATATTAGTGGGATCCCGGAATTGCACGGTGTGTCCGTGCACGATGGCGTAGTCACGGTGGGGGCCATGACCCGGCATGTTGAAGTGGCGCAAAACCCTGTGATACAAGCCGAGGCGCCTTTACTAAGCAAGACTGCCGCTGTTATTGGTGACGTTCAGGTACGGAATCGGGGAACTATCGGCGGTAGTCTCTGTCATGCTGATAGCGCTGCGGATTTGCCCGCCGCAGTGTTGGCACTCGATGCACAAATGGTTGTTAGCGGTCCCGATGGCATACGCAAGATTCCGGCCTCTGAATTTTTTGTAGCACCGTTTGTTACTGCGTTGGGTGCTAGAGAAGTTTTGATGGCAGTGGAAGTGCCTGCTATGCCATCGGATGCGGCAAGCACTTATCTTAAAAGGCCCCACCCGGCTTCCGGTTATCCCGTGATTGGGGTAGCATGTTGGGTGGGGAATGGCGGCACTTCTGTCAAAATGGCTATAACCGGTATTGGCTCCACGGCATTTCGTGCTGTTGAAGCCGAAGCCTATCTTACTGAGCAAGGTGTGAACGCCTCGTCAATTGGGGAGGCGGCACGGCTTGCAGCTGTTCATGCACCCGTCGAGGACGACGTCACTGGGTACAAGCGGCAATTGGTAAATGTTTATGTTTCCAGGGCATTGCACCAAACGATGGCGGGGAAAGACTAACGAATGCAAGTTGATTGGAATGGCCCTGGGGACGTTGTAGCGGATCTTCTGCGTTCGGGATATTTAGCTGACTCGTCGCTGGCTACGGCAGTATTTTTAAGTGCCAAGATGAATCTTCCTTTGTACTTGGAAGGCGAGCCGGGGGTGGGAAAGACAGCGTTGGCTATTGCGGTAGCCAACGCTGTGCACCGGCCGCTCATACGGCTGCAATGCTATGAGGGCATCGACAGGGAAAGCGCGCTTTATGACTGGAATTACCCTCGACAGTTGATGCATGTTCGGCTTGCGGAATCATCCGGGCGAACTGTTGATGCGGCAATTGAAGATGAGCTTTATAGCGAACGTTATTTGATTGCTCGTCCATTGCTGCAGGCGATTTCGCCGAAAGGTCCGGCTCCTGTTCTGTTAATTGATGAGATTGACCGGAGTGATGATGAGTTCGAAGCATTCCTACTAGAAGTATTGTCAGAGTTCCAAGTGACAATTCCGGAAATTGGCACTATCCGGGCAGTAGAATATCCTTTGGTATTTCTGACCTCTAACCGAAGTCGCGAGGTGCATGAGGCGTTAAAACGTCGGTGCCTCTATCAGTGGTTACCCTATCCAACCTTTGATCGCGAACTAGCTATTGTAACTCGGCTATATCAGGATCTTCCTCAAGATTTAGCCATGACGTTAGTGAATATGGTGCAGCGGCTTCGCCAAGAGCCACTTCACAAAGCTCCAGGGATCGCAGAAACCCTTGATTGGGCAAAAGCTGTGGGAATTTTGTCAAAGACGAAGCTATCGCCGGCTGTCGTGGAAGAAACGTTAGGATGTTTGATTAAATATCGTGAGGATTTGGAACGGCTAACGGCCGTGCAAACCCCGTTGGGATCGAAACTGGAGCAAATCTTAAAGGATGTAGGGTTAGCAGATGGAACCCGTTCTTTATAACTGGTGGCTGTTTTTTCGCGGATTGCGGGCTTATGGTTTTGACATTAGCTATCGGGATATGGAACGTGTCATGAATGCGGTGGTTTTGGCAAAGCCTGAAAACTTCGTACAATTTTTTGATATCGTGGGCGCGTGTCTAGTGCGCACCGTAGAGCAGAAAAACTTATTGGCCTATCTATTTGCTGCGTTTATTGGATCCCTGGCGGGAGTTGATGTGATCTTACCGCAGGAATCTCCTTGGTTGTTGGGTCTGGCACCGCCCGATCCTCACACGAGGCAGGTAAGTTGGTGGGGAGGGAATTCTGCGCCTTCGACCCATAACGCTCGGGCTACGATCTTTTCTCATGCTGGCCGTGCTAGCCGCGATGAGACTGTAGCCACGCAGAGACTTGTAGAGGACATTTCTGGCTTGCACCATGTGGAAAAATTGGCGGTGCATCAATATCGCAGTCATCGAAGGCAGAGCGCGTCTCACGGTCGTTATTGGAACACCTCGAAGACACTGCGCAAGGGCCTGGCCCAGGGCGAAATTATGCGTCTTTGGCATCGACGTCGAGTATGGCGCGAACGGCTTACTTTAATATTGTGGGACACCAGTCGCTCCATGGAAAGTGTCACGCCTACCATATTTCAGTTTTTACATGAATTGGTTCATCAACAGCGACGGGTTGAAATATTGAGTTTTAGCACCCGGATTACACGAGTGACTCAGCCGTTGAGACACCTCGGCAGTCTCGACGCTTTAGCAGCTATCTACGAGACTGCTCATGACATTCATGGCGGCACACGAATAACTGATGCACTGGCAACGACAATACATCAATATTCTCGATGGTTGAGTCAGCGAACGGATGTGCTGCTCCTGACCGATGGCTTTGAAAGTGGCGAATCGGAGCCTCTAGCAGTTTATGCATCTGCCGTGCGGCGCCGATGCCGCCAACTAATTTGGGGAAATCCGTGGGATTCGCGCCCGGGTTTTGCTTATACCACTCACTCGCTAAAGACATTGAGGAATAACGTTGACCGGGTCCACGCCGCGGGTACTATCGAAGAATTAACCACGACTTGGAATGCTATGAGGTAAATGCGTCATACTATGACGTGTTTCGGCCATTCTCTCAAGGAGGTCGTCAGTTGATGCGGCGCCGATTTTTATTCTACGCAATTCCTGTATTGCTGTTAGTTGTAGGAATGGCTATGCTGGCGGGATACCGCATGCATTCAAAAGCGGCCGGATCACAAGCCATTGTGTCTCATCTCTCCCCGTTGGCCACGAATCCTGATATTGATCCGGGAACTTCTCTTGGAGGGCATCCAGCGCCCAACTTTACGTTGACAAATCAGTTTGGTCAGACAACATCGCTTCGTCAATTTCGGGGAAAGGTTGTGGTATTGGCATTTACCGACAGCGAATGCACCACGATCTGTCCCATAACGACAGAGACGTTGGTGCAAGCGGTCCGGATGTTGGGATCGGATGGTGGGCAAGTGCAGTTAGTGGGCGTCGACGCCAATCCGGACGCGGTCTCCGTGGCTGATGTTAAGGCCTATTCCGTCGATCATGGTCTTTTAACTTCTTGGGATTTTCTTACCGGATCCGTCAAGCAATTGGAATCGGTGTGGAAGGCCTACGGAATCTACGTGGCTGTGGTGCATGGAGCTATTGACCATACTCCTGCAGTGTACTTAATTAACCAAAAGGGACAAGAAATGGAGATTTATGATTCGCAAATGGCTTATGCCAGTATAGGCCAACAGGCTCATGTCTTAGCTCAAGCGATTGCCCATCTATTGCCCCATCCTCCACGATTGCCACCTATTTCCTATCGCTATATTCCGGGAACTTCTCCAAAAACCCCAATGCAGCTCCCTACGACCATTGGCAGGTCAGTATCCTTGGGACCAGGACATCCGCATCTCCTCGTGTTCTTTGCCACCTGGGTTCGGCAGACGTCCGATTTAAGTGCTAATTTAACGATGTTCAATCAATACCAAGCGATTGCCGACAAAAACAATTGGCCCTCCGTGATTGCTGTTGATGAGGCACCAACTGAACCGTCGGGGCATGCGTTGACATCATATTTGGCCACATTGCCATCGCCGTTACGATTTCCTGTGGCCATTGACACGACTGGACAAGTAGCAGATGGTTATGGGGTGCAGGATCAGCCATGGCTAACGCTCACGTCGTCATCCGGTCAAATCTTGTGGAGCCATGATGGTTGGCTTCCCTTGGACAAATTGACATCAATAATCCAAGAGGTGATTAGCCAACGCTAACCACCGGGATGAAACTCTTGTGCAGGAATGTTTCCCATCCGTCCTTCTTGATAGTCATTGAACGCTTGCACAATTTCCGCATGGGTGTTCATGACGAACGGTCCGTAACTGGCAATAGGTTCTCCGATGGGTCGACCTCCTAGCAAGAGGACTTCCATTGTATCGCTGGGACCAGTACGCTCTGTGCTGGCGGCAATGGTAATGATATCTCCGAAGCCCATTTGTGCACCCTGGCCCTCGTGCATCAATACGCCGGCCGAGCTTACGGTTCCGGCCCCTGAAAGCACATAGATCAGGGTATTAAAGTGTTGGGGCCAGGGAACTTGTAAAAGAGATCCGGGATTCAATGTGGCATGAACCACAGTCACCGGCGTCCATGTCACCCCAGGTCCTTTATGGCCATCAAGTTCTCCGGCAATAATCCGCAGTAACGCATCGCCGTGCTCGGATGAAACCAAAGTGACGTGATGGGACGCCAAACTTTGGTAACGGGGCGGAGTCCATTTTAAGCGTCTGGGGAGATTTACCCAGAGCTGGATTCCGTGAAACAGGCCTCCGGTACGTACCAATTCTTCGGTAGGCAACTCATCGTGCAAAATTCCCGACCCTGCGGTCATCCACTGGGTATCGCCATTGGTAATCAATCCCCCGCCGCCTTGGGAATCGCGGTGCTGCATCACACCATCGATGATATAAGTCACGGTTTCAAATCCCCGGTGAGGGTGCCAAGGAGCTCCTTTGGCTTCGCCGGGCGCATATTCAACGGCGCCTAAGTGATCTAGCAACAGAAAAGGATCAGCATTGCGAAAGCCTATTTCACGGCTCGGGAAGGGCCTTCTGACAGGGAATCCAGCGCCTTCAAGTAAACTCGGGGCCGTTACTAGCCTTTCTACAGGACGATCTATAGCTTGTGGTATTGGCGGTCCGATGCGGGGCAATTGCAACCAATTAGGGTGCGTGACAGCGGGCATGCAAGATCCTCCTTAACATATCTCAGGGATATGATTACCGATAAACTGGGCACCATATTCTGATACTACCGAAACGGAAGCTACTTCTTAATTACAAATTTAGCTAGTTTCTTTATATTTGTCAATAGCTTCTGTATAATAACGAAGGAGGGACTGATATGAACGAACAACGGCTGTGTCCCAAGTTCGAAGCTATTTTTGGATTACTGGGGCGCCGATGGGTGGGTTTAATTTGGGAAGTCTTACTGTCCGGCCCCAAAAGGTTCGGGCAAATTCATGACAGCATCCCGCAAGTCAGTGATCGCATGCTTGCTGAACGGCTTCGTGAATTGGAAACTGCCGGTATCGTTACCCGAACGGTCGTACCAACGGTACCGGTTCAAGTCACCTACACCCTAACGCCCAAAGGAGAAGCTTTTCGTGTGGTGATGGATGCCGTTCACCAATGGGCAGATAATTGGATTGACACGGCTGTGCATAATCATGAGGTATTGTAGCGTCACATAACGTAAAACTGTGAAAAATTGACAGCTTTACGCCTCAAGACTCGGGGCAGTGAGCAGCCTGGACTCCGTGTGACTATTGTGGCCTTCCTCCGGTGTTGCAAGCGTTACATGTTCGCCGCAAGGTAACTAATATTCCCAATGCAATCGCTAAGATCGGTCTAAGTACCGTTAGTCGCAACTCGTCCGTGGGTAAATTTGGCGGATAGACTCATTTTCTACCGATGATGGCAACGTTAGGATGTGATAGCTTTTGTTGACAAGCAGGCTTCGAGAATTGGAGAATTAAGCTGAAGCAATGCTTATAACGAGCGGTACGCGTCTTTCCGGTCGCTTGCTCCGTGGCAACCCTGCCGTCGAAACCCCTGGGGTGCGTGTCGACGACTAAGGGTCTTAAACAAATTCACGATGACGGGGGTTCTCCATGATTATTAATGACAGGGAATGGAAAGAAATCGAGCCTTGGATGATTGAAATGCGGCGCAATATTCACCGCTTTCCGGAACTGGGATTGGATACGGTGCGTACCCGCGGCCTGGTCGAAGAGGCTTTAGACCACTGGGGAATACCGCACTCGCGACCGATTGCTAATGGAGTGAAAGCTTGGCTTGGCCCAAGTCAAGGCAATGCATTGCTGTTGCGCGGGGATATGGATGCACTACCCATTACGGAAACCACAGGACTACCTTTTGCATCCGAAGTTGCTGGCTGTATGCACGCCTGCGGACATGATTGCCATACAGCGATGTTGTTGGGGGCGGCGCGATATCTTAAAATTCACGAACATGAGTTAACTCGACCCATAGTGTTTATGTTTCAACCTGGGGAAGAGGGTCCTGGCGGAGCATTGCCGATGATCGAGGCAGGTATTTTGGAATCACCCCGAGTGACCCATGCGGCGATGATCCACATTACCGATGATCTTCCGACCGGAGTGATAGGGCTCAAGGAAGGCCCAGCGATGGGAGGATGCGATGACTTTACCTTGACGGTATTGGGCAAAGGCGGGCATGGTTCTGCGCCGCATACTGGTGTGGATGCTATCATGGTGAGCGTAGCGATAATTCAGGCATTGCAAGTGTTGGTGAGCAGAGAGCAAGATCCATTAGATTCTTGTGTTATCAGCATTGGCACGATTCATGGCGGATATCGAGAAAACGTGATTGCCGATCGTGTTGAGATGACGGGAACCATTCGAACTCTGCAGCCGAGTACGCGAACAGCTGTACTTACGCGGGTGCGCGAAGTAGTTCAACATGTCGCCGCAATGTATCGGGCTACGGCAGAATTGGTAGTGGATACCGGGTATCCGCCTGCAGTCGCCAATGTGCCGTGGACCCGAAAGGTCAAGGGTATTTTGGCTGAACAGTTGGGCACGGGGCATGTTGTGGACATTGCGGTGCCTACTTTGGGGGTTGAGGACTTTGCGTACGTTGCAGAGCGGGTGCCGGCTGCCATATTAAACCTGGGTATAGTGGGGGATCATTTTACTACGGGTCTTCACTCGGCTGGGCTAATGGTGGATGAGCGATCGTTAAAATATGGTGCGGCGGCATTTGCGGCATTGGCGCTAAATGGATAATTGTGTCTGACCTTCTTAACCAGTGATGACAGAGCCTAGTTTATACAACCAAAACTAGGCTCTGTTGCTGGCGCTAAAATCCTCGCTTGGGGTCGTTTACCATTTCAATGCGACCACAGTGGGGGCAAGCAAATACATGAACTAATACGTTGCGCTCTGTCATTTGATCGAATAGGGCCTCATCCCGCGCACCTAAGAGAACGTCGGCCGCTACCCCCCAGCCACGGTTCATGCCTCCAGTCCGTATTGCATGCGGGCCGCGGTAGTCCATGCTGGTTTGACAAGCGTTGCATTGGTGATTAGGCATCGTCGCCGGTTGTTCTCCACCATCGACCATGTTCTGTAGGGATTTGAAAAAACTCATAGCACATAACTCCTTTAGGTAATTTATGGATAGTGTATCATGATTGGGATTAAACTACAGCTGTTAGCGCTTAAGATTCCTGGCCCTATTGGAACGCAACCGAAAAACGATGCGAATTGATGATAAGGAGAATTGTTGTGGAACCAGCAACTCGAGAAATATTTTTTGTTAAGAGGCCAGTGGGGATGGTCCAAGAAGATAGCTTTCGGATGGAGACCCGGAAATTGCCGACATTGGGGGCAGGGGATATTTTGGTACGTATCCGATATCTTTCAGTGGATCCGTATATGCGGGGGCGCATGAATTTGGGACGGTCATACGCGCCGCCGTTTGACTTGGGATCGGTCATGGTAGGGGGTGGTGTCGGCACAGTGGAACAAAGTCGCGACCCTAATATAAACGCGGGTGATTGGGTTGTTGGACAAATGCCGTGGGCCGACTATTGTGTGACATCAGGGGCGGGAGTGCGAGTATTGGATGAATCTATGCCGCCTACCACCGCGCTGCATGTTCTGGGAATGACGGGATTAACCGCGTATTTTGGCTTACTTCACGTGGGACAGGCCAAATCGGGTGACGTTGTGGTGATATCCGGTGCCGCTGGGGCTGTGGGTTCCCAAGTAGGGCAAATTGCCAAAATAATTGGCTGCAAGGTGATTGGAATTGCCGGAAGCGACGCGAAAACACAACTGTTGCAAGACACATATGGATTTGATGGAACGATTAATTACAAGACCCAAGACCTTCGGGAACAATTAGCCGAGATTTGTCCCACTGGCGTCGATGTATATTTTGACAATGTGGGAGGAAATATCACCGATGGGGTTGTGAATTACTTGAATGATTTTGCCCGTATTGCCATTTGTGGCCAAATTTCCTTGTATAATTCGGTCGAGCCGGAATTGGGACCCCGAACTCTGATGCCGCTACTGTTGACCCGAAGGGCGACTGCGCGCGGCTTCATCGTAGGCGACTTTGCCCCGCAATTTGGAGACGCCTTAAAACAGCTGCAGCAATGGTACCAAAAAGGGCAGTTGCGGATGCTAGAAGATGTCGTGGAGGGATTGCAAAATACCCCCCAAGCACTGATCCGCCTGTTTCGAGGTGAAAATGTGGGTAAGCAATTAGTGCGATTGCCGTAAAAAGATATGGCTGGCCCGAGATACCGTTATTCGAGGATGCGTTTGCAGTTGAGGGGGCGCCGCAGACGCTAGACGAACACACTCTGATTCGCGCCCCCGTTAAACTATAAAAGACCGGATGCCCCTAGTCTGCAAAAACGGCTCGGGATCCTACGAAAAACCCCCACGCCTCCCATGGCTCTCCAATTGACTGGGTCAATTCAGTCGTGAAGACAAAATTTGACCGGGTCTAATAAACTGCGGCTATCTCTCCAAGCAATGTTTGATCCCAAACAACGGACAAAGATTTTCTGAAGAATATCCGGTTCAACAACCCTTAAGGCAACGTTTAGCAGAGATTCAGCCATTGCACAGCCTCGGCACAGGTTGGTCGTTTATGCTGGCTTACGATAACATGACCAGAAAGCGGGATGTCGAGCAATGCAGAAGCTAGATTGGACGCAGTTGGATAACAATAAAATGAATCGGCAATTGTGGGTGTGGCTAATTTTGGCTGCCGCCGCGTGGTTGATGGAGTCGTACGATATAGGGCTTATCGGGGTTGTTTTGGTTCCTTTGCACCAAATTTGGCATCTCACTGCATCGGATACCGGACTCGTTGTGGCTTCAGGCACGCTCGGTGTTGCGTTGGGCGTAGCACCCGCAGGGCGTTTAGCGGATCGTTGGGGACGAAAAAAAGTGATGCTAGCTGCCCTAACTGAGTATTCCTTAATCACCTTAGCCACGGGTTGGTCTCCTAACTGGCACTGGTTTGTAGTGTTGCGATTTGTGGCTGGATTAGGTTTGGGTGCAATGTTTCCACTGCCCTACACGCTATTGACGGAACTTAGTCCGAAGCATGCCCGTGGACGGGTAGCGGGGATCCTAGATGGGTTTTTGTCCGTGGGTTATTTTTTGGCACCATTGGCAGCATCGGTAACCATTGCCTTATGGGGATCGGCATCTGGATGGCGTCCGCTATTTTGGGCAGGAGGCTTGGGACTGCTGTTAGCCTGGCTTTTGGCGCGCCACCTGCCCGAGTCTCCCAGATGGCTAGAACTACATGGTAAGAGCGGAGATGCGCAAGGGATTGTACAACTGGCCACAGGTAAAGCCCCAGTGATCGAGAGCGAAGTTGAGCACACGTCGGATTCTCAACCGCGAAAGCACATACTCAGTCGTGGGCTTATTCACCGCAGCATTATGCTATGGATTAGTTTTCCCGCCATCTTGCTTATGTTTTACGCCATCATGACTTTTATGCCAACGATACTGCATCAAGAAGGAGTGCCCTCTCAGTGGGTTGACAGGCTTGCCGCCTTGATTATGGCAGCGTCAATTCCCGGCAAGTGGCTGGAATCCTGGTTAGTGGAAAAATGGGGTCGAAAACCAGTGATTGTTGGCTTCTCTCTTCTTGCTGCCATTGCGGCGTTGGCTTTTCCGTTGGCCCATAGTTTGTCGGGATGGATTGTCATTGGGCTGGCATTTGCTTTCTTTGGGGTTGCCGTGGATCCGGCGATGAAGGTTTTCGCAGCAGAACAATATCCTACGCCTATCCGTGCCACCGGAGTGGGGATCGCTGAAGGCTGGGCACGATTTTTGGGAGGTGCCTTGGCACCTTACTTAATGGCCCTATGGCTGGAAAACGGTGGCATTGCGGTCAGTTTTGACTTTGTGGCGGCAGTCGCCTTGCTTGGGGCTCTTGCGGTGGCTTGGCTAGGCCGCGAAACTAAGGGCCAAATTCTGGAGTCTGTAGAATATCGTCCCGTATCATCGGCGGCGCGACCAATTCAGTGAACGCGATCTCGAATTCCTAAAAAGGATAGGTGACACCAATGCTGCTTGACCTGTTAGAAGAAAGAGCCAATGCGCTCGGCCACCATCATTTCCTCATTGATCCAGAACAACCGAATTGCAGTACTTCCTACAAGGATTTTCATCAGGGGGTAGTTCAGTATGGCGAACAACTGCGGAAAAAAGGCGTTCGCGAAGGAGACCGGGTGGGGCTCCCCGTGCGGTCTGCCATGGGATTTATTCCCGCATGGTTTGCGTTGTTGAGCCTAAACGCAGTGCCCGTGCCTATTGCTGGTGATTCTCCTTGGGCTGAGGCGACGTCCGCGTTTACTCAGGTTGGTGCCCGATGGTATCTGGCTCAGGATCAGGGGCAATGGCAGCTAAAGCCGTGGACGGCCGTCGCGATGACCCCGGGATCACGTGAGCAACGATACCCCGGTGGCGGCGTAGTGCTGTGGACTTCTGGTACGAGCGGAGAGCCCAAACCCGTGGCTATTAAGACATCGGCGTTATTGCATACGGCAGAACAAGTATCTGGCGTACATGGTTTGATGACCGAAGATGTTGGATATTCTCCGCTGCCGCTCTTTCATATTAACGCGGAAGTAGTGGCGGTATTGGCTAGTTTCTTAGCTGGCAGCACGGTAGTGATTCCTCGGAGATTTCGGCGTTCCTTATTTTGGGACCATATCCAAAAATATAAGGCAACTTGGATCAACGCAGTGCCGTCGATTTTAGCGATAGTCGCACAAGATGCCACAGAACCGGAGGACATAAGAAGGGTCCGCTTAATTAGGTCTGCCTCTATGGCGTTGCCAAGTGTGGTACGAGAAAAGTGGCTTCATCGCTGGGGATTGGAAATCACAGAAACGTATGGTTTGTCGGAGGCTGCAAGTCAAGTGGCTGCCAACGGTGTCCAGGACAATCGGGTGGGGTCAGTGGGGAAACCCCGCGGAATTCAATTGCGGGTTTGTGACGACAATGGTGCCGTCTTGCCTCCGGGTAAAACGGGGGTCATTGAAATCAAAGGTCCATCGGTGATTGATCCGCATTGGGGTGCTAATAAGTGGGCACAGGAGAAAATGCACGATGGTTGGTACGGCACGGGTGATGTGGGGAGCATAGATCAGGATGGGTTTGTCTTTCTTAAGGGAAGACAGCGGGAAGTGATCAACCGTGGAGGAGAAAAGGTTTTTCCTAGGGAAGTCGAGGAAGTCATTAGGCGGATACCAGGAATCGTGGATTGTACTGTGGTAGGGTCGCCTCACCCAATACTAGGCGAAGAAGTAGTCGCCTGTGTGGTAGCGGAAACGGGGGAATCTACTGCAGTATTGGCTAATCGCGTGAAAAAATTTGCGGCAGAGATGTTGGCTGGACACAAAGTGCCTAGCCAGGTGATTACTGTCTCGACCTTGCCCACCGGTTCTACAGGGAAAGTGAAACGGCGAATCCTAACCCAGCAAATTGCGCAAAGTGAGGTGCTATCGTGAGTGTTGCGGTGAAAAAACCCCACGTAAAATCAATGGATTTGGTGCGGGCTGTGACTATTGTTTCGGTGGTCGCCGTGCATTCCACTTGGTACACAGCAGGCGGTAGTAGTTCCTTTGCGGCTGGGCTCGTATTAAACTGGCTGCACTTTACCCGGGAGGCCTTCATGGCGCTTACTGGATTCGTGCTCACATATTCTGTGATTGATAGGCCGCCACAATGGGCACGCTTTTGGAGCAAGCGCTATCGGTTGGTGTTGTTTCCGTATTTGATTTGGAGTGCCCTATATATCGCTCTTAAGGTCCCGCTGTGGCCGTTGTCAGGATATGTGTTGGCGTGGCTGAAATCATTGCCCACTGGATCTGCCTGGTTTCATTTGTATTATTTGTTGATTACTATGCAATTCTATTTGGCGTTTCCGTTGTTTTTAGGGTTAATGCATTGGGCACGACGATTTCCCTGGCGGGTTTTAGGATCGGCTTTGATATTTGAAGTCTTGCTCATGACCTATGATCAGTATGTGTTGCACGGTTCAGGTCTGGGCATCAATCGCTACACAGGAGTGGAAGTGTGGACCTACGCTTGGTATTTTGTGTTAGGGGGAGTAGTAGCGGTGCATTGGCCGCAGGTTTCGGCTTGGCTGTTGCGGCATACCCGAAAATTAGGGGTTGGGTTGCTAGGAGCCGGGTTGCTTTCGGCTCTGACTTACGTGTTCCAAGAGCATATGACTGGCAGTGTAAATTTTGCGGATGCGGTGCTACAACCCAGTACCATACTGTTTGCGTCGACGCTGTTCTTGAATTTGGTTGCTTGGGGTCTTGTGATGGAACAGCATGCCCATCGCTTGCTGTCCCATTTTAGCTTAATTGAGAGGATATCGGATCGATCATTTGGAATCTATCTCTTGCACCCAATGATTTTAGCGGGATTGATGTATGGGTGGGGGTTGCTGCATAGCGCGATGAATCCTTGGCTGTTAGACGCTTCGACCGTGACATTGGTAGTGACTATTACCTACCAAATCATTGGGTTGATTGGGAGAACTCGGTTGAGTCCTTGGATTATTGGCCGTGCCGCCTACCTGGTGCGGGAAGAGGTGGCGCTAGGGAAGATGGCACCCGTGGAAAGCTAACTAGGTCAATGGTTGTTCTACGAGAAATTTTGACAAGTGTTGCCAGACTAGGTCAGGTTTTTCGATTTGTGGATAATGACCGCTGCCCGGGATGAGAACTCGTTGGCAATGGGGAATGGTGGCGAGGGGATCTGTGCGTTCGTGCAGCATCGGGTCCTCACTGCCTCGGATGACTAACACCTGTGCTTTGATATGCGAAAGCCATGCAGTGATATCTGTGTCGAGAATTGTGTGCAGGGTTGCTTCGATGGCATGGGGTACTGCATGTGCAACGGCTTCTTCTTGTGCCAGGCGAATAGCCAAACTTGGCGGTTGGGCAAACGCCTGGCGCCAAATACGGAGAAGCAGACGGCTTAAACGCGTTGGCCGAGTGCGCTGCACGAGTGATAACAATTGGGAAAATTGCTGGCGTGTTTGGAGATCGACCAGTCTGGAGGCAGCACCGGGTATGGTGGCAAATACTGCTACACGATGGACCAGGTGAGGCATGCGGGATGCGAAATATAAGGCGCCGGTGCCACCAAAGGAGTGTCCAATCAAGGTGACCTTTTTCACCTGCACGTGGCGCAGCAGTCGAACACTATCTCGCATGTAGTCGTCAATGTGGTATCCTTTAAGGGGCGTTCCGGACCGGGCAAATCCTCTGACGTCAGGCATCAGCAATCGGTAACGAGACAGGTCAAAGTAAGGCAAGATAGCATTCCAGCTTTCCGATGACATGGCCCAACCATGGAGGAACAACAGCACCTGAGGGCCATGACCTAAGTCACGCAAGTAAATCGGCACATTCTTCAGTTGCACCATCATAGCGTCCGCCTCTGAATCGTGAAGGCGAGCGACGTGCGTGTCCAGAAATGACCACTGCCGGTTACCATCTTGTCACGGAAAATCTCCGCCTTGATCAATGGCCGCACTGGGGCTGGTAAATCCGACGGTGGGGGAAGACAGGCGCCAACAACCTGTTGGAGTCTGGTGGTTGGCGGGTGCCACTGTACTTTTGCGGTCAGGGTGACTTTCATGGCAGAGCCTCCTCACTCACAAGTATAACGTTAATAGTGGCAATGGAACCTCACCAGGCGGCTTTTTGATCGGTGGATGCCGTGGCTTGTACGCCGACCAATTCACCGCAATGCAACTTGATGTCCTAATATGGCAAGGTACAGTCTGAGGTATCGACTAAATGCGGTATGATAATGTCAAACCATTTTGATGGCGAAAGGATGGGGTTGCTTGGGTAGTACATTACTGCGCAACGTAATCTTGATAGATGGAGTAGGGTCCCCGCCGATACCACAGGCGGCAATTTTGTGGGATAACGGGAAAATCACCGACGTGGGTATGGAATCGGCAATTTCGGTGCCACCGAACACCACCATTGTTGATGGGCAAGGTGGATATTTATTGCCAGGATTCATTGATTGTCATGTCCATTTTTATTCGAATGGAATCGGGTTGGAATCGTCTTTAATGACGCCGCCCTCGCTACTGGTCATTCAGGCAATAAAAAATGCTGAGAGCACCCTCTATTCTGGGATCACCGCTGTGCGCGATGCGGGCGGCGCTGATATGGGCTTTCGGCAAGCACAACTGGCGGGATTGATAGAGGCACCACGGATGAAGATTGCGGTTAAGATCTTGTCCACCACCGGTGGACATGGGGATGAGTTTTATCCAGCTCTGGGTTCGGTGACTCCGCTCATGGCGATGAGTGCCGTATGCGATGGCCCTGACGAGGTGCGAAAAACGGTGCGTCAAGTGTTACGGGAAGGTGCCGATGTGATTAAGGTCGCAACCACCGGGGGGGTGTTATCCACGGCTGACCATCCTTCTCACACCCAATTTTCTCCTGAAGAATTGCAAATAGTGGTGCAAGAAGGCCGCTATCATGGCAATACGCCAGCAATGGCACATGCCCAAGGAGCGAACGGGATTAAAAATGCGATTCGTGCGGGATTTCGTTCGATTGAACACGGAATTTATTTAGATGACGAAGCCATTGAACTAATGCTGGAACATGGGACTTATCTGGTGCCCACGTTACATGCACCAATGTCAGTGATTGAACTCGCCGAGTCACAGGGAGTAATGAAGTCATTTGTGGAAAAGGCTAAGGAAGTGGTAGAAATTCATCGTGAAAGCATTGCACGGGCTTATAGGGCTGGTGTCAAGATCGCCATGGGGACCGATGCTGGGGTGGGGATTCACGGCACTAATTTACGCGAATTAGAACTCCTGTGTGATGTTGGTATGAGTCCCATGGAGGCGATCATCGCATCAACCAAAACAGCGGCGGACTGTATTGGATGGGGCGCCAATATGGGTAGTCTGGAACCGGGCAAGTGGGCAGATTTTGTTTTAGTACGTCAGAACCCACTCGACCGCATTGAAAGCTTGCAAGAATTAGACAACATTGCTTTAATAGTGCAAAACGGCAATTTTATCACAAACAAGATCGCCCGGTAAGATAAGGAATCCAAGATATGCCCTCCGGTGTGTTTTTAAGGCAGATTCGCTGGCGTACGGGAGAACAGAAGATTTATCCCTGGGCGTTGCCAGCGTTTCAAAGCTTGAAGGAAATTGACCTCATAAAGCCGGTGACCTTCTTCGTAGGGGATAACGGATCGGGCAAATCGACCCTATTGGAAGCCATCGCGATAGGATGCGGATTTAACCCCGAAGGTGG
Organism: Sulfobacillus benefaciens; assembly: GCA_003023695.1. Classification (GTDB taxonomy): domain Bacteria; phylum Bacillota; class Sulfobacillia; order Sulfobacillales; family Sulfobacillaceae; genus Sulfobacillus_C; species Sulfobacillus_C benefaciens_A. Next base: position 19,389 of record PXYW01000003.1, on the reverse strand, counting down.
CAATCGCAATCACCAATTTGCTTCGGCTCACTCGGAATCAGAGTTAACAAAGTCGCTTAACCTTAGTTGGAGCATAAAGCCGCAACATGGGTTTTTCTTTCGTGCAGAAAGTTTTTACCAGTTTGCAACCTACCTTGAGGAAATGGCGCAACAAGATTACGTTTCGGCGGAGGAGGTTTTCCGCCCTTACGGAGGCGCATCTTTGCATCACAAATCCCATGGTGAGGCTTTTTTGGCGTTGTTTACCCATAGGCTTGCTGCGCGCCAGCCTTCGTTGTATTTGTTCGACGAACCTGAGGCGGCTTTATCGCCCACCGGACAGATGGCTTTGCTCAGGATTATTCATCAATGGGTCTTGTCGGGTCAGGTCCAGTGTATTATTGCGACGCATTCGCCCATTTTGTTGGCATATCCCGATTGCACCATTTTTGACTTTGATTATCATCCGTTCAAGGCAGTGAATTACGAGGATACCTTAGCCTACCGGATTACACGCCAGTTTATGGATTCTCGGCCGCGAATGTTGGCTGAGCTCTTTCGTGAGGACGAGTCGGATTAGTGGTTCAAGCAAATTGCTCACTTTGATCGGTGAGCGAGGCTTTTTGGATCATCTCGCTGTAATGGCCGCGTAAGGCCAGCAACTGTTCATGAGAGCCATGCTCCACGATGTGGCCATTGGCCATCACATAGATGCAGTCGGCATGGCGAATTGTGGATAGGCGATGAGCAATGACAATGGTGGTGCGGTTGCTGGCAATCTCCATGAGCCCCGCCTGAACGGCCAATTCGGTTACCGCATCAATATTGGCCGTGGCCTCATCTAAGACTAAAATCTTTGGATTTAACACGACAGTGCGGGCGAAAGCCAGGAGTTGGCGCTGGCCAGCCGATAAGTTGGAACCCCTAGGGGTTAGCCACGTATGGTAACCATTAGGCAAATTGCGGATGAAGGTATCTGCACCGGTGGCAATCGCTGCAGCTTCAATCTGCTCCATGGTGATATCATCGCGAAACAATCGAATATTGTCGGCAATAGTACCGGAATACAAGTGGACTTCTTGTTGCACGACAGCAATTAATTGGTGTAGATCGGCTTGCCGCATGTCTCGAATGTCAATTCCGTCGACCTGGATTTTACCCTCGACCACATCATAGAATCGCCCTAGCAAGCTAATTAGTGTACTTTTGCCTGCGCCGGTTTCCCCCGCAATGCCGATAAATTGCCCGGGCTTTACCGAAAAGCTGATATTTTGCAGCACGGGCTGAGCCGGGTCATAGTAAAATCCTACGTGTTCGAAAGTAATCGCGCCCGGACTGGTGGGATCGGGAATGATAGGATTTTGGGGGTCAGAGAGGGCAGGTGGGGTGGCCAGCACATTGCTGACGCGTTCCGCAGAGATCATGGAAGATTGCAAGGTGTTCCAGTTTTGGGTCAAGGAATTTATTGGGGAGAAAAATTGTTGGATATACGAGATGAAGGCATAAAGGACACCTAACTGAATCGTATGGTGCATTACGGCAAGGCCGCCTAGCCAAGCTACAAAGGCTACTGCTAGGTTGCCCAACAGATCGAAGCTTCTGTTAAACAAGATATCCCATTTATATTCGGCTATGCTGGCCTCTTGATACGGATAATTTAAGTTATTAAAAGCTTGAAGTTGCTTTTGCTCTTGATGAAACACCTGCACAATGCGCATTCCAGTAAGATTTTCGGCAACAAAACCAATGAGTCGGGACAATCGGGAACGTGTTGTGTTGTAACTTTTCCTTAAGTGTGGGCGGAAAGCGGATGAAATGACAACAATTATGGGCACTACAATAGCGGCCATAAGCCCGAGTTTCCAATTAAGGATTAACATGGCGCCCATTACCAATACAATGGTAAGTCCGTCACGAATTACACTTAACAAAAATTGGGTAAAGAATTGACTAATTCGGGTAGTGTCACTGGATACATTAGTTAATAGACGGCCGGTATCATGGGTCTCAAAATATTTCATCGACAAAGATTCAATATGGGTAAACAAGTCGATGCGAATTTGCCGGACGATTTTTTGTCCTGCAGACGCTACCAGTCGGGTTTGAAATAAGTTAGCGACCAGCCCTATTAACGTAATTATCAGATAGGCAAGGCCAATTTCGGCAATGGGAGCCAAGTGTGCATGGCGAACTAGCAGGTAACGGTCAATGGCAACTTTTACTAGATACGGCTGAATGACTTGGGTTAAGTTGTAGACCACTACCAATCCAACGATTCCAATGAACAGGATCCGGTACGGCTTGGCATAAATCATCAACTCTCGAAGTGGGCTGCCGGAGGTTTTAGCCAAGATGAGCGCCTCCTTGGGTTTGAATGCGATACAGATGAGAATAAATACTTCCCTGGCGGGAAAGCAGGTCTTTAGGGGTTCCATATTCAGCCATCATTCCGTCTTCAAGGACTAGAATGTGGTCCGCATCGCGTAACGAAGATAACTTGTGGCTAATGATAATGGTGGTCGTTTGGTTTTTCCGCCTAAGTTCTTGCAATGCTGCTAAAATCGAAGATTCGGTACGATTGTCGACCGCGCTTAGACTGTCGTCCAAGATCAAGATTTTGGCGTCCATCTTCACCAGGGCTCGGGCGATGGCGACTCTTTGACGCTGGCCCCCGGATAAGTTGATGCCGCGTTCGCCAACTATGGTGGCAAATCCTCGGGGCATATTTTGGATAGTAGTAAGAATTCGCGCTTTGTTGGCGGCTTCGGTGACTAACGCGGGATTGCTGTCGGCAAGAGGGAAGCCAATATTATCTCCAACCGGAAAGGAGAACAAAAAGCCGTCTTGTGGTACATACGCTACATGTTCCCGCAGATCCGCCCGACTCAACTCACGAATGTCCACACCACCGATGAATATTGTGCCTGGCTCGGGATCTAACTCACGTAAAAGTAAACTGCATAAGGTCGTCTTGCCTGATCCCGTGTGGCCCACTATGCCCAGGGTGGAACCGGCAGGGACCCTTAGGGTGATATGCCGCAAGGCTGGTTTGGTGGCATGCGGGTATTGAAAGGTCAAGTCTTGTATCGCTACTGATGGATGTGATGGCATGGATCGAGGGGAATCAGGGTCAGTGATTTCCGGCTGCGCTTTAAGTAAGGTATCGATGCGCATCAACGATGCCGAAGAGTTTTGAAAAATGTTGATCACATTGCCGAATTGCATTAAGGGACGGACTAGCATGCTGAGATACACGGTAAAGGCAACGAAAGACCCCAGAGAGATTTTGTGAGTCAGGGTTAATTCTCCGCCAAAGACTAGGGCAATGGCAAAACTGATACCGGTTAAAAGTGGGATGAGGGCCTGAAAGGTGGTGTTTAAGCGCACCAAATCCATGGAACGGTCATATATTGCATCTGTCTTATCAGTGAATCGCTTGGTTTCGATCGGTTCGTTGGCCGTGGATTTTATCAGCCGAATACTTTGCAAACTTTCTTCTGCCATGTCGGACATCTCGGATAAGGACTCCTGCACGAGACGTGATTGGCGGCGTATCTTTGGCCCAAGCCGAACAACCACCGCGGGAATCAATAGTAGGGGGATGAGACTAGCCGCTGTTAAGACCCAGTTAATTTTGGTCACCGTCATAGCTAACGTGGCCAAAAACAAAAATACTGCTTGTAATATTTGGCTAATGCCGCCAGCCATAGCTTGCCGTACAGCGGGAACATCATTCAAGACATGGGACAGCAAATCCCCGACGGTATGTTTTTGAAAATATTGGGTTTCTAATAGTTCCCAATGCGAAAACAGCCGTTGCCGGAGGTGTGCTTCAAAAATGCGTGCCAACTTTCCCACAGTGAATTGGCCTAAACCAAATAGCAAGACATAGCCAATAGACACAACGGCTAGTTCACCTGCATAATGCTGAATCAACCGAACCGTAATTCCTAATCGAAATTGATTAATCAAATTGCCGATGATATTGGGAATCTGAACTTGTATGATTTTTGATATTCCCACCGCAACGACGGCCATAATATATTGCCAGCGATACTTTTTGAAGAAATCAGTCACCAATGGTTGTTTCCACACGGCGAGACACCTCGTTTTCCATGCCAGGCAAAAACCCCAGTCTTGTCACTGTATGGCCATAACATCCATTATACCTGGATTTGAATTGTAATTTTTACTCCGGCGAAGTTTTTGACGATATCGCGGAGGCCATGGGTTTCCATGTTGTGGAGGTCCATGGCCTTAATCGTGGAAAGGTCTATGCCTCGGTATTCGGTTCTGGGATTGACACATTAGAATGCCAGTTAGCCCACTCGATGGCGTCTGAAATCTTGTCAGCCCAAGTCATAAGGTTGTGGGCATGCTGACGCGCAGTGGTAATGGAAACCTGTCTGACAGGTGGTTTTTCAGGAGCCCCCATCCAAGGTCGACCCCTGGGTCCGACTCCCTCTTTGGCAATGTTTTCCCATTGGTTTGCGAGTTGTCGTAGAGCTTCTGCCTTTAAGCGCGCTTGGTACAATGATAGCTCTTCACCGTCTATTGTTACCATGGTTGCAATGTTGGCTGCCATTAAGCTCTGCTTTTGCTGTAATAGCACATTAAGGTCATGAAGAAGTGCCCGGTTGCGTTCCTGGTCGTCGAACGGAGGTGCGTCCACCCCTTCGGGGACAACCGCATCGCGGTGTAACTCTTCGATTAATTGACTGCGATATTTTTCTTGACGCGCAATGACGCGTCGTAAATGCCCGATAGTCATAGCTCACGCTCCTTGGGAAAGGATCCGGGAAAATGCCGGAATATGTGACAGGAAAGGGGAAAAAGGGCCACAGGAGAAAAAATTCTGTTCGGCCCTTACGGGAAATGGCCGATCAGTGCCAATTGGGAGTTACGCCCTGGTATGCACCGAATAGCACGATAATTCGATGACGTGTTTTACCTCCACGTAGAGGATTCCGAGTCATTTTCCTGGATTTTTTTAGGATATCGTAAAGTCATCGGAGAATCAAGACTTTGAGATTTCTGCCATCATATGGATTACTCGGTACGAAGCGCCTCAGCGGGCATTAGGCGAGCAGCTCGAAAGGCCGGAATTACCCCAAACACAATGCCGACTAGAAGCGAGAATCCGACAGCCAGTGCTACAGCATCCAGAGTAAGACCTGCCGGAAATCCGGCTAACTGCCCAATCATGTGACTTGCCAGTGCAGAAAGCAGGACTCCGATCGCGCCTCCTAATAAAGACAAAAGAACAGACTCGGCCAAAAACTGGACCAGGATATCACTGTCGCGGGCTCCAAGGGCTTTGCGGATGCCTATTTCTCGAAAACGTTCGGTGACGGTCACCAGCATTATGTTCATAATCCCAATTCCTCCAACGAGCAACGAGATTGCTGCGAGACCGCTAAGAAATGTCGTGATGGTAGACAAGGTGCTATTGATCGTCTTTAGGATCTGGGTGTCCTTAGTGACAGTAAAATCGCCGGAGGGGTGCCGAAGGCTCATCACGCGGGTGATGACTTGACCGGCCCCATTGACCGCTGAATTGCCGGAAGCAGCCACTAATATCTCGGAAATATTATGAAGATCAGATATTTGTAGTCCCTTGGAAACATCAACAAAAATAGTGTTGTTGGCGGCTTTGCTTAATAAACCAGAGGCCGCATGCAACACACCGGTCACCGGTATGGGAGCCTGCCCCACATAAATGGTGCGGCCAATCGGATTTTTTACCCCCGGGAACAAGGTATGCAGGGCAGAAGAGCCTAGAACCGCTCCAGTTTGAGTGAAGCGACCAGCGGCAAATGAAAGCTGTTCGGCCTTAAAATACGAGGCGGTGGTACCAGTCGCTGCTAAACCCGAGGATCCGCGTGGGGTTGGGGATACGGTGACTGGCAACACAGCGACCGGCGCAACCTGGGAAATGTCGGGCGAGTGTGCTAGCGTAATGGCGTTTGCATCGGTAATGGTGAGGGTACTGGGAACGTTAACAAAATTGTTGTTGGGTCCTCTGCCAAAATGGGGTTTTGCACCACTGGCATGGGGCAACGCCGGGGTCACGGTTATTAACGTTGCGCCGAACGAACTAAATTGTCCGCTTACATAGGAACGCACCCCGCTTCCCAAGGAAGTCAAAGTGACCACAGCAAAGACCCCAATTACGATGCCCAAAGCCGTCAATGCGCTACGGAGGCGATGGGCCCAAATGGAATCCAAAGCAATAGAGAATGCATTCATCGAATCACCTCCAGGGGATGCTCTGCGACGATTCTGTCTTTCTCATTCACCGGGGTATCGGAAATAATGCGACCGTCTTCAAGTTCCACGATTCGTCTTGCGTGCCGCCCTACCAAGGGATCGTGGGTGACGATAACAATAGTTAGACCCAGGTCGTCATTGAGGTATTGAAATAGCGCTAGGACCTCACGGCCGGATGCGCGATCCAAAGCTCCAGTGGGTTCGTCCGCTAGCAACAAATCTGGTCCTGGAGCTACTGCGCGGGCGATTGCGACCCTTTGCGCCTGACCGCCGGATAGTTGGTTAGGGCGCCGATTTGCCAATTCAGCGAGACCCACCCGAGAAAGACTTTCTAAAGCGCGATGTTTTCTTTCATTAGCAGGAAACCTTGCATACACCATGGGCAACTCCACATTACGGATAGCATTGAGACGCGGCAGCAAATAGATCCCTTGAAATACAAAGCCTAAGCGCCGACCTCGCAATTCGGCCTGCTCTGCCGTTGTGAGTCGGCTCACATCGGTACCATTCAAATAGTAGCTTCCAGAAGTTGGACGGTCCAGCAACCCTAAAATTTGCATTAATGTTGATTTGCCACTTCCCGATGGGCCCATCAAGGCGACCATCTCGCCGCGTCTAACAGTCAAATCCACTCCCGCCAATCCATCCATCGCGGCATCTCCCCGCCCGTAGCGACGGCGTAATTGATGTGTTTCAATAATTGGGTGATTGATGTCTTGAATCATAAACCCGCGTCCTCCTTTAGCAAGTCGGGCGTACTCGCAAGAACTGATGCGATATGCTCGGCTATGGCGACCAATTGAGCCCGTTCTTGCGCGGTAAGTTCTGACAAAATACGTTCGACATAGTGATGATGGGTCATTTGAATTTGCTCAACGAGGTTTTGGCCTTTTGTGGTCATCGCAACAAGATGGCGCCGCCGATCATTGGGATCGAAATCGCGGACGATCCAACCCTGAGATTCCAGGGTTCCGACAAACTGGCTGATCGTCGTCTGACTAACATCGAGTATCTGACCGAGTTGCGACATAGATAAGGGCCCCTGCCGTGCAATGGTTATGAGCAAAAATCTTTGCAGTCGGGTGAGCCGTCTTTCTGGCTTCCGTGGCCGTCGTTCCATCATCACCCGAAACAAGTTTTGTATGGAAACCAACCGATCAGTGGCCTCTTTGGCACTTAGCGAATCCATCGCATTCACCAATCCTTCGTATATACAAAATATTAGTTTATCCGTACTATGTCAAGTTGTCGCGATTAGGCTAATCTAAACAGGAAATGTTTATGTGGGCAACGAAAAGTAGCGACGAGGAGGTGGCATGACTCATGGCTGATATTGGAAGAAAGATTCGAGATTATCTCACAGTACCTGGCACCGATGTAGTACTGCCCCTGACGCGGGTTGATGGGATAATGGCCGGACCGACCCTATTGGTGACGGCCGGCGTGCACGGAGGAGAATACGCTCCCATTGAGGCTGCGATCCGCTTTGCCAGTGCACTGGAAGCTGAGCGCATAAAAGGCCAGGTGTTGGTTGTGCACCTGACCAATCCTCTATCTTTTTTTGCTAAATCACAGTATGTGGTGCCCCGCGACGGAAAAAACCTGAACCGGGTATTTCCCGGTGTTGCCAACGGCACTGTATCGGAACGGATTGCCTTCGCTATCAGCAGGTTGGCTAGTACCGCTGATTACTGGGTGGATATGCATGCGGGAGACATCCATGAGGCCCTGGTTCCGTTTGTCATTTTTTCGGATCAAGGGGATCCCAGAGTGGTTTCGCGGTCAAAAGCCATGGCGCAGATCTATGGTATTGATTACATTTTGCAGAGTGCTGCGATTGGAGGAGGGACCTATGCCGCTGGCGCTCGGATGGGGATACCGTCGATTTTGGCGGAAGCTGGCCAATTAGCTCAGGTGGACGAAGGTGCAGTAACAACGCATCTGAGGGGCCTAGAAAATGTCTTGCGTTATTTAGAAATGGTTGCCGAGAAATTAGACAGCGTTTCACAAAGTCATATCTTGCATCAGTTTGCCTGGGTAGATTCTCCAGCTACCGGGCTTTTTTACCGGAGCATCCAAGCTGGGGATGTGGTGCGCGTAGGGGTAGTTGCGGGAGTGGTCCGAAATCCTTTCGGAGATATCATAGAAGAAATTAGGGTGCCTCAAGATGGCGTTGTGCTATTTGTGGTCACCTCCCTTGCCATTAATGCGGGCGAGCCCTTATTTGCCGTCGCTAGTCCGTGACCTAGAGCGATGGACGGATGGGTATCATGTTGGATGTATAAGTTTCGGGGTTTAGTGTATGAATTACCATTGATTATCTGGTAAAATCATGCGTCAAGAAGCGAATGATGTCAACCGTGGAGCAGAGGGAATGCTGAACGGTTAACAACGTCGTGGTACGGCCCATGCCGTCGCTCAAATCGTGCGGTACGGGCTAATGTCGGGCCGTCCAGGCTGGCTTTTTAGCAGGGTGTCGGCTGACTTGCAACCGGTATCGGATAACCCCGATACGAAAATGCGTCTAATGGCCCTTGATTTTGGACCATTAGACCCTATCATTTGGAGTCAGGGCGAGATAGTTTTGGCGTAGAAATACTGGGAGGCGTGTGTAGTGATACAAGTAGACCCAACCTTATCCGATGAAGGATTTTTAAGGTTGTTCGAAAAAGGTATTAAAGGCCAATGGACACAGGATCAAATCGATTGGGGCGCCGTCGAAGGATTGCGGCAGGACCATCGCGAAGCCCTTGGTCAAGTCATGACACCCGTCTACCTGGGAGAACAGACAGCAATGCTTGGTGTGAGTGCGGTACTCCCGATGATTTTGAATTCTGGTCAAGCAGAGCCGGCAATGTACCTCTCTAGTATGGGATTGGACGAAGCCCGGCATTTTCAAAATTTAAACCGATTATATCGCACGCTCGGTATTGAGCCTCTGGCAAGCCGCCGGGTTCCTGAGATGTGGCGTTACCAAGCACGATTGCTTCAAGAACGCGATCCGGTCCAGTGGGTCTGGGGGATACTGATCAGTGACTTGTTTGCCAAAACATTCTATGGAGGTTTTGCTAGGAGATTTCCGGATACCGTGGTGGGAAGGCTATCCCGTCGGACTCTTCAGGATGAGGCACGCCATCAGGCTTTCTCGGACCGCTATCTAACTCGGGTATTGCCGACGTTAGATGAGGAAGGTCGGAAAAATCTTTTGGTGCTACGGGACGACCTTTTTCGCGTCATGGAGAAGTTGGGTACACGGCTCCAAGCACCCATGGAAACTTTAGACTGGTCTCCTGAGGACTTTATCAGGGAGCTTTGGGATGACACAGAAATCTGGGCACGACGATTAGGGCTAATATCAGAAAGCTAAAGCGCATGAACCCCTCGTTAAATGGGCACCATCCTGCTCGGAGGGGTTTTTGTTGCTACTCATCTCTTACGGGATATATGCCATTACCTTAGTGGTAGGGCTAGGGCTGTTTTTTGTTTATGACTGGCGTCATAAGTTTTTGCCTAAGAAATTGTTGGCATTGCATGTAGGATTGGCAGTGGCAACCTTTATTACTTTTTCCTCAGCTCTTTCTTTATATACTTGGCATCGACCCAGTCCTGTGTATCGCCAACAACAGCCGTTAACCAACTTTCACCGCCAACAGCAATTGCGTAACCGCTATCCGACTCACCCTAGCCCGTAGATGGTTTGGGGAAGTTACGCCATTGCCAGACAAAGGGGGCGACATCCATGACGCCAATATATCAGCCTTTGGTGTTTATCACCTATGCGTTGTTTCTGCTTCTATCAGCATTTGGCGCCGTCATCTTTTTTTGGATTGTGTTGGGCAACTCGCGATTTCCGGTGTTGTGGGTGTATGCGCACGTAGGGCTAGCGTTGGCGACTTTTGTGCTGTTTACGGTGACGATGGTGCAGTTGGGGTGGTAAGGATTTGGCAGCTAGGTGCCCGGTAGATATCTCCGGTTCTCATGTTAGGGACCACAAGATAGTAATCCCCCCGGTCGTCGAACCAGGGGGCGGGCTTCCGTCGTTTTTCGCAACTAAACGCTTCTAAAACACCTGTGAGACCGTTATCGTGTGGTTAATGCGTCATTCCCAGCCTCAATGCCCCGATCCCCCTGTTTCTGGTGACTGCTCATCGTCGCCTTTACATTGCGGCTAGCCGTGCTTCTACGCTTTGAAAATTTCTTGTCCAGAAACGAAACTGGACAACTGCTGTACAAGTCTGCATTAAATCTCTGCTCTGAAAGTTTTTCCTAATTCATGGCCTAACCCAAAGTAATGACGAAAATTGTAGATGAGTGGACTCCATGCTAAGGGATTAATGTGCGAATCATCGATAACAATCTCCACATGGGCATGAACTGTGATTGATTCTAATTCGACAATCCCAAAACGAATGTGGTTTCCTGATTCCCGAATATCCACGAGTTGCGCCTCGATCTGGAGCGGGCATTCGGCAATACGATAAGGGCGGACCTTACAGGATGGCACGGGTGTCAAATCGGCAGCCCCAAACTTGTCAGGTTGGAAACGGAACACACCCTGCTTAGACGCTGGAACAGGATCTGCGCCAGTAAAGGGAGCTAAGGCCTCCACTTGAGACCATAGTTCGGGACCGGGAAGGTTTACTACACACTCACCATGGTGCCGAAGGTTGGCTAAACCCTGACCCCCTTCACCCAATCCAAGAATGATTCGGTTTCCCAAAGCCCATGCCGATGACATGGGGGTGATGTTCGTGGTTGCGTTGCGGTTAAGAGTCGTGAGCAGCACCACTGGCGTGCCAAAATACAAGATTTGGGGATGGACGATTCTGGTTGGTATCGATTGCGCTTGAACGGGTTTCATTATGCTTGCCTCCTGTTGTTTCATTGGACCCCAGTCTATTTTAGAATGGCAAACATTCGTTAGAGGACGAAGTATAAATGTTACTATGGAAACGTAGCGATTTAAAGGGGGCGAATCAAGTGATACCGGACATAGTGGAGATTGCTTCGTTAATAGGCGATGAATCTCGCGCGGCGATGTTGATGTATTTAGCTGATGGGCGCTCGCTGCCAGCAAATGAACTGGCACGCGCTGCAGGAGTGACGCCGCAGACGGCCAGTGCGCACCTCGCCAAGATGGTGCACGGAGGGTTGTTGGTTGCTGAGCCTTATGGGAGGCATCGATATTATCGCTTGGCTAATGCGGAGGTTGGACTAGCGCTGGAATCCCTCAATGCTATTGCGAATCCCAAACCGATTCGGTCTCTTCGGCAATCCGAACAGGTGCGGGCTTTGCGATTTGCCAGAACCTGCTATGACCATCTAGCAGGAGATCTCGGGGTTGCATTGACAGACATGATGCGGGAAGGCGGTCTGATTCAGGAGGTGGGACGGGATTATGTTGTTACTGTGGATGGCGAGCGATGGTTCGAGGGATTCGACATCGATCTGGACGCTCTTCGACGCAGCCGACGTCACTTCGCTCGGCAATGCTTGGATTGGAGCGCCCGTAGACATCACTTGGCAGGGGCGTTAGGATCGGCCATGATGAACCGGTTGCTCGAATTGAAATGGATCGAGCGGATTCCGGGAGGGCGAGCGATGCGGGTAACAGAAACCGGATTTCGCGAGATGGAACGTGACCTAAAGATCTCACTGTCCAGCGCACTTCGTTAAAAGGTGGGCAAAAAGTTCGGGCTGCTCGGCGAGATTAACACGATGGGTATTCTTTGCCGCAATTATTGGGCGGACATTGAAGCCCGCCCCGTCTAGTGGCTTAAGGTCCAATAATTGGGGTAAAAGATGTCTTCGATGGGGTTGAAAGACGATACATAGCCATGTAGCGAATTGACATGTTCGGTAAACATGGGGGTATAGGGCAGCCAGATTACCGGGAGTTGTTTGGCCGCATAAGCCTCATAGCGATACAGCCGGGTAATGGTTTGGGACGACGATCCTGGAAGGTAAATGGCGTGCAACAGAGTGTTCATTTCAGTGTTGGAGTAATCGCCTGCGTTGTTGGCGGCGTTGGTGCCGAAAAGTCCTCCGCCGGACGGGAAGTAGTCGGGTTCGTAGGTCCAGCTAAACGAGAGACCGCCACCCCAATTTAACATGGCCCATTGTGAAGGGTCTGAGGGGGTCGCGTCGGCAATGACATTGTCAAACGGCATCGATTGTAAAGTCACTTGAATGCCTTCTTGAGCCCAGTCGTCTTTCAGTAATTGGACGATGCTAGAATACGTTTGACTACCACTGGCGTACACCAGGTTAAACGACAGTTTTTCTGCGCCATTGGTCATTACTCCATTGACCAGATGCCAACCATGAGATTCTAGCAGTTTCATCCCTGCTTTTGGATTAAACGGATAAAGTGGGTTGGACAATTGGGAATCAAAAAAAGGCGTCGGCGGTTGGGATGGAATGGGAGAGGTTTCTACCACCCCGTGGCCATGAAAGAATGTGTTAATGATGCCTTGTTGGTTGACCCCCATTTGCAATGCCTCACGCACATATAGGGAATTAAAGGCCTTACCAATGCCGTCAGGACCTTTGGGGTTCAGGTTAGGCAACAAGAAGTTGAATCCCAGCAGGTAAATTGAGCGCATGGTGTCATTAGTTAATTGGTTGCGTGACTTCCACATTGATGGCGGCAGGAATCCTACACTTAGGGCCCCCGTTTTCAGTTCGGTGAATTCTGAGGAAGACGATGTTTCGTATTGCAAAACGACCTTGCTGAGAGAGGACTTGTGCCCTCCATAAGTGGGGTTGGGGACAAATGACCAGTAGTTATTGGGGGACATGGCGAAAAACTTATAGGGCCCGTCAACCACCTTATATTCCGGGGCATCGGGAGAGTTAGACAATTTCTCAATAAATTTGAGTTCTTGGTTCATATTGGTCGGATACTTATCCCAAACCGATGCCGGTGCTGGCATAATTTGCGAGAGCCCGTTATGCTCGAACCAATCGGGACTAGAGGGCGCGGTTAGCGTAACTACTACGGTATGCGAACCTTTGGCGACAACACTTTGCCACTTGGTAGGCACCCCGCCAATTCCTTCCCCGCCATAGGTCCACGGTAAGTTTGGGGCATTGCTGCTCGCTGCATTCATCACATCCCAGGTAAATACCACATCTTGGGCGGTCACTGGAGTTCCGTTGGACCAACGATATTTGTTGCCCAGTGTAATGGTGTACACGGTGTCGTTGTGGCTTGGGATTATGCTGGTGGCAATAGAACGAGAAAAATCCACTTGGTCCTGTTTATTGATGTATAGCAAGGGTTCGTAGAGCAAGGATGCGACCTGGGTGTTAAGATCAGAATAATCGGCCAGAGATAATACTGGGAAAAACCAATTAGGCGATGATTGGGGCGACAATCCCACGACAGCTATGCCGCCGCTGGCAGTGTTTGATGGGGAAGTGCTCGCTCCGCAGCCTGCAGCTAACAAGGGCAATATCGCGGTCGTCACTAACCACGGGGATTTTAGTCTCACAACAATTCCTCCTGGGAGTGATAGTCTAATGTCGGTGCGGCGGGTCAAGGGAAATATGGTTCGCGGCAATATATTCGACACTATTCGTGGGTTTTCCTTCCAAGCACTACGAGATTCTACAGAAAATTCTTCCGCAACCGCAAAATGGCCAACGAAACGTAGGAACATGACAGCAAAATAATGACACAATGTCCAATTCATCCAATTTTTAGCGATGATATGGTAAAGAGGGGGAATGATGCGTACGACCTAAACCCCGAGCATTGATGCGAATGAGCGCTTGAAAGGTGAAATCAGGTTAAATTACAAGGTAGGAGGTGTCACAATGGTTGCGAAGCACAAAATGTACATTGGCGGCCGATGGGTAGAAAGTCGTTCTGGCACGTGGTTTGAGGTCTATGATCCTGGTACTGGCACCGTATTAGCCACGGTACCGGAGGCATCGGCTGACGATGTTGATGATGCCTGCCGCGCAGCACGGACGGCTTTCGACTCAGGGATATGGTCTAAAATTGCGGAACGCACTCGCGCCCGAGTTTTATTCGAAGCGGCAAATATTGTCCGGCGACGGCGTGATGACCTAGCGGTACTGGAAGTGCAGGATTCAGGCAAACCTCTTCGCGATGCCTTGGCCGATATCGATGAGGCGGCATATATCCTGGAATATTATGCGGGCTGGGTTACCAAGTTGACAGGAGAGGTAATACCAGTGGGGCCTGAAGCGATGAGTCTGGTGCTCCGTGAGCCAATGGGGGTCGTGGCGGCCATCGTTCCGTGGAATTATCCTTTTCTAATGGCGGTGCAAAAAACCGCTCCGGCTTTGGCAGCAGGATGCTCAGTGGTGCTTAAACCCGCGGAACAAACGCCGTTGACCGCATTGTTATTGCCGGAGATATTGGAGGAAGCCGGGTTGCCGCCGGGAGTCTTTAATGTCGTTACCGGTGATGGGATTCATGCGGGAGAATCATTGGTGCGGCATCCATTAGTAGATAAGGTGAGTTTCACGGGATCGTTGGAAGTAGGCAAAAGAATCCAACGCGTCGCAGCTGATTCAGTAAAAAGGGTAACTTTGGAATTGGGCGGGAAATCACCGGCCATTATCTTTGCCGACGCGGATTTGTCGCGCGCTGTGCCTGGAACCTGCTTCGGGGTGTTTTGGAATCAGGGTGAGGTGTGTTCGGCAACCGCGCGGGTTTATGTGGAGGACAAGATTTATGATCGCGTCGTGGCAAGTATTGCCCAAGAGGCGGCAAAAGTGCGTTTAGGCAGTGGACTTGACCCAGAGGCTACCATGGGTCCGCTTATTAGCCACAGTCAAAAGCAACGAGTAGAGTCCTATATTCGGTCTGCCCAAGAAGAGGGGGCCGAACTGGTGGTACAAGGGGCATTGCCTGCTAATCCTGCCTTAGCTGCGGGATATTTTGTGCCGCCAACAGTGTTTGCAGGTGCGGCGTCGGAGTCGGCGATTATGACGGAAGAAATATTTGGACCAGTTATGGCGATAAGACGGTTTCACTCCGAGTCCGAGGTGATTGCCGCTGCGAATAATTCGCCCTACGGGCTGGCAGCCTCCGTGTGGACGCAGCAGTTGGACAGGGCACTGAGATTAGGTAAGGCATTGCGAGCGGGAACAGTGTGGATCAATGATTCTCAGCCGGCTCCGTCGGAAGCTCCCTGGGGTGGGTATAAGCAGTCGGGGTTTGGCCGAGAACTGGGCAAACCAGGTTTAGAAGAATTCATGGAGAGTAAACACCTATATCTTCGGATACAGTAGGACACGGCATCGATTAACAGGCTTCGCGCACAGAATTTAGCAAAACTACAGTGCGATCCGCACAGAGGAATTTACCTTGATTTGCAGAATTCAGGGAGAATATTCGCAATCTAGTTGTTGAGGAGGGAAGCGCGTGGGACCACGTCGGCAGGATCCGATTCCAGAAAACGAAATGCCAAGGTTTGCCGGCGAGGATACCTTTATGAAGTTGCCACGGTATCAAGACGACCAACCAGTCTCGGTGGTCGTGGTAGGAGCGCCGTTTGATGGCGGCACCACTTTTCGTCCCGGCGCACGCATGGGCCCAAAGGCAATTCGTCATGCTTCTGCAGGACTTTATCCCTATCATCGCCAACGGCGACGATTTTTAACCGAGGGAGCTTCAGTAGCTGATGCGGGCGACTTGTTTGTTATTCCGATGAGCGTCGAGAAATCGCTTCAATCCATGGAAGAGGCCTTGGGGGCCTTTCCGAACAGCACACGAGTGCTGTTATTGGGCGGCGACCATTCGGTGTCGTTGGCACCACTGCGGGCTTTGGCCAAAGGTCGCCGACCTCTAGCCCTGATTCATTTGGATTCGCATACCGATCTGTGGGACGAATTTTGGGGTAGCCGCTATAACCATGCTACAGTATTTAGACGTGCATTAGACGAACAATTGATTGATCCTGGGCACAGTATCCAAATCGGGATTCGGGGGAGTTTGGATGACGTCTCAGAAGATCACTATGGAGCTGAGTTTGGCATCGAGCAGGTAACGACGGACCAATGGATAGCGCGGGGGACGCCGTGGGTGCTAGAACGAATACAGGCCAGGGTAGCCGACTGTTCTGTGTACATTTCTTGTGACATTGATGTGGTGGACCCCGCATTTGCCCCGGGTACCGGAACCCCAGAGGCTGGGGGACCGTCAAGCCACATGGTATTGTCGCTGTTGCGAGGACTGAACTGTTCCGTGGTGGGTGCCGATGTTGTGGAATTGGCGCCGGATTTGGACCTGACAGGAAACTCAGCACTTTTTGCTGCGACTGTTGCACATGATTTGTTGTTCACCATGATTCCCGGTGACGGTTTACATTAAAAAGGAGACGATATTATGAGAGCGACCCGCGAAGACATCTTGGCGGAATCGGGCCGAATCTTGTCATTAATGGCTAGTGACCAGTTGACCGCAGCCCAGGGAGAACGCATTGTGCAGGACTCATTGGAAAACTTTCCGTTGTATGTGACGGAAGCTATCTTAAAGAGTCGCAAGTCCTATGCGGATCAAGTGGGAGTTGCGGAATGGTCGGACGAGGGCGCTGTTTTCCGTGACACACAAGGCGTTGAGTATATCGATTGCCTAGGTGGTTACGGGGTATACCTGCTGGGACATCGGCATCCGCGCGTGATTCAAGCGGTGGAGAAGCAGTTGCACCGTCAAGCCTTGCACAGCCAAGAACTGATAGATCCGCTCCGAGGTTATCTCTCGAAACTCGTGGCCATGATTACGCCGGGCGACCTGCAACACTCGTATATGGTGAATGCAGGTACTGAAGCCAACGAGATGGCTCTCAAACTGGCCCGTTTGGCAACCGGGAAAAAATGGTTTATTTCCACGGAAAAAGGATTTCATGGAAAGACTATGGGCTCGTTGTCCGCCACCGGCAAAGGACTGTATCGCACACCCTATTTGCCGTTAGTGCCTGGGTTTCAGCATGTGCCATATGGGGATGCGGCGGCAGTGGAAGAAGCAATTCGCCAATTGGAACTTACAGGGGAAACGGTGGCGGGAGTCATTGTCGAACCGATTCAGGGAGAAGGTGGCGTCAACATTCCACCCGACTCGTATTTGCCCGCTTTGCGAGAGATTTGCGATCGGCATGAATGTCTCTTGATTATCGACGAAATTCAAACCGGCATGGGGCGGACAGGCACTTTGTTTGCATCCGATTATGTTGGGGTGACACCGGACATCATGACGCTGGGGAAGGCGTTTGGCGGTGGAGTAATGCCGATTGCGTGTATGGTAACTAAAACTAAATGGTGGGGACAAATGGAGGACAACCCCTTCATTTTGGGATCGTCAACATTCGGAGGCAACCCGCTTTGTGCATCTGCGGCCATTGCAGCGATCCACACCATTGTTGAAGAAGATGTTCCTGCTATCGCCAAAGAGAAAGGCGACTATTTCCTTCAAGGACTACAGAGGATCCAGCAGACTTATCCGGAGTTGATGGTAGAAGCCCGCGGTCGTGGCTTGCTCATGGGCATGGAGTTTCGCAATCACGAAACCGGATACCAAGTTGCGAAATCACTTTTCGCGGAACGAATTTTGGTGGGAGGAACCTTAAACAATGCCCAAGTGATTCGCATTGAACCACCCTATTCGATTAGCTACGGACAAATTGACCAAGTTTTGAGTGCAGTGGAGCGTTCCCTACAAAAATAGGGCTCCTCGCTGGAACTTAAAGGTTGTCAAAAGGGGGAAGATAATGAACACCAATGTCAATCGGTTAGACGCCAATGTGCTGGGGCGCTTTGACTCGATGATTATGGCCATTGCCGGCAGTGCCCCGGCCTATTCGATTGCCGCCTCGACGGCCACGTTAGTGGCCGCCGTGGGCCTGGCGGGTCCGGCCGCCTTGTTGTGGTGCGGGATCCCCATGTTTGGCATTGCCTGGGCGTTTAGTTACTTGGGCCGCACCCAAGCCAACGCGGGCGCCTCGTATGCCTGGGTCGGCCGCAGCCTGCATCCCTTCTTTGGGTATTTGGCGGGGTGGGCGTTAGTGGTGTCCGCCACCTTGTTCATGGTCGCCGGGTCGCTCCCCGCGGGTTCGGTCACCTTGGCCCTATTTAACGCCCAATGGGCCAACAACGTCGGGTGGGTCACCATTGTGGGGAGCCTCTGGTTTTTACTGATGGCGATCATGGTGATGATTGGCATTCGCATTACGGCACGCGTGCAGTGGATGATGTCGTCGGTAGAAATCGCTATTTTAGTCGTCTTTGCGGTCTTGGCCATCGTCCATGCGGTGGGGCATGCGGTGGTGCCGTTTTCCTGGTCGTGGTGGGGTTTGTCCCGGTTTCATGGGTTGGCGGGCTTTGCCGCCGGCGGGCTGGTGGCGGCCTTTTATTATTGGGGCTGGGATGTCAGTGCCAACCTCAATGAAGAAACCCAAAACGCGCGCCAGACGCCCGGCTGGGGCGGGCTCTGGGGCGTGGTGGTGATTTTCCTGCTGTTTCAAATCTTTACCGTGGCGACCAACCTCAGCCTGCCGGCGAAGGTGATTAACGCGAACAGCGCGGATGTGCTGGCGGTGTTGGGCCAAGTGGTGTGGCCGGGCCTTGGCGGCAAGGTGCTGGCGATCGCGGTGATGCTGTCGACGATTGCCACCTTGGAAACGTCGTTGATTCAAGTCACGCGATCGTTATTTGCCATGGGCCGGGACCACACGTTGCCGCGGGCGTTTGGGCAGGTGCATCCGGTGTGGCGGACGCCCTGGATTGCCAGCATTGTGGTGGGGCTGGTGTCCTTGGTGTTGTTTGTGTTGTCGAACTTTGTGGGATCGGTCAGTGCGGTGATGAGTGATGCGATTAATGCTATTGGGCTGCAAATCGCGATTTATTATGGCTTAGCGGGGGTGTCGGTGGTCGTGGCGTATCGATCCATCGTGCTCAAATCCTGGGGGAACGCGCTGTTCATTGGCCTTTGGCCATTGATTGGGGCCGTGTTTATGTTTTGGTTGCTGTTTCAGGTGGTGGGCTCGCTCAACGCGATATCCCTGGGGGTCGGGTTTGGCACCATGGCGCTGGGCCTAATTCCGTTGGGGATCTATTGGGCCAAAGGCAGCCCGTATTTCCGGCAGCCGTATTTGGTAGACGTGGCCC
>PXYW01000029.1:75018-90834 GCA_003023695.1 Sulfobacillus benefaciens | reverse complement strand
AGAATTGGCAGATGACTGTGCTCCCATATGCGGCTATATGTTAAGATCATAACAGGGCCGACATTGGCTAAACGGTAGAGTTCATCCCACGCTAATTTTTGTGGACCCACGGCAATCTCTTTAAGATATTGCTTGCGAAATTCTGGATATGCATCGCGGTGTGCGTGATACCAGGATCGCAGTGTAGGACTTGGCGCCACTTCCGGAAGCCAGAGAGACCACCAGGTTTGGTCTTTCCTGATGCCACGTGGCCATAAACGATCCACAAGGATGCGAACATAGTCGGGGGTTGGCGAAGGATCATAAATGCGTCCACATTCCACTTTATTCATGTCGGTCAACACCTCTTCGGATAAGAGCTTTGACGTCAAAAAGTAAAGTCGTCTTTTTAGAGATAATAGCAGGAAGGGTATGCTGCTGCCACTAATGTTCTCCCGTGTCCCTCGGATACAATGGGGCGGGGAGATGCTTATGAAATATTCCATTGCTTGGTTGCCCGAGGCAGTGCTTCGGCAGACCTTGATCATTGGTCGCTATGAGGCGGGCGAGAACCTATTTGTCCAGGATGAACCGACAACCGGTTCGCGGGTTATTCTTGAAGGCCGGGTTGCGGTGGACCATGTAGATAACGATGGCAATGTGGTGTCGGGGAGAACTCATTGGAATTGCTGGGCTGTGGGATGCTGCAGGGTATCCTGGGTCGGCATAGACATTGGATCCGTCTACTACATTGGGATGGATGTGGCGTTGGTGTTATGGGGTTGATTGTTGTGGGTCGACCGGGTCATTACCTTGCTCATGGCGTCTTGGCACAGCTGATTGGGACCGATCGAGAAACCAGAAATTGGCCGAGCGAAATATTGTTGCAGTAGGCTACGATTCTGTGGATCTCAAAGCATGTTCCGATGCCGTTTGGCAACGAAGTCCCCTAAGAAAGCACTAGGAAGTTGTCGCTTTCAACAATGAATATTATATTACCTATTACAGTAACCGATAATATATGAGGTGAGTGCTCAATGGATGAACAGTTCGTCAGTATTGGCAAGGCAGCAAAGATGCTCGGAATGAGTATCGACGGACTTCGGAAATGGGAACGCGAGGGACGGTTGATTCCAGTGCGGACGGTGACGAATCATCGTCGATATCGGGTAACCGATTTGCATGCACTCATGCACGACAGTGCGCCGGACTTGGAGATCGATTCGCGATGCATTCTCTATGCTCGGGTATCGCTGACAGAACAACAAGAGGCGGGACATTTAGAACGCCAACTTGGGCGCCTTACAGCATTCGCGGCCGAGCAGCACTGGACGGTGGTCGCCGCGCTGACCGATGTGGCTAGCGGACTCAACGAAAAGCGCCGGGGTTTGCATAAACTGCTGGATCTTGTACGTGAACACCCAGCGGGCATCGTGGTGGTGGAATCTCGTGAACGATTGACGCGATTCGGCTTTGGCTATTTGGAAACCTTTCTGCACGCCTTTGGAGTGCGCATTGTGGTGATGAACCCAGTGGTGCAGGAAGATCGACAAGAACTGATCGACGACCTGATAGATGTCACTACAGAGTATTCCGCACGACTTTATGGCAAACACGTGGGCGAAAAGCTAGGGTTGATCGTGCGTCAAGCGATGGAGACATTAACGCAGGAAGTAGCGTCGGAATGAAACAGACCGGCTTGGGGTCTTGCTCGATGCATCGCAAACACCGGATAATGCTGCCAATGCTTTATCTAATGGACCCGATACGCAATAGATTCAATTTTGGCGTTACGATATGTGGAAGGATGCAGGAGATCTAATTGACGAGGATCCGGCGACCGCGTCCCGCTTATCGGGAACACTATCCAGATAGCGTTGACTGGATTACATCGGCAATGGCCTCCAAAGCCCGAATATCTATTACGGGATCTGGAGAAATGGAATCCGGTGGCAGGTTTTGCGCGACGGGCATTGGCTTTAGACTGCCCAATGCTGCAAATCTACCAACTTTTGTCATCATTAATAATGAGAACGTTAGATTTGGTTGGCGGCTGTTTGGCAGAGTGGCACACTATCCCCGAGATGTTGGCCGATGAATAGCGAAATCGCCTAAAGTGGTTGGTGCCTAATCCTTGCATGCAATAGTGATGGGCGGGAAAGCTATTTGGGCAGTACCGATCACACACTACATCCAAGGAGGATTGTCATGCCCAAGTTGACTCCATCAGAGTTTCAGCAACTGCACGAAATTGCATCCGCCGCCGCTACACACATAGCTAAGACGACAGGCTTTCTTTCGTTTGTTCAGGATTCCGATTTACGTACGATGATTGAGAACGAACGACGCAAGGCCGAATCCCACTATAACGAGTTGATCGAGATTGCCAATGGGGAATCAATTGATCGCAAGTTTGAAAACATGGATGGCGGATTACAGGGACGGCCTCGAGGCATGGCATCTAGGGCTCCTAGTCCCGTGCAGCCAAAAGTAGGGCAAGGATTTTCCGATCGCACTATAGCCTCTGATTTGCTTGACTTTTCCAAGACAATGGCAGTCCGCGATATTTGGGCGGCCACTGAGATTTCCCATGTGGGAATTCGCCGTGCCTTATCGGAGATGGCCCGTTACCATTTAGATGCAGCATATGAACTCTATCGGTTCATGGAACAAAAAGGATGGTACGTTCCTCTGGGCTTTAGCGACAATGCCGAACGTTGGTTTCGGCAAAACCATGAACAAATGGTGGCAGCGCAATACCAAGACAATGATTGGGCCAGCGCCAATCAAAATCTTCCGTCCTAAAACAAAGAAATGGTGGCAGTCTCTAAAATGGGAGACTGCCACTTTTTGGTTAGTTTTGTGAATATTGTTGGCGCAACTGATATTTCAAGACTTTACCTGACGCATTTCGGGGAATGTCACCAATCACTAGTTTGCGTGGAATCTTGTAATCAGCAATGCGAGGTCGGCAGTATTCGCGCAGTTCGTCGAGCGATAAGGTGGCATCTGGCTTTAAAGTCACGATCGCCATCACAGTTTCGCCATAGTCGGGATGGGGCACGCCCACTACTGCACAATCCAAAATTGCGGGGTGGGTGATCAGGACATTTTCCACTTCGACTGAGTAAACGTTCATGCCGCCGGTGATGATCATGTCCTTTTTGCGATCGACCAAGGTGATGAGACCTTGATCGTCTATAGTGGCCAAATCCCCCGTCATGAGCCAACCATCGTGCATGGTGGCTTCAGTCGCTTCGGGTTTGTTCCAGTACCCTTTCATTAAGGTTTCGCCACGCAACCACAGTTCACCGACAACTCCTGGTTTCACGTCGCGATACTGGGAATCCACTACCCGTGCTTCGGTATTGATAATCGCTCGGCCAGCGGCCCCCGGGTTGCGGCGCAATTCTTCTCCTCCCAAAAACACCCCACCGGGTCCCATTTCTGTAAGCCCCGCCAAGTTATACAACTCTAGTTGGGGAAGTTTCTCGGCGATTTGGATGACCGTGGAGGGGGGCATCGGCGCGGCTCCAAACATTCCGACTTTCCATGACGACAGATCTAATTGGTCGAGACTGGGATCGCGCAACATGAATTGATACATCGTTGGGACTCCAAAAAAGGCGGTAATTCGTTCTTGAGCCAACATTTTGAGTACGGTGGTCGGATGAAATTCACGCAATATTACGTGGGTGGCTGCTAGATAGGTGCCGCCCATGAGAAAGAGGTCGAGCTCGGCGGAGTGATAGAGGGGGGCTACATGGAGCAACCTTTCTCCTTCACGGAGTCCTACGCCAGACGTCACATTAAGACCGGTCCAGATGACGCGGTGATGATCCATCAAGACACCTTTGGGCCGCCCGGTGGTCCCAGAGGTGTAGAGAATTTGAGCATCGTCATGCTCCTGCACAATTTCGGGAAGAGGTTTTGGACTTTCCTCTTGGGCAAGTTGTTGCAAATTGGGCCAATTGTCCCAATGCGCAAGCGCCACGCCTTCGACGGGATTGCTCTTTAGGGTTTCTTCCACCACATGCGCCAATGCGGGATCAAACAGGATCATGCGAGCGCCGCTGTCTTCGAGTTGATATCCTAATTCCGGGGGAGCCAGGCGAACATTGGTGGGGACGACAATCGCTCCAAGTTTCAATAGCGCATAATACGCTAACACAAAAAGGTCGCTGTTAGGAGACATTAACGCCACCCGGTCGCCGTGGGAGATCCCGCGTTTCGCTAGTGCCCTGGCCGTTTGATTTATCGTATTGTCCAACATTCGATAGGTATACCGAGTTTCTCCATAGACGAGCGCTTCTCGGTCGGGTACCCGATTGGCATTACGTTCAAGAATCTTGCCGATGGTTGCCATGATACGCCCTCCTTAACAATTTAGGACGGATTGCCGCCAGATTCTGCAGTTAGGTAATTGTGATAGCGGTCACGCAAGGCACGTTTCATAAACTTGCCCACCGAAGTCTTGGGGATTTCCTCCAAGAAGATGACGTCATCAGGAAGCCACCATTTGGCAAACTGATCTTTTAAGAAGTCATGCAGCTCTTCTTTAGTGACCTTCTGGTTAGGCTTGAGCACAACAAAAGCCAGAGGGCGTTCATCCCATTTGGGGTGGGCTACCCCCACCACTGCTGCTTCGAGTACTGCTGGGTGGCCCATAATGGCATTCTCCAAATCTACCGAAGAAATCCATTCCCCTCCGCTCTTAATCAAGTCTTTGGTGCGATCGACGAGACGGACAAATCCTTCGGCGTCTACGGTGGCAACGTCTCCGGTATGCAGCCAACCTTCGATGAAGGTGTCTTTAGTCCGTTCATCATGGTAATATTCATCGGCAATCCACGGCCCGCGCAACAGTAATTCACCCATTTGGACACCATCCCAGGGCACATCGCCCTCATCATTGACTAGGCGCATGGCCAAGCCGGGAACCAGTAAGCCTTGACTTGCGCGTATCTTGAGTCGCTCCGCTTCCGGCAAAGATTGCTGGTAACTCTTGAGGCGGGAAAAAGTGGCCAACGGACTGGTTTCGGTCATGCCATACGCATGCACAAAAGGAATTCCATGACGTTCCTCGTACGCCCGAATCAAGGAGGCAGGCGCTGCAGAACCGCCACACAACACCATCCGCAATGCTAGTGGTTGGGGTCGCGACTCTAATTCTTGCAAAAATCCTAGCCATACGGTAGGCACGCCTGCGGCTACAGTCACCCGTTCTTGGGCAATAAGGTCAAGAAGAATGGCTGGTGTGGGGGCCGGCCCGGGGAGCACAACTTTTGCGCCAAACCAAATGGCAGCAAAGGGCATACCCCAGGCGTTGGCATGAAACATCGGAACAACCGGCATCACGCTGTCGTTTTCGGATAATGCCGCGCTATTGGCCAACCCCATCGACATGCTATGCAGGTAAATGCCGCGATGGGAGTATACTACACCTTTAGGGTTGCCTGTTGTGGCTGAGGTATAGCACATTCCCATTGGCGAATTTTCATCGAGGTTGGTGGGATAGATGAATTCGGGACTGGATTCAGCCAAGAGCGTTTCATAGCTGTAGGCAGGCTGCAATACACTATCGGCTGGGTTGATTTGATCTCCCATCAGCACAAAAGCTTTCACGGTTGGTAATTTGTCGCGAATGGGTTCCAAGAGTTTGGCCAAGTTGACATCCACCAGCAGCACCTGGTCTTCCGCGTGATTGATGATATACGCAATTTGATCCGGTGCCAGACGGATATTTATCGTATGCAATACTGACCCCATGCAGGGGATGGCAAAATAGGCTTCAAGATGGCGGTGGTCATTCCAAGCAAAGGTACCGACACGATCTCCCGGTTTCACACCGAGTTTGGCCAATGCCGATGACAGACGTCTGGTGCGTTCGGCAAATTCCGCATAAGTATAGCGCATCGTGCCTTCGTAGGTCCTGGAGACAATCTCTTTTTTGGGATAATAAGTTTCTCCGTACTCAAATAAGTGCTCTAGCAAGAGCGGGGTGTTCATCAAGGCCAATGCCCTCCTCAAAAAACGAATTAGTGCGAACACGGCTGCGGGCGTTGCGATTAAAAGTTAGAAGTTTCTGACGCAAATGGCTGTGCCATAAATGTCCGACCTAGGCGTTCAGAAATCTTCGACCCATCTCGGTATCCGCATGCGTTGCGCGCCTGATTTTCCGATACTATTAGTCTAGATTTCGACATAGTTGATTGTCCATAGAAATTTTTTCGCTATGCGAATAATGTTAAAACTGGTAAGCGCTTCACAGATAGGAGGTTAGTTTGATGTTGCAAGGCATCAAAGTGTTAGATTTCACCATGTTGTTGCCAGGACCATATGCGACATTACGACTGTCGGATCTAGGAGCTGAAATTATTAAGGTCGAACCGCCGGGCGGAGACCCAGCTAGGCAGCTGGGTGATGGGGTGGTGTTTTTGGCTAATAACCGGAACAAACATTCTGTGGTTTTGGATTTAAAGACGGAAACCGGAATATCTCAGGCTCTGCACTTGGCCGAGTCCTGCGACGTCATTGTAGAGGGATTTCGTCCCGGGGTCGCTCACCGTTTGGGGATCGGGTATGATGCTGTTCGCGACATCAACCCTGGGGTTATTTATTGCTCGTTAACCGGATATGGACAAAACGGCCCAATGCGGGATTTAGCCGGCCACGATTTGAATTACCTGGCAGTAAGCGGGGTGTTGGACCAATTGCGGGATGCCTCCGGTACTCCGATTGTGCCCACGGTTCAGTTTGCCGATCTTTTAGGAGGTATTGTGGCTGTTGAATCCATTTTGGCAGCACTAGTCCAGCGGCAAAGAACTGGCCGTGGACAATTCATTGATATCTCCATGACAGATGCGCTTATGGGTTTGTTGACCAACCATCTGTTGATTGAGGGAAAAACGGGGTACGGACACGGGGTGGAGGTGCTGTCAGGCAGTGTATTGTGCTATCGCATTTATAAGACTCAAGATGGCCGTTATATGTCGCTAGGCGCACTGGAGCCCAAATTTTGGCAGTCATTTTGTCTAGCGGTGAACCGGAACGACTGGATAGCATTGCAATTTAGTCCAGCGATAGACGAAAACCCCGCGTTTCGAGAACTGACACAACTGTTTCTACAACATGACGCGGAATATTGGACGGTTCTGGGAAACCAAGCTGATTGCTGTTTACAGCCAGTGCTGAAGGTCAGTGAGCTGAAAGACCAGGAGCACGTGCGGGAACGCGGAACAATATTTGAGCTAGAGACCGCACACTGGGGATCATTGCAGCAAGTTTCAACCCATGCCGGTGGCCATCGCGCATCGGCGACGGTGGTGCCAACTGAACCGCAAGAATTGAATCCAGAGCGCGACTGAGAAATTTGTCTTGTGATAAAATGACCTAAGGAAAGTATTTTTGTCATTGTGATTGCAAATTTTTCGCCATGCCGCGGCCCTAAATATGGGAAGCTGCGCAAGGTCACCTGAATTGGTTGAAGGAGGAAGAGACAATGTTTGAAGCCGTCATAGTTGATGCGGTCCGCACTCCGTTAGGACGCCGCAAGGGAAGTTTGGCATTAACCCACCCGGTGGATCTGCTAGGGGGTGTTCTGCGTCAGCTGGTAGAAAAAAATGGTTTGGATGCCGCAACTGTAGATGACGTAATCGTGGGCTGCGTGGACCAGGTCGGAGAACAAGGGGCTAATGTGGGCCGCAACGCCTGGTTGTCGGCGGGTCTTCCCGAATCCGTGCCAGCGGTCAGCCTTGATCGACAGTGTGGCTCAAGTTTGCAAGCGTTGCATTTTGCCGCTCAGGGAATAATGTCGGGTGCTTATGATATTGCCGTGGCAGCAGGCGTGGAGTCGATGACTCGCGTCCCTATGCTAAGCACAGTGGGGATTCAAGGGCATCCTATGACTGAAAGTTTGAAACAGCGGTATCAATTGCAACGGTGGAACCGGGAATTTTTTGATCAGGCACTGGGTGCAGAAATGATCGCAAAAGAGTGGGGATTGACACGTGAGGATTTGGACCGATTTGGACTGAGAAGCCACCAATTGGCCGCATCTGCCCGTGCCCAAGGACTTTTTGCCAATGAAATTCTTCCGGTTGAAGTGCCGACGGGTCCAGAAACAGGGGAGACCCGAATATTTGCTGAAGATGAGGGTATTCGCCCTGATGCGAATTTGGAGACAATGATGTCGCTTCGCCCGGCGTTTGGGGATTTGGAATTGGTTACCGCCGGTAATGCCAGTCAAATTACTGACGGTGCTAGTGCTGCCCTAGTCATGCGCAAAGAAGTCGCGGAACGGCTTGGGTTGACACCTCGAGCGCGCTTTGTCTCTTTTGCTGTGGTGGGGGTAGATCCCATCACTATGCTCAAAGGGCCGATTCCAGCCACTAAAAAGGCTTTAGATCGAGCGGGACTGACAGTGGACGATATTGATCTGTTCGAGGTTAATGAGGCATTTGCCTCGGTGGTTTTAGCATGGCAAAAAGAAATCGGCGCTCCTTGGGACAAGGTGAACGTACATGGCGGGGCCATCGCGCTGGGCCATCCGTTGGGAGCCACGGGAACCCGAATCACTGCCACGCTGTTGAATGCCTTGGAAGCACGCAACGGCCGTTACGGACTCATTGCCATTTGCGAAGGTGGAGGTATGGCCAACGCCACCATTATTGAACGTATTGCACATTAATTTTGCAATATCGGAGGGACAACAATGGATCACCCGTATCTGACCGAAGAGCATGAAATGTTTCGACGGTCCTTGCGCGCCTTTTTAGAAAAGCATGCAGCACCTTTTTTCGATCAATGGGAACAAGAACGGCGAATTCCCAAATCTTTTTGGCGTTTGATGGGAGAGCAGGGATTCTTGGGACCCATGGTGCCAGAAGCGTATGGGGGCGCAGGGGTGGACTTCGGCTTTTCCGTTGTGATTAACGAAGAGCTGGAGCGGATTGGATCAGGCATGGTAGGAATTGGGCTGCATAACGATATTGTGCTGCCGTATATCGTCAGTTATGGAACCGAAGCACAAAAACAACGGTGGCTGCCTCAGTGCGTAACAGGTGAGACCATCACCGCTATTGCCATGACCGAACCCGGAACCGGGTCAGATTTAGCCAATGTGCGCACCACCGCAATCCGAGATGGGGATTCATATGTGATAAATGGGCAAAAAACCTTTATTACCAATGGAGTTCAAGCCGGTCTCATTGTGGTTGTGGCCAAAACCGATTCCCATGCAAAACCGCCGCATCGTGGCATCAGTCTGATCCTGGTGCCTGAGGATGCGCCGGGGTTCAGTCGCGGACGGCAGCTCAAAAAGATAGGGCAGCACAGTCAAGATACGGCGGAGTTATTCTTTGAAAATTGTCGGGTACCGATAAGCAATTTGCTGGGGGAAGAAGGCGAAGGATTTCGCTACCTCACGGAAAAGTTGCAACAAGAGCGGATTTTAGTGGCCATTGCGGCACAAGTGGCTATGGAAGAAGCGCTAAGAGAAACATTGGAGTATGTCAAACAGCGTACTGCCTTTGGTCAGCCGATTGGAAAATTTCAAAACACCCGATTTAAGATGGCTGAGATGATGACGCAATCTTCCGTAGCGAGAGCGTTTTTGGATCAATTGATAGTACGCCATATGAAGGGCGAAGAAATTGTGACTGAGGTCTCCATGGCCAAATGGTGGTCTACTGATGTGGCCAAGTCGGTGATCGGCGAATGTTTGCAACTTCATGGGGGGTACGGTTATATGGAAGAGTACCCGATTGCCCGACGCTATCGTGATATTGCCGTAATGTCAATTTACGCAGGCACCAACGAAATTATGAAGACCATTATTGCCAAAAACTTGGGGCTCTAGGGAGGACCGCAGTGTATTTTGAGGAGTTTTATCAAGGGCAAGAGTTTCACTTGGAACCGTTCGTTATGACACTTGAGGAAATTCAAGATTTTGCCCGTAGGTATGATCCCCAACCAATTCACATCGATTTGGACTACGCTGCTGAGGGGCCGTTTGCGGGGGTGATTGCGTCGGGTTTCCATACTTTAAGCGCAGTATGGGGCCGTTGGATAGAGACAGGACGGTTTGGCCGGGAAACTTTAGGAGGGAAAGGGCTGGAACGGGTTGAGTGGCGTGCCCCGGTTCGTCCCGGAGATACCTTAAAGACCATGGTCAGAGTGGTCGAGACCCGCGGTTCCCTAAACCAACCCCGCGGATCCGTCCGTCTCTATTTTGAAACTAAAAATCAGGCGGGTACCGTGGTGATGGTAACCGAAGGAGAAGTGCTCATCAAACGCCGCTCTCCATAACAAAGGGGAAATTGAGTGACGATTTTGCAAACCCAACGACTACGATTGCGAACAATGACCTACGATGACGTAGACAACTTGTTGCGAATTTTTTCTGATCCCATTGCTATGCAATATTACCCTAGAACACGGGATCGAGACGAGGTCGTATCGTGGGTGCAAAGGATACAAGGGTACTACCGCGATTACGGCGTGGGGATGTGGGTGGTGCAATCGCGTGACAGCGGCGAGTTTTATGGGCAGTGCGGAATTATTCCGCAAGTGGTTCACGATAGCACGATTGAATGGGAGATTGGCTATGCGCTTATTCGCCAGTTTTGGCATCGCGGATTTGCCATTGAAGCTGCCGAGGCCTGTCGAGACATGGGGTTTAGTCAAAGACAGGCGTCCCACTTGATTTCGATAATTCATCCGAATAACCTGCCATCCATTCGGGTGGCGATGAAAAATGGAATGGCCCCAAGAGAGTTGACCACATGGCGCGGCCACCAGGTCGTAGTTTATCAGATAACACAATCCCAGTGGGCGGGTCGGGTATGAAGCGGATTGCGATTTTGTACCAGGCGGCAACGCCTCCGCCGATTCGTGGTGTGGTCAAACCCTTAAAACCTGGAGGATATCGGGATAGCGGAGCTGACATCGGGTATGCCTTGATTAATGCTGGGATTCCGTTAGTAACGCCTGGACCCTGCCCAGCAGCGGATGACGAGGAGACATGGACCTTTCCCGACACTTTCTCTGGCATTGACCAGGCTTTGCAAAAGGGTGCTGAAGTGCTGTGGGCTAATACTACGGTCTATCAGGATCATCCTCTCGAGCATTATATGGATTACATAGCAGTTATTGGGCAAGATCCGCAATTGGTGGACCGTTACGAAGATAAATGGGTTATGAACTCATGGCTGGCGTCCGAAGGGTTTTTGGTGCCGCGGGCGATCCAGGTTAGGGCGGGGCAAGAAGCTGCTTGCGACGATTTCGCCCAAGAGACTGTGGTGCTTAAACCTGTGCGTGGTCGTGGCAGCCAAGGAGTAAGAAAAGTCCAAGGGAAAGACCAGTTGCGCAGTGAAATTCATCACTGGAACACGAGGTTGTATGGCTGGTAGAAGCTTATTTACCCGGGGACGAAGTGACGGTCACCGTGATGCCGCCTGGGACATATCAAGAAATCCAGGGCAATACGATAAGGGATAGCCATTGGGTTTTGCCTCTGGTTATCCGGTCAGGGCATGTAAATGGTATTGTGCCTTATAGCGGGGTGGTCCCGGTGCGGGAGAACAGCCAGGTCTTAGGTCAGTGGTCTTTGGAGTTGGATAGATTTCTCAGTGCCTGTATGGATATAGGATACCAGTTAAATGCTAGAATGATCCTGCGGATTGATGCCAGAGCCGATAGACTCGGGCAATTTCGCATTGTGGATGTAAATTTTAAGCCGAACCTAACTGGACCCGGACGCCCGGATCGCGAACGTCACACGTCTTTGGTCGCGATGGCAGCCCAAGGTTTAGGATGGTCGTATTCGCAATTGGTGGCAAATTTGGCCCGCCTAGATTGGAGACGCTCGAGATGACGACAGAAAGGGGGAGAGTTGTTGGATACCCGGCTACAGGCATTTTTAGCCACCGTACAGGAAGGCCATTTGACGGGCGCCGCTCGGAAGTTGAATCTTTCGGTGTCTGCTTTATCACACCACATCTCCCAACTGGAGCAAGATTTCTCCGCCGCGTTATTTACCAGGGGTAATCGGGGCATGGTACTCACCCCAGCCGGTGAATCGCTCTACCACTACGCGGTACAAATCGAAGGAGCCTGGCAACAGGCCTACCGTGAGGTGCGCGCACGGGCAACCGGAGATCAACTGATCCATTTGGCAGCTAGCCACACGGTAACAGAATTCTTTTTGCCGGAACCGCTGGGTTTGTTTCGTAAGGCGCGACCTGAAGTTCGTCTCCATCTTAGAATGGTAAACAGTGATGAGGTTGCTTCGCTAGTGGAATCCGGGGCGGTGGATTTGGGCATTAGCGAAGGAAGGCGAAGTCATGGTTCGCTTTCTTCGCTGGGACTGTGGAATGATGAGCTAGGATGTATACTGTCCGCGGATCATCCTTTGCAAGTCAAGCCGCAGCTGTCCTTGGATGACGTTGTTAGGCAAGACCTCATTCTTCGCGAAGATGGATCGGGGACCCGGAGCATCTTTGAACAAATGCTAGAAGACCACGGAGTGTCTTCCCGAGATCTTCGAGTGACCGCGGAATTGGCATCGATTCAAGGAATTTTGGGTCTAGTGGCCCATGGCGTCGGCATTGCCGTTTTGTCTCGGGTGGTCACTTATGGGATGCGCGAGGTCGTCTATCGCCCTATTGCTGACGTGACTTTGACACGGCAAATATCGCTCCTTGAGCGACCTGGACCTAAGCCTAATCAGGCCATTTTACAACTCATCGATACAATGGTGCGATCTGCCACTCGATTTAATCAGAGACGAGGATCGGAATAGGTTCGTACCTCAACGCGATGGCCATCTGGGTCTTCAATATACACACTGAGGCCTTGACCTTTGGCACCAAATCTTTGTTCTGGCGGATCCGGATGGTAACCGTAGGATGCCAATTCTGCCATGATGTCATCAGCAGATTGCGCCACTTCAATACACAGATGATTTGGACCAACCGCTGGGTTTTTCGCGGGGAAAAGGTCAATTAATGTGACGCCCGTTCGTGCAGAGGCAAATGGGGCTTCGCCGTTGAGGAACTCTTGCCATCGTACCGGAATTGCTCCTAATACGTTACAGTAAAACTCCAATGAACGTTGTACATCTTTCACTTCAAGTACCACATGATCTAATTGGATAGTTGTCATAGCCAATCCCCCCTGGCATCAATCCTCTCACGGTTCCTGCAGTTTAAACAAGAGGATTGGGCGATGACGAGGGGGCATTATGGGATACTTCTTGCCATACACCGTCCCATAGAGCAATGCGGGCTTTAAGAGCGCGGATTGCTGCGCATTCTGCCGCTAGTGCTCGGTCTTGATCGTCGCCAATTAGTTGGGTTAACAGTTGGTGCGCCCATGGACCATGTTGACCGCTGTCCACTTCGATATGGCGGTTGAGATAATAGAGAAAGCGATCCATTTTGGCTTTTACGCTCAATTCCTGAATGATGGTGCGAAACATATCAGGAATAATGTCTTCTCGGCCATAAAAGAATGCAGAGGACACTTCGGATGTCGTGCCAACTTCAGCTAGGTCCAGTGAAGTTGCCACAAAATTGTACACACTAACGGGCACATTCACTTGCCGTAAAGCTTCTAAGGGGGGAATTCCATCCTGTAGTTTTGTGAGGAATGCGGAAATCGGCCTGATATCGGCACCGCATTCCGCCATTGCTTCCCGATAGAGTTCGAAATGGCTTAAATATCCTCCAAGACCATCCTCGTCACTCTCTTCGCCGAGAACAATTTCATTGATAAAACGGACAAAATTCGGTTGACCGTGGGGAACCCAGGGAATGGACAATCCGGTTAGGTCGTGCTGCAGTCGCTTTAAAAGGGTCATGAAGTCCCACACTGCAAAGACATGATGTTGCATGTATACATGTAAAGCAGGTAAGGTTCGGATTGCAGTGTACATAGGATGGGACAGTAGTTGTTTGCGAAGCTCGGCTATGGTGTCTGACATGATGGCAAATCCCGCCTCCTCAGTCAAATGCCGTCATTTTAACATATGTGGATAAACCGCACCAATTGCGTTTTTTCGATTATGAGGGCGGGGACCAAGGCGCAGAGGTGCAGACCAAGGCCGAGGAATGGGAAGGCTGCTCAAAGGACGATGACTGAAGGGAAGTGGTCACTCCAAGACTCCCAAACGACGTAGACTCCTACAAATTTGCCATGATTCCGCGCGCCTTTCCCAAGTGGTTTTGGACCATCCAATTGTCTTTGATGAGGGCCGGTGAAAGCACTGTGCTTTGCGACATATCCCACTCACCACGGCAGCACCGATGAAAGAGTTACTCCATTAGGGAACAATCATGCAAAATTAAAGAGAAATCCTTGCACCATCCGTCAGTATTTCCTCTATTGCAAGGGAAGGAATTATGACACGCTAACGCGAAGTACTGTGTACTACTACAGAATGAAGGAACGCTTAAGCAGCCTTTTTTCCGAGGGACAACACACCAAGACACCGACTGCGGGGGATGCGAACCATGACGCAAGACAGCCAAGAAGAGTTATTCATCAAAGCCCAAGTGCCCTGGCAAAAAACTCGTCGTACATTTCAAGAAGAGGAATTAATGGTAGGTGATTTCGGGACTGGTGGCATCGTGGGTCAAGAACGAGCGCAGCGAGCCATTGACTTTGGTTTGCAAATGGATGCCCATATGTTTTTAGTGGGACCAGTGGGTACTGGAAAGACCACGTATGTTATGGAGCGGGTAAAAGAATGGGCCAAATCCAAGTCCGCGTCCGACGATTGGTGCTACGTACCGAATTTTCAAAAACCAGACCAGCCACGCTGCCTATCGATGACTGCCGGAATGGCGCGAAAATTCCAGGCTGACGTGGATGACTTTGTCACCACGGCACAGCAACAAATACGGCAGGCTTTTGACACGGATGCCTATGCGCATCACCGACAAGGCCTTTTGCGCCAATTTCAGGCAGAGCAGCAAACCCTGTGGGGAGAGACGATGCAAAAAGCCCGGGAACTAGGATTTCTCTTGCAAACAGCGCCTACTGGGGGGCTAGTGACGGTGCCTTTGAAGCCGGATGGGCAGCCGTATCATCCCCAAGAATTTGCGGAACTTCCCGAAAGTACGCGTACAGCAATACAAGATCGCCAAGAGCAATTAGAAGAACCGATTGAGACGCTAACTCGGCGGATACGTGCACTTGAGCGGGAAGCCAAAGAAGCCCTGGCCAAAGATGACCGTGAGGTAGCAGTAAATGCTGCCCAACATTTATTAGATCCGTTATCGGATCAATATCGTGATCATCCTGTGGTGGTGCAATATTTTCGTGATATTTTGGAAGATTTGTTTTCCCACTTGGACAGCCTGCGCGCCGAAGATGGCGATGCGGCGGCTATTGCGGTAGGCAATAAGGGGTGGGCATCTCGTTATCGGGTACAAGTACTGGTAGATCGCCAACCAGATGGAGGCGCTCCAGTGGTGGTGGAAACCAACCCGACTTATGCGAATCTCTTTGGGCATGTTGACTATCAACAGGTTCAGGGGATGCTGGTGGCGACCATCGAGGGAATTAAGGCGGGAAGTCTGCTTCGGGCTAATGGGGGATATTTGATTCTCTCCGCTGCTGACTTGCTGCGCGAGAACTTCTCCTATCCTTCCCTAAAACGAATGTTAAAACAAGGATGGACTCGAATTGAAAATGCACCGGAGGCCATTGGGTGGTTGCATCCGACATTGTTTCAGCCTGAACCGATCCCCATTGATGTGACAGTTGTTCTGATCGGTACTCCTGATGTGTATTATGCGCTGTACGCCTATGATGATGATTTTCGCCGGCTGT
>PXYW01000029.1:38998-74921 GCA_003023695.1 Sulfobacillus benefaciens | reverse complement strand
GGAGCCGCCGCTTTGGCGGAATTTGGCTCGGCTCTCGCCGAAGACCAAGATCGTATTTCCGCCCGGATGGGAGACGTGTTAGGGGTATTGGCAGAGTCCCAAGTTTGGGCTTTAAATGAGAATGCCTTAAAAATTGAGGCCACTCATGTCAAAAAGGCGTTGGCGGAAAGAAGATACCGATCGGCGGGCCCGGAGGAAACCATGCAGCGGTTGGTTTCGGATGGTACGTTGCTGTTGGAGACCGAGGGGCGCATCACGGGACAAATTAATGGATTGGCGGTCATGAGTGCAGGAGACTTGCCGTTTGGCCATCCGTCGCGGATTACCGTTAATACCTGGGCAGGGGAACGAGGAATTCTGAACATTGAACGTCAAACTCGTCAGTCGGGCACCACACACACCAAGGGTGTTTTGACGTTAGCGGGGTTTTTTGCTGGACGATTTGCTCAAGGATCGCCTTTGACGATGGCAGCCAGCATTGCTTTTGAGCAAATGTACGATGAGGTAGACGGTGATAGTGCGTCTAGTGCTGAACTTTACGCACTGCTATCAGAATTGGCAGGGGTCGGGATTGACCAAGGGATTGCAGTGACCGGATCGGTAGACCAAAAGGGATCAGTGCAACCGATTGGGGGAGTTAATCACAAAATTGAGGGATTTTACCGTACCTGTCTGGCTAAGGGCTTGTCTGGCAAACAAGGCGTGATTGTGCCCACTCGCAACCTGCGCAATTTGATGGTATCTGATGAAGTATCTGATGCGGTGCGAGAAGGTCGGTTTCACATTTGGGCTGTCGACCATATTGACCAGGGGATTGAAATTCTGACCGGAATGAGAGCGGGCAGTCCGGAGGATGGGTCCGATACCGTGATGGGGCGGGTTGCAGCACGGTTGCGGGAATATTCCACTGTGCTAAGCAAGGGCGCGAGAGCGGAAAAAGCTCCCGACAATAACGAAAACAGCTAACCGTGGCTCTGTTTTAGTGCCGAGAGGAGCGATATCTCGCGCTCCTCTCGGCGATTGTTAACCCTCGAGCAGCAGGGCCTCGGGATCTTCTAATAATTCCTTGATGGACACTAAAAACCGTACGGCTTCACTACCATCAACGATGCGGTGATCGTACGAGAGAGCGAGATACATCATAGGTCGTATGACGACCTGACCATTAATGGCGATTGGCCGCTCTTCTATTTTATGCATCCCGAGAATCGCTACTTGTGGGGCATTAAGGATGGGTGTGGAAAGCAACGAGCCGAAAACTCCCCCATTGGTAATGGTAAATGTCCCGCCTTGTAAATCGTCCAGACTGAGGGTGTTGTCGCGCGCTTTTTGAGCCAGCTCGGCGATATGTTTTTCCAGTTGGGCGAAATTAAGGCGATCTGCGTCACGTACCACGGGAACCACAAGGCCCGCCTCAGTGGATACGGCGACCCCGATGTCATAGTAGTGCTTTAAAATCATTTCGTCCCCTTGGATTTCTGCATTGAGCCGGGGCATCGTCTTGAGTGCTGCAATTGCCGCTTTGGTAAAGAATGACATAAAGCCCAAGCGAACACCATGTTTTTCAAAAAAGCTGTCTTTGCGGCGGCGTCTTACATCCAAAATGGCGGACATGTCGACTTCATTGAAGGTAGTCAACATCGCTGCTGTATGTTGCGCTTCTACTAGTCGATGGGCAATCGTGAGCCGACGACGGGACATCCGAATGCGCTCTTGAGGACGTTGCCCTGGTTGTGCCATGGGATTTTCCCCAGGGGCGGCAATGCTTGGTGCCGATGGCGATACGGGCACTGGGGGACGACTCGATTGTACATAGGCCGCAACATCCTGGTGCGTGACCCGGCCTTTGCTGCTGGTAGGAACTTGGTCCACATCAACACCATGTTCACGGGCCAGCCGCCTGACATCAGGGGTAGCGCGAACCGTCGGGGACGGTTCAGCCGCGGCAAAAGGTGCATCGGCAGGCGGTGCCTGGGGGGCGGTTGGCGCTGGTTCAGCCTGGCTCACGGGGGTAATTTCTGCTAACACATCGCCGACGGCAACAACCTCTCCACTGGTTTTGTCAATAGATGTGACCTGACCGCTTTCGTTGGCGGTAATCTCCAAGTTTACTTTGTCGGTTTCTAACTCGACCAGAGCCTCGCCCGCTGATACCATGTCACCGACACTTTTTAACCAATTGCCAACGGTGGCTTCGACCACGGATTCACCAATTTCCGGTACGATAACCTTGCTCAACGCATTCCCTCCTCAATGGCCGATACAGCGGCGGTTAAGATGCGCCGTTGTTCCTTGGCATGCACCTGGCTCTGACCTTCAGCCGGGCTGGCATGCGGTGGACGTCCAATGTACGTGATGGGCACCCCACCCAATAAGTTGTCTAAATATGGCTTGATATAATGCCAAGCCCCCATGTTTTGCGGTTCTTCCTGCAACCAGACCACTTCTTTCAGGTTAGGCAATGACTGGGCGATAGCTGCTATTGCCGACTCTGGGAAGGGAAACAGTTGCTCAACCCGCGCTACTTGGATCCAATCTGTACTCATTTCCGGATTTTGTTTCATAAATACATCCAATTCGATGGAAATTTTACCACTACAGAGTACCAGACGTGTCACTGTTTCGGGAAGTGCCACAGAATGTGCTAAAATCGGCTGAAATTCACCGGCCACTAAATCGTTCAGGCTGCAATAGGCCATGGTATTGCGCAAAAGGCTTTTCGGCGCCATGATCACCAAGGGACGTGGTTTCACTTGCAGCCGTGCCGCTTGGGATCGCAACAGATGAAAATATTGAGCCGCATTAGTTGGGTTAGTAACTGTCCAGTTTTCCTCCGCGGAAAGCTGCAAATATCTTTCCAAACGGCCGCTGGAGTGCTCTGGACCCATCCCCTCATAACCATGAGGCAGCAATAACACTAAAGACGATTGCTGCCGCCACTTAGCACGTCCGGGGGCAATAAACTGGTCGATCATGACTTGAGCCGAATTGGCAAAATCTCCATATTGCGCTTCCCAGAGCACGAGAGCATCGGGCGCTTGCACACTGTATCCGTATTCGAATCCTAACACTGAGGCTTCCGACAATGGGCTGTTATAGACGGCAAAGGACGCCTGCGCATGGCTCAGGTGTTGCAGTGGTGTGTATGTGGCACCGTTGACCATATCGTGCAGAACCAGATGGCGCTGACTAAAGGTGCCTCGCTCACTGTCTTGGCCACTGAGCCGCGTTGGTGTGCCATCCGCTATTATTGAGGCAAATGCCAAGGCTTCAGCATGAGCCCAATCAATACCGCCCGCCAAGTCCAACGCCTCTTTGCGGCGCATCAAGATTCGCTCTAGTTTGGGGTTAACGGAAAATCCTTTTGGCCAGGTTAACAGCTCCTCATTGAACTGGCGCAACATGTCAGCCGATATCGGAGCGGTGCTCACCGTAGCCGGCTCATCCTGTTGGTTAGCCAGCGTAAATTGTGTAGGATTCTCTGCAGTTTCTGCGTAAATGTGCCGCAATTGGTCCTGCACTTTGTGAATCATTTCGTCAATCTGGGGTTTGGTGACCACCCCTGATTCAGAGAGTTTTTGTCCATAGAGGGTGGCTACTGTGGGATGCTCACCAATCACCGTGTACATGGTGGGTTGAGTAATGCTCGGGTCATCACCTTCGTTATGCCCCCAGCGACGATATCCGACAACATCTATTAAGAAATCCTTATGGTATTGCTGTCGGTAGGCGTAAGCCATTTGCACGGCGGCCAGGCATGCTTCTGGATCGTCAGCATTAACATGCACAATGGGAATTTCAAATCCTTTGGCCAAGTCACTGGCATAGAGGGTGGACCGTTCGTCCGCCGTTTCGGTGGTAAAGCCTAAGTTGTTATTGGCGATGATGTGGATAGTGCCTCCGGTGTAGTATCCGCGAAGACCTGATAAGTTCAAAGTTTCAGCAACGATACCCTCGCCCGGGAAGGCCGCGTCTCCATGTATCAAGATAGGTAATGCCCGGTCGACCTGCTGGTCTGGTGCACCTGCCGTCCGACGATTGTCCTGGGCCGCTCGGGAATATCCTTCAACCACAGGATCAACGAACTCCAGGTGGCTGGGATTATTAGCCAGGGTAAGCCGAATTTCTACCATATTGCTTTCTTGCAGCGTTTTTTTTGCGCCCAGATGATACTTCACGTCTCCGGTCCAACCAAAGTTGATGCCCATGGACCCTTCCGATGGGGTCATGTCTTTATTGGGAGCGGTATGGAATTCGGAGAAAATGTCCTTATAGGGTTTTCCAAGATTATGGGCCAACACACTGAGCCGACCCCGGTGAGCCATTCCAATCATTAATTCGGGAATTCCCGAATGTGCTGCTAAATGGGTCAAAGTATCGAGCATTGGGACTAAGACGTCTGTCCCTTCAATCGAAAATCGCTTTTGGCCGGGAAAAGTGCCATGCAAAAAACGTTCAAATTGCTCAACCGTAATTAACCGTTGTAACAGGTCTCTTTGTTCGGCTGGGGATAGATGAGGACGGGCATACCCCTGCTCCACATATCGGTCAAGCCAATCGCGTTCCGCAACATCCTGTATTTGGCGAAATTCAAAAGCCGTGGTGCCCGTATAAATCGCGGTCAAGTAATTAACCACATCCCATGCTGTGGCGAGAGACGTTGGAGCATCTGCGATAACAGCTCTAGCGGCCAAGCTTTTAAGATCGGTTGCACTTAAATCGTAGGTTTTGGGTTGCAGCAATGCGACCAGTTCTGGAGGCGACTCCAGAGGGTTAATTTTGGCCGATAGGTGGCCATAAGCTCTAATATTGCGAACCAATTCGGCGGCCCGTCCGACAAGGTCGGTTCGCACTAAGTCGGTTGATAGCAAAGTTTCCGGCTGTTCGTTGACAGTTTCAAGCGGGGGGGCTCCCATTTCATCGAAAATAGCCCGCGTTGCCGGATCGACGCTGGCCGGATTTTGCAAATAGTGTTCATAAAGGTCGAAGAGGTATCCTTGATTTGGACCATAGAAATTTTCCCAAAACTGCTGAGCTTCGCCTGGCTTCTGGGTAGCCATGTGCCTCATCTCCTTTGCATTAATGACAGGATGTCCAAATCCCCAAAAATCTTTTCCGTCACCAGCCATTTGACAGCTTCATCATAGCCAACTCAGATCCAATTGACCAATGACTGGTTGCTATGACAAAGTAAACCGGGAGTTATATGTGTTTGGGGCCGACTTGGAAAGCACACTGCGAAACCCCGAAGGTTTCAACGGACTTCGTGACAAGGAGAAATACAAGTGAAACCAAAATTGGGGAATATTGGTGTCTTAGTCCTGATGAACTTAATTTGGGCGGCAGCTTATCCCGTGACCGCCATCGCGCTTCACGGCATGACCGCGCAATTTTTGACTT
This sequence comes from Sulfobacillus benefaciens, assembly GCA_003023695.1. Lineage (GTDB taxonomy): Bacteria > Bacillota > Sulfobacillia > Sulfobacillales > Sulfobacillaceae > Sulfobacillus_C > Sulfobacillus_C benefaciens_A. The sequence goes on along the minus strand of PXYW01000029.1, from coordinate 69,521 downwards.
TGGTGCGGTTAGGAGTCGGTGGCTTTGTGCTGATACCGTTTTTGTGGGTAGGAGCCAAAAGCCCTTGGAATTGGCACACTGTAGGGTGGTCGTTCGTACTAGGAATTGTTGGGTTTTCCCTTCCCGTCTACTTGCAATCTTTAGGGCTATACTTGTCCTCGCCGGCAATGGCGGCGATGTCCATTGCTTTGGAGCCTTTAGCCACGGCAGTGATTGCGGCCGTTTGGCTGAAAGAATCTTTGGGGGCGGGGCGCAAATGGGCTCTGGGATCCGCTGTGGTCGGGGTATGGGCTATTGCAGGCTTTCCGACCGTGGGACATTTAGGATACCTTTCAGGGGATTTATCGTTATTGGCTGCCGTGCTATGTTTTGCCACGTATAATGTGTTTTCTTCTCGGTTGGCCGCAAAATTGTCGGCGCCTACTGCCAATACGGCGACCTTGCTGGGAGGGTTTATCGGCATTGTTCCGGTATGGCTGTTGACGGGGGCGAAGATGCCAAAGACTTGGATCCATGGTGAATTGTGGGCTCTTTTGTATTTGGCCCTGTTGGCCACCGCTTTGGCTTATTACCTTTGGATGTTTGCGGTAAGCAGCGTACCGGTAGCATTGGCTGCATTGTTTCTATATTTGCAACCGATTTTAGGGGTGCTGCTTTCCGTGATCATTACCCATACGACCTTGACGGCGTCCTTTTACATTGGGTCCGTGTTAATTATGCTGGCCTTATATTTGGGTCGTGAATCCGCACCCAAGACGCCACTTGCTTGACTAGCGGGAGAGGGGGATCGAAAATGGTCCCCCTCTGCGGCATTATCAACCTAAGGTATTAACTCGCGGTTTAACCCGATTTTCGTAGGCATCGATTTCTGGAGCAAAAACCAATGTCCGGCCAATGTCGTCTAGTCCTTGCAAGAGACTCTCTCGGGCGTAGTCGTCCAGAGGGAAAGAAAACACTTCTCCCGAATCGGTGGTCACGGTGCGAGCAGCAACATCGATGGTTAGCCAAAGTCCCTCGGAGCCTTTAGCTTGGTCCATCAATCGGGAGACGTCACCTTCTGCTAAGGGAATCGGCAACAAGCCGTTCTTTAGACAGTTGTTGTAAAAGATATCAGCAAATGATGGCGCAATAACCGCGGCAAGTCCCCAGTCTTGCAAAGCCCAGGGGGCGTGTTCTCGGGACGATCCTGAACCAAAATTGGGTCCTGCTAAAAGAATAGTGCCGTGACGATATTGTGGCTGATTGAGAATGAAATCAGGCCGTTCGCTACCATCTTCGGCAAACCGCCAGTCGAAGAACAGGAACTGTCCAAAGCCCGTACGTTCAACCCGCTTAAGGAATTGTTTGGGAATAATTTGATCTGTATCGACATTAGCGCGTTCTAACGGAATTGCGCGCCCACGATGCTGTGTCAAAGGCTTCATGACGACACCTCCTCGGTTTGCAGCAAAGGCCGGGTATCCACAAAATGCCCGAATAGCGCTGCTGCTGCAGCCATTTCAGGGCTGACGAGGTGAGTACGGCCACCACGCCCTTGCCTTCCTTCAAAATTGCGATTCGATGTTGATGCGCATCGTTCTCCTGGTTCAAGGATATCTTCGTTCATCCCCAGACACATGCTGCAGCCTGGTTCGCGCCATTCAAAGCCCGCTTCCAGAAACACTTGGTGCAGTCCTAACTTTTCGGCTTGGTGTTTTACAATGCCGGATCCCGGTACCACCATGGCGTGCACTGTAGGGGCGACATGCCGACCTTTGACCACTCGAGCAGCACGGATCAGATCTTCAAGCCGTCCATTGGTGCAGGACCCAATAAAGACCCGGTCGATGGCAATCTCTTGTATTGGGGTGCCTGGCTTCAAGTCCATATACTGGAGGGCCAATTCCCATGCCGTCTTCTCCGAAGGGCCTTGGGCCTGTGCCGGGTCCGGAACACGGGATTCAATGGATGTGACCATTCCAGGATTGGTTCCCCAAGTGACCATAGGGGCTAAATGGTTTAGATCCACAGTAACGACACGGTCGAAATGTGCTCCGGGATCAGTAGCATAGGATAGCCAGGTTGCAGCAGCAGTATCAAATTCTAAGCCTTGGGGAACGAAATGTCTGCCACGGAGATAGTCAATGGTAGTCGCATCGGGTGAAACCATACCTGCCCGCGCCCCGGCTTCGATTGACATGTTGCAGAGCGTCATCCGTTCTTCCATGGTCAAACCGTGAACCGCTTCCCCAGTATATTCGATCACATAGCCGGTAGCACCGGCGGTGCCGATCTGGCCAATCAGGGCTAGAATCATATCTTTAGGGGTGACGCCAAAGGGACGGGTGCCGATGAAGCGTACCTCCATGGTCTTTGGACGCCCTTGTACTAAACATTGCGTTGCCAGCACGTGTTCCACTTCGCTGGTACCAATGCCAAAAGCTAGAGCGCCAAAGGCACCGTGTGTTGCGGTATGGCTGTCCCCGCAGACAATCGTCATGCCTGGCTGGGTTAGTCCTTGCTCTGGGCCCACGATGTGGACGATTCCTTGTTCGGGATGGGACAAGTTAAAAAGTGGAATGCCAAATTCCTGGCAATTGGACTCCAAAAGTTCAATTTGCCTACGGGCGATGGGATCTTGAATGGGAATGGAGCGATCAGTGGTGGGCACATTGTGATCCATTACCGCAAAACTTTTGTCGGGTCGCCGCACTGTGCGGTGATTTAGGCGCAATCCCTCGAAAGCTTGTGGAGAGGTGACCTCATGGAGAAGATGTAAGTCTATATAAAGAAGTGACCGATTATCGTCAATGGCAGTCACCACATGTTGCTCCCAAATTTTTTCAAATAGGGTACGAGCAGCCATTTTACACCGTCCTTCAATAGAATCGGATAACGGAAAACATTTGAGAATATGACGCCAGTATATCAGGAGGAACCCAATGCGGGAAACTCCGTACCGATAATCCAACACCGTGGCAAAATGACGAAAATGTCAATGTGTTCAAGGTGATCATAGCATCGTCCAAGGAATTGATCTAATATATCGGTTCTATCCCTGTTATAGGAAGGGCCTATCATGGGAGAATAGTGCTAAGCATCGGAGTTGCTATGGACATTATTTGATGCCTAGATGGAGTCCCTTAGGTATTGGCAGGACCTAGTACTTTGAAGCTCCTCTGGTGCCTCCCATTACAACTCTCAACCTCTCCCATATAGGAAGACTTACGACATGAGAGCCTAATAGCCCCATTGATAATGGGCCGTTTGGTCCCCCGTCATGGACCATGCGCCCATGGGCTGGAATGAAATGTCTCGGTAGACTAAACACATGAATTTTTGCAGGGGGTGCAGCCAATGTCACCAGGATCAGGCAATTTTATTGTAGAAGGATTGTTTTTGTTAACGTTCATCGTCGGACTATTTTTGCCCCAGAGGCGACACTAGTCATCAGAATAATTAAGGAGTGATATGCCATGGCCAACTGGACACTTACATCAAAACGCATGGCGGGACAAGTGTTGTCAGCCGATACCTGGCTCCCTAGTGAAATGCCGGAATACGCGCAAGGGTTTATGTACATGCTGGGCTCATTAACTGCTTCAAGTTTCGTGGCGCTCATAATTTCCGGCATCATTTTAGCGGCAAATGGACCCGATACCTGGTCTTATAACGGGGCTATGCGGTTTGTCGCAGCGACGCATTTTTGGTCGGTGCAAGCCTTCTTTTTCTTCATGATGCTCCACTTGTGGAGAGTGTTTTTTACCGGCGCATGGCGTGGCGGGCGGGGAATGACATGGCTGCTTGGAGCGATCTCGTTCTTAATCGCCATTCCTACAGCATTCACCGGGTTCTTGATTAATGGAGACTTGTATTCTGAATGGAACGCGGTGCAGGCTAAAGACGGGCTGAATGCGCTGGGATTGGGATGGGTGAACCTGACCAATGCAGGGCAGATGTTTGGAATGCATGTCGTGGTACTTCCCTTGACTTTAACCTTGCTGATTGCGGCTCACATTACTCGAGTGCGCATCAAGAGCGTAGTGCCTCCCTACCCTGATGTGAAAAGCCAGTCCCCTGAAGGAGCGACAAAATCATGACAAAGACCTCTGACGATATGGTAAAAAACTATCGGATGGTGCCGGAAGACTTTGTGAAACACCTGTTTAGCACATTTGTGATTGTGACCATTGTCGTGTTGGTTGCTTCGATTCTGTTTTCGGTGCCTGAAAAACAGCCGTTAACCATTAAGGGATATGCCACCAGTAATCCGGTCGCATTCGAACAGGTTGCTCTACGGGCTCTCGATGGCCAAGGGCAAATCGCCAATTACGGGCCGCCGTACAATCATGGCACGGGCAATGTGGAAAGTGTGATGCAAAAAGCCGTCGGCATTCTCCACCCCATCAATGCCGAGCAGGATTTCATCTTAAATCCTTTGAAGATGGCCGCTTCCATTAACCCGGCAATTTCTCCAGCTTTGAAGCAATTCGAGAGCGCGAGTCCTGCGCAGCAGGCCCTATGGGAAACCCGATACACTGCGGCCTTGAACAAGGGCCAATACAAAAATGGCGCGGTGGTGGTTCCCAAAGGCAACTACGGTCCCTTACCGACGTTAATGAATGCTACCTTGTCACTTGGCAAGAGCGGGTTGATGTCGGGTGCACTTATCCGAAATTCTTCGGTAATTACTCGATTTGACAACCAAAACTATCTATTGTTCCTCCAAGGACAACCGCTGCAAAACGACCCGGCCACGCAAAGTATGGCGGGCGGCAACTGGGGAATTATCCACCCAGCTATCAATGGATATCCTGGCGCTTGGTGGATGACCATTCCCACATGGATCTACCAATGGCCGGCAGTCGCCAATTCGCCAGCTAGCGACGCGTGGGCATTAGGTATCGGCTTCTTCTTCTGGTTGGCATTGGCCTTGATGCCGTGGATTCCCGGGTTAAACAAATTGCCCCGGTACTTGGGAGTACATCGTTTGATTTGGCGGGAATTCTACAGGAGCCATGCAAATGATGCGGCCACTGCAGTAGCACCAGGTCAAAGTCATGCGTCGTAAATGGAGTTGGAGCTTGATCCGGATGGTCGTAGGAAGTGCGCTGGGCATCATCGGATTTGGCACCCTTAGTTCGGGATTTGTGGATCTGAGTGTTCCCACCATGGTGATGGGTGTGATAGAAATTCTCGTTGGTACGTTTTTCGCCCTTGGCGTCTTAAGCCCACTGAGACGTCGACCGGTCCAGCACTAAATAGCGATTCTTCTCATACGGCAACCCAAGTATGATGGGTTGCCGTTTTATACGTTTCGACACAGCTAACAACCGGGGATTACCCAGGTTTTGACGCTGGAGGTTGGTCGTCGTGGTCGTGGGAAATATGCCGTGAAAACCATAAGCCCAGACTGCCAAATCCCGCGGTGAGAATACCCAGGGTCGTCAGCACAATCATCGGCGAGGAGATGCTGCGGGCGACCAAGGGGATTTGCGGCCACATAGCACATCGCTCCTTTCTGCTCCGTTTCAAGCATTCCCGGGTTTTGCCAGGATTACACGCAATTTCGCGCGCCCATCGCCTGTCATCATGGATCGGGATTTTCTAAACGCACCAGGGATAAGTTAATGGCATTGTCTTTTGCGGTTGTCTATCCATTTCGGGACGCACATTCGTGTGGCATTCGTCTTCACTTCTAACCATGCATACAAGAAGGCTTTGGCACCGGCTAGGCAGAGATCAAATACTCCTCGTTGGCAGATTGAGACTCACGTATTATGATTTGAGAATGGTAAAAGGCGCAAAGTTGGGGGGTTCAAATATGGGGATGCAATATCGGCTCCTAGGGAAAAGCGGGCTTAAAGTCTCCGCTATAGGGTTGGGAACTAATGCTTTAGGCAGCCGCGCTGATAAACCTACCTCGATCAGAATCGTTCACGCCGCACTAGAGTTGGGGATTAATTTTATCGATACCGCCAACGTCTATAGCGGGGGAGAATCGGAAAAAATTATTGGGGAGGCCTTGCACGGTGGTCGACACGAAGCGGTGATAGCGACTAAGGCAGGGCTTCCGGTAGGACCGGGACCTTATGATCGGGGAGCGTCACGACGTCATTTGTTGGCTCAGGTGGAACGCAGTCTAAAAAGTCTGGACACCGACTATATTGATTTATTTTATGTGCACACCTTTGATCCAGAAACGCCTCTAGAGGAAACATTGTCGACCCTGGATGATTTGGTGCGGTCAGGAAAAGTGCGGTATATTGCAGCGTCTAATTATTGGCCGTGGGAATTGGCAGTAGCACTCGGAATAAGTGATCGCTATGGTTGGCCGCGATTTGCCGGGGTACAATCGTCTTATTCGTTAGTAGACCGCTGGCCGGAAATCGAGTTGTTGCCGCTGTGCCGTCATCAAGGGGTGGGCTTGGTAGCCTATTATCCTTTGGCGGGGGGATTGTTGACGGGTAAATATCGGAGTGGTGTGGTGCCACCGGGATCAAGAATGGATAAAGTGCCTAGATTTCGCACCATGATCGACGAATCCCGCCAGAATTTCGCGGATCGGTTTGCCGATTTTGCGCGAGATCATCATCTGGATCCTGCGGCATTGTCCATCGCCTGGCTGCTTCAGCAATCGTCAGTGTCTAGTGCAATTGTAGGGGCGACTAATCCTGACCAATTGGCTGGCAATGTTAAGGCGTTGGAGATTGCCTGGGATTCCTCCCTTGACTCTGATCTTCGCCAAATGAGCCAGCTATATACTCAAGACAACAAGTTTGGTTGGTATCGATTAAACTAGAGAATTTCGGCGTGATTTAGAGTTCGGTCAGACAATCTCTTAAGCGCTGCCAATTTTTCTTTGTCTTTCATATGTGCCCGTTCAATGGCTTGTTTCAACGTGGCAGTGGAGAAGTCGTAATCCTTACGGTTTACAGGAAATGGATAGCCATCTTTGCCGCCATGCGCGAAGCTGTATCGCACGGGGTCGACAAATGTGGGATGGGCGCCATAGACTACTTCGGCAACCATGGCTAATGCTCGCATGGCACTGGCGCCCACACCGGGCAATCCGACCAGCGCTTCATAACTCGCTGGTTCCATGGCGTAGGCTTTGTGCAGTATTGTATCCAACCGTCGCGACGAGGGGATTGGATGAGACCGCGGCAAAATTAAGTTTCGAAAGCCTTCTGGGTGCTCCTCAATACGCGACAACTGTTGCAACACCTCATCAGGGTGGGTCAGCAATTCCAGGCTAATATCATGAAATCCCCAATTCACGGCGCTGGTCAGGTCAAACACTGCGGTTCCGGCGCGGCCAGCTATCCCAGCATGAGGACTTTTGGTAAACGCATCGGAAATGTGGTCACGCCAATGATAGCGGCGCGCCATAGCATTGGCATCATTCATGCCCTGCTGCACGATGGTCCAGTGCCCGAGCCTGTCAAACAGCATGACATGATGATATAACTGATAACCATCTTGCACTAGGGCACTATCCACTTTCGCCGCCATCTTGCTAGCGTAGGTCAATGACGCCACATCGGCCGGCAGGCCGAAGCGAGAACCTTTGTCGTCAATTTCTTGGGGTGTAGCTCGAGAAGCACGTCCTTTGCCGCCAGCGATATAAAGTCCCAATTCCTGTTCACGGGGGGCTAAGCCTTCTTTTAAGGCGCCCAATACCACGGTAGTCAGCCCTGATGAATGCCAATCAAAACCAAGTACCGATCCAAATGCCTGAAACCACACGGGATCGCTAAACCGGCCCAACACTTCTTCGGTATCATGTTCAAGCAGCATGGCTTCGACAATGGCCACACTGAGCTCTTTCATTCGGGAAAACAGCCACGGCGGACAATGACCGCCATGAAGAGGCGTGGTAGCGCTTCCGGTTTTTTGCATGGCCATACCCCTTATCATTTTGATCTCCATTATTGTATCATGGCGCTAATGTGAAGATGTTGGAGGGAACGCGTTGAGGTGGGGGAAAGCCCTTTCACAGTCATTTTTTAATCAGGACACAGAGGATCTGGCATATGCTTTGCTCGGTACCGTGCTAGTCCATGATGCTCCAACCGGGCGTACCGCCGGACGCATCGTGGAAGTGGAAATGTACCGCGGGGTTTTGGACCGGGCAGCGCACAGTTTTCGGGGGACCCCGACGTCGCGAACCCAAGTCATGTTTGGTCCGCCGGGCCATGCGTATGTGTATTTCATTTATGGCATGCACTATTGTCTTAACGTGGTGGCTGCAGCCGATGGTGTTGGAGAGGCCATCTTGCTAAGGGCCTTGGAACCTTTGGAAGGTATTGAGCTGATGGCGCGTCGCCGACAACAGACTCTTTCGAATCCTCCACGGATATCCGAGGTGAAAAGGCTGACCAATGGACCTGCCAAATTAGCGCAAGCTATGGGAGTCACCCGTGAGCAATATGGTTGGCCTCTTTTCCACTCGCCGTTATCGCTGTACCAAGGGAAAAGCCCCGTGCCTCGATCGTCAGTGGCACGGGGTCCTCGGATTAACGTCCAATATGCACAAGAGGCTGCAGCCTTTGAGTGGAGATTTTGGCTGAAAGACAATGCTTTTGTCTCGCGCGGATAGCCGTTAGGGGAACACAAATACTTGGTGAATATCGGCGATATCTTCGAGCTTCTGTTTGAGCGTTCTGGGCACTTCCGCATCCAACGTCAATACCATCAGTGCATCTTGTCCTTGGACACGTCGACCCAAGTGAAGATTGGCGATATTAATGCCGTGCTCCCCGACTAAAGTGCCGACTTTGCCGACGACTCCGGGCGCGTCATGATGCCAGGTCATTAATGCACGGTCAGGCCAGGGAAGGTCTAACGGGATGCCCCGAACTTTTTTCAAATGGGGTAAGTGATTGGTTAACCATACCTCAGTGGTCGAGTCTGGGTCGCCCTCCCAACGTAGTCCCATTTGTGCTGGTTGATTGGCATTGAATTTTTCCTCAATGAGCAGGTGAAGACCTTGCGCCTCTGCTCTTAACAAGGCATTCACGGTATTGACGCGATCATCCATGCGCTCATTTAATACGGCCGCTAATACCCTCTGGCGAAGCCACAAGGAAGCACTGGCGGGAATTTGTCCTGAAAGCGTCAAAATCAGACTGCCAGGCACGGGGGTCACGGTACGCGAAAATACCAAGCCTACAACACTTGCAGCCTTGTCTAGTGCTTGAAACTCAGCGGTTTCCAAAGGTGGGATTGGCACGTTGACCACATTGGGGGGAGTAGCTCCGTTTAGCGCTTCAATGACACCACGGGCAGTCATCACTCCGACTTCCGCCAGCGCTTCATGGGTGGAGCCGCCCAGGTGCGGGGTTAGCACCACGTTCGGATGGTTAAATAGTTTAAACTCTGGTGGGGGTGGTTCCTTACTGAATACATCCATCCCTACACCATATAGATGATTTTGCTCTAGCAGCATGTACAGTGCGTCTTCATCTATTAAACCGCCCCGTGCCGCGTTAATCACGACAGCTCCCGGGGGCAGCGTGGCCAACTGTTGATAACCAAGTCTTGGGCCTGTTTTCGGGGTATGAATGGTTAATATTTCGCTTTGCGGCAACAATTCTTCCAGCGTTTGCACCCGGGTGACCCCATGGGTCTTGAAAATGTCGTCACTAATATAAGGGTCATAGGCAACAATCGGCATGCCAAATCCTTTGGCAATACGCGCCACTTCACGCCCTACCCGTCCCAAACCAATGATTCCTAGGGTCTTGCCATGAAGCTCGCGACCGAGAAACGCTTGGCGGTCCCAACCTCCTTCACGGACATGGCGGTCTCCTTTTTGGATATTGCGAATCACACTGAGCATCAAGCCAAAGGTATGCTCTGCGGCAGCAATGGCATTGGCACCGGGAGCGTTAATGACTGCTATGCCTAATTCGGTTGCGGCTGTTAAATCAACATTGTCCACGCCGGCACCGGCCCGTGCCACGACACGCAAACGGGGATGTCCGGTTAACAGTTCGCGGGTTAGTCGATGGGCACTGCGAATGATGACGGCGTCATAGGAGTCCATGAGTCCGGGAAGTAACGCCGGATCCAAGAGATAATGGGCGTCAACGTCCGCATACTTCTGCAAATACTCTAAGCCTTGGGGACCTAAGGCTTCGGTCACCAGTATTTTGGGTTTGGGGTTCATGGTTACGCCTCCTCAAAGGTGATGTGATTGTGCCAGACATTCCAAGCGGCGTTCAATCCAGCTTCGGAATTGGCTGCAAAGTGCGCTAAAATACCGAGGCCACCATACAACATAGCGGGAGATACTGCTCCAACGTGTCCGATGCGTATGGCATCATGATGCCAAGGACCCATGCCGCCTGCAATTTGCAAACCTGCTTGGGACACCTGTTGCCTCAATTTGTGAGGATGTTGACCCGGGGCCAGACGGATTGCAGTGACTGTTGGCGATGCATACTCGGATGCTACAATGGGGCGCCAACCGACCTCCGTGGCAAACGCGGCCGCCATTTGACCCATGGTGCGGTGGCGGGCATACCGTGCCTCGGTTCCTTCTTCTTCTAGTAAAGCCAGAGCCGCGTCCAGCCCATACCATAGCGAGACGGCCGGCGTATATGGCAATTGACCTTGAAAGTATGGTCCTAGGTCAAAATAATAGCCGTGGCTTGGAATCTTTTCATAAACTTCGCGTGCTTTGCCCCCTGCTGCAACAATGGCTAGCCCCGGGGGGCACATGAAACCCTTTTGGCTAGCTGCTAGCACTACATCGACGCCCCAATCTTTCATTTGCATTGGTACCGAGGGAGTGCCGCTAATACTATCGACGATATAAAGCGGACGGGTCTCAGGAGGAATCGCACTCAGCAGGGAAGCCAACTCTCGAATAGGATTTAATACACCCGTTGATGTCTCGTTGTGGGTCACTAATATTCCAGCATAAAAATTTTTCTCGAGCCGACCTATGACGTCACCCGGGGAAAATGGCAGACCCCAAGGGAACGAAAGGATATCTACAAGCAACCCATGGCTCTCAGCAACTTTGGCAAAGCGATCGCCAAAGGCTCCGGTGGATACGGATAAAATGCGCTGACCTGGGGCAAAAAAGTTCTGCACCGCGGCCTCTAAAGCGCCGGTACCGCTCGCGGGAATGACGGCCACGGCGCCGTCCGTGTCTACCTGTAGTAGGTCGGCCAGACGATGTCGAACCCGTTCAACCACTGGCGCAAACACAGCGCCACGATGGTCAGACATTGGCGTGAGCATTGCTTTTTGGACTGCTTCAGGGATCGGTGTAGGCCCGGGCAGCAAGATCTGGGGTGAAAACATAGGCATAGCCTCCTGACAATTAGTCGATAACAATTGTTAATCCCACACTGATCCGCAAAAAATAAAAACGCCCCTATCGTTAGGGACGGTAATGACCGTGGTGCCACCCTAGTTGATATCCAATGCCTAATGCATTAAGATACCCACTTGATGCCTTTAACGCAGGACCGCGATCAACTCTTCGCTGATAGCCTCCCGGGTGGAATCGGGCTCGGGCAGTCCGTCGGTTTCCATCATTCCCGACTTTCTCTTGAACCACCCGGCTCTTCCCGTTCATGAGCCATTTGCGTCATAATACCAAGAAGACAGGCTGGTGTAAAGAAGTAAATCAAAACAATTTGTAGCCAAATGTCAGGAATAAGTTGGCAGTGAAAGCAGGGAAGACCAAATGCGATTAAGAGAGTTCGGGGCAACAGTAGGGTATTTACCCACCGGGAGATATAATGCTATCACCGATGTGCCTGGGGTGAGCGTGGGTCAAGTTTCCGTGATTGAAGACAATCCGACGGTTCGGCGCAGTGGAGTGACGGTAATTTTTCCCCATCAAGGCAACTTGGCTTGGGAGCGGGTATATGCGGGCACGGACGTGTTAAACGGCTATGGGGTGATGGTCGGGAGAATGACGATTGATGAATGGGGCTTGCTTGGTTCTCCTATTGTGCTTACCGGCACGCGCAGCATTTCTAGTGGAATTGAGGCCGCGACCCAATATTTAACCAAGATAGATCCCAATCTCGGGGAGTTTGACCTGGCAATCCCGGTGGTTGCTGAATGCGACGATGGCTTTTTAAATGATAATCGGGGACCTGCTTTACCGGTTGAAGCTTTTTTTCAAGCGTTTTCTGCCATGTCATCCGGGCCAGTGGCAGAGGGATCGGTGGGCGCCGGAACTGGAATGCAACTGTTTGAATTTAAAGGCGGGATCGGTACAGCGTCGCGTGTGGTGGAGGAAGGGGGCCGGCCTTTTACTTTGGGGGTGTTGGTCAATACCAATTTTGGACGCCGACACCAACTTATTGTGCGCGGACGACCCATTGGGTTGGAATTGGAAACGACAACGCGCATCGATCGGGAGGGTTCTTGCATCGGGGTGGTGGCTACTGATGCGCCTCTGTTACCTCACCAATTGTCCAGATTGGCAAAACGCATGGGACTTGGCTTAGCCCGCACTGGGTCAGCAGCCAATGATTCTAGCGGTGAAATATTTTTGGCGTTTAGTACGGCAATGCGGTTTCCTCGCAATCGATCGCTCCAGGAGGTAGGCTATATTATTGATGGGCAGACCTCAGAAAGAATTCCCCTCATTAATCGGCTGTTCGACGCAGCCATTGAGGCCACAGAGGAAGCGGTATTGAACGCGCTATTGGAGGCCACTACCGTCTTTGGGCGCGATGGTCATAGCCTGGTTGCTTTTGAACCCAATAAGTTTCCCCACTTGTTTGATTAGTGCTACGTCTCGAGAGCTATAATGGGGAAAATATGTATTATGGGGGAAACTTTTTGAAGATAAGCAACACACGGCAGGTTTCGGTTCATGGAGTTTGTCCCCATGATTGCTATGATACCTGCGGGATGGCAATCGAGTGGAAGGACGGCCAAATTCATCGGATTCAAGGCCAAACGGATCATCCGATAACCCAAGGTTTTCTTTGTTTTAAGGTCAATCGCTATCTAGAGCGGGTGCACCATCGCGACCGCGTGCTGTACCCGCTCAAACGTACTGGTGTCAAGGGTGCGGGTCAATTTGAACGGGTTACCTGGGATGATGCCCTCCAAGATATCGCTGACAGGCTTGGTGAGGTCATCAACCGATTTGGAGGAGAGGCCATTTTACCGTACAGCTTTGCCGGCAATATGGGGGTGTTGAGTGAGGCGTCCATGGACCGCAGGTTTTTTGCAGCAATTGGAGCGGCGAACCTGGATCGTACCATTTGCACAGCGTCGGCAAGCCATGTGTTACGACAAATGTTTGGTCAACGGCTAGGTCCAGATCCGGAACAAATTCCCCAAGCCCAATTGATAGTGCTGTGGGGTGCTAATCCCATGGCCACCAATGTTCATCAAATTCCTCTTCTGGATCAAGCTCGAAAGAATGGCGCTAAAATTTGGACCATCGATCCTTTGGCCACAGAAACAGCGGTTCGGTATCATCATCATTTGCCCTTGATACCCAACAGCGACGCTATATTGGCATTGGCGGTAGGGCGTTACTTAATCCATCATGGACTGTATGACCAGAATTTTATTGAGCAATATACGGTGGGATTTAAAGCTTATCGTGACGCCACGGAACCGTGGTCCTTGGAGATGGCGGCCAGGCATTGCGGGATTTCTCCGACTGTCATTGAAGAACTAGCACTAGATATAGCGCAAGTGCGTCCCCTCTTAATTCGGCCCGGGTTTGGCATGCAACGCCAAAACAATTCTGGCCGGGCGGTTTGGGCGGTAGCGTCATTGGCCGTTCTGACGGGGTCGCTAAGGGACAGCTCAGGGGGATTGTTATTAAGCAACAGTGATGCCTTTCCTCTTAACTGGCAAGGAATTCAGCGTCCCGACTTAGCCCGGCATCAATCCCGAACCGTTAATATGGTAGAATTGGGCACAGCCTTGGAGGATGGGTCGACTCACGCTTTGATAGTATACAACGCAAATCCTGCTGCGACAGCGCCGGAGCAAGCCAAGGTATTGCGGGGTCTGTCTCGAGATGATTTGTTTCTCGTCGTTCATGAACAAATGATGACGGATACGGCGCGTTATGCCGACTATGTATTGCCAGCAGCGCTGTCAATGGAAATCCTTGACCTTCACGTATCTTATTGGCATCGCTACATACAACTGAACATTCCCGGGGGACTCCCCGCTGGCGAATCAGTAGCTAATACTGAGTTGTTCCGTCGTTTGGCTAAAGCCATGAAATTTGGAGATCCGGCATTTCAAGAATCCGACGCCGATTTGATCCAAACTGCCTTAAATAGTGACCATCCTTACCTAATGGGGGTTACGCTTCAATCGCTTTATGAAAACCCCGTGCAAAAAGTACGAATTAGTGACGAAGCACGGCCATTCATAGACACTCCAATCAATACCCCCGATGGACGGATTCACCTGGAACCGATTGGCGGCAACCGGGATTTTGGGGGGGAGACAGGAAAGTACTTTCTTTTGACTCCATCCCGTCGCGAAACCATTAAATCCAGCTTTGCCAACCTGGAAAGTTTCGAGCGTCGGCTGCCCGATCCCGAACTATTGGTAAACCCCTTGGATGCTGAGGCCGAGGCCTGGCACGATGGGGACTGGGTGAAGATCCTTAATCAACGGGGGACCACAAGAGCTAAAGTTTGTATAAGTCCGGTGCCTCCGCGTGGCACCGTTGTCAGTTATGCAGTACGTTGGAATCATCCGGGCGGTGGCACCAACATAAATCAACTAACACCTGGGCGTGTTTCCGACGTTGGTGGCGGCGCAACGTTTTACAGTACCCGAGTGGATATTATTAGAGAAGGAGCGGCTGATGATGTGGGTTGAGTCGATTCCCAACTTTTCCGAGGGACAAAATCTAGGGACACTGGATCAAATTTTGCAGGCAGCCTCAATAGACGGTGTAAAAGTGTTGGGATTTGAAGGAGATGGCGATCATAACCGCTCGGTTCTGACCATTGCGGGGGAAGGGGACCGTGTGGTTGAAGCATTGTTCCGCGCTATCGAAGTGGCCGTTTCGACCATAGACTTAACGCAGCAGCAGGGCACTCATCCTCGGTTGGGGGCTGTTGATGTGGTACCCTTTGTGCCCCTGGGTCAAACGCCCATGAGCTATGCTGTAGACTTGGCCCAACAATTGGGTGAACAGGTGGCTACCCAATTAAAAGTACCTGTCTATTTATATGAACACGCCGCAACCAAACCGGAGCATAAGAATTTGGCGGATGTACGTCGAGGACAATTCGAAGGGCTGACTGAACGCATGAAGCATGACCCCCCAGATTTTGGCGAAGCCATACCTCATCCTACTGCGGGAGCAACTGTTATTGGCGCCCGCTGGCCTTTGATTGCGTTCAATGTGTTTTTAAACACATCGGATCTATCTGTTGCTCGGGAAATAGCCAAAGCGGTACGGGGATCGAGTGGAGGGTTAATTGGCGTCAAGGCACTTGCTATGGACACCGTGCAACGGGGGCGCGTCCAGGTCTCGATGAACTTAGTAGACTACCCCAAGACCACTTTACCCCAAGCGGTTGAGTTGGTCCGACGAGAGGCAGCGCGCTTCGGGGTCCTGGTGGCGTACTCAGAACTCATTGGATTTCTTCCGGCGCAAGCCGTGGTGGACTCGATGCGTTACTATTTGCAGATTCCCGACTTTGATGCATCACACATCGTAGAATTAGCTCTCGCAGGGGAAGAATTTATTCCATCCAAAGGCATGTCCTCTAAAAAACGTGGTCATGGCGTCCAGGGATGAGAAGAACTATGCCCCATGATTCGCAAATTCCGTAAGGCGGCGTCTATAAAGTACATGATCGATATGTGGTCTGGGTTGGGAAGAATGGTTGCCAACGTTGCGGCCCGAAGGACTCTGTCGGCGCGCGTTAGGACGAAGTCAGATCGAGAATATCGGAGTCTCTCCGATTATGCTGCAGGTCCCGATTTGTCCGCAATCATGACATTATCCACATGATACTGCACAGACCGGCGTTCCAACTGGATTGTGCAAGGACTGCGGGGTATAAATATACCCCCACTGTGCGCACGAGTGGATTATGCGTGTTGATCAATGCCACCGCGTACGTCAAAAATCGTCGCAAATCGACCTCGGGGTAGATTGAAACTTCAAGTGCAAGATTTCTCCGGTGTCGGTCAAAAATGCTCGATCTAGTTGGTGTTCTTGAACGGTTAATGTCGGCACTGTGGGTGGAAGAGTGCCCACGATATGAGCATTGGACAAGCCACACCAACTCGTTGATGTAGTGGAGACGATGTCTGAGATCCATTTTTGCACTACATCTTTGGCATGCTGGGGAATAGCATCGTCCGCTTTACAACACCGTGGGTTCTCAGGCCATTTTATCGGAACTACTGCCATATGTCTGGAAGAAACCTGGATGATGTTGAGCGGTTCTTGGTTTGGATCCTTTATCGCTGAAAAGAGGGAAAGAGACTCTGATCAATTGCTGATTTCTAGAACAATTTTCGCAGGAGATTTAGGGATTTGTGTCGAATAATTATGCAGTGAAATTCCACCTTAGAGGAGGCAACATTTCTATGACGCGGTTATCCCGGTCTGCTTTGGCATTAGCAACCCTAGGTTTCAGCGCTACCATTTTGGCCGGGTGTGGATCGAGCTCGCCAAGTGCGGCTCCCGCGCCCATTAATGCGGCAGTTATCGCTTTGCCGACACAAACTTCTCCCAACTGGTGGTTTCCAGTAATTTCGAGTGCAGATTATGGAGATTCCAATTTTCAGATGAATGTCATGATGTACGTGCCTTTGATTCACATTTCCAAGACCGATGGCGTTAACTATAATCGGTCACTGGCCAAAAGCGTGGTATCCAATGCGACAGGCACTCGTTATGTCATTACTCTGAACAAAAAGTGGCATTGGTCCGACGGCCGTCCGGTGACAGCTCAAGACGTGGTTTTTACATGGGATATTTTGCAAGCTACCAGTACCGGGGCCTCCAATCTTCCTTGGGGTTATGGTGGAGCGGGATCGGGGGGCATTCCCACACGATGGACTAGTGTGCAGGCTAAAGGAACAGACACCGTGGTGGTTACGCTGAATACGCCATCTAATCCCAATTGGTTCATTCATAATGGTCTGGCGCAAATTGTCCCGGTTCCTTCATTTGTGTGGAACCGATATCCTCACAACATGATCAAGGAACTTCAGTTTATCCAATCGGTGGCCAATTCGCCAAATAATGCGGTCTACCGTGTTGTGGACGGGCCCTATCATTTTGACCAGATGGTGCCCAATGACTATTGGTCGTTTGTGCCAAATCCCCAGTACGATGGGCACCGCTCTAGTCTCAAGAAAGTGACCTTCCAATACGAGACTTCAGCCGCTTCCGAGTTTTTGGGCTTGCGCAACGGCACCATTAATGTTGGCTACCTGCCGACCTCAGAATGGAAGGCCCGTAACCAGCTTAGTAACGACGTGATGACTACGCCATACGCATTTGGCTTCACGTTTTTGCAACCCAATTACAACCCCCAAGCACCGGGGGGGTTAGGACCTATTTTTCAAAAGCTTTATGTGCGCCAAGCAATGGCCATGGGGATCGACCAGCCAGCAATCCTTCAAGCCTTTTTTCACGGCTACGGGGTGTTGGAAAACGACCCGATTCCTTCACGTCCGAAGACCGTATTTTATGATTCAGCCTTGTCCAAACTCATTTATCCGTTTGATCCGGCCCAGGGAAAAAAGTTGCTTGAGAACCACGGATGGCAAATGGAAAACGGCGTAATGACTAGACATGGAGTAAAACTAGAATTTACTCTACTTTTCATTTCTGGCAGTCAATCGGCCGCCAATATTGTGCAGTTGGTAAAGCAAGATTGGGCCCAGGAAGGCATCGTCGTCAATTTGCAGTCAGGTCCGTTCGATCAAGTGCTGAGCACTGCGCAACAATCGGATCCGACTCACTGGAATATGGCGTTTTGGGGGACTAGCAGTTGGACTTATGAGCCCGACTATTATCCTACCGGCGGCAGTTTTTATCTCACAGGCGCCGGGGCTAACCAAGGAGGGTACAACGACCCGAATATGGACACGCTTATTAAGGCTTCGTACGCTCCTGGAAATTCCAATCAAATTAAAAACGCTTTGGATGCCTATCTGTCGTATGCGGCACACCAATTACCAGTGTTGTGGCTTCCCTATACCCCCAGTTTTAACGAACATTCCACGAATCTGCATGGAACGGTCAAGACCTACAACCCTATAACCACTTTTATGTACCCGAATTATTGGACGATTTCTAACTCGCCCTCGTGAGTATTGTTTTGCCCCCTCGCGGGGGCTTTTTTATCTGCACCATCGGGTTTCACGAATCTAGGGATGTGTCGGCAAAGACGTTCGCAGCGTAGCTTTAGCGATGCGGTGTCGACGTTCCAGATACAGCGGCCACATCATGAGCGCCCAGAGTGGTGCGGTGTTTAAATCTGTAGTGATACCACTGAGGATCATGCCAAAATTTTCTCCCAACCAAAAGATGAAAACCAACCAAACGGCACTCCAGACGTAGAACCATGGTCCCCAGCGAAACCATACGCCGAACGCCTCAAATAGCATCATGGCGATAAACAGGAGATTCCACAGCACGGCGTGAAACAACGTGGCGTGAGCCATTCCGTAGATAGGGAGGGTCACCCAATATTTGCGCGTCATGACCGCGGAACTGTAAAACTGGACCCACAGGCCACGCCGGGTCCAAAAGGCTGGGGACATTTGCATAAGTGCGCCTAAAGTCCATAGTACGGTTAAACTGTAACGGAGGGAGGGGTTAACGGGTTGATTGGATCCATGGCTGCGCAGCAAAATTACTGCAATAATCATGTACAGGACCACAGACCCAGGACCGCCAGTTAAATATGTTGCGGATCCGGTGAGTATGGCACCGAATCCTTCCCCGAAATACCACACGGCTGCCCCCCATATGAGGGATAGCCATAATCCGATTTTTCCCGAAGTACGGTCCTTGCCGGTAACGATCAGCAAGCCAATTATTGCTTGGATACCAGCGATGAACCAATTGAAGATAACCAGGTTATGGGCCAATACCAAGTTCAGCATCCAGTCAATCGAGTTTGTTACCCATGCAGGTTGATTAAATGCATTGGGCATCATGACACTAGTCACCAGATCAGAAGTGAACATGTGCGGTTGCATTTGCAATAGGGCATCTAAGAGCCAGAAAGCTCCCAGGCCATACCATAAAATTTTACGGCTTGAGACTAGACACCCCACGGCGGGGAACCCCCTAACTCATCGAGGGGGTTCCGCTAGAGACCACCTTGAGATCAATATACATGCCAATCTGTAAGTGGCCGGGGAATAGGCATGCGATACGGTATGGACCGGGTGTGGTGGGGGTAAAGGAAAAGGTTGCAGTTCCACCCGGAGCGGTTCCCTGAACCGGATTAGGGGTAGTTGCCCCTGGAATAATGGGCCCAGTTTGACCGGTGCCTGTTGGTCCAATAATGGCCGCCGAGTGAGGAATAGAAGCATTGTTTTTAAAGTTGACGGTGACTTTGTAGCCCACCGGGATGGTGACCGTCATGTCGCCATCGTAACCGCCGTCGAAATTGAATCCTTGATCGTTCGCGGAGTTATATCCCGCAATTAACGTCAAGGTAGCGGTTTTGTTACTGATGTTGGCGGTGAAAAATTTTGAAGAAACAACGCTGGTAGATGGTGGGGCAGGCGGCCGTGCCGTCTTGGTCAACATAGCTAGCATTTGGCTGGCTTTGCTCGATCCCAATTGACCATCCAATCCCCAAATGAAGGTGGCTACATTGGACGCTTGTTGTTTGGATAAGCTTCCCGGTGCCGATTTGGGCATGTTTTCATAAATAAATGCGGTTAACGTGGTTAGCGTCGAATAGTTTGGACTTGAAATGCCCCCTTTTTGCCAAAGGGGAGGCGCCACGCTAGTGGTACCCTCAGCAGTAGGGCCATGACAGGCAGCACAGGTCGAGGTAAACAGCTCTGCTCCAGCAACAGCGTTGCCTGGGGGAAACGTCGGTGGTGTGTATGAAGTTTGGGTGCCGCAACCCACTGCTAATATGCCAAATCCGGCGGCCCCCAAGAGTTTTCCCCACCGTGTGCGCAATCGCACAATAATCCCTCCTCAATTCATATCGGCCATGGGGAAACCGAAGGTGCTGCAGCGATGCCTGATGTGAGGAGCCCCCTCGTGTGTCGTTGCCGAAAATCCGCATACAAGTTTTAATATTCATTCAAATCGGCGGATATTTTACGGTTACACTATCCCGTCTGGACTTTATTAGCAGTATAGCACGAGGAAAGTTCAACGAAAAGCAGTTAACTGATAGGATACTTTAGTGTTAGAATTTGTGAACACAATACAAAATGATGGCGTAATAGGGTTTGCTATATACGTGGCCCTATTTCTGACATTTTTCTTTAAGTAAAGAGGGCGACGGCAACGAGGATGCATAGCTCTTGATGGCCAGACGTCTTTATTTTAGGGTGTGATTTTTCCAAAGAATGAACTGGGCTACTTCACGGGATTGGACCTCTGTTAGACCACCAGGATTGATGCCGTTTACCGCTTGCGATGGCATGGCGCGTTTGATGTACGCGGTCAACGGCCCCAGAGTATTATATGCCCCCGAGATGATGGCATTATTGGGACCCCATAGGCGCGGCGCGCCAAATCGTGTTCCGCCTTGGCCATTATTACCGTGGCAATAAGCGCACACTTCTTGATATAAATCATGGCCAGCCGCCACTGCAGCGGTATCAGACACCGTCGTTGTGGTTCGGGGCGAAATTGTCGCTGTTCTGCATCCCGTCAGTACTAGACAAAATCCTCCAATGATCGCACTTTTGGTCCACATCTTCATGCTGGTTTTTCCTCCATGGGCTACCCATGGAACTAGTATTCCGCAAATCCGTCCGTCTACCCCAGTTGGGTAATGTGGCATATTCAGGGAAGAGACCACATGCCCAAAGTGTTTTGCGCACTATCCACGTCGACGCCGGTCTGGCCGCACACATTGATTTCAAGCACGTATTGCCATAAGTTAGCGAAAGACAAATGGGACGATGGGCACGGAGCGGGGACAATAGTATCGGAGGCTAACGAAGACGTCAGCCAATACAACAAATTATTTGCTCCCCATGATTGGGCGTAGATTATGGATAACTGGGTTTTCGACGAGTATACCCCTGGCTTGTAGTTGCCGGCTGTTACGGCCGTCACCCATCCGCGAACGTAACTCAGCCAGGTTTCTTGAGTACTGATTTGATTCGGCTGCAAGTCCAGGTAGATGGCGGAGCCGACAGGTTGACTCACGGTGGTTGCGAGGCTAACGGCCGCTTCTCCATCAGACATTCCTTGAGACAAGGTTTGAGTTCCGCAGGTAAATGCACTGACCGTATTGGCACCCACGTAGATGCTGACGAGAAGCAATCCTGCGTTGCTTAGAGAGCGGGCTTCATCGACCGTAAGGGGGGTAAAGATATAGCAAGGGCCTCCCAAATAACGCGCCGCGAATAAGTAACCGCTACTTTTGAGGCAATTTGCAATATCAGTCATGTTCTCATTGTTGTCAACTCCATTCGCGCACCCAGTGGAACCTGGCGTACACCCTAAACCGGTAAGCGCTATTGGACCGCAGGCGCCCGAAGAGTTCGTCGCCATTACATCAATGCTACTATTTTTAAACGACGGAAAGTCAATACCGTCTAGATGTCCGCTCCACGAACCATTTCTCGTGGGAATTTCTCTCATCGGGCTTGAATAGATGACGATTCCGGTGGGATTCGTTATCAGGAATGAATATGTGGTATAACTAGCGCCATACGATGCAGGATCCGGCAATTGATTACCGATGACGTCTAGACTACAGTGTCCGGGGTTGGCAGAAATGACAATGACGCCGCCATAGGCACTCGGGGCTAATGAGGTTGGACTTAATAGGGTCGAACATTCAGTAATTGGGGGCAAAGGAGAGCGAGGTGAGACCATTGGCCAAGCCATCTTTAACGGCTTGGGCGCACCAATCGGATTTTGCAACCCAAATCGGTAGAAAGTGGTTGGTCCGACGATACCATCTACGGTAATTCCTTGGCTACTTTGAAAAGCCTCTACTGCAAGTTGGGTTGCCCTATCGAAGTATCCAGTGATCCAGCCTGTATAATATCCTAGCTGCTCCATAAGATTCTGAAGAAATACCACATCAAAGCCATTGCGGCCGGTGAAGAGGGTGCGGCCCCCCATAAAAGTATAGATCCAGGTGGCGTCGTAAAAACCAAATCCTGCGATGCTGTTGCTGGGAAATCCAATGTCTCCATTGGATTCTGCATCCTGTTTAAAAGCGAGTACCGCATTTGCGGTGGCACTGTCAAATACTCCGTTAGCGGGGTGTCCAATAATCGACGCATATCGAAAACAGGATAGCCGGTTTTGCAAAATGGTAACATCACCACCGGATTTTCCTTGTTGCAATTGCCGACTGCCATAAGCTGGGCCTCGATAGGTGGTATTGGAGTCCACTCCTTGGCCCATTAGAAAATAAGTATCGGTATCGACGATACCCGTGGCGGGTATCCCGAAGTATGACTGAATATGGGTAATGGCTTGGGCGGTTCGCCTGTCAAAAACACCCGTGATGGCTACGGGCGTACCCATGGCCCCCTGTGGTGGATTCATGGTGTTGACCATTACATTGTACAGCGCTTGAATAACAGCGACATCGGTTCCGCTATTCCCCTGAGTCAAGATTCGACTTCCCAATGCCACATAGGGTGCATACGTGGAATCAAACAGCGCCACTGATAAGTCATCTCCTTGCAATCTCACCATTTACCTTATGTGGAAGTTTTAGGGAATGTGAGCGAGCGATGGTGGGGTTGTCATAGTATTTTTGACAAGGGCAAAGTGTTAGGAAGTTAGAAAGAATTCGCTATAATGGAATGACAATGTCAGGGGGGATATAATGCATCGCGATTATCAGATGTGGCACGACCGGGAGCATTTATTGCGGCTAGACAACCCGGATCGGGAACAAATAATGCCAAAACCGCCGGTACTGGAGGCGGTCAATGCAACCTTGGGCATGCGAGTGGCCGATATCGGAGCCGGATTGGGGTATTTTGCGCTTCCGTTAGCCGTTGCCGTCGGTCGTGCTGGCGTGGTGCTAGCAGTGGACCCGAGCCCTGCTGCGCGCGAAGAACTTACCCATCGGGCGCAAAATGCCGGATTATCGCAAGTTGAAGTGATATCGGGCTCGGCCGAGGAAACCGGACTGGATTCCAATTCGGTAGATCGTGCGCTATGGCATACCATGTATCATGAGGTGCAGCACCGACCCAAAGCCATTAATGAAATGCTTCGCATTCTCCGTGAAGGGGGACGCTGGGTGGTTGTCGACTGGAAAAAAGAATTGACGGATTTTGGACCTCCGGCGGAACATAGGTTTACTGCAGATGAGGTGGTTGACGAGGTTAGGCCATACGGATTTCGTGAGGTGCAGCGATTTGCCCCAGGCCCAGTAACTTGGGGTCTGGTTTTTGAAAAACCGTGATTCTTGGAATCGGGGTGGATGCCACCGAAAATTCCAGAATGGCGGACTTGTTAAGAAGACAGCCGCGTGCTGTGGAACGATTATTTTCTCACCAGGAGCAACAAAGCGTCGGCGAGGGACCCTTGGCCATTCAACGCTGGGCGGCCCGCTTTGCGGCCAAAGAAGCGTTAATAAAGGCATGTGGGGGAATTCATGGCAGCCGATGGGTAGATATCGAAGTGATTCGGCAACCCTATCAAAAACCGGTAATTGCAGTCAAGGGCGGCCTGAGAGAATGGATCGAGGCTCATCGGGCCCGAATATGGTTATCGATGACCCATGAACGCCATTTTTCCGTGGCAATGGTGGTGTTAGAAACGGATGACAACGCAAATTTGGACTAAGGATCAAACCAAAGCGCAAGATGGGCACGCCATGGCCAATGGCGTCCCGTTTTTGAGCCTTATGGAAGTGGCCGGGTCAAAAGTGGCCCAATATATCCGCACTCGATTGAAGTTTGAGCAGCGCCAGATTGAGGTGTTGGCAGGCAAGGGAGCTAATGGCGGCGACGGTTTGGTGGTTGCACGCTACTTGGCTCCCTATTATGATGTCACGGTGCGACTTGTCGACGGGGTTCCACGATTTGACGGAGCAGAAGCGATGTTGCGTGCCGCGCAGTCTTTGGGGGCACAGGTTAAGACGGGATGGCCGGCCGACCTCGCCGCTGATCTCCTTGTGGATGGTGTTTTTGGAACGGGGTTTCACGGATCCGTCAACAACACGCCATTGGCCGACATCTACGAATCCATCAACCGACGACAAATTCCTGTGGTGGCCATTGACCTTCTTTCGGGAGTCGCTGCGGATTCAGGAGATTATCATGGACCATCGATTAATGCGCTGGCGACCATCACGTTTGGGGCCTCAAAATGGGGTCATTGGGGATATCCTGGAGCCTCCATGCGGGGAGAATTGGTAGTAGCGGACATTGGTTTGGGTGTAATTGGAGAATCCACTGATTGCTGGCTGGATGCGAGGACTGCTAAGGAATGGTTGCCTTCTTTAAGTCAACTGGGGCATAAGTACCAGCGTGGTCGAGTCGTCGTGGTAGGCGGGTCCAAAAACATGGCTGGCGCTCCTCTTCTATCCGCTATGGCGGCGTTGCGTACGGGAGCTGGATTGGTGACCCTGATAGTGCCTCAAGGTGTGGCCGATCGTATCGCGGCTCCTCCCACGATACTGGTGCATGAAGGGCCGGGTTCGCATGGCAGCTTGCACTGGAGCGATGAAGAAACCCGATTGGCTGCCGCTGCAGACGTTATTGTGGTGGGACCGGGATTAGGGCAAGGTGTTGCTCCCGCTGTGCTAGAGGCTCTGTTGGGCTTGGGGAAGCCGACAGTGATAGACGCAGACGGACTAAGACTCTTAAAACAGTATTCCCGTGGTACGGGGACATCGGCTCCCATGATATTGACGCCGCATTCAGGAGAGGCAGCGCGCCTGCTGGACCTTCAGGATGTGGATCAGGATAGGCCAAAAGCTGCGCGTCAACTCATGGATCGCTATCAGGCAACGGTGATACTAAAGGGGGCCTACAGCATTATCGGGGATATGGGTAAACTTACCGTCAACCCCACTGGCACTCCGGAAATGGCTACCCCAGGCAGTGGCGATGTGTTGGCCGGCATGGTCGGGAGTCTCTTGGCCCAGGGATTAGATCCCGGAGCAGCTGCGGCTTTAGCAGCTTATTGGCATGGGTGGGCAGGAATGGTTGCTAAAAATCGCTATGGGCAATCCGTAGTGGCTACAGACCTGATTGACGGGATTGCAAAAGCGCGGAGATGGGTAGAAGACCAAGCCTGCCCAAGTTCTGCCCCTACTTCAATGTAATGGAGATCAATATGAGGCCAACTAAAGCGATCGTGCATCGAGACAATATTGCTGAGAACGTGCGTTTCATCATTAGCCGATTATCTCCAAAAACCCAATTGATGGCTGTGGTTAAGGCTAATGGCTATGGTCATGGAGCCGTTGAGGTAGCTCAAACTGCTCTGACTGCAGGAGCAGCATGGCTTGGCGTGGCACTCGCGGAAGAGGGGGTGGTATTACGCGAAGCGGGAATTACGGCACCCATTTTGATATTGGGCCAGAGCTTCGATGGCCAAATTGCCCAAGCCATCGAACACAACATTGACTTGACCGTCTTTGACCTAGTGACGCTTGATAAAGTGTCCAGGGAAGCGGAGCGTCTTGGGAAAGACGCTTGGATTCACGTGAAAATTGATACAGGAATGGGTCGTGTAGGCATGCCAGTATCCGAATGGGATCACAAATGGTGGCATCGCATACACCATACGCCCGGGATTAAATGGCGTGGCTTGATGACCCACTTTGCAGAAAGTGATGCTGAGGACAGTACATTTACCCAACGACAATTGCAGAATTTTTTAGATGTGATTGAGTCAGCACGGCGTTGGGGGCCGTTGCCGCCGCTAATTCATGCCGCCAATTCCTGTGCCGCGTTGAAATATCCGGGAACCCATTTTAATTTGGTGCGGGTCGGCATTGCGTTGTACGGTGGATTGGATCACCCTGAATTAAAACCGGGTTTGACTTGGGAATCCCGGGTGGTCTATCTGAAGGAAGTGCCGAAAGGCGCGCCCATCGGCTATGGACGCACCTATCAAACCGTTGAGCCGATGAAAATCGCCGCGGTACCAGTAGGATATGCCGATGGATACCGGCGTCAATGGTCGAATTGTGCCTCAGTGATTATTAGAGGGAATTGTTATCCGGTGGTGGGACGGGTCTCGATGGACCAAATCAGTGTGGGATTGCCACTAAGCGCTCCGGTTCGGGTGGGGGACCGAGTCATCCTGTTAGGTTCTGACGGCGCTTGCGTTATTCGTGCGACGGATTTGGCAAAGTGGGCACAGACTATTTCGTACGAAGTCCTTGCTGGAATTGGCTCACGTGTTGTTCGCGAGTGGGTTTAGCAGTTGCCGTCTAGATTCATGATTGACCCTGATTTTTGCGAACGATATAATATTTCCTGTGAGGGAAAGAGGTGGACAGATTGGAAGAAAACCGCCGGGTTATGGTCCGGTTGCCACATTATCTGGTCGACGCTCTGGATCGGGTAGCCGATGACGAAGGTCGTCGGCGCAGTGAGGTTATTCGGGAAAGCGTAGAATTTTATTTAGCTGAGCAACGCAGACAACAATTGCGGCAAGAACTTATTCAAGGATATCAAGAAATGGGACATTTGAATGCGACAATGGCTGAAGCACCATGGGATCTCGTGACGTTTACTAGGGAGTAGTCGTGGCAGCAGCGGAGATAGTAGTCCGGCGGGGCGACATTTTTTTTGCGGATTTGTCCCCTGTGGTGGGATCGGAGCAAGGCGGCATTCGGCCGGTGCTCATTCTGCAAAACGATATTGGCAATCGGTATAGTCCGACTACTATTGTCTGCGCGGTCACTTCGCAGATCTTGAAGACAAAACTTCCGATTCATGTGGAGATTAAAGCTGGCGAATCCCAATTGGATCGTGACTCGGTCATCTTGCTGGAGCAAGTCAGGACCATCGACAAGCGGCGGCTTAAAGAGCGTATCGCTCACCTAGGCCCTGATTTGATGGCACGGGTCAACCAAGCCATTATCATTAGCTTAGGTTTGACAGAATTGTAGAGTGAGCCCCAAGCGGCTCGCTTTTCGTATGAGGAGGGTAACCTTGAATAAGCCATTTATTGGAGTATCGATGTCGCGGGATGAACATGCTGCAGGGGCGCCTCGGGACTGGATTCGCAAGACCTATATCGGGGCTGTGTTCGGAGCGGGAGGGTTGCCGATCTTATTGCCTAACGAACCCCAATCGCTAGAACTCTTAGAGTATTGCGATGGGTTGTTGCTTACCGGGGGAGGGGATTTTGACCCCGAAAGTTTTGGGGCGGCGGATGAAGGGACTGATTATTCAGGAGTGTCGAAAACTCGAGATGAGATGGAACTGGCGTTTATTCGAGCGGCGGAACGAATGGCCATGCCAGTACTGGGCATTTGTCGGGGGGTCCAGGCACTGGCAGTGGCTGGTGGCGGGACACTAATCCAAGATATTCCCCGCGTATTGCCCGATTCTCCATTACTCCATAGCCAGGTACAAAACCGTCAACAACCGACCCATAAAGTGGTCATAGAACCACAAAGTCAGATTGCAAAATTGCTGGGAGGTCACCAGGTAGACGTGAACTCGTTCCACCATCAGGCCATTTCCCGAGTTCCTCGTGGCTATGTTGTGACGGCACGGGCGGAAGACGGGGTTATCGAGGCTATAGAAAATCCCGATAAGGAATTTATGGTTGGTGTGCAGTGGCATCCCGAAGATTTAGTTGGACATAGTCGGGAGGCGCAAAATCTCTTTGCCGGTTTTATTGAAGCGTCACGGCAATATCGCGAACGGGGGCAACGGTATGGCACAGCGAGCCATTGAAATTTGGCGTGGGGAAAAAATTGAGAGTGTAGCCTATGCTGATGTGGCAGTAGTGGATAGCCTAGGACAAATCCAATATTGGCTCGGGGATCCTAGTCGTGAGACATTTTGGCGATCGTCGGCCAAACCATTTCAGGCCATGCCGTTAATGAAATCGGGGGCCGTGGAGACTTTTGGCCTGAGTCCACGCGAAATTGCTATAACGTGCGCTTCGCATGGCGGCGAAGACCAGCATGTGGAATTGGTGGAAGGATTGCTTTCCAAAATCCAGGCTACTCCCCAAGACCTCATTTGCGGGATACATGCGCCGAGTCATGCTAGTACCCGGGATCGAATGCTGGCAGAAGGGACATCTCCTTCGGTGGTTCATAACAATTGCAGTGGGAAACATACGGGAATGCTGGCACTGGCTCGTATGTTGCAAGCTCCACTGGCAGGGTACCATTTGCCCGACCATCCGGTACAACGCACGATATTGGAACATGTGGCCATGATGTGCGGAATTAAAGCCCCAGAAACCATATATACCGGGGTTGACGGATGTGGAGTGCCGACGTTTTATCTTCCCTTAGAGCGCATGGCATATGCTTACGCCCGACTGGTGGATCCCAGGGGATTGGATATCACGTCTCAAGGCGCCGCTATGTTGATTTCGGAAGCCATTCGCATGTATCCGGAAGTTATTTCCGGCACCGGTCGTCTGGAAGTAACGCTTGCCCAGGCCACGGGTCACCGTTTAGTGTCCAAAGGGGGTGCCGAAGCCGTATTTTGCTTGGGAATTCCAGAGCGTGGGTTGGGAATTGCGGTAAAAATGGCGGATGGTGTGTCTCGTACTATTGGCCCGTTGGTGTCGGCCATTTTGGCCGAAATTGGAGTGCTTAACGACCAAGAAATACAGAATTTGGCCCCAGTTATAAACCCGGTCATCAAAAACCATGCAGGACGTGAAGTGGGTTTTATGAAGCCCGTCTTTCGGCTTAATCGGGGGAAACTCTGATGTGGGCCTTAACTAATGTGGAACTATTAGACGGAATTGGTCTTCACATTCAGAGAGGCGGACTCCTCATTGACGATTTGGGAATTATTCGTGCTATAGAGGCTAATTATATCCCCAATGCGGGGATTCCTGTTATTGACGGACATGGCTTACTTTGTCTTCCCGGCTTCATTGATGCGCATAGTCATATTGGCCTGTCCACCAGTGGAGAAACATTAGGATCACAAGACGTCAATGAGACCAGTGATCCTGTGACTGCTGACCTACGCGCACTAGATGGCATTTATCCCAAAGATCCAGCTATTCTCGAAGCGTTAAAAGCTGGGATTACGGCGTCCTATGTCACCATGGGTTCTGCCAATGTCATTAGCGGTATAGGGACTACAGTTCACATGGCAGGTGATACCGTAGAAGAGATGGTGATGGTTCCGGCCGCTGGAATGAAAGTTGCCATGGGGGAAAACCCAATACGCGTTCATGGTGGACAAAAGAGACGGCCATCGAGTCGGCCTGCAGTAGCGGCAGTATTGCGGGAATGGTTGGAGAAAGCCCGTCGTTATCAACTGGACACATCGCGGAGCCTAAAGGATTGGGATCCAAGGCTAGAGTCTTTAGGAATGGTGATTCGTGGCGATATTCCCCTCAGGGTGCACTCCCATCGGAGTGATGATATAGCGACCGCTCACCGTGTAATATCTGAGTTTAAAGTGCGTATGGTGATTGACCATGGCACCGAAGCTGATCTGCTGAGTGAGCAAATTCTTGCTTGGGGAGTGCCCGTGGTTACTGGGCCTTCTTTTTCTACCCGGGGCAAAGCTGAATTGCGGCACAAGGGATTTTGGACGCCAGCTCGATTGATACAACAAGGAATTGTTACTGCTATTGCATCTGATCATCCTGTGGTGCCTGCAGAATATCTGCCGCTTTATGCAGGCATGGCAATGCGTCACGGCATTGATCTAAGCCAGGCCCTCGCTAGTATTACCATCGCGCCAGCACAAATCACCGGGGTGAGTGGGCGGGTTGGGGCATTGCGCATTGGATTGGAGGCGGACTTGGTGCTGTTTGAGGGGAATCCTTTGGTGTCATTGCAGGCTAAAACCAAACACGTATGGATTACGGGCAAGACTGTCTACCAAGCGTAGTACTACAGGATTTGAACCGCTTGCGGAATTATTGGAAATGCCTTTTCAATGATGTAAGATCTTGGTTAGTAGACCAAAAAAAGATGCATATTAGAAAGGAACGATGTCAAATGAATCGATATGTTGTTGAGTTTCGCACCATCGCAGGCAAAGGGAACGAGGCTATGCAATTATTCAAAGAAATGAAAGAATACTTTGTGCAATCTCACGGCAAGTCACTAGAAGTCTTCTATCAAGCATTCGGTACGCCGGGGGCATTTCAAGTGGCCATGGACTTTGACAGCTTAGCTCAGTTGGAAACAGTGGCTCAATCCTTGCGACGCGACCCTAAGTATCAGGAGTTGGC
>PXYW01000029.1:10081-38923 GCA_003023695.1 Sulfobacillus benefaciens | reverse complement strand
CTTGATCCCCACCGCGTACAGAGACGTATTGTCGTAAAGCACTGAACGGCTTCTGAGTAATGGAACCCGAAGTCTACCCCCATGTTGCCGAATCCCTCGACGAACATGTGACCTAAATGGTGGGGGGCCAAGTACCTCACCTTTAAGCACCCGGGACAACACGATAGCTTCGTTACCGAACGTTCCACTCGCCGTGCGGAACTGGGCATGCTGTGTCTGAGTGTGCGGCATGACCGCCGCAACCAAGGTGTTTTTTGATCGCAGAAGTGTCCTCTTGTGGAACCCTAAAAAATGACGCCATAACGGTTGGGGTATGTTGAAGAGATAGGCGAATAACACTATAGCATCGCAAAAGGAATTCTTGGCTTCAGACGAGAATTTCCCATTGGACTAAAGGAGTGATGAAATGGATGAGCGGCCCCCATATCGGTTGCCACGAATGGCGGTTCCACGCCGATATCAGTTGGAGATTGTTCCAGATGCTGACAATGGAGTGTTTCATGGATCGTGTGCAATAGCTGTTGATGTCCTGTCTCCGATCCAAGACATGATTCTTAACGCGGTACAACTCCAATTAACGGATATCACCCTAACGTACGATAACGGCCAGATCCTATCAGGCACGGTTTCTTACCATCCAGAGGAAGAGCAGGTTACTTTACATTGGCCACGCACGATCGATCCTGGGCGATATACGGTGTCCATGCAATTTGATGGCAGGCTGTCAACCGACCTTAGGGGATTTTACCGGACCATGGTCAACGGAAAAGATGGCAAACCTATAGTGATATTGTCTACTCAATGTGAAGCGACCGATGCCCGACGAATATTTCCTTGCTGGGATGAGCCCGACTTTAAGGCCGCATTTTCCATCGCTTTAGTGGTGGATCCAGAAGACGTGGCACTTTCCAACGCACGTGAGATACATAGCGAAATGATGTCTGATGGGAAACGGCGGGTTGTGTTCGCGGAGACCATTCCAATGTCAACTTACCTAGTGGCCTTAGTCGTTGGTCCGTTTGAACTAACACTACCAGATATGGTGGGCTTGGTGCCAATACGAATTGCAGCGCGACCAGGGTTTGCTGAGCTAACCGCCGTCGCGCGGGCCGCTGCGACCGGTACGCTGCAGTTTTTTCAGGATTATTTCGGCATTCCTTATCCTGCGGACAAGATTGATCATGTGGCGATTCCCGATTTTGAGGCGGGTGCCATGGAAAACCTGGGATGTGTCACCTATCGGGAAGAGGCGTTATTGGTCGATAAGGAACGGTCAGCGCCAATGGAACAGATGCAAGTTGTCAGCACCATTGCTCACGAAACCGCGCACATGTGGTTTGGCGATTTGGTTACCATGCGGTGGTGGAATGGTATTTGGTTAAATGAGGCATTTGCTACATTTATGCAGGAATTGGCCACTGACGCGCTGCACCCGGAATGGGATGTATGGACAACCTTTGGTCATGGTCGAGCAAATGCTTTGGAGGTCGACGGGCTGGCATCCACGCGCCCCATTGAATATCCGGTGGGTCCGCCTCTGGATGCCTGGGGCATGTTTGATGTACTTACTTACCAAAAAGGCGGATCTGTATTGAGAATGCTCGAACAGTACCTGACCCCGGAAGTTTTTCGGCATGGGATCAGGCAATACTTGGAGCTTCACCGCTATGGCAATACAGAGACCTCGGATTTGTGGGACGCGCTAGAATCTGCTTCAGGGGAACCGGTGCGCACTATGATGGATGGTTGGGTGTTTCAACCAGGGTATCCTCTGGTACTTGTCGAGTGGGATCGGGATCAACAATTGATCCGACTACGTCAGCATCAGTTTCGCTATCAAGGGGAGGCTGACAACCGCTACTGGCAAGTGCCTGTTGTTGTGACTATTTGGCGTTATGGAGATGTGCGTGAATCCTACCGCACTATTTTGGGACTGGAGGAAAAATCCATACCGGTTCCCTCTGACATGGCATCGGTGCTGGTCAACCAAGGGGCTTGGGGATTTTATCGCGTCGCCTATGAAGCGACATTGTGGCAGCCGTTGTTGGAACGGCTAGGTGAAATGACGCCATTAGAACGGCTGAGTTTGGCCGACGATGCCTGGGCAGCGATCTTGGCTAATGAGGCGCCATTAAGTCATATCGTGCCTCTATGGCGTGCTATGGTCAACGAGCGTGACCCCGATGTCTGGGGCGCGGTGTCGCGCCAAGCGGCACTGCTGGATGACATTGTTGAGGACCATGAAAGGCCGCTGCTGCAAAATCTAATTCGTACGATTGCGGGTCCCGTGTTACAAAAATTGACCTGGGAACCATCGCCCGACGAAGACGTACGCCACCGACGATTGCGTGCGATCCTGATTCAGTTGTTGGGGACCCACGGTGGCGATCCCACAGTGCGCATGCATGCACGGGAACTCTTGTCGGCTCATTGGCAAGGGACAAGTGTGCCTCCAGAACTTTTAACTCCCATAGTGAACGTGGTAGCCTCCTTTGGCGGTGAAACCGAATGGGCGCGGATGTATCAACAATTTCGGGCCGCCGAAACACCGCAAGAGGAGAAACGCTACCTGTATGCTTTGGCCGATTTTATTGAGCCAGATTTGGTAACACGGACCCTTGAACTGTACCAATCGTCCGCCGTGCGGACACAAGACGGAGCCATTGCCTTGGGGAGAGCGCTGGCCAATCGCCATGCTCACCGAGCGGTATGGAATGTCGTGGAAGATCATTGGGACGAATTGCTTGAAAAGTATCCCAAAATGATTGAGTTTATTGTGTCGCCTGTTGCTACCGTGGTAGATGAGGACCTCGCCCACAGGATGGTGGCGTGGTTACACGCACATCCAGTACCTCAATCGGCGAGACATATTGCCCAGACCATTGAGTTCCAAGAGATTCATCGGGCATTAGCAAAGCGCATTCAAGGGCAATTGGGAACCCTTTTAGAGATAGGCGCCCCACCTCAGAATTAACCAAAGTCCTGATTCACCACAGCAAAAGCCTTTTAGAATCTGGCTTTTGCTGTGTCATATGCACCCCCATGGCGTCCGCTAGGAAAAATCCTTCGGCAA
Source organism: Sulfobacillus benefaciens (assembly GCA_003023695.1). Taxonomy (GTDB): domain Bacteria; phylum Bacillota; class Sulfobacillia; order Sulfobacillales; family Sulfobacillaceae; genus Sulfobacillus_C; species Sulfobacillus_C benefaciens_A. The sequence goes on along the minus strand of PXYW01000029.1, from coordinate 35,850 downwards.
ATAATTGTACGGTATTGCATTTATTGGAAATCTTATTTAGAATTATTATCAGTTAAGTGAAATACTATTTAAGAACAAGGGGGAGTTTAAATGGCAGCATTATTAGATAGCAAGACACATGCCAACTTGAAAGAAGCATTTGCCGGCGAATCGCAAGCTAATCGCCGCTACCTATATTTCGCTCAAAAGGCGGACATTGAGGGCCGACCTGACGTGGCTGGCTTGTTCCGTGATGTGGCGGACGGTGAAACCGGTCATGCCTTTGGGCACTTTGAGTTTTTGGAAGAAGTTGGTGACCCGGTGACCGGTGTGGCGGTGGGCACCACGGAGCAAAATCTTAAGAGCGCTATCGAGGGTGAAACATACGAGTACACGCAGATGTACCCGGGATTTGCCAAAGTGGCACGGGAAGAAGGATTTGAAGAGATTGCAGAATGGTTTGAGACATTGGCCCGGGCGGAAAAAAGCCACGCCGGACGCTTTACCAAAGGATTGAATACGCTCGACCAGGAGTAATCAAAAGGGGCCGTTTGGCCCCTTTCACCCTTCATCCTAGGAGGAACCTATGGACTATAACCCTCGGGAGTCGCAATATTGGGACGAGTCACGGCTGGCTGCCGATATGAAGCTTGCGTTCGACGTATGCAATGGATGTCGATTGTGCCACAATTTATGTCCATCGTTCCCAGTGCTATTCGAAGCGGTGGAATCACACGATGATGACGTGGAGGCATTGAGCGCCACGGAAATGGCACACGTGGCCGACCTGTGTTATCAATGTAAACTCTGCTTCCTGAAGTGCCCCTATGTGCCGCCGCATCGCTTTGATCTGGACTTTCCTCGCTTGATGCTGCGATCTAAGGCCATACGCACTCGTCAGCACGGTCTGAGTGCCAGCGACAAGTTTTTAGGCGATCCAGAGCGCTCGGGACGGTTAGGCACATCCATGCCATCGCTGGCTAACTGGAGTTTGACACAACCATTTATGCGCAAACAAATGGAAAAACGGATGGGAATTGACCATCGCCGCCATCTGCCGAAGTTTGCGTATATGCGGTTTTCCCAATGGGCAAAAAAACACCAATCGGGGACTACTTCCCCTGATGTGGCTTTGTTTACGACTTGTACCGTAGAGTATCATGAAGCGGGTATAGGGCAAGCAGTTTTGAAGGTATTGGGACACAACGGGATAACGGCAGCAGTGCCATCCGATTTGCGCTGCTGCGGAATGCCGGCATTAGACGGAGGAGATATTGCGGGCGCTACCGAACGAGCGGCGCACAATGTCATGAAACTTGTCGACTATGCCAAGGCCGGCAAGAAAATATTAGCCCTTCAGCCAACCTGTGCATTTGTGTTAAAGCAGGAGTATCCCGTCCTTTTGGGCACCGAAGAAGCTAAGCAAGTTGCAGAGGCGACGCTTGACGTTACAGAGTACCTGGCAGGATTGATGAAAGCCGGGAAACTCAAACGCGAATTTCGATCTTCTCCGGGAACCATTACGTACCATCTCTCTTGCCATAGCAAGGCTCAGGGATTGAAAAAGGCTGCGGCGGATTTATTGGGTGGGATTGAGGGAACGACGGTGAACGTGGTCGATCGATGCGCTGGAATTGATGGTACCTGGGGGCTTAAGGCAGAGTATTATGATGAATCCCAGAAGGTTGCCAAGAAGTTGACGGAAGCCTTTCAATTGGCTCACGATACCACAGCCTGCTCCGACTGCGCTTTGGCTGGGCTACAGATTGAGACGGCTGCCGATAAACCACCTCGGCATCCGGTACAAATTTTATGGGAAGCCTATGGACTCGATGGGTGAAGATCCAGTTAGCTGCGAGAGATTTTGCCATATTGAGGAGGGATGGTATGCGCCAGTTATCGATGGCAGATATTGTGTCGAACCAAGAATATGAAGCGATGCGCCCCGCATTTAGACAGCGGGTCATTAATTTAAAGAAACTACGGCGATTAGCGATTGGACCGAGAATTTCCCTGGTGTTCGAAAATACCGAGACCATGCGATTTCAGGTTCAAGAAATGATGCGGATCGAACACATCGAAGATGTTGAGAAAATTCGCGAAGAGATTGAAGTCTACAATGATCTCTTACCTTCTGGGCTTGCGATTGGGGCGACTCTGCTTATCGAATTGTCTCAAACCGACGACATGCCAGCAATTCTTCGCCAACTTTCCGGGGTTGAGGAGCATGTCATGCTGGAAATTGAAAGCCAGCAGATTCACGCGTTGGCGGAGGCAGGACGATCTACCGAAGAAAAAACTAGTTCCGTCCATTATCTCACGTTTCCATTTACGGAGTCGGATCGTATTTTGCTAATGGAACATCCAGAATCGGTCGCGTTACGCATTGACCACCCTGGGTATCGTTACCAGACAAAGATTCCTGCCGAAACTGTAAGTCTCTTAATTGGTGACTTGCTGGCATCTCGCGAGTAAGGGAGGGGACGTGGTGGACTTGTCGGATCCCACTGGCATCTCTAAGGTGTTGCATGATAAAGGCCTTAGGGCGACGCCGCAAAGAATGGCAGTGTTGGCTGCCATTGGCCAGTTATCGCATCCGGCGGCGGAAGAGGTGGCCCGGCTGGTGATGGAAAGCTATCCTACACTGAGTTTGGCTACGGTGTATAACACGTTGGATACTTTAGAAAATCAAGGCTTGATTCGCTGCTTTAAAGTGGAGGGGCGACGGCGGTTTGATTTGCGCACCGAGGCCCATCACCACTTATGGTGTACCGAGTGTCAAAGAATGGAAGATGTACCGGTTACCTCGGCCCCAGGTTTTGATAATTTAGTTGACAGCGGATGGAAGGTTGACGATGTTGTGGTGACCTATAAAGGAGTTTGCCCGCGTTGCCAGGCAAGGTTAAATCATGCAGGAGCTTAAAAATTGCCGCAAATGCGGGTTGGCCCACACCAGGACCCAGGTGGTGCCCGGCACTGGGGCCGAAGATGCTCGCATTATGTTTACCGCAGAGGCTCCGGGGAAACAAGAGGATCGTCTTGGGGTCGGATTTTCCGGCAGTGCCGGGAAAATATTCGACGAGATCTTGGCACATCTTGGTCTGACACGCGACGTCATTTGGCTAAATAACGCGGTTCGTTGTCGTCCTACGGATACCGGAGCCAAAAATCGGGCTCCGCACCCGTCAGAAATTGCGGCGTGCCGACCGTGGTTGGAGCAGGATCTCAGGCGTGTCCAACCGGAAATCATGGTAACTTTGGGACGTACCGCGTTTTTCTCGGTGACCGGGGAAGTGAATTTTACGCAGTTTCGCGGCAAACTGTACCCCGCAACGGTTCCCCTCTTCCCCTTGGCCCATCCGGCTTATTTGATTTACCGAAAAACAGCCGTCAACGAGTATCGCCAAGACTTGGAACAACTGCGACAATTACTGCTTAAACGAAACATTCCGTTGTTGCCTCCTTTGCCGTCGAGATTCATGGGTTAACTTTTTACGGCGGTTATAATCAATCGGTATTTCAGGAACTGGTCCGAGGATAGTATGCTAGCGGGAGCATGGTCATTCATAAACGTCAGTGCTTGGTTTCCTTCCAGTGAGTCGGTTGAGACAGGGGCTAGCCATTCGGTGGGGGTCATTGGTTCCACCGAGACTTGAAGGTATTCCACATCATACCCGGATTCCCCCAAAAGAGTACACCATTGATTGGCCGACCGCGCTGCCTGGTGAGACGGATCACGCAGGGTTTCTAATTGATTGAGCCAATCTATCGCTGAAGTCGGCGCAGTCATATCGGAAATGCCCAAAACGCCTCCTGGCTTTAAGACACGATGCGCCTCGCGAAGAAACGACTGGAGGTTCTGAAAGTGGTGCGCAGCCCGTCGGCAAGTGACGGCATCAAATGTTTGCGGATCCCACGGCAATTGGTCCACATTTCCGATAATCCATGAGGCCGAGAGCCCTCGCGACTGGGCCAGGTCTTGGGCTTCGTGCACCATTTCAGGGGTCATATCCATTCCAACGACGCGGTGCCCTCGGGATGCCAATGCAAGAGTGGTATGCCCTGTGCCACAGGCGGCATCTAAAACTAAACTGTTCGGTTGAAGGTGAAGGCTGTCAATGAGATGGGCTAGGTCACTGCCGTGGGCGTGACGTTCACTGGTGCGGTACGCAGCATGGTAACGTCCGAAGTAACTGGTAATTAGTGAGTCAGATGACTGCATTGGCATGAACCCTCCTAAGAATCAAGATTCTATTTCGATAATACGGTACAATACAAGGCACAAGATGAAAATTTTACAGGTATAGGATGCAAGGTGTGCAATGACGAGGGATATTTTACCGCTAGATATGATAGATTTGACCATCGTGGTCATGTTGGCCGAGGGCGCTAGTTTATCTCAAGTAGGGAACCATGTGGGCTTGTCACCTTCTGCCCTTTCCCATCGATTGACACGGATATCGGATCGTCTGGGGTACCCGGTGACTCAAATGGTGGGTCGACAGTTGCGGATCTCCGACCGTATGACACGATCCATGCCGCATTTGAAGGCCGCGCTGCACCACTGGGCGAAAGCCCAGTCGGTGATTTCTCGGGACGTGGGAACCATGCGTAGTATAGGAATCGCACGAATTTTTTCCGGGTGGGCTGAGCAGTTTCTTCCTGACGACAGTGGGGTGGATCAGTGGAAAATTGTGACCGGTACCTCCGAGGACATTGTACGATGGGTACGGCAAGCACAGGTTGAAGCCGGTATCATTCGAACCGATCATGGGTTAGCGGGGATGAATTTGCACATCTTGGGACACGATCCCCTGTTGGCGGTCGCCAGTCCGGCATTGGTGAGTCACCTGCCCGAAACAATGGAATTATGGCCGTGGATTGGATTTAATCAGCACTTAGGGCATGGACAAAGCGTCAATCGAGCACTCGTTGAATCCGGTTGGATGCCCATTTATAAATTTCAAGTCGATGCACTGGAGTCTGCCCGGGTGCTGGCAATCCAAGGGAAAGGGATTGCCGTGCTCCCACAATCTATGGTTTCCAATCAGATTCGGGAGCATCGGCTGGTTGAGGTTCCCGTGACTTCGGTAATTTGGCCTAAGCGTGCAGTAGCCGCATTGTATTTAACTGGGGTTGCTGAGCCCGTGTGGCTGCCCCATTTTACTGATCGGGTAAGCCGATATCTAAACCATGGTCAAACCACCGGAAACGGATAGGACTTGGCCCGTGATATACTGTGCCGCATCACTGGCTAAGAACACCACCACGGCTGCGACTTCTTCGGGTTGTCCTAGTCGGCGTAGCGGAACTTTTTGCACCATTTTTTCGATTAAATGTCGGGCATTTTCTGTGGCCGCATTTTCATCTAACATGGCAGTCGCTATGGGGCCTGGGGAAACTGCGTTGACACGGATTTTATGGCGTGCCATCTCCTGAGCCAGTGACTTGGTTAAGGAAATGATGCCACCTTTTGCCGCAGCATAAATGGACTCTCCACCCATACCTACTCGTGCCGCGTCGGAGACCACGTTGATAATGGCGCCGGATCCGCGTTTTACCATATGGGGCAGCAATGCATGGCATAAATATACGGGTCCCCAAAAATTTGTGGCCATGATGCGCTCCCAGTAAGTGGGGGATTCGCTTAAAAATGGTTGGGTCAGTGTCCAGCCCGCATTATTAACCAAGACATCGACGGGGTTCTCCGACGCCAGTTCTTCCGCTGCGGTTGCTACGGCTTGGTAATCGCCGACATCGATGGCTAGTCCTTTAGCAAGGTCTTGATAGGCTGCCAGCTGGGCCAGGCCCCTATCCACGCTTTCCGGGTGCAATGCCCATATGGTAACCTGATGACCCAGAGTTAAGAAAGCCTCGGCTGTAGCAAGTCCGATTCCTCGGGAGCCCCCGGTAATTAAGATATGACTCAAGGTAATCACCGCCTTAGATAACGGTTAATTTCGTGTCTTCATGTTTTCAAAGGGCCCGGATGTTAGGGTGAGCCCTCCATCAACCCGCAGTATTTGGCCAGTGACAAAATCCGCCATCGGTGATGCCAAAAACAGGGCAACTCGTGCCACGTCTTCGGGACGTCCCACGCGGCCCAGGGGCGTTTGCTGACGGACTTCACGGTCAAAAGCAAGATAGCGTTCCCCCATGTAATACCGGGCGGAGTCGGTATCAATGACACCGGGTGCAATTCCATTACACGTGATTCCTTTGGGCCCTAGTTCATAGGCCAAATACCGGGTAAAAGTTTCCACCGCACCCTTGGCCGCCCCAATCGTGGCATAACCGGGCAGTGTAAATGGAGTACCGTGACCCGAAACGGTAATGATTCTTCCAGCCCTACGCCCTTCCATGAGCGGGACGGCCCGCTGTACGGCGTGTACCAAACCATCAAACGTGAGCTGAAACGTTCGGTTTATGTGGTAGGGCTTCAAATCGAGAATGCTTTTAAAAGCGGTTGCTGCAGCGTTGGCCATAAAGATGTCAAGACCGCCCATTGTTGACTCAATTTCGTCAAACAAGCTGTCGATGGCCCCAGGGTCCTCAAAATCGGCGCCGATGGCTAACGCCTGCCCACCTTGGCTTTGGATCTGGGACACCGCCTGGCGCGCTAGATCTGCTGATTTGTGGTAGTGGACGATGACAGTGGCGCCCTCTTGGGCAAACATCTCGACGGTTGCGCGGCCAATGCCCCGCGAACTCCCAGTGACCAAAGCGACTTTACCGGAAAGAAGACCCATTTAACCGTCTAGTCCTTTCCCTAGCCATTCTCCGCCATCCATGACCAAAACCTCACCATTGACAAAATCGGCGTAGGGAGAAACGAGGTAGCTTGCGGCATAGGCGACCTCCTCGACAGTGCCGAATCGTCCTACCGGGATCTTAGAGCGTAGGCGGATTTCATCTTCTGGGTTAGCCCAAAGGGGTCGCGCCCCCTCTGTATCAGTTGGTCCGGGGCAGAGCGCGTTAACCCGGATCCCGTGATGTGCCCATTCCACGGCCAAAGTGCGGGTCATCGCGACAATGCCAGCCTTTGCCGCCGCCGAGTGAACGGTGCGAGGTCCCCCAGTCCAGGCATAGCTGGCTACAATTGATAGAATCTTGCCATGCCCTTGTTGAATCATCTGCAGACCGGCTGCACGTGTGCAGTAGAAGGTGCCGTTCAACACGGTGTTGACGATGGAGTTCCAACCGTTCACTGACAATTTTTCAGAGTCCACTAAAAAATTTCCTGCAGCACTGTTCACTAAAATGTCCAGACTGCCCCACTCTTTTGTGGCTTTGTCCATCAACAATTGCACTTGGTCCGGCTGGCGCACATCAGTCGCTACTGCAATTGTCGGAAAACCTTGACGCAACAATCCGTCCTTTGCTGTCTCCAACCTTTCGATATGGCGTCCGGCCAAAACCAAATGAGCTCCTAACCGGCCTAGTTCCTCAGCAATGCCGAGACCAATGCCAGAGCCGCCTCCTGTGATGACGGCAGTTTGGCCCTTTAAGCTGCCTTCCGGTAACATCGGGGATGTGTGCATTGAAATATTGTCTGCCTCCTTAGCGGATAATCGTTCCTCAGTGGCCGAGAAATTTCGGCGTGCGGCGCTCTAAAAAGGCCGCTACGGCTTCTTGGTGGTCATGGCTCTGACCTAGCCGGTCTTGCACAGTAGCTTCCAATTGGAGGACATCAGGCCATGATAGTCCCTGCGATTGCAGCAACAACTGGCGAATTTCAGCCATGGCTTGGGTGGGACCCTCGGCTAAATTGTTGGCAATATTACGGGTTTCGATTTCCGCTTGTTCTAAAGTATTAAACCGGAAATGGGCGAGACCCCAATTCATAGCGTCCTCTGCCGTGATAGGTTGGCCTAACAGGGATACAGCCAAGGCCCGAGACCATCCCAAAGCTCGGGTTAAAAGAAAACTGGCGCCCGTGTCGGGGGCAAGTCCTACTTTGACGAATGCGGGAATGAACGAGGTTTGGTCCGTGATGACGCGAATGTCACAAGCTAAAGCTAAAGACAGTCCACCCCCCGCGGCCGGGCCATGAATCAACCCAATCACCGGCTTTGGCATGTTGAGCAGTGCATCGACGATGGGATTGTATTCGTCTCTTACTAGGCGACCTAAATCCGGTGCATGATCTCGATACATTTCTTGCATCTCACGCACGTCTTGACCGACCGAAAAGGCCCGGCCGGCTCCAGTGAGGACAAGGCAACGGATTTCCGCAGCTTGTTGGGCATGAATTAGAGTGTCCAGGAGTTGACCTCGCATTGTATGGGTAAGCGCGTTGAGAGCTCCAGGGCGATGAAGACCAATGGTCATGACGCCATGGTCTAACTCGGTAACAATTTCGGTATCCTGAGACATGCGTTCCTGCCTCCTTATGTATGGTCGGACGATCCATCCAAAAATAACGGTAACATAATCTTAGGAGGTGAGCGAGAAAATTTTCCGCCAGATCTTGTTAAAACCGCTGTCAATGGTATATTAAATATAGGTACTTCCATAATGGAACTAAAGGAGTTGTCGTTCATGACACGATGGAATATTGATGTGGCTCACAGCACCGCAGAGTTTTCAATTCGGCATCTTATGATTTCGACGGTCAAAGGGCGTTTCAGCGGTATTGAGGGGTACATCGAGGGTGAGCCAGAGAATTTGGAAACGGGCTCGGTAAGTGTCACGTTAGATGTGTCCACGGTAGATACCCGACAAGCAGAGCGCGATGCGCATCTGCGCTCAGCTGATTTTTTTGATGTGGAGAAATTTCCCCAAATGACATTCCAGAGTTCGAAAATTACCCCGGCTGGCAACAATCAATATCAAGTGACGGGTGACTTAACCATCCACGGGGTTACCCGCAGCGTGACGTTTGATGTGACTTTTGAAGGTCGCGCCAAAGATCCTTGGGGTGGGGAACGCGCGGGATTTAGTGGATCTGCCACTATTAATCGCAAAGATTATGGATTGCAGTGGAATGTGGCGTTGGAAGCAGGCGGGGTCATGGTTGGAGACCAAGTCAAAATCAATGTGGAGATTGAGGCCGTGCGTCAAGACGGTTAGTAGCTACTGGAGGATGCTTCTACAGTGCAGGCATCCTCCGCTGCTTGTCTACCTACTTCGCAATCGCCTTGATAAAAATTCAGCGATGGTTTGGTTAGTGATTTGCGGCTCTTCAATGTGCGGCAAATGCCCGCAGTTGTCAATGACGACCAACTCTGCATCAGCCAGGCTTTTTTCCATTACCCTTCCATATTCCAAGGGAATGATACGGTCTTCTCGGCCCCACAACAGTAGAGTTGGCATGCTCACCCGACCGAGATCCCATGATGGGTCTGGCCCGATTGGCGCACGATCCAGATACTTGGCAAACGTTGCTCGGCCAAGATTGAGTTCCTGGGCGTCTTCCAATGATCGATAAGGCGTATGGCGCTTATACGTAGCAGGATCATAGACCAATCCCGACATAAATTGTTGGGGAGGCAACGTCAGAGGGTTGACTATCGGCACATCCGGCAATACCACGCCTACCGCATCCAGCAGTAATAGTGCCCTAATCCTTCCAGGGTCCTTCATGGCGGAACCTAGAGCGACGCGCCCACCCATGGAGTTGCCTCCTAAAATCATGTGGTCGACACCAATACTGCCCATCCATTCCAATATGATGGCACCTAGCGCATCGACGGTTTCCATGCCATCAACCCATTCTGACTGACCGAACCCAGGCATGTCTGGAGCAATGACGCGGTAGTCATCTTTAAAGTACTGCATTTGGTGGGCCCAGGCACGACCTGTGCCGCCTCCGCCGTGCAAGAGGCAGAGTGCGGGACCTGTTCCTGCTTCAAACCAACTCCATTGTCTTCCACGCCATCGACTGTGTCGGCGTTCAATATCACTCATTGCGCTATCCCTCCGAATGGTTTCCATTCTAACCGTGTCAAAGGGGAGCGGCAACATATGACCGAATGCCTATTGGGACGGTTTCGATTTCCCGGGTACACTATTGGTCGCACGCTGAACGCATGTCTTTGAGTGTCAGCTTCTGATAAGATGCTGGTGGGAGACATTCGGGTGTTGATGCACTCTAAGAAACCAACATTGCGGGGGGACATCATGAGGATACAAGATGTTGGGGAGCGGGAATTGATATCGGTCATTCACCGACTTCAGGCACAGGTACCATTAGGGTATGTCGGCATCGGTGATGACGCTGCCTATTTGCCGCCTAGTTCCTTGGGTATGCTGATTAGTCAGGACATGCTGGTAGAGAATGTGCATTTCCGGTTGGATTGGACGACAGCAGAACAACTGGGGGAAAAGGCCGTAGCAGTCAATATCAGCGACATTGCTGCCATGGGTGGGCAGCCGCTGGCTTTGCTAACCAGCCTCAGCGTTCCAGGCAATCTTGATGTGCAATGGGTAGAAGACCTTTATCGCGGGATTGCCAAAGCATTAGACTGGTATGGTGCGGTGTTGGTTGGTGGGGATACCGTTGGCTCGACAGATCGTATTGCACTGGACGTCACCGTGATTGGGAGACCGGGTCCTACCGGACCGATATTGAGAACAGGGGCGAAACCTGGAGACCGGATTATTGTCACCGGAAGGCTGGGGGCAGCATATGCCGGCTATCTTCTCTTGTCGCATGGCACAACCTGGCCGAGCACCGTGGTGTCGGAACGTAGCGTGATGATGGCGCACTTGTCTCCCGTCGCGCGCATCCAAGTGGGTTTAGCTATGGCTTCCTGGGCGCATGCCATGACCGATGTCAGCGATGGTTTGGTCACGGAACTGGAGGAGTTAACCCGGTTTGGCAGTATTGGCGCGACGATTTGGCAGGATGCCTTGCCAATTGATTCTGCCACCCGGACAATGGCCGAGCGATTCGGCGGCGACGCGGTCGACTTTGCTTTATTCGGTGGGGAAGATTATGAACTCGTGGCAGCCATTCCTCCTTCCCGGGTCAGTGAAGTATTATCATCAGCTACCCGCTGTGGAGTAGCGGTGACCGAAGTGGGCATTATTACCGAATCTCCTGGAATTCGCATCGCAGGAACCGCTGGCGGAGAGGAGCGCGTGGTTCATGGCCATGGGTTCAATCACTTTTCATTGGCATGACCTGTCTGAACTCAATACGGTGGCAAACGCTTGTGCAGTGCTCTGGAAAGCTCCTGCCGTGGTATTGCTGGAAGGAGAACTGGGGGCAGGGAAGACCACTTTAGTTCAACATGTGCTCTCTGAGTGGGGTATTGCCGGGCCAGTTAAGTCGCCGACTTTCGATTTGGTGCATGTGTATCAAATGGATGATACGGCGGTCTTTCACGTGGATCTTTATCGTATTGCCAATCCTGGCGAATTGCTGGCCTTAGACCTTCCCTTGCCACAAGAGAACACGCCTTATGTCCTGTTGGTGGAATGGGGACATTGGGTGCGGCAATGGTATCCTGAGCGATTTGAATGCCAAATTACACGAACCCCAGATGGAGAAAGAACCATGGTGGTCACGGCTGTGGGCGACGAACCGTTACGACGTCTTTCGCAACAGGGGGTATTGGATACGTGAAAATATTAGGGATGGACGCGTCAGGGCCTTCGCTGGCTGTGGGACTGCTGGTGGACACGGTGGTGGCGGCAGATTTTATGTGGACCAGACCACGTACTGCGGGAAGCCATCTCATGGCATGGGTGCAACAAATCGTCGAACAATGGGGGCGCCCTGACGCAATAGTGGTGGGAATTGGCCCAGGATCATTCACTGGCGTGCGCATTGCCGTGACTGGTGCGAAAGCTTTGGCTTTTGCTTGGGATATTCCTGTAAAGGGGGTCTCTTCTTTGCAAGCTTGGGCGATGAACGCACCACGAGAAAGCCAGGTGCTGGTGACCACAGAACTCAGGGGCCCCGCCTTTTATGCCGGGTATTATCGCATCACGGCCGAGGGACCACAACCGATAATTGCAGACCAAGCAATCAATGGCGTGTTGCCAAGCAATTTTCCCACTTCCGAAAAGGTTTATGTGATAGGGCCGTTAGGCGAGTCGACTGAGGGGCTGATGCGTGTCGGAATTCGAGCCACTCCGCTACCGATTGCGTTAATGGGGTCCTCCGTGGCATTATTAGGTCGAAAGGCATTGATCGAAGGACGCGCCGATACCCCGGAAGCATTAGCGCCATTTTATGGGCGACCTCCGGCGATTACGGCAATGCCTTCGGGATCGGAGCAGAGTATCGCAGATGGCGATTAGTGATGATGTTTCTAAGAACGGTTCATCAGAAGTGGTGGTGCGCGATATGTATTTAGCGGATCTCGAAGCCGTGATGGGCATTGAGGCGCACTCTTTTCCCACGCCTTGGTCCCGCAATGCATTTCAAACCGAACTGTTGGAAAATACCTTCGCCACCTATTTAGTCCTCGATTTTCATGGTCGAGTCGTCGCTTACGGCGGTATGTGGATCATTTTAGACGAGGCACACATTACCAATGTAGCGGTTCATCCTGATTACCGTGGTCACCATTTGGGTCAACAAATGATGGAAGGCTTAATGGATCGGGCACGGGCCTTAGGAGTACAGCGAATGACGCTGGAAGTACGGCGAGGCAACGCTGTAGCCCAAAATCTCTATCACAAGCTGGGGTTTGTTCAGCTGGGAGTGCGCCGCGGATATTATACTGATACCCACGAAGATGCCTTTATTATGTGGAAGGATCCTCTTTAGTCTCAGATGACGGCTGGCGCACAATGCGTCCACCCCACCATGCCGCGAACATCCCTAAGATCGCATAAAAGACACCTCCCATAGCGCTGATTAACAAAGCACTGGTGACCATGTGCAAATGCAGCATGGTCACGGCAGCCTGCGCCGGGACGCCTGGCAATTGGCTTATGAATGCGGCTTGGGCTAATGGGAGCCGCAAAAGATACTGATTGAGCAGTGCGGCGGCAAAAGCCGTGAATAAACCTACCACAAATGCTTTGGTGATGATCTTGCGGTGCCGTTTGGCTAGACTGCGACCCAACAACACAAAGATAATTACGCTGAGAAGAAACGCAAAGAAGTGAGCTAAAGTTAACAGTCGATAGGTGAAAGGAGAAAAAACCATCGCACTGGGCAATGAAAATATCATCAGTAAAAAAATGGTATAGAGCCATATCATCCTCAAACGCCCCTCCCGGTTCTACAATATTTTCTTGCGGTATTGGGTGTAGTATGGGTAAAATCGGTAAAATTAACACGAGATTTCAGGGGGGCGGAAACCAGATATGCGGGTATTGGGGATTGAGTCATCTTGCGATGAAACGGCAGCAGCCCTGGTGGAAGACGGCACCCGCCTTCTAGCAACCAGTCTGGCATCATCTGCTGCTATCCATGCCCGATATGGAGGAGTGGTACCTGAAGTCGCCGCGCGAGAGCATACGATGGCCATTTTGCCAGTGGTGGAACAGGTATTGCAGGATGCCAGATTGGATCGGCGTGATGTGGACGCGGTCGCGGTTACTGAAGGGCCCGGACTCTTAGGTGCACTGCTGGTAGGAGTGACGTTTGCCAAAGGGTTTGCTTTAGGATGCCAAATTCCAGTAGTAGGAGTGCACCATTTGGAAGCGCACCTCTATGCCAATGCCTTGGTGGCACCCATCGAGTTTCCGGCTCTGGGACTGTTGGTATCAGGCGGCCATACCTCCTTAGTATTATGGAAGAATCATGGTGAAATAACTGTTTTGGGGGAAACCCGTGATGATGCCGCCGGGGAAGCCTTTGACAAAGGGGCGCGAGCCTTGGGCTTGTCCTACCCTGGTGGGCCAGAAATCGAGAAATTGGCGGCGACGGTAGAGGCTACTTCATTGCATTTGCCCATTGCCAATTTGGGTTCGGACAGTCTGGACTTTAGTTTTAGTGGAGTGAAGACAGCGACCTCTGATCTAATTCGGAGCCAACCTCATCGACAGGCAGAAATAGCTTACGCCCTGCAGGTTGCGGTAGTGGAGGCGCTGGTGCGCAATGTGTCTCGTGCTCTGAAACGCTACCCGGTTGATGATGTGTATTTAGCTGGCGGGGTCACGGCTAATGCATTTCTTCGGCAACGGATGGAGCAATTGGGGCAAGACCAGAATATTCGGGTGCACATACCCCCTGTCCGATACTGTACAGATAACGCGGCGATGGTGGCTTCTTTGGGATATTACCGCTGGGCTCGGGGGATCCGCATGTCATATTTAGCTGCCCCGCGTGTGACTTATCCCCTGGGCCAGCAATAGCGTGTGTATAACTTGTGGATAGCGTGGATAATTATGTCATCTTAAGGGAGATTATAGCTTATGATATTAAAATTTGGCGAACATGAGCCGATTGTGGATGATCCCGTCTTTATTGCTCCTGGTTCCTATATTATTGGACAGGTCCATCTGCAATCGGAATCCTCCATTTGGTTTAATGCGGTGGTACGGGGAGACACCACCGCAATTGTGGTGGGTTCGCGAAGCAATATACAAGATGGTGCTGTGCTGCATGCTGATCCGGGATATGCGTGCCACATCGGATCTGGGGTTACCATAGGCCATCGGGCGGTGGTGCATGGAGCGCAGGTGGAACACTCGGTATTGATTGGGATGGGGGCTGTGGTGATGAATGGAGCCCGCATTGGTCACCATTCCATTGTTGCGGCCGGATCTGTCATTGCGGAGGGCACCGAAATTCCTGCTGGCCATCTGGTCATGGGAGTGCCTGGAAGGGTGGTAAGGGCACTGAATGCATCTGAAATGGAGCGCATTGAACAGGCCGCCGATCATTATGTGAGTCTTTGGCTTAATCAGGGCTGGCAATTTCATTGAAGTAGAGGCATAGCTAATATCGTACTAAAGAAAAAATTCGCGATTTCCGGGCAGGAGGCGTCGAGATGCAGCATGTGCACTTTATCGGGGTGGGTGGCTACAGTATGAGCGGTCTCGCTTTGTTGCTGCATCGTCAAGGATACCAGGTCACAGGTTCCGATGTGAAAAGGTCAAGCCGAACAGAACGCTTGGAATCCGATGGCATTGCCGTTTTCTATGGCCATCGGGCTGAATTGGTGCAAAATGCCGATATCGTTGTGTATAACACCGATGTACCCGATGACAACCCGGAACGGCAAGCCGCCTTGGCGCAACACCTGCGCGTCATCCACCGTTCTGAACTGTTAGCGGAGGCGCTAGAGCCTTACCGGGCCATTACGGTGAGCGGAACCCATGGGAAAACTACGACGACATCCATGATTGGCACGATATTGCAACAGAATCATTTGGACCCCACAATATTGGTCGGTGGCGAGGTGCCGCAATTCGACGGCAACCTGCGTGTGGGTCACGGACCTTATGCGGTGGCCGAAGCCGATGAAAGCGATGGAACTTTTTTGCGTTACCATCCGGTGATTGCAGTGGCTACCAATGTGGAGCCGGAACACTTGGACCATTATGGCGGTGAATTTGACAATCTTAAAGATGCTTTCCGAACCTATGTATCGGCCGTACCCGAGGACGGTTTAGCGGTCTTAGGGGTGGACAATGCCGTGTTATTGGAGATGTCCCGTTCATTAACGGTACCGTGGATGGGATATGGGTTGAACGAGGCGGCCCAGGTTAGGGCCACAGAAATTGAGATGTTGCCAAACCGCACCGAATTTACTGTGCTAGTCTCGGGGAAAGCCGTAGGTCGCGGCAGTCTTTCTGTTCCCGGATTGCACAATGTGACCAATGCCCTAGGAGCAATCACAGCCACTCACGGCGTGGGAGTCCCTTATGCTGAGGCTTTGGATAGCTTGCGGCAATTTACCAATGCAGCACGGCGGTTCCAGGTCTTGTTGTCAAGTCCGGTAAGGGTAGTGGATGACTATGCGCATCACCCAACAGAAATTCGTTCCACACTTAAGGCGGCTCGCCAAGTAAGCAGTCACCGGGTAATCGCCTTGTTTCAACCCCAACGGTACATTCGCACCAAAAATCTCTGGGATCAGTTTATTGACGCGTTTGGGGATGCGGACGTACTGTATTTAACTGACATTTATTCACCCCCTGGAGAAGCACCTATTTCCGGTGTTACCAGTCAAGCGCTTGCTGAGCAGATTCGCGCACGGCATGGGGGAGTGGTCCATTTTTATGCCACTATGGAGGAGACAGTCGAACCGATTTTAAGGGAGTTGAACCCTGGGGATACCTTCATTACTATGGGGGCTGGTAATGTCTACCTAGTGGCCCAAAGAATTGTTGAACAAATTCAACGCCAGTGATTGCCCCTCTTTTTGCCGTTATGATAGACTTGGTTAAACTTCTAGGGAGGACGGATCACGGTGAATTTCGATGAAAAGTTTGGCCCCGAGGCATTGACCTTTGATGATGTTCTGCTTATGCCGGCGCATTCGGAGGTTTTGCCGCGGGATGTCATTTTAACAACGCGTTTGACCCGGCACGTGCAACTCAACGTGCCGTTGGTTTCTGCCGGCATGGATACAGTAACCGAGGCACGCATGGCCATTGCCATGGCCCGAGAAGGTGGCATTGGGGTAATCCACAAGAATATGTCGATTGAGCATCAAGCGAGCGAGGTCGACAAAGTGAAAAGATCGGAACATGGGGTGATCATTGACCCCATTTATTTAGGACCTGATCACGCTATTCGAGACGCACTGGAGTTGATGAGCAGGTACCGAATCTCGGGGGTGCCCATTGTTCGTGATGGCGGCTTTCTGGTGGGAATCTTAACAAACCGAGACCTGCGATTTGAACAAGACTTCGACCGCCCTATTCACGAAGTTATGACCAAAGATGGCTTAGTGACTGCCCCTGAAGGTACTACCTTGGATGAAGCTAAGAAGCTGCTCGGGCAGCATCGTATTGAAAAGTTGCCATTGGTCGACAAACAGGGACGACTTCGTGGATTGATTACCATTAAAGATATAGAAAAGGCACGGAAGTTTCCCAATGCGGCGAAAGACGCCAATGGCCGATTGCTGGTGGCAGCTGCTGTGTCGGTAGGATCCCAAACATTGGAGAGGGTAGAAGCCTTGGTGGCATCTCGGGTGGACGTCGTCGTGGTCGATACCGCCCATGGCCATTCTGCTGGCGTGCTAAATACGGTCCGGCTGATTAAAGAAACATTCCCCGACATCGACGTGATTGGCGGTAACGTGGCGACTGCCGAAGGGACCCGTGCGTTAATCGAGGCCGGAGTAGACGGGGTCAAGGTCGGCGTAGGCCCGGGATCGATTTGCACCACTCGGGTAGTTGCGGGAATTGGCGTGCCGCAGATTACCGCCGTGTGGAGCGCATACCAAGCGGCCAAACCTCATGATGTGCCGGTAATTGCCGATGGTGGGGTGCGTTGGTCCGGTGATGTGGTCAAGGCTCTGGCAGCAGGCGCCTCCAGTGTGATGTTGGGTTCGCTGTTTGCGGGCACTGAAGAAAGCCCCGGCGAGATGGAGATATTTAAGGGTCGGTCGTTCAAAGTCTACCGCGGTATGGGATCGTTAGCTGCCATGAAGCAGGGATCATCGGATCGGTATTTTCAGGAAGATTTGGATGTGGAAAAATTGGTGCCCGAGGGCATCGAAGGCCGGGTACCGTATCGCGGATCGTTGGCCGATACCGTTTATCAACTGTTGGGTGGGGTGCGCTCAGGAATGGGATATTGCGGCGCGCCTAATTTGCTTGCGCTTCGAGAACACGGCCGATTTCTTCGCATCACTAACGCTGGCTTGGTAGAGAGCCACCCCCACGATGTGCAGATTACCAAAGAATCGCCGAATTATAGTTTATAGGCGGAGGGACTCATTGTGGCGCGTTTGGTGATCGAGGGCCAACATTCATTGGCCGGTGAAGTGAGCATCGAGGGTTCAAAAAACAGTGCGTTGCCGATTATTACTGCGGCAGCTTTGGCGTCTGAAGGCGTCAGTATTTTGGAAAATGTGCCGCGTTACACCGATATTTTAGATTTGTGCGAAATTCTTCGGCAACTTGGGGCTACGGTAACGTGGCATCACAACACGCAGTTGCGGATCGATGCATCGCAATTGCAAGGTCATGTGGCACCATATGAATTAGCTAGCAAACTGCGAGGCTCCACGTACGTCATCGGCCTGTTGTTAGCCCGACTAGGCAAAGCTGATGTTGCTTTCCCTGGCGGGTGCCAAATTGGATCGCGGCCGGTGAATTTTCATGTGCGAGGATTCGAAGCCTTAGGAGCCACAATGGGGTTGGAACACGGGTCCATATTAGGCCAGGTGGATGGTCCCCTAAAAGGGGCGCGGATCTATATCGAACGGGCTTCTTTTGGCACCACCATCAACCTCATGATTGCTGGCAGCTTGGCTGAGGGAGTGACCACACTAGAGAATGCGGCCATGGAACCGGAAGTGGTCGATATGGCAAATTTCCTCAACGCCATGGGGGGGCGAGTGCGTGGTGCTGGTACCAACCTCATTCGCATCGAAGGGGTGCCAGCGCTTCATGGCACGCACCATGAAATTATTCCCGATCGTCTAGAGGCAGGTACTTACTTGATGGCCGGCGCCATCACCGGTGGGGTGGTGACAGTTACCAATGTCATACCCGAACACCTGAGGACAGTCTTGTTAAAATTGGAACAAGCGGGGGCAGAAATCGAAGAGGATATGGACTGGATCCGGTTAACGATGTCCCGGCGCCCGGTGTCCGTTGATGTGGAAACTTTGCCATATCCGGGGTTTCCGACTGACTTGCATCCGCAGATGGTAGCACTGCTGAGCATGGCGGATGGTGTGGCAGTGGTCGAAGAAACAGTATTTGAGAACCGCTTTGGGTATACCCACGATTTGGTGCGCTTAGGAGCCAATATCAAGGTGGAGCGGGAAACTGCCATTGTCCGTGGAGTTGAAGTGTTGACAGGGGCTCCCGTAGAGGCGCAGGATATTCGTGGTGGGGCAGCATTGGTGCTGGCGGCACTGGGAGCTCTTGGTACCACCATTGTTGACAAAGTTGAATATATTGACCGCGGCTATCATGGGATTGAGCGAAAGCTGGCTCAATTGGGAGCGGCCATTCATCGGGAGTTGTGAAAGGCGGAGGGTATTATGCCACAAACCGTAGTTGTTGGCCTGGCGCGAACACCATTTGTTCCGTTTGGGGGATCGTTGAAGGATATCGCAGCATCAGATTTGGGAGCTGTGGCAATTCGGGGGGCCTTGGACCGAGCTGGCATTGGCGATGATATTGATTATGTGTTTATGGGACAAGTGGTTCAGGCAGGAGAGGGACAAATTCCCTCGCGACAAGCCTCGATAAGGGCAGGTCTTCCCGACAGGGTGCCATCGGACACAATTAACAAAGTGTGTGCCTCAAGTCTTAGGGCGGTAAATTTGGCTGATATGGCTATTCGCCTCGGAGAGATCAAGTCGGCTGTCGCCGGCGGCATGGAATCCATGAGTCGTGCACCCTACTTGGTGCAAGGTGCCCGCTGGGGGATTCGCATGGGTGACACTCCTATGGTGGATTCGGTGGTGCATGATGGACTGTGGTGTAGTTTTGGCCAGTGTCACATGGGGGTATATGGAAGTGAAGTGGCCAAGGAATTTGGCATCACGCGGGAAGAACAAGATGCCTGGGCGTACCGCAGCCATGAAAGAGCCTTGGCGGCCATCGATAGGGGGCGGTTTGCCGAGGAAATTGTACCGGTTACGGTTCCGGGGAAAAAAGGCCAAACCACTGAAGTGAGCGAGGACCAAGGACCACGGCGGGACACCTCGCTGCAAAAACTGCAATCTTTGAAGCCAGTATTTGTAATGGACGGCACCGTGACGGCGGGAAATGCGCCGGGTCTGACCGATGGCGCAACGGCACTGGTGCTGATGGATCGGGATCGTGCGCAAGAGTTAGGGTTGCCTGTCTTAGCGACGATTTTAAGCTCCGGTCAAGTATCTGCCGAACCAAAATACCTACACACGGTGCCGGCCTATGCAGCACAAGCTGCCCTGAAAAAAGCCCATTTGACAACCCGTGATGTTAACTTAGCGGAAATTAACGAGGCATTTGCTGCCGTGACGTTAACCAGTATGAAGCTTGCCGAATTTGATCCAGAAATTGTCAACGTCAATGGAGGGGCAGTGGCCTTAGGGCATCCCATTGGTGCCTCGGGTGGAAGGATTTTGCTGACATTAATCTTAGAACTGCAAAAGCGGGGCGGCGGGATCGGCGTCGCGACCATTTGCAGCGGTGGGGGCCAGGGAGAAGCAACCGTGGTTCGCGTCGGCTAGGGGGACATATGGCGGAAAAGGTTTTGGTGATAGGCGCGGGGCAAATGGGGGCAGGCATTGCACAAACCGCCATCGTTAGCGGTTTTACTGTGTATTTGACCGATGCCCTCGCTGTCCAGCGAGAACGCGGACGACAGGGTATTGAGACACGATTGGCCCGTCTGGTGGACAAGGGACAACTGACGGCAGCGGCTAAAGATCAGGCGTTAGAGCACCTCATTGTCATTGACACGTTGCGAGGGGTGGATCACGTGGATTTGGTGATTGAGGCGGTGGTGGAACAAGAGTCTGTTAAACGCGAGTTGTTCCATGATGCGGATCAGTGGTTCGGAAGTGAAACAATTTTTGCTTCCAATACCTCGTCTATTGCGATTACTCGGCTGGCCAGTGCGACCAAACGTCCTGAACGGTTTATTGGCATGCACTTTATGAACCCGGTGCCGGTGATGACATTGGTGGAGGTGATTCGGGGAGCGCTAACGAGCGAGGAAACGGTAAATGAAGCCTTGT
Source organism: Sulfobacillus benefaciens (assembly GCA_003023695.1). GTDB lineage: Bacteria > Bacillota > Sulfobacillia > Sulfobacillales > Sulfobacillaceae > Sulfobacillus_C > Sulfobacillus_C benefaciens_A. The sequence goes on along the minus strand of PXYW01000029.1, from coordinate 15,100 downwards.
CAATAGTTCGTGCGATGGGAAAAACTCCGGTTGAATCGGAAGATTATCCTGGGTTTATTGCCAATCGGATTTTGATGCCCATGATAAACGAGGCTATTTTTGCATTGCAAGAGGGGGTCGGCTCTAAAGAAGGCATTGATACTGTCATGCGGCTGGGCATGAACCATCCCATGGGTCCTTTGACGTTAGCAGACTTTATTGGGTTAGACACCTGCCTTTATATTATGGAGGTGCTCTATCAAGGATTTGGCGATTCTAAATATCGACCAGCGCCGTTATTGCGCAAAATGGTTGACGCGGGTCTTTTAGGTCGCAAATCTGGACGTGGTTTTTACACCTATTCTTGACCAGGCGCAAGGAGGCAATCGGGGTGGCAGTAAAGAAGCCATTTGGTGTCTGGGATAGTCCCCTAACACCCAAACGTATGGCTGGGCAAAAACGGTTAAGTGATATTCAAATTTCCCGTGATGGCCGCTACTTGGTATGGCTAGAGAATCGGTCCAGCCAGGGCGTTTTGGTGATGGCTCCAATCCCAGGCGGAGCACCACAGGATTTAACCGCAGAGCATTCGGTCCGCGCTCGGGTAGGATATGGCGGTGGCGATTTTGTCGTAGGACAAGATACGGTGTATTTTGTCAGCGACGGACGATTATGGCGTAAAGCTTTAAGTGCAGGACTGCCTAAACCTATTACGCCGGCGGGGAATGGAGCCATAGCGTCTCCTGCGCTTTCTCCCAACGAACGCTGGATAGCTTATGTCTATTCAGACGGACAGGACGATGGCATTGCCGTCGTCGACACTTTAGGCCAATACTGGCCACAAAAATTTCTCGCCGACCACGACTTTTTCATGCAGCCGACATTTTCACCGGAGGGCAATGAATTGGCTTGTGTGGCATGGAATCACCCTAATATGCCGTGGGATGACACAGAATTACTGACCATTGGCATCCTCGAGGAAACCTCCATGATAAGACCCGGTGCCGTTTCCCGCGTTATCTCGGGCCCTGGTCTTGTGTTTCAACCGATATATTCTCCAGATGGTCGATATTTGGCGTTTGCTCACGAAATTGACAATTGGACTCAGGTAATGGTCAAGGACCGAAACACCGGGGAAATCAAACCAGTGACCTTTGATGATGCAGAATATGCCCCGCCCGCTTGGGGACAGGGCGAGCGTAGTTTAGGGTGGATGTTTGACAGTCGATCTTTGGTGGTGATCCGAAGCCGCAAGGCCTCTTCATCGTGCCAAATACTTTCCATTGATGGAGGCATCCCTGAGGAGGTGGGGTATCCGGGCGCCACTTATTGGGAGCAACTTGCCACTTCGCCTACGGGAAATGGGTATATTGCTGGTATTGTATCCGGAGATACACTAACACCCCGAGCGGTGGCCATAGGACCGGATAGAGTAGCGTCGGCGGTTGCTTACACGGCAACCAATGAAGTCGCGGAGAACTATTTGTGTGCTTCACAATCAATTTCCTGGACAAGCCAGGGGGTTGCCGTGCATGGACTTTATTATCCGCCGAACAATCCGGATTACGTCTCTGACGGACGGCCTCCTTTGGTTGTGTTGGTTCATGGGGGACCGACCGGACACGTCTCGACAGCATATAACGGGCAGATCCAATTTTTTACTTCCCGCGGCTATGCAGTACTGGCTGTCAATTACCGGGGCAGTACCGGGTATGGACGGCAATATCGCAAAGCATTGGAAGGCCTTTGGGGAGTGGTGGATGTTGAGGATGTCGTCAGCGGTGCACTATATTGTGTCGAGCAAGGTTGGGTTAATGCGCACCAGTTAGTGATTATGGGTGGCAGTGCTGGCGGCTATACGGTGTTGAAAACCCTGGCGGATCATCCGGGTATCTTTAAGGCTGGAGTGTCGCTATTCGGGGTTTCCAACTTATTTACCTTAGCTGCAGAAACGCATAAATTTGAATCGCGTTATTTAGATTCGATGTTAGGACCCTTGCCTGACGCCAGCGCCATATACCATGACCGCTCCCCTATATTTCTGGCGGACTCCATCAAGGATGCACTGGCAATCTTTCAAGGCGACGAAGATGTAGTGGTGCCTAGAAACCAGGCAGATAGCTTGGTGGAGATTTTAAGAAACAATGGGGTGCCGCATTTTTATGAAGTGTACCCCGGCGAGGGGCATGGGTGGCGAGGCGCCCAGACCATAGAACGGTTCTACTCATCATTGCAAAAATTTTTAGTCCAATATGTTATTTATGGGTAACAGCCATAGCATCGGGGTGGGTAAGCTGGGCTAAGGTTACAAAATGCCATCCGAGGGCGGTGTACTTGGTTAAGAGCCATTTGAGGGCGGCAACAGTCTGACTGCGATTGCCGCCTCCATCGTGCATGAGGATGATAGCGCCCGGTTGAATTAAACGTTGGATTTTTTCTGTGATCGACCCAACTCCGGGAGTGGCCCAATCGCGGGTATCTACCGACCACAGGACTACTTCATAGCCATGGCCCTCGAATAACTGCAGCAAAGCCTGACTGGTCATCCCATAGGGCGGCCGATAATAGGGAGCAGGAGAAATGCCCAAAGAACGGAGCAGCTGTCCGGTTTTGTCAGCGTCCTGCCACATTCTCGCGGCGCCTACTCGCCGCAGATTGAGATGTCCCCATCCATGATTGGCCACAAGTGAGCCTTGCTGGTAAATGGCTTTCACGAGGTTGGGATATTTTTCCGCTTCACTGCCCAGGACAAAAAAAGTACCTTTAGCATGATATTGCGTCAATAGACTAAGGATTTTCGGGGTGAATTGCGGAGAAGGCCCGTCGTCGAATGTGAGGGCAACTATGCGTTGTTGGGTGTTAACCCGACTCAATGCAGGGACGGGTGGCGCAGCAAGCACCAACCATAACGATAATACCAAAAGCAAAACCGGTGATAATACGAACCAGCGTGACTCCATTATAAAACCCTCCCAAGGTGGGATGTTTGTCTCAGAGATCCTACGCAAGTATTGGTGGCAATATGAAACAATGAGGACTGATCATGGGAGTAAGCGACAAGATAGACTATGCGTTGTTGAACACAACGCCCGCGCATTCCCCTTCTTAGGCGATAGCCCAGAGGGGGTCAAGCGGGCGGCGGCCTTCTGGCCGCTTTTCGGGGTTTTTCTTTCGTCCCTTGGGCTTCGACGTAGCGTTTCACTGTCTCCAGTGAGGCTTCACCGACGCTCCCGACATAATATGCGCGATGCCAGAAGTAGGGCTTCCCATAGAATTTCGCTAAATGAGCGGCAAATCGATTGCGCATCCGCCGCGCACTAGCGGACTTGAGGTTATTAATCAAGGTGGAGAGATTGAGCGCCGGATGGATGCCCACCAAAAGATGGACATGATCGGCCTCCCCGCCAAATTCAATGAGCGTGCATCGCCAGTCTGTTAGAATCTCTGCGAAAGCCTCCCGTAGAGCATCGAGAAGTTCTGCCGATCAGGTTTTGCGTCGGTATTTGGTCACAAAGACAATATGTAACCGAAGAGAGTAGACCGCGTGCGATGAAGATGTCATGGCTGTTTCGTTCATGGTAGCCTAATGATATAATAGAAGTACGAATCAACGCAAGGAGGTGAGGGCATGCTAAACGGGTATAAGTTTCGTCTGTATCCTCACGCCGAGCAGGAACGAATCTTGCTCCAGTGGATCGGGTGTCAACGCCTGATCTATAACGCCAAAGTCCAAGAGGACCGCTATTTTCGTCGATTTGCTCAATGCATGGTCGGCACGGCGGGAGAGAAAATTCCTGTCGATCAGGAGTATAGCCGCTTTATCACGGAGAAAACCGCCTTTCTTAAACAGGTGCCCTCGCAGATCTTGCGCAATGGGGCCGTCAAATTCAGACAAACCTATTCGCGCTTCTTTCAGAAGCTCGGAGGTCGTCCAAAAATCCAGAAGAAAAGCGGACGGCAGGCGGTCTGGATCACCGATGAGTTATTCCAATTCATCCCGCTAATCGATGAGACCAGCGAGATCGCATCGTATCAGTTGATCCGGGGCACGCAGAAGTTTCCGGTCGGGGCCCTTGCTTACGTGGCGCATCGGCCTCATGGCGTACCGTCTTCGATTCACGTCACCGTGGAAGGCGGCCACTGGTGGCTGTCCTTTGCCGCAGAGGATCCGGCAGTGACGATGCCCCAAAAGACAGTCGATGCGGCCACGGAGCAGATCGCCGAGGACTTGCGACATTTGTCGACGGAGCAACTTGCTGAGCGTACACTCGGCGGGGATCGCGGTGTGGCGAAGCCTTTGGTCACTTCCGACGGCAAGATTTACGATCTTGATCCCGTGCAAAAAGACCGCATCCAGCAGCATCGCAAACAACACAAGAAATGGCAACGACGGGCTTCTCGCAGGAAGAAAGGATCGAGAAATCAGAAGAAAGCCCATCAGAAAGCGGCACGGTATCAGCGGTACGAAAAGAACGTCCGGTCAACGAGGCCTATGATCCCTATGTGTTTGAGGATCTGCCCATTAAGAATATGACCAAACGGTCCAAAGCAAAAACAGACGCCCAAGGCCATTGCCTGCCCAACGGGCGGGCCGCGAAAGCCGGCCTGAACCGGGCCATTCTCGCATCGGCATGGGGACCAGTCGTCTCGTTTACCACCTATAAAGCGCTACGTCAAGGCAAGTTGGTCATCACCGTCCCCCCGCGTATAGTTCGCAGGAATGTGCGGTGTGCACATTCACTTCCCCGGACAATCGGCTGTCGCAAGCCGAGTTTGTCTGTCAACGCTGTGGACATAGGGATAATGCGGACCACAATGCCGCCCGCGTGATCAAAAAGCGCGGGATTCAGAAACTCCTGTCCGAAGAACCGCTCACGAAATCTCACAAAACTACACGGATTATTCGGAAACTAGGGCCGGAGCGGTCCGAAGTTACGCCTGGGGATGATCGGATAAGACACGGGACGCCAGAGGCTCCCGCGCAATGGTCGAAGAACCAGGAACTTCTCGGAGTGATCCCAGAAACCCCCACCGCAACCC
>PXYW01000029.1:0-10056 GCA_003023695.1 Sulfobacillus benefaciens | reverse complement strand
TGTCCCCCGCCGCTACTACTGAGATCGAGACCAACTCATAAAGAGTGACGGGGAATCGTGATGAGCGTTACAGAACACCGGGATGTTCATCCGTCCTCTGCGCCGTCTTTCCTTAGCCGACGGCGCGAGAGCCACTCCCAAGCAGACGAATTCTGCGCGTGCTGCGTACGGAAAGAGATTATTGCCTGGTCAACATAAAGAATGTGATATGTAAGATGGTGGATGGCTTAAGTATTGAGGAGAGCATTATCTTTATGCAAACCGTGAAGGGAAGTTGTATCCTTATGATAATGCAAGGATAAGATATAGAAGCGCGTGCCTGGTTGTCCAAAGGTTGTTCTAGGCGTTTTTGGAAGGGCTTATTGCCGGCGGACCGTAACGACCTTAGGAAAGAGGGGGAGGGATTACTGATGCCGATGAATTTTGGATTTGGGTGGGTATGGATTTTCCCCGTCGCAGGAATGGCGTTGATGGCGTTTTTTGGGTGGACTGTTTTGAACCGGGTATTTAGGACTGAAAATCATGTTTCGCCCAAGACTCCCACGTTGGATGAAACCCAGGATCCTCTCACCGTTGCTCGAGAACGTTACGCCCAAGGCCTTATTTCCAAACAAGAATTTGATCAATTAACGGAGGACTTGATTCGGACTGAAAAACCAAATCGTCGTTTTTAGAGATGTAATTGATTGGGGGGAGTCCCTCCGTGTCACTGTAACAATAACCATATTTACCGATGGCAAACCTTCAAGGGGAGAGCACTTGTGAATACATACCACGACATTTCTGACGATGCAGTGTGGGGAGTCATTGATCCCTGGGCAATAGAGATCCGGCGTCGGATTCATCGGTTTCCGGAATTAGGCTTAGATACCCCGCAAACCCAAGCGTTGGTAGAAAGCATATTAGATGATTTAGGCATTGAGCATCAGCAGGTTATTGAGCACGGAGTCAAAGGGTTGATTGGTCCTAAAGATGGACCAGCTATCTTGTTAAGGGCAGACATGGATGGGTTGCCAATCCAAGAAACGACGAATCTGCCTTTTCAATCTGAAATTGGCGGACGGATGCATGCCTGTGGCCATGATGCTCATACTGCTATGCTGCTGGGTGCCGCACGGTTTTTAAAACAGTACGAAGAACGGTTGGAACGGCCAGTGGTGTTAATGTTTCAACCCGGGGAAGAAGGTCCGGGAGGCGCTCTCCCCATGATTGAGTCGGGCATACTCGCGGATCCCCCGGTGACGCATGCTGTAATGGTGCATGTGGACAGTGATCAACCAGTTGGCGTGATTGGCTTAAAATCAGGGCCAGCAATGGCATCTCCCAATGAATTTCACATTATCATCCGTGGTCAAGGGGGACATGGGGCACATCCCGACAAAGGCGTTGACGCAATTGTCGCCGCAGCTGCTGTAATTCAGGCATCTCAGACATTGGTTAGTCGGGAGCAGGACCCCGTGATTCCGCTAGTGGTGACGTTTGGAACCATTGTTGGCGGATATCGAGAAAATGTGCTTGCCGATCAAGTTACGATGACCGGAACCATCCGGATTTTGCAACCGGAACGCCGGCAGTCCATACTGGATCGGTTCGCCCAATTAGTGTCCGACGTGGCACATGCATATCGGGCGGAAGCGTTCATTGACTTTCGACCGGGATATCCGCCGCTGGTTGCCGACGTTGCCTTTACCCATCATGTGGCGAGTGTGCTGGAACGGGTTTTGGGACCCAAGAACGTCGTATGGTTGACAAATCCGTCAATGGGCGCTGAAGATTTTGCCTACATTGCGGAACGGGTGGCGGCCACTAATCTTCATGTTGGAGTGGTTGGGCCGGGATCCCAAAGTGGAATTCATTCTGCGGGGTTTATTCTCAATGAGGGCGCTATTGGCACCGGGGCCAGAGCCTTGGCTGCGGTTGCCATGTTAGCTGGGTCTACGTAAAAGGAGGCTAGAAATGGCTAATGATCCGATTTTGCCGCATTTGAACGCGGCGGGTGAAGTCCACATGGTCTCAGTGAGCGGAAAAGATGAGAGCTTACGCAAGGCTCGGGCGCAGGGCCGATTGCGGGCACCCGCATATGTGTGTCAAGCGGTGAAGGACGGCGTTGTAGCTAAAGGGGATGTTTTGGCGGTGGCCGGCAGCAAAGCGGACGGCAGAGTGGATACCGCTCTGCCATCCGATACCACTTACGGCCGTAGAAGTGTCGATTGAGATTGAGGACCAAGGCTTTTTGGTGGCTGTCGAAACGGAGACTCGGTCTGCCACCGGTGTCGAGATGGAAGCAATTACTGCGGTGACCGCAGGGTTGTTAACGTTATATGACATGTTAAAAGCTCAATATCGCGGCCTTATTGTAGATGATGTCCACTTGGTGGAAAAAACGGGAGGGAAAACAGGAGATTATGTCTTCCGAGACTTCAGAACAGAGGCCTAAGGTAGCCATTTTAACTAGCAGTGATGCGGGATCGCAAGGTCTGCGCCAGGATGTTTCGGGGCAGTTGTTATGGGAACGCTTGCATCTTTGGGGACACATTGTCGATCAGGTGGTGCTTGCTGACGATGCAGAAATTTTAGAAGCCCAACTCCGAGACTGGATCCGGCAAGATATACAATTGGTGGTGACCACAGGGGGGACAGGACTGGGGCCGCGTGATGTAATGCCCGAAGTGACACTCAAAGTTGTTGATCGATTAGTGCCAGGCATTGCCGAAGCAATGCGGCAAGAGTCTCTAAAACACACTCCGATGGGGATGTTATCCCGAGGTGTCGTAGGCGTGGCGAATAGGACATTGGTGGTGAATCTACCGGGGTCGCCCAATGCCATTCGCGAATTGTGGCCTGTGGTCGAACCGGTATTGGCACATGCGGTAGATTTGATTGCCGGCCACACTCGCCATACCGATCCAGCATCATCCTAGAACGTAAAATATGGCAAAAACACAAATGAAGGCGAACACTGCAATGGAAAGCAAAGATAAGTGCACATATCAGGCTAAAATTGGGATACTATCGCCGAATATGATTATTTGACGCATGCTATGGTTTTGGGTAAACTCTGTATGGAAGCTTTAGCACTCACTTGATGAGAGTGCTAACAAAGTAACATAGAGGTAGGAGGAGAACACCTGTGGAAATTCGTCCATTAGCCGACCATGTGGTAGTGGAAGTGTTGTCTGAAGAAACCACGATGTCAGGGATTGTCTTGCCCGACACAGCTAAGGAGAACCCGCAGCGGGGGCGCGTAGTAGCGGTAGGTAGCGGCCGTTTGCTGGATAACGGTTCCCGGGCACCATTGGAAGTTGGCGTGCAAGATGTCGTGTTGTTCGATGAAAAACTCGCCACCAAGATTCGCGTCGAAAATCGAGAATATCGATTGGTTTCCGAATCCGACATACTGGCAGTACTAGTCCCGGCTCCCGCACTGGTTTAGCACGGGATTAAGGAACCATTTTCAGGAGGTTGTGAGTAGATGGCAAAGCAAATGATTTATGAGGAAGAGGCGCGTCGCGCCCTAGAGCGTGGTGTAGACAAACTCGCCAACGCCGTGAAGGTGACTTTAGGACCTAAGGGCCGCAACGTGGTCCTGGAAAAGAAATTTGGAGCGCCTCTGATTACCAACGATGGTGTCACCATTGCGCGGGAAATTGAATTGGAAGACCCCTTTGAATCCATGGGTGCTCAGTTGGTCAAGGAAGTCGCGACCAAGACTCAGGATGTTGCGGGGGACGGAACCACTACCGCGACTGTTCTGGCTCAAGCCATGATTAAAGAAGGGCTGAAGAACGTGACTGCTGGAGCCAACCCGATGGGCATCAAGCGCGGGATTGAGCACGCGGTGGCGGCAGCCGTTGACGAGATCAAAAGGATTTCTACCCCGATCGAAGGCAAGGAAGCCATTACTCAGGTGGCCTCGATTTCTGCCAATGATGACGAAATTGGCCGACTGATTGCCGAAGCGATGGAAAAGGTCGGTGCGGATGGAGTTATTACCGTAGAAGAGTCCAAGACCACTGGCACGACCTTGGAAACTGTGGAAGGAATGCAGTTCGATCGCGGATACATTTCGCCTTACATGGTCACTGACACCGAGAAGATGGAAGCAACTCTGTCTGACCCGTACATTTTGATTACCGACCGCAAGATTTCGGCAATTCAAGACTTGCTTCCGGTACTGGAAAAGATCGTACAACGGGGCAAAGGGTTAGTGATTATCGCGGAAGATGTTGAAGGCGAAGCGTTGGCTACATTGGTGGTCAACAAGTTGCGGGGAACTTTGACGGCGGTTGCCGTAAAGGCTCCTGGATTTGGCGACCGACGCAAAGCGATGCTTGAAGATATCGCTATTTTGACTGGTGGCCAGGTGATTTCTGAAGACATTGGGCTGAAACTGGAAAACGTCACGCCAGATATGCTCGGTCAAGCGCGTCAAGTGAAGATTGCCAAAGAAGAGACCACGATCGTTGAGGGCCGTGGCAACGACGCCGACATCAAGAAGCGCATTCAAGTGATCAAGAAGCAGATCGAAGACACCACCTCTGATTACGACAAAGAAAAATTGCAAGAGCGTTTGGCCAAACTATCAGGCGGTGTCGCGGTAATTCAAGTCGGTGCTGCCACCGAGGTAGAGTTGAAAGAAAAGAAACTGCGCATTGAAGACGCCTTGTCGGCAACTCGTGCTGCAGTGGAGGAAGGCATTGTGCCCGGTGGTGGGACCGCTCTTCTGCGCACCATCGCGGTGCTAGACGGATTAAAAGCTGAAGGCGACGAAAAAATTGGCGTCAACATCGTCCGCCGTGCAGTTGAAGAGCCGGTGCGACAAATTGCTCAAAATGCCGGACTTGAAGGTTCGGTGATTGTTGAGATGGTCAAGAAAGAAACGGGTAACACGGGATATGATGCGCTGCACAATAAGACCACCGATATGGTCAAGGCGGGTATTGTGGACCCCGCTAAAGTGACTCGGTCAACGTTGCAGAACGCCGCCTCTATTGCTGCTATGCTGTTAACCACGGAAGCTTTAGTGGCTGATAAGCCCGAAAAGAAAGAACCGGCTGCGCCCGGTGGCATGGGCGGCATGGGTGGCATGGGCGATATGATGATGTAAGTTCCCTTCAAGGGATAATTCGGGGACAGGGATGCGCATTAGCGCCCTGTCCCTTTGTATTTGTAGGGACTATGCTTGTGTAGTCCTTCGGACGACGTCGGTACGATGCGAAGAAGGAAATGAAATACGCGGGCGGTTTGCGCGAGATCTTTTGCCCTATTAACCCGTGTCATCGGATCCTGGTTGCGAAGAGGAAAATTCCTGCTTTTCTTTTGGGCACCGAGCCATAATAATTGGGAAAGGGTGTTTTCAAAGAAAGGATAGGCCATGCTGATATTGTGGGGATTGGGAGCCTTCATTGTGGGATCTGTTCCTTGGGGTTTTATTGTATCTCATCTTCGATATCAAACCGATATTCGCCAACATGGCAGTCAAAATATTGGCGCCACAAATGTGGCACGTACCTTAGGGATCAAGGCAGGAATTATTGTTTTGATATTGGATGCCTTAAAAGGGATTGCTGCGGTGGCGATCACTGGATTAGTGTTTCCTGGGCACCCCTGGATGATGGCTGTTGCAGGATTTTTGGCGATTCTGGGTCATGTGTTTTCGCCGTTTTTACGGTTTCGCGGGGGTAAGGGGATAGCCGCTGGACTGGGTGCCGTGGTAATGCTGAGTCCACTTGCGGCATTAGTCGCCGTATTGGCGTTTGCTCTTACCGTAGGGATTACACGTATTGTTTCTTTGGCTTCCTTAGCAGGTATTGTCGGGGTGATGGTCTGCATGGCATTGGTATCCCCCGAGGCCTATGTATGGGGATTTGCGGTGCCAGCCGTGTTATTAACCATTTGGGCCCATAGGAAAAATTGGAGCCGGCTAATCAAAGGAGAAGAACCCCGGTTTGGAAAGTCATAAAGCCAAATTGTCACTGATGAGGCACTAGGATTCGCCCACGGTCTGTTTACCGCGCCATCGTAGCTGTTTTCAATGATAGTATTAAATATGACCCTTTTGTTTCGGGGTCTGAAAGTCCTCATGTATTCTAAGCACACTGCTTTTGCTCTACAGCGCAAGGGTATACGACAGCGCTGGCGTCTTGGTGACCCCAGACGTTTGGCGTCCCCCTCGCGGACGAGGAAGACAAGCTTCACCCGGCAGATGGCCGGATTGTGTCCTGCGGCGATTTCCTATCGAATTTTTTGTGGGAGTCTATCGGGGTACCAAACCGTTACGAAAAATTTTCCACTTAAGTTATGAAATTCCTTTGGATGGGAAAGATATCCATAGAATGGTGGGTTCATCCCTGAAGGAGGATAACGATGGAAATTACTCTTAATCAACTGATTGATGCTGCACCTGAATTAGCGATGATGCTTCGACGGGACATACGTCAAGGCAAATTGGCTGCAACCCGCAAAACTGGGGTTGCTGGTAGGCCTTACGTCGTGGATAGCGATGTGTTGGCAGAATCGGATCATGAGCCTTACCGATTGTTGGCACAAAAGATTCTCAAAAGTCCAGAACGTCTTCAGACACGGCACAATGTCCTATCACGCAACGAGTCGTATGGCAGTTTGCGAACGACGGGTGAAGAGGTTTGGCAACCATTGATGAAAATGCTGGAGTCGCAGCATGCTATGCTTCAGCAGATGATTAATGTGTTCATGCACGAAATGCAACAAAGCCAAGATCGGTTTGAACGCCAAGGGCGCGATATGCAGGAACTGTCCTATAAACTGGGACAAGCGCATCAGCAAGTGGATCGGTTAGAGCGCATGGTGGGAGAACGTCTGGTTCGTCCCCAAGAACAAGCGTAAGTACGGTAAAAGTGGGCCATACTACCACTACTGAAAGGTGATGGGGTGCTTGATGGCCAACCAAGTTATACGCTGTTCAGTGTCATACTGTCGCTACAATGAGCGGGGTGAACGCTGCAGTCTGGACCATATTTCCGTGCAGCCGCAAATGGCCTTGGACTCGGGTCAAGCCGCAGCTCTGGGAGAGGCGCATGAAACATCGTGTGGGTCCTATGATCCGAAATAAGGTCCTGTGACTTCGGGGCCTTATTTCTTTGGTCATAAAAGCCAATCGATTGGGGGCGTCAATTTGCGGCTGGCTGTTTAGTTTATTCATGAAATCCGGTAAGATAATGTCAATATCGATGATGGTGAAGACAAAAGGAGTCGGTTATGAAAGGCCTACGAGAACCAAATCAATCCCTGCACTCGATTCGGGTGGTCAAGGAAGCTACTGGTCTCACAGACCGTCGGATTCGTTATTATGAGACATTGGAATTGCTGCAACCACAGCGTACTGCCGGAAATCAAAGGCTATACAGTCTTAAAGATATCGAACGTCTTAAACGTATTAAGCAAATGCTGGACAATGGCATTTCCCTTAAAGAGGTGCGGCAATATTTGCAGCAAGAGGATCGGTCGCCAGGCCATGATGCGGTGGATGATATCGAAAGAGATGCCGATAGTTACTTCCAAGGAAAAATGTTGGCGCGCAAAGATTCCGTCAGCAGGGAGTCTTTATACCCTTTAACCAACCGGGCAGACATTATCCGGCGCTTAGGTCGCGACGAAGAGGAAACACATTAACACGGCAAAGGGGGCTCGATGGGTGCAAACCTATCCAGGAGAACAGCTGGAAGTGTTGTTGGCGCACTCGGAAATTAAGCATCGGGTGGAGAACCTTGGCAAACGGATTACCATGGACTACGATGGTAAACCGCTTTTGCTTGTGGGGATCCTGAAAGGATCCTTTATCTTTATGGCGGACTTAATCCGCAGCATTGATTTACCGGTGGCGATTGACTTTATGGCCATGTCATCATACGGTGCAGCAACTAAGTCGTCGGGTGTCGTGCGTATTTTGAAGGATTTAGAGCAGAGTGTGGATGGTCGCCATGTACTCGTGGTGGAAGATATTGTGGACACTGGATTGACTCTCAACTACATATATGGCCATATGCGATCCCGTGGAGCTGCGAGTGTGAAAATTTGCTCGTTGTTGGACAAGCCTAGCCGTCGTCAAGTGGCTGTGCCATTGCACTATAAAGGGTTTGAAATTCCCGATGAATTTGTTGTTGGTTATGGTTTAGATGTTGATGAGCGCTATCGGAATTTGCCCGACGTGTGCCGTCTAATTAAGGAGTGAAGTATGAGCCACGTCATTGTTCTGGATTTTGGGGCCCAATATAACCAACTGATTGCACGTCGGGTCCGTGAAGCTGAGGTCTTTTGTGAGGTCTTACCGGGGGACACCTCCCTGGAAGAAATTATGGCAAAAACTCCCGATGCCTTGATTTTATCTGGCGGCCCCGCCAGCGTTTTTCAAGAGGGCGCTCCTACAATGGACCCGCGGTTATTGTCTGCGGGGATTCCAACTTTGGGGATATGCTATGGGATGCAACTAATGACGCGCCTCTTAGGGGGGGATGTGAGGCCTGCGGCGGAACGGGAATATGGACGAACAGTGCTCAATATTACCGCGTCGAGTCCGCTCTTTGAAGGAATCCCCGAACAATCTCAGGTATGGATGAGTCACGGTGACGTGGTCAAGGCGACGCCACCAGGGTTTGAGACTTTAGCCTTGACACCCACCACCCCGATTGCAGCTATGGGCAATGCGGATCGGAAGTTATGGGCGGTTCAGTATCATCCTGAGGTGCATCATACTCCGGAAGGATTTCGTATGTTGCAGAATTTTCTCTATCACATTGCGGGACTCCAACCGGATTGGCGCCCCGATGATTTAATTGAAACCAGTGTGCAGCAAATTCGAAGCCAAGTGGGGAACCGTCGCGCGTTGGTTGCACTCTCCGGCGGTGTCGATTCCGCTGTTGCTGCGGCACTGGCGCATCGGGCTATAGGGTCTAGACTTACCGCCGTATTGATCGATCACGGGCTTATGCGGGAAAACGAAGTGGAAGAGGTTCAGCAGGCGTTTTCTACTATGGATTTACGTGTAGAAAATGCTGCACCGCAGTTTTTGCATGCACTGGAGGGAGTTACGGACCCTGAAACTAAACGCAAGATCATTGGTCGTGAATTTATACGAGCTTTTGAACGTGCCCGAGAAAACATCGGCACCGTCGAATGCTTAATTCAAGGGACGGTCTACCCTGATGTGATTGAGTCGGGCAGTAAAAAGGCGGAGACCATCAAATCGCATCACAACGTGGGAGGATTGCCTGACGACGCCGACTTTACCATTGTTGAACCCTTACGGTGGCTATTTAAAGATGAGGTGAGACGTCTAGGAACAGCGCTGGGGCTGCCGGAATCCATTGTCTGGAGGCAGCCGTTTCCGGGCCCGGGTCTTGCGGTACGTATTGTCGGCGAGGTAACGCCCGATGCGATAAAAATGGTGCGGCAGGCCGACGCCATCATTCGCCAAGAAATCCGTGCAGCGGGATTAGAACGAGAGATATGGCAAGCTTTTGCGGTGCTGTTGGATGTCCGGTCTGTCGGGGTAATGGGTGACAATAGAACTTATGGGCATCCAATAGTGATTCGAGCGGTTGAAAGTCAAGATGGGATGACGGCAGATTGGGTGCGGCTTCCGTCGGAATTGCTGGATAAAATGGCCAGTCGCATTGTGGGTGAAGTATCCGGCATTAACCGTGTGGTCTATGATATTACTTCCAAGCCACCAGGTACGATAGAGTGGGAGTGAATTGAGGTAGAGATTATTTGGACATTGCGAAACTTGGGGAGTATTGATCGCAATCTTCCTCTGGCCCGGCCTAAATGGGTCGGTGGGAGCGACGATCTTCCCACCGACAAGTCGCCGGGTGTGGCCGAGTACTTGAGGTGTTCGCCGAGCGGTGATATTTACGCCGGTTCATCAAAATACCGCGCGGCGGAGACCTCGGCCTTCAGGCCGGGGAGGAGCCGCGTAAGAGAAGTCTCCTTTCTTCCCATGTTGTGGTCTCACTAACATTGAGGTATTATAGGTCTAGTGAATGTTGGAGGGCGTCTGCGATGATAGTGACCTTGACC
>PXYW01000028.1 GCA_003023695.1 Sulfobacillus benefaciens | reverse complement strand
CAAGGTCACTATCATCGCAGACGCCCTCCAACATTCACTAGACCTATAATACCTCAATGTTAGTGAGACCACAACATGGGAAGAAAGGGGACTTCTCTTACGCGGCTCCTCCCCGGCCTGAAGGCCGAGGTCTCCGCCGCGTGGTATTTTGATGAAGAATCCCTATTTATCCGAGTGACAACATCACCGAACGTCTTGTGCCTTCAGCCATGAGGAGAAACATCCGCGGCATATCCAATCGATAGGATAGAGTTGCTCAGCAACGTAATGTCCGTCGTAGCGATACAAAAATGGCTGGTGGCAAATGTGGCACATATGGCGCACCGTGGACGGAAGCCACGCATATTCGTATAAGCTCGTTTCACTGACCACAAAGGTCCCTCCTCGTGTATCGTGCCTAAATGCCCCATCGGACCGTGAATCATCCTCAGTGGGAAAATGCTTACGGGGCCAATAAACCACAAAGGTATTGCAAAAGTGTAACGAACGATAATTCGGCTTACCATCTGGTGTCTATCATCGTCAATGCTGCAAGGTTTCTGTCAGGATGTTTGGTTAAAATTTCGGCATCGATCTTTCTGATAGGAGGAAACATGAGCAACATCACGGGAGCGAAACTTCTTGGACTGTGCACTGTAGCAGTGAGCGCCATTTACGCAGCGGGGTATACCTATACCCAATCGACGGGTGTTCTTTCTTCGTCAATGGTTGCAACCTCAGGGTCTGAGACTCATGTGGCAACACGGTCAGTCAAGCCACACGGTGTCCATGCTCATGACAAAAAGCCAACGCCTACTCGGTCGGCCTCAGTTGCCTACAAAGATGGAACCTATACCGGTTCTGGCGCCAATCCTTATGGCACCTTGTCTGTAGAAGTCTCCATCGTTCATGGAAAAATTGCATCGGTACGCATTACCAGTTATTACATGCACTATCCGCAGTCCTTTATCGATCCGCAGTTGCCACAGGAAACGGTATCTATGCAAACCTGGCGCATTTATGTGGTAACCGGAGCCACCGCAAGTTCCTACAATTTTGCAGAAGCCGTTTATTATGCGCTGCAAAAGGCAAAGAAATGACGAGGAGACCATGGCGGAAAAAAATATATCTTCAAGCCACTTTAGGTGGTTAACGCATCAAGAGTCGTTTGTGCTCATGGGAACCATCGTGTCGATTCATATCGTGGGCCGGGAAACACCCCGCGTTATGTCCCAAAGTGTTGGACGGGCGCTGTCAGCGATGCGCGCAGTGGAAATGGCCTGCAGCCGTTTTGATACCCAGAGCGCCGTCACTCATTTGACAAGACACCCTGGGGAATTGATAGAGGTACCACCAGCACTTTTTTATGCCTTAAAGATCGCACAGCAAATGAGTGAACTCACCGAAGGGGTGTTTGATGTTACCGTGGGGCATTCAATGGAGCAGTTCGGATTCAATCGCCATTATCTGACTGGGGACCTGGTATGCTCAGCAGTGCCGCACGATAGCCCGGTCAGTTATCGCGACATAACACTAGTAGAAGAAATCCCGGCCGTGGTCCTGGCAAAACCTATGGTCATTGACCTGGGCGCGGTTGCCAAGGGATTGGCGGTAGATATGGCGCGAAAAGAACTTGAGGGCTGGGACGGGTTTGCGATTGATGCCGGCGGCGACGTATATGTGCAAGGGATAGATCCCCAAGGTGAACCCTGGAACATCGGTGTAGAACACCCAAATGAAGGCGCTGGCTACATGGCTACGCTACGGGGCACCAACATCGCGGTGGCCACCTCTGGGAGTTATCGCCGGAAAAGTCCGGTTCAAGACGATGTGCATCATCTGTGGAATCCCGTTACCGGGCGATCCCCGCATGACATTTTGAGCCTTACGGTAGTCGCACCGTGGGCTGTTTTAGCTGATGCTGTGGCCACAGCGGCCTTTTTATTAGGGCCGCACAGAGCACTAAGTTTTATTGAGGATCTCGGATTGGCAGGACTAATGATGAACGACAATCTGTTCGTAGATGAGACCGCGTCCATGAGGGAGTACAAGCTATGAATCGCCACAGTTACCCAAAACCCATCAAGTTCTTCATACGATTTGTCAAAACCCCCAAAGGAGTGGTTTTGACCGGACTTGCAGTGCTGACTTTAGTTGCCAGCCTGTTCCCGCAAGGGAAAATTGGTCTTTGGCACGCGGTTGTGGCGGATTTGACGGCAGTCAGCATCGACGCATTAGTGGCTTTGGTTCTACGGCGCCGGGTAACTTTTTCCACCGGGGGCCTTATTACCGGACTCATCGTGGCCGACGTATTAAGCAGTCTGACGCCCCTATACCTGGTGATATTGACCACTGTTGTGGCACTCATGTCCAAGCATGTGATAAGGCGGGGAAGAAAGCCCATTTTTAACCCTGCAGCCGTAGGACTAGTTTTTGCGCTCAGTTTGTTTTCGTCGGGACAAAGTTGGTGGGCCGCTCTTACTTTGCTTCCTATCTGGTACCTGGCATTTCTGTTGGCGATAGGGGTCTATGTAGCGTTGCGGGTTAAGAAATATCCTCAGGTGTTAGCATTTTTAGGCACGTACTTTGCTCTGCTCTTGGCGATGGCGCTTTTGCACCTGGGATTGCGATCAGATACTCCGGGCGATGCGTTGCGAGTGCCGTTTATCAATGCGGCATTGTTTTTAGGGTTTTTCATGCTCACAGATCCCCCCACCTCACCGGCCATAACCCGCGACCAAGTTTTGTTTGGCGTCATAGTGGGCGGTATCGCAGTAATCCTGTTTGCACTCTTCGGCGGACTCGCATACCTCTTAATCGCGCTTTTACTAGGGAACTTGTGGTCTGCCAGTTTGGCTTGGATGCGCCGAGCAGTGTTCACCAGACCCGTCGCTACGTCCCCAGGAACTCAGCGGCCACGGTGAAGGCGTAACACCACGATAACATCAGTACCGACTCCGGGGATGCTTTTTATTTGAAGTCTCCCGTGGTGAGCTGCGACGATTTTCTTGGCAATAGCGAGCCCTAATCCCTGCGATGAACTGTCTTGGCGCGTGGGATCTCCCCGCACAAACCGCTCTGTGGCACGACGGCGAAGAGCGTCAGACATTCCTTCGCCAGTATCCTTGACATGGATTTTAGCGTGATTGCCGTGCCTAAAAACCTGAATGGTAATTCCTCCATGAAGGGTATGCTTGCGCGCATTATCGAAAAAGATCAGAAACAATTGGCGAAGCTTCATAGGATCGCCTATTACCGCCAGGTCATCCGGCACCTCAAGAGTCAAGGTCAGTCCAGATTCCTCCAATACGGGCAGATACACCGCTGCAACCGAATCCAAAAACTCTTTCAGGGAAAGATGTGTTAGATTTAGGGAACGCCATCCTTCTTCCAAGTATGCCATCTCCAAAAGATTGCGAACCAATCGCGACATACGTTGGGATTCACTGTATATGGTTTCAATCCAATTGAGATGGTCCTCAATGGAATCGGCGGGGTGGCGGATTAGCAGTTCAGCGTGGGTGGTCATGGCGGCCAACGGCGTTCTTAGTTCGTGGGACACATCAGACAACAACTCCCGTTCCCGCCGGCGAACCTGCAGGATAGGTTTTAGAGTCCACAGTCCCAGCAAAAAACCGCCCAATACAGAAAGCCCAAGGCCAATAGCGCCTCCCCAGGCGAGAAGGGATAATAGACGCGACAAGCGGGATTGATCATCTTGGACGTTTTCAAAGATTTGCAATGCCCGCTGATGAGGCAATGCTTGCTGAAACACGCGATAAGGCACATGGCCAATTTCAGCCGTATAATAACTGGAAGCATTTGTTAAATGCAAACGAAGATTGCGATAGAGATAAGGGAGGGTATGTGCTGGGAATGGTTGAAACGTCGCAACCAGGCGATGCTGGGGGACTTCCCAAATAACATAGTGGATGTCCGGATTGGTAATATTGCGATCGGCCGTTTCCAATGGTAAAGGAACTTGAGCGTGTTTACCAATCTGGGTAGCCAGCTGCGATAGTTCTACATCCACCACATGGATGGTTTGGCGAGTCTCCATACTGTAGACAAAACTAGCCAATGCTGTCCAAATCATCACTAATACCGCCATGTTGATTAAGGCCAGGCGCACTCGCTGGCGGATGATATCGTGTTCCTCGGGTATGCCTCTCATCGCCCGCTTTTCTCTAAACGATACCCAAGGCCGCGAATCGCCGTAATATCGGGACCTCCAGAAACCTCCAGCCGTCGTCGCAATCGGGATATGTGGGCTTCCAAGGTATTGTCAAGAATATCAGACTCTTCTCCCCACAGCCGGTCCATCAATTGCTGACGTGTGAGCACAATTCCTGGATATCGCAAGAACAACTCTATTAAAATGGCTTCTTTGGGGCCGAGTCGTATAGTGGTCGTACCAACGGTGAGCTCACGGTCGGGCAATCGATAATGAAGGTTCTCAAACTCTAGAGTATCGGCTAACTGGAATTCGCCAGGAGTGCGCCGAAGCTGTGCTCGGATGCGAGCAAAGAGTTCGGTAAAGGCAAAGGGCTTGACGAGGTAGTCATCGGCACCGGAATCCAGCCCATAAACCCGATCATCGATGTGATCTTTTGCGGTGATCATAATGATGGGGGTCATGATTTTCTGCTCCCGAATTGTTCTTGCCACATGATAGCCATCGGTGCCTGGAAGCATTACGTCGAGAAGAATAAGGTCATAAAGTCCTGTGGTGGCGAGAAAAATTGCCTCTTCACCATCAGTACACACTTGAGCGTCATATTGTTCATCCCCTAGCATATCAGCAATCGCTTGTTGTAAGGGCGTGTCGTCTTCCACCAACAAAATCCTAGGCACGAAAAGACTCCTTTTCAAGAAATAGGTTTATATTACTGGTTGGCAAACGGTTTTTGCATTCTCATTATAGCTGACGTGTCGACAATGTCTGGAATAATTGCCGAGTTCCGTCTATCTATAAAGTTCATCAGCGCAGTGGTGAAGTGCAACCAAAACTTCGCGGTTAAACACTATAATTGGCAGCTGGCGAATGTAAATGGAGCCCGGTTGGCTTGACGATTGTCCACGGTGCTCTGATGATCCCGTAAATTGGTGATTGAGGTACAATAGGTAACTGAAGCTCTCTGATTTGGCTTTGGCCATCTCGCGTTGTCAATAGATTGCCTGCCATATGATGCATGAGGCACTAACTAACAAAATTGAGGTTATCAGGACTTGTGGGATAGGAGCTTGAGATGTAGTCACAATACGGCGGCAAACGACAGAACCTATCTTTTGGGCATCGTTCTGACGCCAGAACCCGGTTGTCTTGGGATGCTGAAAGGAATAGATACAGCTTCAAACTCACCACACCGTATGTTAAGAAGGAGAAATTTGATGGCAAAGAACGGATGCATGCGCAGTCACATTCGTCCGGGGCTCGAAGTGGACATTGTATTGAAAAAGGACCAACGCACGGGCACGCTGACGCGGGGTGTGGTCAAAGACATTTTGACTAATTCTCCCACTCATCCCCATGGAATAAAGGTTCGCTTGCAGGATGGACAAGTGGGGCGCGTAAAGAACATCATCGAGGGCGACTAAACAGAGGCTTAATTCTTTCGGCTTCTCCAGTCGGCGCCTCGCGTTGCCCAGGAAGAGGGGCAATCACGCTTTGGCAAGTACTAGGGGAAAGGGCAGCCGAGTGGATGTCCACATCGGGAGTACGAATCGAGTGATGACTCCCTAATCCCAAAGTGCCATAAAAAAGTTTTGCAGGATGCCCATTTCAAGTGCCCGTCCACACGTCATGAGAACGCCATAGTGCTATGTATGATAACGAGCCAAAGGCCTTATCAGACGGCCCTTGGCCCTCTGTTCCATATAATGCGCCGTCCAGCCGGCCAACCTTCCACAAGCAAACGTTGCCGGACACCAGGAATCGGGAATGTCAAGCGCGTAAAGTAATGCCCCAGCATAAAATTCCACATTTGTAGCCAGCACACGATTCGGTTTCCAGCTTCTTAGCAGCTCAAGAGCTGTAGTCTCTACGGCTAAAGCCAGGCGCACCATATCATGATCCGGCGCGAGGCGTCGAAATACTGTACGTAAGGCATCCGCACGTGGATCCATGGTGCGATACACTCGGTGACCAAATCCCATCAATCGCTCGCCATGATTCAATTTGTCTATCAAAACACGGCGGATATCCGGTGCAGCTGCTGCCTCTTTAAGCAAATTGAGGACTCCGGTAGGTGCCCCGCCATGAAGTGGACCGGAAAGCACCCCGATGCCAGACACTAACGCCATGGGAAGACTTGCGCCGGTGCTGGCGGAAATGCGCACCGCAAATGTGGAGGCGTTCAGGCTGTGCTCAGCCGCAATAACCCAATACGTATCTAGTGCCTCGGCCTCAATTGGTGTTGGCGGTTTTTCCCGCACCAAACTGAGGTACCGGAAGGCAACAGACCCACTAGCCGGATCCTCTCCCAGACCGCGTCGGGCTGCCAAATTGAGGGGCAACCTGGAGATATACTCGCTGACATCGAGATCTGGCGACCATGGAGAATGTAGCACTTCCTCGGCAAGGATTGCCAAGGGAGCCATTTCCAAGTTGGACGGCCTACCTGTGGAGACTTTAACTGGCGGTATCGGTGTCACGTTGCATCCGGTTGCCAACCAAGGGATTAACGTTTCCCAATGATATTGGACAACGACTTGCTGAATTGGGATCCCGCGATAAGTTAAAAGACCTCGGTTACCGTCTATTTCGGATAGAGATGTCTCACATACGACCACGCCTTCGAGTCCCGGTGGTACGACAATATAGCTCATTGCAATCACCTCGAGTTTACTGTACACGATGTTGATGATAAATATATGTTCAACAACGCATCAGTTGATGTTAAATTGTTATCAGGAGGGATTTTATGGACCTCGAGCAGTTGATGACTTTTGTGCTCGCTGCCCGTACCCAAAATTTTCGCGAGACCGGACGGCAGCGTTTTCTTAATCAGGCCACGGTGTCTCATCACATAGCTAACCTCGAAGCTGACCTCGGAGTTGTGCTATTTCAACGAATTGGGCGCAGAGTGGTTCTGACCGCCAGCGGTCACGAATTTGTTCCCTATGCTGAACGTCTTCTGTCTCTTGCGGCCGAAGGAAAAGCAAAAGCCCAGAAACCGATATCTCACCATTTTGTGCTTGCGGCTAGCGCATATGCTGCGGAAACTATAGTGCCTTGGCTCTGCCGCATCTTATTGAGCCGGATGCCTGGGATTGACATTGAAATTCGCGTCATGGCGTCATCAGAAATACCCACTATGGTAAGCCAAGGTGGGGCCGATGCCGGCATTGGCCGTGAAGAGGCTCATGCTGGACCCCTAAAATCGCGGCGGTTAGTACACGATAACTTGGTCTTGATTACAGCTCACGATGGAGGAGACTGGGACCAGTCATCTCCAGTATGGCAAGCATTATTGCGTGATCATCGCCTTATCATTCAGCCTCGCATGCCATACTTGTCGGAGATTCGCGCTCGCTGCCTAAACGAAGGCATTTCCTTGCGTACGATGCGAGTCACGCATTTGGCTGTCAGCAAGAAGTTGGTTGAGGAAGGAATCGGAGTAGCCGTTGTGCCGTCTTTGGCTGTTACTCGCGAACTAATGGAAGGCCGTTTACTTGCTATTTATCCATCTTGGTTGGAAGATCTTCGTGATGCATTGTATTGGATTACTCGGCGTGATACTGTCAATTCAGCGTCGGTACAAATGGCCGAAGAAGCACTGCAGTACCGGTGGCCTCAGTAAGGGCTTATGGTGTCATAAGAGCTCATGCCATAAAAGAGCATGACTTGAGATAGAGGAAGAGGGATTAAATAGATGCATTATGCCATTTTGGGCATTGTGCTAGGCCTGGCTTCAGGATTTTCCCCCGGCCCATTGCAGACGCTGGTTATTTCTCAAGCGGTGCGTTATGGATGGCGATCTGGGGCTACGACTGCATTGGCACCGTTGGTGTCCGACATCGTGATTGTCTCTGTTACCGTTGGCATCATTGGCTTGGTACCCAAAATGGTATTGTCTCTAATTAGTATAGTGGGGGCCTTGGTGGTCACCTATTTGGCATGGGAGACGGGCAAAGCTTCACGGGAAGCCTCGGAATTAGCCATCCCCAACGCTCTTGCGGTTGGCGCATCGCCAACAAAGTCCGGGAAGGTTTTTGCATCGCCAACCCCAAGTCAGTCACTATGGCGGGCAGTGGTGGTGAACTTCCTTAATCCTCATGCTTGGCTGTTTTGGGCCGTGATTGGCGCCCCGATGACAATTCGCGCCAGCGCCCATCATGTAGTGGATGGCGCCCTGTTTATCGGAATTTTTTATGCAACTATGGTGGGATCAAAAATTTTTCTTAGCATTTTGGCCGCCCATGGAGTGAAATGGCTTGGAAGCAAGTTTCAAAAGTGGGTTTTGCGCGGGGCAGCGATCGGTCTGGTGGCCGTGGCGATTGTGCTCGTGGTCAACGGTGTGGTTGGAATTCTAGCATAGTCTTAGAGCTGTTGTTTGTCTTCAGCTTCAGGCGATGATAATGATGTAGGCTGAACGATGTGGCAACGAACAAATTCGAGGAGCCCGAATCTTGCCAGGCGAAGTGATCATGCCGGCACTGCCTCGTTGGGGAGTTTGGTAAACTTCGGCTGTCGTCGAGCATATCCTTTTCGGCGTTTCCTTGCCGACGCGCGGCTTCTTTGCATGAGCGTGTGCAGCATTGTGCATCACCAAAATTGTTATAAGACTTAAGGCCTATATTCTGGATATCTGGGAGAGTTATGATCGTCTTTGACCTACGTTGCGCATGACAAGCGAAATGTAAATTGAGGTGAATTCATGACTAGCTATAGACCCCTGATTCAGAATCGGTTCTTTGTTGTCTATTGGGGCGGGTCGACGCTTGTGTTATTGGGCTTGCAGTTCGTCTCTATAGCGTTGGCATGGTTCGTTCTCAAAACGACCGGTTCGGCGGTTCGCGTAGCGATAATCTTGGCAGTGATTCCTATTGCCCGTATAACAACCAGTCCATTCATCGGCCGTTTGATCGACCAACTCCCTCGTAGACGATTGATGGTCATCGACAATTTGACCCAAGCGGCGCTCTATGGGTCTATTCCAGCGATGGCATGGGCGCACGTGCTGACGTTCCCAATCTTGATAGGCGTAGTCGCGGGAGCGGCAGCGTTGTCGCCCCTTTCCATGATTGGTCGAGGTGTCCTGTTGCCCAATCTAGTGGGTGACGACCACCTCGAAGTTGCCAATGGGCTATCCCAATTGCGCAGCGGTCTTGTAACCCTTATGGGCCCTGCCCTCGGAGGGATTTTGGTCGCGGGACTTGGCTCACCCGTGACATTGCTTGTGACGGCTGCCTTCTATGTGGCGTATGTGTTCTCCTTGATGGCCATTCCCGCAAGCCAATATAAGGCTTCGATGGCCCACCATTCTTCGGAGGCCTCTACAGTCCACTGGAGCGCGTGGCGTTTCTTATGGAATAGTCCGGGCTTATTGCTTATCGGTCTAGTCACACTGTTTTTCAATTTGACGTATGGACCTTTGGAGCCAGCGTTGCCAGTAATGGTGGACCGAGTGTACCATTCCGGCGCTGGTACTCTCGGTCTCATATGGAGTAGTTTTGCCATTGGGTCGCTTTTAGGCACGCTTTTGTGGAGTCGATTTCGGCCAGGTTTTGGTCTGCGCTGGCTAATAGCTGGCGTGATTCTAGGGTGGGGACTATTCAGTGGATTGGTCGGATTCACAACGCATCCATGGCAAGCTATGGTTGTTTTATGCGCGGGGGGATTGGTGTACGCACCGTACAATATTGTGGCGGCGACGTGGCAACAACGTTTAGTGCCGGATCATTTGCGAGGGAGTGTCTTCGGAATGTTGCAATCGGTGACCAGTTCGGGATTGCCACTCGGGCAACTTGTGGGGGGACTTGCAATTACGGCAATCGGAGCCAGGTATACCATTGCCTTGGGAGGGGCGGCTACCGTAGCATTGGGAGTTGTCGTCCTGTCTCTTAAATCCTCATGGGATCGGATCCCCAGCGCCTCGATATTTCAATAAGCCATCATCTTGGTTGGTAACGCTTGCCATACTGTTTACAGTGGTAGCATTCATTTTAAAACCTCCAGTGGTCTAAAGCTTGTATTGCTGTCTTGCATGGATACCCGACATAGTAACTTGTTGCCACGGGCCATGAATTTGAACAACGCTGAGGCCAGCTCTATCAAAAATGCAGGGGCAGTCGTTACCCAACCCTTTGGCAGGGAGCAAGCGGGGCCTGAGGCCGTGGCATGGTGAGTCTAGATTCCCACCGGGTATTTGCCACACTGGTGCAACAGGGAATTGCTTAGGAAACGATCAAGACTATAGAACAGGTGAGGGTTGATTTGTTGACATGGTTGCGCCGCATTGACCCGTAGAGAAACATTGGGAATGATTCACCAACAGTCACTCGTGCCACTATGCTTATCCATGGGTTGTGGTAGACCCTGAAACCGGGCGGTTATACGTCGTAGCCAATGGGTACGGGGATTGGGGAAGTTCGCCAACTGCTCCAATATCTGACTTTCACCGTCCTACATACACCATGGCCGGGCGTCTATTGGCCTTCGGTGCCAACCGGCATTCTGCCTCTAGAAAAATATGTTGTTGAATGCGAGACCCGCGTTACGATGCAATTTTTGCATCTTATAGTTGATATAGTTGCATATGATTGTAGAAGGATTCCTTTTATAATGAGAACCATCTAATGGAGCAGGGGTGCGTTTGATGACTAATGAATGGCTTGGTATTGATCATGTGCAGTTGGCGGCACCTCCCGGGGGACTCGTGGCAGAGAAGCTGAAACCGAAGTGCTTAGTAGCCTGACAAAGGGGATGGAAAACCATCTATGGGGATCATATCGACTTATATAGATGATTCAACGCTGACGTCTCTATTATTGGGATCCTGTTAGAGGACGCCCCGCGAATACTGCAACATTAGCAAATCAGCCATGAGGTGCTGGAGCGCACCAGATTCTTTGGCTCTAATGCAAGACAGTTTATCTATGGTCACCTGAACACTCCCCCAAGCGTTACAATTGATGACAGGAAACGTCCTGCGGGCTATAGAATCGGTGGCATAGCTGAAACGGTGGACAGTTAGAGTTGGGGACAACGAACGGGGGACAGTTATGAAGACAAAACATGTGGTGTTGGCATTGGGTTTTATCTTTGCAAGCATCATTTTGACCGGGTGCGGCCTCACCGGCCATATTTCTTCGCCAACTTCCAGCAAACCAAGCAATGCTTCTTCCGGGAAGGCAGTCAACAACAGTAGCTCTCCTTCTTTACCAACAAACTCTGCCACCCCCTCGGGATCCCCTAGCAGCCCGTCGACGTCAAACACTGCATCCACGGAGCCCACCTCAGCGATCCCCTCGGCTGTTGCTTTTCCTCCCTTGATAGCCTCTGCGCTCCATAGTCTCGTCGGTACCGTAGGGGCGCCATTATGGGGGCCGACGGTTCTTCCACGAGGAAACAGTGCTACGACGAGCGCAAGCGGCAATGCCTTTACCGTGCGAATTTTTTCCTGCCCAACGGCCGAACCCTTGAATAGCCCCAACATCGGGCAAATGAGTTGTGGTGCTATGGCTTCCTTTGCCGAATCCTTCGGTGCGTCGGTCTATTACAATTCGTCGGCAGCTATGGCTGAGCTGCCCGAAGCAGCACCGATTCAGGGACTCTCACATCTGAATTCGGTGCCATATTCCCTACCCGGTGGCTTGGTTGCTCAAAGATGGGTTAGCAGTGGCGCCAGCGGGGCAGGAAGTACCCTAGCGCTTCGATGGCACGAGGGAGATTGGACCATCTGGGTTTTTGGCGGTATCTCCTTGCGTAATACGGCGACCTCCATTACCACGGATTTGCAGCACTACCGACTCCCTCCATTTCCCGGTGTGTTGTCAGTTGATGCTGCGCCCGATGGACAACACTCAAATCTCGCCTGGACCACCGGGGACGTTGTATACCAAGTAGGGGCAATGCATCAAGTGGTTCATGCCATTGAGATGGCTGCTTCCATGAGGTATTACGCCCAAGGTTGACATCTCCCCTGAACGGCGAGGTTTTACGGCAAATTCTCTATAACCATAACTAAGACTGTGACGACGAGGGTGGATTTCAGCGCGTAATCCGAAAAGCCGTATATTCTTGACAGCACAACGTCAGTTTTTTAGGCTCATAGTGTACCACATATTATGGTACAATAGGCTCACTTCAGAAAGAGGGGGAGTGTTGCGTGTGGTTTCGTGTGAACCCCCGACTCCCAACGCCGATCTATCAGCAAGTAGTAGACGGTTTCAAAGAAGCGATAGTCAAAGGATTCGTGAAACAGGGCGACAGGATTCCTTCCGTACGAGAACTTGCCACGTTAATGACGCTAAACCATAATACCGTGGCTAAAGCCTACCAACAACTTGAGCGCGAGCATGTTTTTGAGATAATCCAAGGGCGTGGAACTTTTGTCGCTGAGTTTAAGCCACCCAGCGACAGCGACCGAGACAGGCGACTGGCTAAAATTGTTGAAATGATGCAACAAATTTACATTGAAGGGCACTATGTGCAGTTGTCAGAAGATGACCTGATGTCGCTTTTCCGGGAGACTATACGAAAATGGGAGACAGGGGGAAAGGATGTATGACGCAAGCCATTTCCATGCGAGGCGTAACCAAGAGCTTTCGTGGACAACAGGCTTTGGTCGGAATCGACTGGTCCGTGCCAACCGGATGTATCTATGGTCTCATAGGTGCCAATGGTTCCGGAAAGACGACATTGCTGCGACTCGCGCTCGGCCTTTTGTGGCCCGATCAGGGAGAGATTTCAGTCTTGGGTCAAACACTAGGCAATGAAAATGCTGAAGTGCGTCAAATTGTTCAGTATGTCGCCTCAGGCCGTCCTTTCGCGGTGGGGTTTCGTGTGAAGGAATGGATTCGTTACGCTAGTCTCCTTTATGCCGAATGGGATGGCAGTCTCTGTAACAAACTGCTAGTGGCATTGGAAATAAATCCACAGCAACACATTAGCGACCTTTCCTCGGGATTGCAAACTAGTCTGCAGCTGGCGGTTGCGATTGCGGCACATCCTAGAGTGTTGTTACTTGATGAGCCGACCAATGGCCTCGATGTGGTAGTGAAACGGCAAGTGCTTCAATTCATAATCGATATGGCTGCCAAATGGGATACTACAATAGTGATGGCAACTCATACCATCGAAGATATTGAGCGTATGGCGGACACTGTCGGGATCCTATATCGGGGGCGCTTTATTTTCCAAAGTGAGTTGGATGCAATTAAGGCGCATATTCATCGGTTGCGGGTAGTGATACCCCAACCCTTGCCGCAATTCCTTCAACACGATCCTCGTATTCTGCAGGTCCACCATCAAGGGCATATCACGCAGGTCACGGTTGAGGGCCGCTTAGAACCTATGGCCGCCGCTTTCCGCGATGCAGGGGCAGTTCTTGTAGAACCGGTGGATATGGATCTCACCGAAATATTCCGAGTGTTCTTGGAGAAGGAGGGGTATTCGCGTGAAGCACTTCGTTGGGATGCGCTATGAGTTGTGGCATCTTCCGTCCCCTGTTCGTTATCGGGAACTCCATGTCAACCGGGCGCTTTATCTGGGGGCATGGGTTTTATGGGTTTTTCCTTGGTTATTCCAGGTGACGTCCAACATGAGACCCTTTTCCCACGAAATATTGCGGGAAATAATCCTAGGCTATATTAATGGCATAACGTCGACACTGAGAACTGACATGGCCATTGCGGCATTGCTTGGCATCGCCATCATGTGGAATGACAGGGGGCGTGGGCAACTGAGCTTTGCATTAGAGGGCCCGATCCGGCGCCGCGATGTGATGAAAGCAAAGATATGGTATAGCTTTTTAACAGTGGTCGCTGGTAATCTTGCTATTGTACTGTTGTTGCTACTCGCATCGGTGACAGTAGGCAATATGGCACTGATCGACGGCATTTTGGTTCGGTGCGCATTTTTAATTCTCTGGCAATGGAGTATAGTCGTCACTGCGCTTGCGGTTAGTGCTGCCGTGGGAAGTGTCATTTTTATTGGAATTGCGCTCGGCATTATGTCGGTGCTGCCACTACTAGGCGCTTCATTGATCCAAATGCTGACCTGGCCCAGAATTTCATCCGGGCCTGCGCCGGGACCTCCGACCACGATTGTCCCACCCCATTGGACACTTGTTCTCAGCAATGCGGTACTCCATCTGTCTCCAGTTGCTCCCGACTATCCGATGGGGTGGATCCAATTGGTCTTTGCTCTGGCCGCGATGTTATGGGCCGTCCTTATAGGCAGATGGGGTCTAAAATGGTGGGAGCACGCTCCATTGGAGCGATTTTATGATCCCTTTATGTTTTTGATGCTATGGAATTTCTATTATGCGTTCCTGGCCATTGTTACTACCGTGGTGGTTGGGACTCTCGTCACTTCAAAATATTCTTTAAACATTTGGGAATTTGTTGTTTTTTCCTTGGTCGTTGCTGTTTCTTCATGGTTTATGTGGCGCTGGTTGATCATCCTGATTGGCCGCACAAGATCCCGATGGGGTGCCGGTACGAAAACTAAATGGTGAAGAAAATTGTTGGGAAAAGGGGAATATCTTGCGTCAACCAACATCAGAGGTGTTTGATTTGTGAGGCAAGGTCCTTGGCAATTATTCGTCAATATGGTAGGTTTTGCGAGATGTAGCTAAAATAAATTTGTAGGAAGTTGTGCAATGCCTCTGTCTGACTATTGGCTTGCGTGTCTGGAACAAGCTTGGATAGCCTATTGTCATGGATCAGTCCCGGTGGGAGCAGTGTGGGTTGATTCCCAAGGGAACGTCCGATGGCGTGGACGTAATCGCATCCATGAAGCGAATGCAGATCCTCCATACCTATTCGGCAACCGTCTGGCGCACGCCGAAATGAATGTCTTGGTTCAGGTGGCGCCCCAGGAGTATTCGCTAATGGCCCCGACACATCGCTAGAGCCTTGTCCGCTATGTGTCGGGGCCATCGTCATGAGCGGCGTCCGTCAAGTGCATTACGGAGCGCGGGATCGCGAAGCGGGTTCTATTGTACTTTTGACCGGCACCCCATATATCGCAAACAAACACATTCAGGTGTCAGGACCATATCCAGAGGTTCAGACCATTTCATTAGTACTAATGACGGATCATTTGTTGCGTTTGAACAGTCCGCGCACTTCCGATTTTCTTCGTTCATTCCATCAGGACGACCCCCGGAGTGTAGCTCTTGGAAAAGAATGGTTTAGCACGGGCTACCTAGCTAATGCAGCGAATGAGCGTTGGCCCATTAATAGGGTAATTGAGGCAATTCAAAGCGCTTTGGGGCACTGCTAAGACCAAGACCCTATATCGCTAAGCTCAACACACTACTTGCATTGGTGTTCGACGTCAACATCGTTATGGAACAAACCCTGACCAGTAGCCGCTTCTCTTGGGTTCCGCGCCAATCAGGCCCGTACACGGTGGTTACATGCACATTTTCAGCGGTGAGCATTGAATACTGAGAGGAGATCCATCGATCGCATGCCCTTCATACAGAATATCTAACATCACCGACACCATAATCAAAGTATTTTTGATGCCAACTGCCCCGTAAAACATTAACGACTCACTTGAATGCGGCCCAAATATTCCACAAGATGTCCGCGGTAAAAATCCGCCTCATTCTTAGTATAAATTACATATTCTTAAGCTGCTCCGGACCGGTTAATGCATACGGTGCCCACCTCGACTGGTGTTTTCCGACCCTGATAGCCTCTGCGTTCTATGTTCTTGTCGGTAAGAAGGAGCACTATTATGGGGTCCTACGGTGATTCCAGGGGAAAACGGTGCGACGATGAACGCGAGCAGCGATGCGTTTGCCGCCCACGCCCTATCACCAGAATGTTTCAGACCTTCCCGGGTTCGGACGGGCACTGCCAAAAGATGTTGAATGCTCATTGATCTCTACGCGAGGGCACTTATCACCAAAAGATCTTAGGCGCTGCTTCCTAATGCGTGACTTTGCACTGTTCCGGTACAGTTCCATGGTAGACTACATGTATCAAGTGCTACACCCCCTGTACCGTTTCCGCCTGACACTAATAGACATATGATTAACAGACAAAATTCTTCCTCTGTTAGTCGTGCATGTTATGGGATGGTTCAAAGGAATCGTCCCGTAAAAATCACACCTATCTAGGGTTCTGGGAAATGGATCAGAAAAATTCAAGAAATTGATTGAAAAATGACTTAGATCGATCTATATTAGGTGCGTAGATGATTGTTTGTAGATTGGAGTTGAGTGGCCATTGCTCAATAAGCGTCAGAGAGAGTTGTTAGAGTTGCTTCAATCCGAACCGGAAATGTCCATCTCGGAAATGACGGATCGTTTACGGGTGTCTGTAGCCACAGTTCGACGAGATTTAAATAATCTCTCAAGCCAAGGTCTTATACAGCGTTTGCGGGGTGGCGCTACGATAGGCCATCCGTTGGGAGTGGAGCCATCATGGATCGAGCGCAATCGAGAAAACATTGAAAAGAAAAAAGCCATTGTAAAGTTGGCCTTAGACTTTGTGGAAGACGGACAGGTAGTTGCATTGGACGTTGGTACTACCACACTTGAACTTGCGCGGCTTCTACAAATGCGGTCAGACTTGATGGTGTTTACAGCATCGGTACCTATTTCCGAAACCCTGGCGATGGGACGTCCGACTGTATATCTAGTAGGTGGACGCGTGCGGCCTCGAGAAATGGGTGTAGTAGGTCCCTTAGCGCGTGATATCATTGGGCGGTTTCACTATGATGTTTTTTTTCTTGCAGCTGCGGGATGGTCTTTGGAGCAAGGATTGATGGACTTTTCAATTGAAGATGTTGAGATTAAACAAGCATTTATGAATTCCTCAAACCAGGTAATTGCGCTCGTGGACTCGACCAAGTACGGCAAGACATCTCTAATGTCGATCGCCCCACTAGAAGAACTCGACATGGTGATCACAGATGACCAATTGCCCAATGCCGTACGGGAACAAATAGGAGAAGTGACCACATTGCGAGTGGTTGAGGTAGGAAACGGCGAAAGGGGATTAGGATGAAAACTGCGTGGATTTCTCAGATGTTTGACACATTGAAGCCTGTTATTGCAATGGTCCACTTTCCGGCATTGCCGGGTGCTCCTTTACATCAAATCACGAAGGGTATGGAGCCTATTGTCGATCATGTTAAGCGTGACTTAGAAGCCCTTCAGGAGGCAGGCGTGGACGGCGTAATGTTTTGCAACGAAAACGACCGCCCTTATCAGTTTACTGCTCAACCCAGCACCATTGCTTCTATGGCCTATGTCATTGGACGGACCAAGTCTGAGATCTCTATCCCATATGGCGTAGACATTTTATGGGACCCAGTCGCAGCGGTAGCTCTTGCTCATTCAGTAGGAGCGTGCTTTGTTCGTGAGGTGTTTACTGGAATTTACGAAAGCGATATGGGCCTATGGCAAAGTCGGGCAGCTGAAGCCGTTCGACTGCGTGCACAGTTGGGTAATCCTGAAAATATCCGCCTGCTATTTAATGTATCCGCTGAGTTTGCTTCGCCGTTTGGTCGTCGCTCGATTGCCGAAATCGCGCAGTCGGTCGCTTTTTCAAGTTTGCCCGATGGCATTTGTGTATCTGGGCCGATGACAGGAAGTCCGGTGGCTTCCAGTGAGTTAGAGAGAGTGACCAGCCTGCTGGACGAGGTGCCTGTTTTTGTCAACACAGGGGTGCGACAAGACAACGTGGAAAAGTATTTGAGCGTTGCTGATGGGGCCATTATTGGCACAGCCTTAAAATATGACGGTAAAACATTCAATGCTGTAGATAAGAGCCGCGCCAAACACCTAATGACCACAGTAAAAACTTTCCGACTTCAATTGGCGACCTAATTCCCCTGATTAGAAAGGAGAATCGAAGTATATGGCGCAGTCAAAAGAACTATTTGTGCGAAACGCCACTGGTTTGGTGCGCGAACTGTCCCCGTTTGATGCTTTTAACCTGGTGTTTTCGGCAGTCCTAATCCCCGTTGGAATTTCAGAGGCCCTTGGGTTTTCTCCTGCTGTGTTTGCAGGAGCCAATGTCGCCGTTTCGTTTATCATTGCAGCCATATTAATGGTAGCTTTCGGTGCGGTCTACCTATACTTTACCAACTTAATGCCACGATCCGGAGGCGACTACGTCTGGGTCAGTCGCACGTTGACTCCGGGACTCGGGTTTGTAACCAATGCCGCGTTAACCTTCGTGTTTTTGACATGGGTTTCATTTAACTTCACAACCATGATTAGTTATTTCGGCCCCGCAGTCTTTTATCTTTGGGGTCTGCCAAGCGGAATCATTACCACCATTTCGCAACCGGGGTGGGAATTCGGTATTGCCACAGTTCTGACCATCCTGTTCACTCTACTCATGATTACCGGAGTGCGACGCGTAGCTCGTTACATGAGGTGGATGTTTTGGCTCGTTTGGATAGGCATGGGTGTTTGGCTGGTGGGGATGGCGATGACCCCCGCATCGGCCTTTCAATCTCGCTTAGAAGCAGCTACTGGACATAGCGCTACAAGCATTATTGCGATTGCTCATCACATGGGAGCTACCCAGGGAAGCGGAATCAATTGGATGATGACGCTCTTTGCTATGGTCTACGCCTTCCAAGTCTACACCGGATTCCAATGGACGGGATATTTTGCCGGAGAAGTTAAGAATGTGCGAAAGACCGCTGTGACGTCGATCATGGGAGGTCTGTTGGTCTCAGCCGTGTTGTACACTGTTGGAACGCTATTGGTGTTTCATTCCACAGGATATAACCTTTACAACGCATTGGCGTACATTGGATTCAATGATGCGGCTAAATTGCCTTCCAATGTGCCCTACGTATTGCCGGCTTTAGCGCGATTCTTTTCTTTGCCGGCTTTCTTGCGTGACTATATTGGACTCAGCTTTATTTTGGCCATATTCTGGTGGACACCTACAGGGTTCATGTTGGGCACTAGAAACCTTTTTGCGTGGGCCTTTGACCGATTGATGCCAGAATCGTTGGCTGAGGTTTCAGAGCGATTCCATACCCCAGTGAAAGCCACAATTGTAATCGGTGTGGTCGTTGAGCTCATTAACGTGGCTAATGTCTATATGGGGTTGTCCGAATTCTTGATAAACATCATTGCCGTCATGGCTGCAGCGTTTATTGTGGTAAGCATCAGCGCAATCGTATTTCCGTTCCGTCGTCGCGACCTCTTTAATGAGTCTTCACAGATGGTACAACGTAAGTTGTTTGGGGTGCCGATTCTCACATTATCTGGGGTCATCGGACTTTTGATTTGGATCGCGGTATTACTTATCGCGTTAACTACACCATATTTTGGGCTCAGTACCAAGCCAGTACCCATGGTTGAAGCTTTTGTTGTACCGATCCTAGCCATAATTTACTACTGGGTGATGTCCGCATATAGAAAGCGAGAAGGGTTCGACTTATCAGTGTCTTTTAAAGCGATTCCTCCGGAATAGAAATAGTTAGAGAAAGGAGAGGGCTCATGGATTTAGCGGAACGGGCGAAGAAGATTGTTGTCAGTGCCGAAGGAAAAGGCATTCATGCTAGGCTATTAGGAGGGTTGGCTCTCTATTTGCTCGCCCCAACAGCCCAACATCATCCTGTTCTGCAACGTGCCTATAAGGATATCGACCTCGTTGTCCGCCGTAAGGATGGGGGCAAGCTTGCCCCCATCCTTGCCGAGGCTGGTTTTGAACCTGACCGCCGATTTAATGCATTACACGGAGAAACGCGCCTGTTATTCACCGACCATAATGATCCTGGGCTGCAAGTGGATGTCTTTGTTGGGGTGTTTGAACAATGTCACAAGTTGGACTTATTAGTGGGGACAGAGAACATGGAATATACCATTACGCCCAGTCAATTGTTGCTGACAAAACTCCAAATAGTGCAATTGAACGAAAAAGACGTCAAGGATTTGGTGACCATGTTTCTCGACTGGTCGCTTGGGGACGATGACCGAGGTCTCAATCGGAATACCTTAGCACAGGTATTTGGTAATGACTGGGGACTTTTGACCACGTCTTCTGATACTATGGACCAAGTTTCCCAACGTGCTGCGAAATATGTATCGGATAAGGAACTGGATGTGGTATTGCACAACATCCAGGAATTACGAACTCTGATGACAACATCTCCAAAATCGCTAAAGTTTCGCATGCGGGAGAAAATTGGACGCAAGATGCCGTGGTATGAGACCCCCGAGGAGGTTAAACGATGAAATTGTTTCAAAAACGCGCATCAGGTAAGACCTTGAAAATTTTCTTTGCTACCGACATCCATGGGTCTGACCGTTGCTTTAGAAAATTTATTAACGCTGCCCAATTCTATAGTGCTAATGTTTTGATCTTAGGTGGCGACATAACTGGAAAAGTGGTAGTGCCAGTCACTAAAATATCGGCTAGCACTTATCGTGCCACAGTGCATCATCAGGTACAAGATGTATCTGAGAGCGAATTGCCGAACCTTTTCAAAGAAATCCGGAGTAATGGGTTTTATTACTACGTGACTACGCCGGATGAGACGGAGTTTCTGGCTCAAAACTCCAAGGCGCGTGAGGAAATGTTTCACCGTGTAATAAGGGAAAGTCTCACGGGATGGTTCGAATTGGCGGAAGAACGCCTCAAGGGAACAGGAGTGCAAGTCTTTGTTTCTCCCGGCAATGATGATGACGATGTCGTGGTGTCGGCAATTAACCAAGGCCCGTTTGTGATCAATCCCGACGAAAGTGTAAGAGAAATTGAAGAAGGAGTTTGGATGCTATCATTTGGGTGGAGCAATCGCACGCCATGGGATTCGCCACGCGAGCTAGATGATAGCGAGATTGGCCAGAGGCTAGAGAACCTTGCGCCCCAAATTCCGCTGTTTGAAAACGCAGTGTTTAATATACATGTGCCCCCGTACAATACTCCGCTGGACAAAGCACCGCAATTGACCGCTGATTTAAAGCCCGTCGTCGAAGCTGGGGAGGTACAGATGGCGAGTGTCGGAAGTGCAGCGGTTCGGGATTTCATCTTAAAATATCAACCCCTTTTGGGGTTGCATGGTCATATTCATGAATCTGCTGGAATAACCAAATTGGGTCGGTCTACGTGCATAAACCCAGGATCCGAGTATTCCGATGGCACTTTAAAAGGGGCGTTGGTAACGATAGATACTGGCAAGGGTAGTTTGATGCGCCAATTGATTGCGGGATGAGGCGGTGTCAGATGAATTGGGTTATGGGAATTGATATTGGCACTACTGCCGTGAAAGCCTTAATTCTTGACGTAGAATCCGGCCGCTATATGGCGTCTAGCAGCGATGAATATCCGCTATACAGTGAGCATGCTGGGTGGGCTGAGGCTAGTCCGGACGACTGGGTTAAAGGCATGAATCAAGCCGTCGGAAGATTATCATCCTCTTATCCTAAAGAGATACAGAAGGTTAATGCCATTTCGGTATGTGGTATGGTACCCGCTGTGGTGTTGTTGGATGAGAACAATCGCCCTGTGCGGCGTTCCATACAGCAAAGTGATGGGCGGACTGGCAAAGAAATTCAAGAACTGAGCAAGGTCATAGATGTCGACACATTGTTTCGCAAGACGGGCAGTTCGTTAAACCAGCAGCACGTGTTACCCAAACTTCTGTGGGTCAAAAAACATGAACCAAATAACTGGCAACGCATTCGTAGGATTGTCGGTAGTTATGATTACATTCGTGGTCTGTTAACTGGACAATTTGCAGTGGAGTCCAATTGGGCTGTGGAAAGTGGATGTTTCGATATTTTGGCCCAAACCTGGATGGAAGAGTACCTCCAGACATTTGGGGTTTCTACAGAATGGTTTGGATCGACAGGCGAGTCTTTAGATGTGGCCGGCTACTTGGATTCCCGGATAGCTGAAAAATGGAGTATGCAACCAGAAATTCCAGTGATGTATGGTAGTGCAGACCACGTTGCTTCGGCATTGGCTGCGGGAGTGGAAGAGCCTGGGGACTTACTAATCAAATTTGGTGGGGCAGGTGATATTTTATATTGCACTGATGAGCCAGTATTCCATCCTCAACTGTATTTCGATAAGCACGATTTACCTGGAAAGTACTTGATAAACGGTTGCATGGCGGCTAGCGGGTCATTAGTTCGATGGTTTTTAGACCGGATCAAGGCCCATGACTCATTATTACCCCAATTGGACCAGGAAGCGTCCAAGATCCCACCCGGAAGTGACGGGATTGTGATTTTGCCCTATTTTCTCGGTGAGAAAACACCCATATTAAACCCAGCCGCGCGAGGCATTGTGTTTGGGTTAATGCTTCATCATACTGACGCTCATTTGTTTCGGGCTGTGCTGGAAAGTGTGATTTATGGCTTTCGCCATCACGTGGACGTGATTACAGGGGCGGGATTTCCTATAAATCGCGTCTTTGCGACCAATGGGGGAGCTCGCTCAGCACTCTGGCGCCAAATTGCTGCTGATATGCTTCAAATCCCCATTTTAGCGTTTCCCCACCATCCAGGCAGTGCTATGGGAGCAGCCATTGTGGCTGCGATGGGTACGGGAAAATTTCCCCAACGCGCGGTCTTAGATGTTATAGAGACAGAACGCGTATGGCATGAGCCGAATCCCGAAACTAAAGATGTCTATGACCGTGGGTATTTCAAATATCGAGCTCTTTATGATAGAACACAAGATTTATTAGATTAAGTGCTTAACACAGGAGGGTACAGTTCAATGGCAGATAATCAAGGCGTGGCAATAGTGACTGGGGGCTCACGTGGTATTGGCGAGGCAATCAGTCGTCGTCTGTATGATGACGGATTTACGGTCGCCGTATTAGATCTTGTGGCACCGGACAATTTGATAAGTGACGGGGTAGTCCAACATTTTACTCACGTTGATGTCACGTCGGCTAGCAGTGTAAGTACTGCAGTGCAGGAAATCGTAGCTACTTATGGTATGGTTGATGTGTTATGCAACAATGCCGGGGTATCCACTATGCAAAGAGTGGTAGATATGACCGAGGAAGAATGGGATTTCAATTTTTCTGTAAATACCAAAGGGGTTTTCTTGATGACTAAGGCCGTGTTGCCCATCATGATAAGACAGCAACGGGGAGTCATCATAAACACTGCATCGATGGCAGGGGTTAAGGGAGTACCGTTATTGGCTCATTATGCGGCCTCGAAATGGGCTGTGATCGGATTTACTAAGAGTGTTGCCTTAGAGGTGGCACAATATGGTATTCGCGTCAATGCTGTTTGCCCGGGATTCGTAAAGACTTCAATGCAAGAGCGAGAATTGGGATGGGAAGGACAATTAAGAGGTATGGCGCCATCCGAAGTGTTTGACGAATATATTCGCCTGACTCCTATGCAACGGATTGAGGAACCGGAAGACGTGGCTAAAGTAGTGGGGTTCTTAGCGGGACCTGATGCTGCTTTCATAACTGGTGAAGCTATTAATGTTACCGGAGGGGCCAACCTTTAACTGCAAATGACATAATGCACTTCAAAGATAATGCCGTTATAGGTCTGTGCGTCTATTGGAAAGACTTCGCAAGGCGCCTTCAATTGTCTCGGTTTGGCCCCGAGAGTGTATTTTCGGGGCCACTAGTTGCTACAGGATCCCTCGGTTGTCGGCGTCGTATACGACTTGCCCACCAATAATGGTTTTGGCGACTGTGCTCCGGTATTCGAATGGGTGGCCATTCCAGATGACGATATCGCCATCTTTCCCTGGGTCAATGGACCCTAGACGGTCACCTACTCCACATAAGTCGGCTGGGGTTTGCGTCAATGCACGAATCGCATCTTGCTCTTCCATGCCCTCGCGTACAGCCAAGGCGGCACTCACCACTAAATATTGTTCAGGAACCACAGGGTGATCCGTTATGATAGACACCTTAATACCGTTTTTAGCCAAAATACCCGGAGTTTTGAACGAGCGTCCCCGTACCTCTACTTTTACCCGTGCTACTAATGCGGGACCGCACGAGACCGGTATGTTATATCGCAACAATTCATCGACTACCTTATACGCCTCGGTGCCATGCTCAATGATGTGATCGACGCCAAATTCGCGACCAATTCTTAGAGCTGTCAAGATGTCGTCCGCAGTATGAGCATGAGTGCGAAAGGGGATTTCGCGGTTCAATACCATGACTAGGGCGTCTAAATCCACACTGCGCTTATGTTCGGGATCCTTCTCCAGTTGTCGTTGATAATCCTGGGCATCGTAAAAAGCTTGTCGCATCACTCTCGCCACACCTAAGCGAGTTGAAGGCATCTTTTGTTTGTCACCATAGACGCGTTTGGGATTTTCTCCCATGGCGCTCTTCATTCCCGACGGGGACTTAAGCACCATATCATCGATGTTCTGCCCCCACAAGCGTATGGTAGAACCCAGTCCACCAATCACGTTGCCACTGCCTGGGGTAACCCAAGCTGTGGTAATACCGCCCTGAATTGCATCGCGTAGGGCCACATCGGCTGTGTTAAAAGCATCAATCACCCGCACTCCAGGTGTTACTGGGTCTGTTAATTCATTCCCATCTGCGCTACCACGGCCTTCGCCGTCGCTAAAAACACCAATATGAGAATGGGAATCAATAAAACCTGGAAATACATATTGACCAGAGGCGTCGATAATGGTTGCTCCGACCGGAATATCTATTTCCCTTCCAACGGCTGCGATTTTACCATCGTCACCGATTAATACGGTGCCGTGGGCAATTGCGCCATTGGTCACTGTTTCGACCCGACCTCCTAATATTGCTACCATAGTTATAACCGCCTTTTTTGGTCTAAGGGATAAGCCTTATCCCTAATGATGATACCAGTATTCCACGGCTACATGTACAACTAAACGTGGTACGTTTTCGAATCCATAGGTGAATAATCACAACGCCGTTGAGGTGATTTTTTGGAGTGTGCCAGCGTTATGTATCGTGTAATGATGTTTAAGAGGCCCCGGGTTCTAACTAGGGAATTCATACAAAAAACTAAGGTAGGAGGTTGGAACATGGTTAAACATGGCGTTTTAGTTACCGGATTGGCCTTAGTGCTGGTAGTGGTGGGAGGTTGTGGGGTAGGGGCTACGGCAACTTCTCAAGGTCAATCTACAGAACGGTCCGCTAACCGTCATCATATCTCGGTGCAGAATCCATCTAAGGCGCCCGCCGTGTCTGCGGCTGAATTGCGCAACATCTTTGGCAACAACATTCCCGTAGCGCCTGCACCTTTGCCGCGAGTAACGGCGTCTACTCTTCAGGAGTCACTAACGGTGGTACCAATTAAGGCCGAGTATGGGGTACAAGAAGTCCTTCAGCCGCTGCCGCAAACGGTCGTGCTTCCTGTGGCATCAAGCCAATTCCATTGGGCGGCATATGCCCTCAACATAGGACATAATTCTTCAATATATATTCCTGGGTTAGTGGGGATGCAGAGCCCCAAAACCATTGTCGGTGCTGACGGGTCGTGGGATGTGAACTTGAGTGCGGATCAGGTAAGCATCATGGTGTCGGATACTCCTGGGTGTGTAGGCTGTGCTATCTGGGCAACGGCGTCCATTTTCCCCAGTTCCCAAAAATCCTCTGCCAGTTACGGGGCTGCTTACACTGGGCCTATGGTATCTTCCTTGAAAAATCTGCTTAACGTCGAATACGTAAATCCACATCGGGTGCTGGAGGGCTTCAGGTTGTCCGACGCGCTTGAAGAATGGCGGCTTGTCGATCTCAACAACATGGACCGCAATCGTCTTGGAGGATTGATGTTTATGATATCTGTGGTAGCACCCGCAGGAGATTCCCAAATCGCAACCACCGTATTATCCGATGTCTACGCTCAATTAGACGGCAGGGCGAAAGGCTATTGAAAGTCACTTCACTGGCATCCAAACCAATCTTCCTAAAGGATCTGGAGTCTTCCAAACTGATCCCATATTCGAGAACCTCCACCAAAATCACAAGGACTCAGTGACACGTTAATGGCCCTTGAATAGTTCCATGCTATGCCACAGGGACATAATAGGCGCAACATCCACGGTACTCTCTTTTGCCGTTTCTGCCACGACCCGCGCCCCGGCCGCTAAGTGTTTCCACGAGATTTCAGGGAAGCGGCTTCGGCGGGTTTCAAGCAGTTGTCCCCATAGCATCTTGACATTGTGAATTGCGTCGAACGGTCCCGAGGTAGTCAACGCCACTTCCATGAGTGTCCGGGCAATGGCTGTGGCATCAACTCCTGCTAGGAGCATGCCACCTGCCGCTTCCATCGCATAAAAGCCACTACCATCATGAGCGACAATATCCCGCAATTCGTCTACAGTCCGTTGAAGGGGCCTTGGCCGCAGGAGCTGTCGCCAAGTTGACCGTTGGGCCTTTTGGCGTCGAGTTCTCTGGCCTAACAGGGCAGCGTCGACGGCCAACGCCTTCACGCGAGGCGTTGCCGCTGAATCATGGAGCAGATCGAGGATGCAATGTATGCCTGTTACCGCGTGTGCGTCAAATCCGGAGCGGCACAGCATCTCCGCTCCCGTTACGCTGATAATTTCGAGTAAAGGTAGTCTTAAGTACAGCATTTCGCGCAGCATACGGGTTTCGTCGCCGTAATCCGCATCAATGAGTTGTTCGACGGCAGCTTCGATATTCGCGACCGAACCATGCCACTCAACAATGTCTTCAGGGACATCCCAAATGTCGGGATGCCTGACAATGGGGTGGGTACCCAGATATTGGACAGCGGGCCGAAAAATGGGTTCGACCCACGTCCAGCCGCGGGTGTCGTCCATCAGTTGGGCTGCACGGTGTACAATGAGCAGTCGATGCTCGTTTTCATGGAATTGCCTGAGGGCTATCTCAATCAGGAGCCGATGAACGTCGGCTGCGCTGTCGGTCTTCAACAGTCCGACAAGGCGATGCTCAGCTTCTAGTGCATGCTCGCCCGACTCAATGGTTGCACATAATTGGGCTCGACTTGCCTCCACCGTGTCTTCAATAAACGGTAACATTTCCAATAGCAAATATGGTCCATAATTTGGTTGTTGCAACAGGTCGACAACATAGGCTGTTTGCTGCAATAATGCCAAGTTTCGGTACGGACGCGGCAAAAGGGAGGCGGCACGCAACATCGGCCCCCCGTTAAATATCCCATGGCCAAGGAATGGGCCATGGTGATCCACAAACCGTGCAGAAGCCAAAGCCAGGAGGAGATGGATAGCACTATCATCAAGCCCTTTCGCTCGCTGACTTTGCAGCCACTGACCGGCATTGCCAACCTCTAATTGTTCAATGCTTTGAAGTTCGTGATCCATACTCTCTGGCCAAGAAAATTCACGGTGCATCTGGGGCTCCCCTTGTCTGTGTTAATGCGAGGAATTATACCATGGTGCCACCCGTGGGGAATGATCCCTTCGTCTCACGAGCCATAAGACTTTAGATTTAGACAATAGCTGAATCGCCTTGCGATAGTGGCAAAGCCCCGCAGGTACGCCTTTTGAAAAATCCCGGGTCCGGCATATAGGGGCAATCTGCCGAAATACAGGGGAGGCTTTTCTTCTAAGTTAACATAATATTCCTTATCGGACATTGCTTCGCTCTCGCTTCGCCGTTGGTTCTCGTTGACCCCTTGCTTTTCAGTCACCGCTATGCTAAGACTAAAACCAATGGAACGTTTTGTCAATGCGATTGGATGCGATTCACAACTTTCCGCAAAGCACAGATAGCCCCGAAGGGCTATCTGGCAGCGGGTTCCTGCAAGAGGTTCCAGTGGCAGTATAGCGAGAGCCGTATCCATTTGTCACGCGAAAAGGAGCATTGATTCTTCATGAAAACCACCTTCCTTCTGACCATTGCCTCGGGCACCGTCTTGCTCACGGGTTGTGGTACCACGGCAGCGGGGCAGACGGTGATGGGGATTCCTTACAATACGACGCGTACGAGTTCCGCGGCCATCTCATCAGCCGCGCCTTCTTCGGTTAGTCCTTCGGCTAGCCCGTCTAGTGGCCCGAGTGAGAGCTCTCCCTCACCGAGCTTATCCCCTTCCGCTGATTCGGGAGCACCGTCCAGTTCTCCCGCGACTCCCACATCCTCCGCGACGCCTAGCCTTTCGTGGGTGTCCACGCCCTTAATGCTGTCTGGTAATCAGCTGGGGACCGCCTCTTTTCCGAGCACCTGGAACGCCGTGCCGAGTGTCAACGATGGCGGCGGTTCCGGGGCCACGTTGACGTGGACGTCACCGGGGGGAGCCAATCAGCTCAACGTCCAAGTAAATACTGCCTATGGTGCCAACCACAACGTGACGAACGGATCGGACGCATTTGACCCGTCCTTGGCATTGCCGCAAGCCGGTTGCGCCATTACCGCCATTGAGAGCAATGTGTATCCGTTTTCTTGCCAAGGCTTTCAAGGCTTTGTTTATACGGCCCCTACTGTGCAAGGCGCTATTACGGTCTGGACAGCAGGTCCTAATGGACCGGAACTGAGCCATATTCTTAACAGTGTGCAATTGTCAACCAGCGATTTATCCCCAATTCAAGGAGGTTAATTGTTATGACTCATACCCAAATCCCCATCGAATGGCGCCTAGGGCTTGCCGTGGGCGCCGTGTTCCTCGCGGTTTTCGCGTGGCTTTTTGCTCCTATTTTCGCTTCCCGCCACACGCGTGTGTCTCCATCGCCGACTTCGTTGGCTCCGAAAATGGTCACAATCACCGTGAAAGGCATACTGCCCGAGGAGGCTCTTTTAATGTCTTCTCAAGCATCCTGGTTACGACGACAATGGGTTTACCAGAACTGCCCTCCTATTTACTATTCTCCGCAATCGGGCAGTTACTACATGAGCGCCTACGGCCCTGACACGAACGAATATTCCATAGCCGCTCCCTTATGGTGGTCGAACGTGCCGTTGCCCATCACGGGGCGCAAGGAACGGTTCACCGGTGTACCCATGGCTAATGTCACAACAGCCCGGTCGCTATTGCCACGTCAGGATTGGCACTTTATTACTTTTTCTCGTTAGCACTTTTAGCACGAGACCGTTCCGTATCCGCATGTGTCAGCAAACGTCGCCAATCCTCCGCAAGGATAATAGTCGCAACTTCCTGTGGTTGTCACCAAACCGGACGGTGTGGGGTCTGAAACCCAATAGGCACACCCGAAGGAATAGGTTTCGCCAGTATAAGCGTCATAGAGACTCGTCGGCAATACCACCCAGGCATCTGCGAGTAAATTTCCTTCGCAATTAGTTATGGCACATCCGGCTACTCCTACCGGATTCGCGCCAATAAACGCCCCTAAAAGACAATCATCCACCGTGGCAACATTGTAAAAATTTTGGATGATACTGGTGACGGTATCTCCAGATTGCACATAGTACGCAGGCACCTTATAGCAAGGATCGCCGCCTGCCATCGTTCCTGTCGCCCATCCTGTCGCAGTTGGGCCATTGCCCCCTATTTTTCCCAAGTTACTCCCCTTCTTTCTTAGTGTGTTGTGCTTGTTCCATCTTGAACAAACGCGCTTTGACGCCCTGCATCTCATTGCGCCGGTGTTCCTTGGCCTCGCCTTGGATCCGACCCACGAACCACGCGAGGAATATGAGACTCAGCGCAATGAGGCCCAGGCTTATGAC
This sequence comes from Sulfobacillus benefaciens, assembly GCA_003023695.1. Taxonomy (GTDB): domain Bacteria; phylum Bacillota; class Sulfobacillia; order Sulfobacillales; family Sulfobacillaceae; genus Sulfobacillus_C; species Sulfobacillus_C benefaciens_A. The sequence continues at coordinate 7,335 of PXYW01000028.1, read as the reverse complement.
CTTATCTCTTTCCATGTCGTCGCCTCCCGTGTCGCGTAAATTCATGACTCCGCCGACAAAATCCACACCGGCAGCCTCTCTTATGCCCGTGTCCGTGTGCCATGCGTTTCACCCCCTTGATTTAAAAGATGGAGCGGTTCCAGACCCGACGCCCGAACCGCGTGAGTCCCCGCGTGACGGACCGGGCTGCACGTTTGACGTGCCGGGTCCCACGACGTTTGTGTTTGCGTGTCGCCACTTCTCCTGCCACCGCCTTTCCAATGCGTCGGGCCTTTTTGAGCCCATACCCTTTTTTCCGGTATTCAGCTTCGACATGCCGCTCCAGCTGCACGAATTTTTTGGAGGCCATTAGAACACCTCCACCACATAGATCTGCACTTCTCCGGCTGTCGGGGCCGTGGCTCCCATCGTCATATTCACCATTACGCTATCAAAGTGCGCCGCCAGAATGCCGGCAGCTTCACTGGTGTACTGACCGTAGCCCAGGCTTCCAATCCCCCCCGAGTCTGTGTAATTCATGCCGCCTGCCGCGTTGTTATTGGCATCCTGCGTCGAGTCAAAGAGATACATCACGACCTCGGTAATCGCCTCATTGAGTGTGTTGGAAATGATGAACGACCGCTGTTTGGCGTTTCGATGCAGATCTCCCACCATGTTCGCGCTATATGTGGCGTCTGCGGCAAAATCGGCATACCCAAACGTGCCAATCAGTGTCGGGGCCGTGACTTGGCCGGGCACCTTAAACACGGTAAACTCGCTCATAGTCCGCCTCCTTTTATGGCGCTGTGTTATCCTCGCGGAATCCCCCCAGGTACACTTGGGCATCATTTGCCGAATATACCGAGACCGCATTCGTGTTGAGGCCGCCTGCGATCCCCGTCAATGGCGGCAAGACCACGTCATAGTTATCTTCTGCCGCTGCTGTGCCCCCAAATTTTACGTACAACGGCACTGCGCCCTGGTTATAGACCACGACGCGGTTGACCGTTTGGGTAAAGGCTTGTGTCAGGGCTTCTCCCGCCGTGGTGGTCGTATACGAATTGTTCGGGTCCGGGGTGTTGTAGCCACGCCACTGCATCCCGGCATTGAGGATTTCGCCCATGATTTATCCCTTCCTTTGTGTGCTGACGCCGGAGGGCATGGCGTTGACCCGGCTCAGTTGCGCAGCCCATCCCGCCGTCTCGCCTTGGTAACTCGGATCGACGATCTGACGATATTTCAGGCTCGTCAGTTGCGCGTAGCGAACGGTCACAAACGTGGCCGAATCCGTTCCATTTTGCACGGTCAGGTTAATCGGGGCTTCCGGTGTTGCGAGATAGGCGGCGTCCACGGGATAACCCAGACTCCGGATACTCGCGCCCCCCACGATATTCGGACCCGTCAGGGCCACCACTAAATTAATATCATGCGGACTCAGGTCCAGTTCATACAGCACATAGACATAATTCGCGTTGGGAGCCAACGTCAACGCCGATTCCTCTCCGGCTGCGGTAAAAACGCCTTGTTCATACAGCCGGGCACTGCCTACAAGGACCAGTTGCTGGATAAACGGGCTCATCAGATATGCACCTCTTCCCCCGGATAAATGAGGTTAAAGTTTGAGATCTGATGGTTCATCGCTTCAATTTGCGCCAGGCTGATCCCATGCGCGGCGGCGATGGCCGACAGGCTCTGGCCCGATTGGACGCGCACGGTCTCGCTCGTGTTCGACGTGTGAGTTTGGGGACGATATCGCACGTTAATCAGCGTTCCACCGCCTGTTTGCCGCTGTGTACTGTAATCCGTCGTCGACGACACGGATCCGGTCGATCCGCTCCCGCGCACTGTGATTTTTTGGCCCGGGTAGATAAGATTCGGATCTGTGATGCTCGGATTCAACGCCAGAAGTTCTTGCAGGCTCATACCGTTCGCACTGGCAATGGCCGACAATGTGTTGCCTGACTGAACCGTGTATGTCGTGTTCTTTGGTTGGCTTTGCGACGTGTGCTGCACCTGATAGGTGGTGCCATTGCTAGATACAGAGACGCTGGTCCCTTTGGATTGGTACACCTGTCGCGCCTTTTGCAGACTGGCCGTCTGACTGGCCATTTTCTCTGCATCGCTTTGGGTGTAGCCCGGTGTGCCTGACCCCGTGTAGCCCGACGACCCCGCGCTTTGCGCGCCCGACGGCAGGTTAATGGATTCGTTGGGATAGATGAGGTTGGGATTGGTGATTTGCGGATTAGCGTTCTCCAATGCGCTTAAGCTCACGCCAAACTTCGCCGCGATGCTCGACAACGATTCGCCGGACTGCACGGTGTAGGTTCCGCCGCCTGCGGCTGACGTGCTGGTTTTCGCGGCCGTCTTTTGGCTCGACGCTCCGGACGAGGCGGACTGTTGTTGGGTCGCTTGGCTCGATCCCTGCTCCTGCGTGGTCGTTTGACTTGCGCCGTTTTGAGCAGTCCCGCCGAACAGAGACCCGAACCACTTGGTCAAGGTGCCATTCTTCCACAGCAGGAAGACGACCACCGCGCCGCCAATCAGCAGGGCCGTGCTCATGAGGTTATTTTGCTTCGCCATGTGTCTTCCCCCCTAGAATAAATGGCCGATCCAGGATCCGACATCTTCCACGCCATGAACGCCTGCGCCGATCACGCGGTCTAAGCTATTGGCTCCAAAATTGCCCAGGTCGTTGATCCGGTTGCCTAGCGCTTTAAAGGCCGGAATTGATTCCGCCGCTTTATAACTGCTTTGGACCCCTTGAGACAGCCCAGCCAGAAAGTCTATCGGCGCACTGCCTGCCGCTGCACCCGCCGTGCCTGCTGGAGCGGCAGCCAAGTTGTTTCCGGTGATGATCCCCGCTTGCAGTTGGTTCTTGACAGCATTCGTGTAGGTGCTTTGCGTCGGCGCTTTCTGGACGGTCGAATGCTTGGTCGCGTCTGCATACCCGTTAAAGAGGTTGTTTTCGACGTTATGCGCCAGGGTCCCGAGTTCTTTGGCCGTGTTCGATCCGGCTGCCGTGATGTCTTTAATCGCCGTACTCGCTGCCGATCCAATTTCCGACGTATAGGTTCCGGCTTTGGACGCGAAGGACCCGGCCAAATACTTAACCAGTAAAAATCCGGCCAAGAGCAGGATCAGGATGAGGATGACATCCTCCATCACGATCCCCCCTTGGTGTTGGTCGATCCCGGCACATGCGCCGCACCCAACAATTTCAGGATTTCGGCCATGAATGTCGAGGACGTTTTGCCTTTGAGGTGTTCGAGAATGCTAGTCGCCTCGCTCACAATCGCCAACCACAGCGCAACCGGGACCAACAGGCCCAGCGACCCATCGGCCATGCCGATAATGCTCAAGAGCATCGGCAGCGCCAACTCTTCGATGACTTTGGCGATGGACTGCCGCAAAGCGCTCGACGTAAAACGCTTTTGCACTAAGGCCCGGCCTGCGCCGACTACCAGGTCCAGTCCCGCCAGCCCCAACAGAACAAAATACAGGGTAGCGTTGGCTTGAATATCTCGCATGAATGCCCCTAAGACTGCCATGTTACCACCTCCATATCGCCCACAGAATCAGGGCCGCAATCGCCAGAAAAATCAAAGGGGAGTTCCACCCTTTGCTTTGTTTGGCTTTCGCGGCTTGGATGGCCTTTTGCGTGTCGAGAGGCGAGATGGCCGATGGCAGCGACTGGAGGCTCATGAGGCCCAGTGCCTGGGCCCCGGCGCGAGACAGACTCGCCGCCTCTTTGGTGCCATATAAGGCTTCTAAGTTCATGGTGCCTCCCGCCTCCTAACTTAAGGGACTCATCGACTCGATATAGGTGTAGATCTTCGCCGGGGCCGCAATCGCCGTACCTCCCGGCACATTGATGATGCTTTGCAATAACGAGAGCCCCGTGGAGTTAATCACGTCCCGCAGGGTCCGGGTCCAATACAGGTCGATGACTCGCGCTCCTGTTGATAACGGAAGCTTCCCGAGATAGCGATAGTTCTGCATGGACTGAAACTCCCCGTCCGAGATGGTATATGGGTCCTCGTAGCTTTCGATCTTAATGTGATCCAACATGCCTTGGGTGTACCCCAACGCCACACCGTTGTTCTCAATCACGTGGAAGATCCGCAAATAGACCTGGTTTAACGTCGGCAAGTTGATGTACTGATCCCCGGTACTGTTCAGCACTTGCGACAGCACGGTGAAATTGTGTAACGTACTCAGGTCGGGCTTTTGTTCGCCTGCGCCGAACATAAAGATTTCGCCCCACACTTCAATGGTCCCGGTCAGGCTTAAGGTGCCTGCTGCCGGGCCGGTTGCAAAGGCCGGATCGTCCGCCGCACGCCACACGGTTTCTAAAATGGTCGTCGTTTCGGAGTTGCCTGTCCAAATCACCCCGGTCAGGTTCGCGTCCGTGACGGCCAAGGGCAATTGTGTGGTAAATTCGACGGTGTTATCGCCTACGGCCACGCCCATGGATGAATCATCGACATATCCGGGTCGCATAGCTCGGGCCAACAATTCATAGCCATACCCGTCCGCCGACTGGGGAAACAAGTTCCCGTTCACGTTCAGCCGGGCTGACTGTAGGAGCTCCCACGGTGATCGCCATCCGGCTGTTCCGGCTGCCGTCCCACTATTGTCCAGGGTCCCCGAAAAACGAATCCAAAGACGGCTTAAATAGCCGACCCGAGGGATGGCTATATCAATCTGGCCTGCCGCATAGGGCACGGTCTTGAGTGGTCTAATGGTTTGTCGCATGGCTCCCCCTCCTTATAGTCCTTCGATGGCAGGACTGAGGCCGGGAATGTTGACCATGTTGAATACGAGCTTCAACAGCCAAATAAAGACGGCGGCGATTAGCCCGATTTTCAGCATATCTCCTATCGTGAATTTCACGGTCTTGCCTCCTTTTGTGGCACGCGGATGATGTTCCCGCGGCTCTGCCCTCGTTCTACCACATACCAGGCGTAGCGGCTGGCCTCAGCAGGAACATTTGCTAAGAGTTTTTGGCGTTTAGTCCCAAACTCTTCCGGCAAAAAGCCCTGAATCTTATCCATGTCCACGCCCGAGACCCACGGTGACACAAAATACGCCCAGGCTTCCGTGAAAAAGAGGTTATGGACATCTTTGGGGCGTTGCGTCAACGCCCAGACGCCCACGCCGGGCGATCTTCCGGTGATGATCGCCGCCCTGAGGTAAGGCCCCATTCGTTGTCCCGGCGCAACTAAGGCCGCTTCGTCGAGCATGAGGCAGGTTGCGCCGCGTTGCAGGGCGTACCACGCGGCCAGATCCCCGGTTTGGATGGGATCGGCCAGCCGGGGCGGTCGCCAGACGATACGGGCCGTGCGTCCCATGGCTTTGGGGTCTTCCGACACGACAAACCCCGGCAACGCCGGGGTGTCGTGCTTCGAGTCCACAATAATAATGCTGGGCATTTTCCCGGCATACCATCGGGCCAACACGCTTTTACCAACCCCGTTGGGTCCGATGATTGTGCAATGTCGATTCGGTGAAATCACAACTCGAAAATCTCCGTCAACATATCGCGCAAGTGGCGAATAGCCTCTTTCACTTTTTCCGGGTCAGTTCGGGCCGCCAATTTGACTTGCGGCAAGATGACCGCTTTCAAAAATGTCCCCATTTGGCCGATGTCGCCTTTCGCGTGGTCAATCTCTGACTCCATTCGTTTGATTTGTTCCTGAATGTCCATGCTATCCCTCCATTCGATTCGGCCCGTAAGGTGAGCCGCCACTATCCTGCTGCGCCCGTTCGGATTGCCGGGGTGATTTTTGTCGCGCTTGCGCCAGTTCTCGATCCCATCCCGCCCGTTTCGCCGCGATAGTGCCCCATCCGGCCACGGTAATCGCAATGGCCATGTGTTCGGGCGCAAAATTTTTCAGGCCCGGCGTATTATTCAACGTGATGGTGGTCGGCTCCCACAACGGATCGGTTTCCTCGGGCGTCAGCGCCCAATGCGGTCCTCGCCACGCGACGAGCATTGTCCAGAGACCCGAGATCAGCATTTTCACGACATCTGGCGTCCAGGCCGTTGTCGCTGCCGGGGCCTCAGGATCCGGACTGCCGGGACTGTTTTCCGCTAGATTCGGCGGTCCCAAGTCTGGCGGGGTCTCCAACATGGGCGGCTCTAACACGGGCTCCACTCCCAGCGTCTGCTTAGGCATTGGCCATCCCGTCCATTAGCAACACCACGACTGTCGCCGCCACAATTACCGTCAAGGTCGGGTTCGCTTTAAAGCCCGACGCGAAGTTGTTGAGGCCCAATAGGTCGCCTAGGGTACTTGCGCCTTTTTGGAGATCCTGCATCCATCCCGGCACGGTCTCGCCACTGGTCGCGGCATGAGCAGTGAGATAGGCGCTCGGGACCGGCGCAAGTTCCGAATAGATGGTATAGATGGTATTGGCATAGCTCGTATCCCCACCACTCCATGTTTCCAGTTCCTTTTTACCTTCGGCAGAAAAGAAACTGTTGGCGTCAGAATTTTTCAAGGCACTCAGCAGCGTCGGATAGAGTCCGTTGTTTAACGTTTTCGCCGTGGCCTCGAAGCCTTCGGCCCACGTGGGATAGGCTTTGACTCCGGCACCATTCATACTGGTTGCGCCTGGCATGTCTAGCGTGGTGTTCATGGGGTTCTTCCAGGCAAAGGTGGCCTGCCATCCGTTTTCCTCGCCCATCCAGGCGATCAGCAGGTTCATATTGGTCTGCGTGGCAGTCGCTCCCAGCGCTCGTAACACGCCTTGCGCCACGGTGTAAAAGATACTACTCGGGGTGATCATTGGATTCTCCTTTCGCTGGGTTTAACGCAACCCCTATGTCCTCCGTTATCCGGTTTAATTCATCCTTGATGACTTCGTACGCCGCTACCGCCCCGCTTATTGCGCCAATGAGAAAGCCGATGAGACCGCCTAATAGGTATCCCATAATTCCTCCTGCACGTAAGCGCAACGCTTTGCCCGATATCGCGCACTCGCGACACTGGCGTAACTGCGGCCCAGTTCCTGTGCCAATCGCAATACGGATCGGTGTTGTCGGATAAGTGCGATCTCTCGCATAGTCCACCATCGGTGTCGCCCTCGGATCTGCAACCGTTGCGCTTGTTTATGCACGGAGCCCAACGACCGTCCCAGTTCCCTGGCGATCTGATGATAGGGCAGCCCTTGGGCGTATAACGTGACTAAATTTTGTCGCTCCGCCGCGCTCCATTGGCCTCTTACCAAATCGGTTTTTGCCACCACTTTGTCGCCTCCTTTGCCTTGGGTGGGTCCGTTTGCGGCGGGTCTTTGGGCGGCTCATTTTTCCGTTGGGTATGCTGGCCGATTTTCAGATTGGCGATTGTGCCG